>DATBFG010000073.1:0-45055 GCA_036558645.1 Terriglobales bacterium
AATTCGAGCGAATGTTTCATCGGGTTAATGGTAGGGGACGGGAGTCGCTGATGCCAGCCGAAAGTCAATTGTTGAGAACAGGCGACTTCACTCATTGACCTTTGCCCGAAACGGGACTTGATCAATGAGTGCTATAGGGATTTTTCTCCAACTAGTCACGACCTGCACAACCCGGCTTAGTACGGTCGGAGGGTTTATCGCAGTAGTGCGGCGGGTCTGGAATCTGGAATTTCCACGCCATGCTCTTTTGCCAATTGGCGGCGAATTCTCGTGCTGTCATTCTCTTGACGACTCTGCCCGTCGGGACTTCTAATTCATATCCCATAATCTGACACATAATGCCGCCGCTGGAGCCGGAACAGGGCACTTCAGCCATTACCACGATCGCAGATGCATCGCCTACCCAGTCGATGCCTGACATGTTGTACTCCGGGTTCTTCTCCATGGCCTCACAGGTTTTTCGATCGAGCCAAGTTGCCTTGCAGGGCGGGAAGGACTCTACCATGTCACGCTGGGCATCCCTAGCAATGCTGATACCATGCACCCTCGGATCGCTTATCAGATATACGTAGACCCAGAACCCCCAGTAACCGCCCCCATTACCGCCGTTCACGAAGAATTTCTTAGAATCCGGTGCCCATAAAAGATCGACATCTTGGAAGCCATCGGGCAACTCGACTTCGCGCCGCTCTTCAGTCGGCGTCTTCAGTAGGAGATATGCGGTCATGAAGTCTTCGCCAATGTTCCGGTACTGCACCTTGATGTTGCTGAGGCTATCTGGCGAGGGAATGTTGATCGCCTTGCACGGTGCGGTCGATGAAGATAGAGCGGTTCTCGGCGTCTGATTCTTGTATGTCCCCTTGGCCTTGGGATCACATTGCATAGGGAATACCGTCGCCTTCCTGGCCCATGTGGGTGAGGCAGCGAACGCAGGAGGAATCCACGCGAAAACGGAAATCAACGCTAGGACGAAGGCATGTCTCATAAATGCTTGCTGATATTTCAGAGCCAGTACAACACCTTCGATCTGCTCCGTTCAGTGAAATTGGTCACATGGCTGGAAATTGGCCACACGTGTTCTTGATTGTTGTTAACAGGCGATAGCGCAAGCTTGCGCCTTCCATTCGCCTTTTTCGGGGTCAGTGAGTGATATCGCGATTTTGCGCCAACTGACCGCTAGGCCTGTGGATATACTCCTCCGGTCATCAGGAACGAAATTCGCGGACACGACGCACGGCCCGATATGCTACTCATATGGGAACGATTCTATGGCGATGACTGCTTCAGCGACTTCCACATCCAAGATGTATGATTGAAGACCGTGCCTCCGCTCATCGCCTCATCAGTTCAAAAACGTAAACGCGGAAATCCGAATTGGGGGAAGACACCCCTTCATCTCCCTGCTCTTCTTACCGAGTTCGAGCGGGAAGTTAAACAATTGGGCCTCACCCGCGAGCAGTATTTAACCTCACCACTGTTGAGGCGATGGTGTGAACGCAACCGGAATCGCTGCTACGTTCCCGAATGGTTACTTGAGGCGTGGGGAATCGAAGTGGAAGGACTCTTCGCGGCGTTGCGGACTTGATCCAATAGTGAGGGAACTAGCGAGACCGCAGACGGAATCCCTGGAGGGAGCATGATTGCATTGGCACACGCGACGTGTCATTTATGGCGTTGCTAATCATGCATTCGGCGCGTAGGATGCCCTAGAGCGTTAGACCGAATCGGTCGTGAGCAGCACTCGCCTTAACAGCCAGTACTCTCCTCAGTACCTCCGAATCTCTCCAGCGTAAACAATCGAAAGGAACACTAGTATCAATATGGCAGAACAAGGAACGGTAAAGTGGTTCAACGACGCCAAGGGCTTCGGTTTCATCAGCCGTGAAAACGGTGAAGATGTCTTTGTGCACTTTTCTGCGATCCAGTCGGGCGGTTTCAGGAGCCTGCAAGAGGGTCAGACTGTGCAATTCGAGGTGACGAAGGGCCCGAAGGGCTGGCAAGCGGAAAACGTGCGACCTGTCTGAGCTGGCACAGTTGCGAAAAAAGGCGATTCCTCTTGAGATCGCCTTTTTCAGAATTCTTACTCGAACAGATCTAATTCTGTGCATGGATTCTCAGTGACACGCGACGACCTCACCTCCACCTACGCTATCATCCGGCATAACATCCGGACCTACCGTTCGGCGGGAGTGGTCGAAGTGGTCAAAGGCAAGCTGAGAGCAGAATCAACATTGCGGAAGCTTGAAACCTGGCAAGACTCGACAGACCATCATGAAGGGTGGCGCTACTTCATTGAGAGATCGCATCTGAAGGCGGGAACTGACCCCAGAGATGCTACCCGACATCGCCAAGCGGAATTTGAACGGCAAGAGTCAGAAGGTCTGCGAAAGAAGAAAACTCCTATCGCCCCCGCCTAAGACCCGCAGAGAGCAAAGGACCGTGGCGTGTACGCCAACGATGAGTTTTTGACACCATCCACGTTGATGAGGTTATCCGTGAATGACTGGCCGCCGCGCCACGTCAAACACCAGCTTTAGTTAGCAAGACCCATTAGGAGCGTCATGCGAATTCTCCTCTACAACCCTGACAATGGGGTTACCCGCAACTTCATGCCCCACCTCTGGATGTTCCTGCTGCAAGCACTCACACCTGCCGAACATGAAGTCTTGCTGGTCGATGGCAATGCGCAACCTATGGACGAAAACCAAATTGCGCAATTCGTCCGCGATCAGAAGATCGGACTGGTTGGTATCGGTGCCATGACAAGGATGGTCGCCAGGGCGTATCGCATGGCTGACGCCATTCGGGCGACGGGAGTTCCGGTAGTCATGGGAGGTCCGCACGTGACCGAAGAGGCCGACGAAGCACTCGGGCGCGATGGTGGACCGCGCCATGCCGATGCCGTTGCCTTGGGAGAAGCCGATGAGACCTGGCCGCTGATCGTGAACGATGCGGTTCGCGGCGAGCTAAAAGAAATCTACGCGCCTGTTGACGGCACGGGCAAGGAGCGCAAGCCTTCCCTGAATCCCTATCCGACGATTCCCTGGGACAAGCTTGACCTCAGCCAGTTCAATCTAGTTCCCAAACTCATGCACACCTTGCTCAAAGATTTCCAGGAAGGTTGGGGAACATTTCGCATCGTGCCAGTTGAGTCGGGACGAGGCTGTCCTTACGGCTGCGAGTTCTGCACCGTCACCGGTTTTTTTGGCGACTCCATTCGGTTCCGCACCAATGAAAGCGTCGTCAACGAGTTGCTCCTGCTGAAAGCCCGCTCCCGCAAAGAGCAGGGTCAGATCGCGGTTTTCTTCATCGACGACAACTTTGCCATCAATGTGAAGCGCACCAAGTCATTGCTGCGTGACATCATCGCGGCGAAGGCCCAGGTCTTTTGGGTAGCGCAGATTAGCGCCAATCTGCTGCGCGACGAAGAACTGGTTGATCTGATCGCTGCCTCCGGTGGCAAGTGGATCTTTATCGGCATGGAGTCGGTTGATCCGGTAAATCTGAAGGGCGTGAATAAAGGATTCAACAAGCCGGAAGAGTATGCTGCTGTGCTTAAGCGTCTGGCAAAACGCAACATTTACGCGATCACTTCGTTCATCTTCGGCATGGATAACGACACCCCCGGAGTCGCCGAACGAACCTTGGAGCAGATACGCACATGGCCGCCGGGCCTGCCGATCTTCGGACTGCTCACGCCTTTGCCCGCAACGCCTTTGTACAAGCGACTGGAAGCCTCGGGACGACTCACCCGCCCCCGGCACTGGAAGGATTTCGTTCCATTCACCATGGCGCACACCCCGCTGAGGATGACGATCGAAGAAGCGCATGCTGAAGTGAACTACGGCTGGGCTCAGTCCTATAGCCCGGAAGCGTTGGCCCGGGCAGTGGCAGCGCTGGACGATCAGCACGTTGGCGATCGCGTCAATGTTTTCCTGGCCCGCCTTTGTTTTCGCGGAATCTATTTCCCGATGCTGACGAAGTCGGCGTGGCTGCGGGTCGTGGCCGAGAACTATCGAACCATCCTGAGATTGTGCACAGAGGGAATGTTCCGATGGGTACTCCCGCGCAAATCCGCTGGCCAGGAATCGGTTGACGTCGCGACGCCCAACATCAGCGGCTAAGCCAACGCTTGAGCATTCTTACTTGGGTGGGCACCGGGTCGGAAAGAGTAGGTCACCTTCTCCCAAGGCGCTGGGAAACCCTCTCCTTACCGCTTCCTCCTTTGCCCAGGCACGACCCAAATACCACTCCGCGACTGAAATCAACCTCAAGGGAGTCGTGAAACAGTTGAAGCTCGCTCCTCCCACGGTTTGGCCGGGTGGCCCGGGTCTCGCAGTGTTCGAGACCCGGGTGATTAGGTTGTTTGAGTTTGCCTTCCATTCAATCCCCAAAACTGCTCGGTGTCCCTCATCTCAATCGGCCGACATGCGGGACTGTGAACCAACTACGCCGCCAATTGCACGGCTTTCTTATATTCAGGCGCGAACACATCGCGGGCAAATTGTGGAAATGTAACTTTGCCGACACGTTTTTGTTCACCTTTGAATTGCCCCATGATCTCGGGGAATGCCTGTTCCATTTCAACCAGCAGTGCTGCCATTTCCGACGACATTCCGGCCTGGCTCATTGCAGCCTTCAGCTTGTCGCCAGGAACGGTGACCACGCGGATTTGCTTCCCGATGGCCTGTCCGGCGATGCGAGCCCATTCATCCAGCGAAACTTCCTGCGGGCCCACGAGATCGATGACATGATGACCGTCGATCGGTTTCAGCAGAAACTCAGCGGCAATCTCGGCGATGTCTTGCGTGGCAATGAACCACGCTCTCGCCGATCCCGGGAGTGACGTGTAGATGCTGTCCTGTGCAACGATCGTCGGCAGCGAGAAGAACACGTTCTCCATGAACTCGTTCGGGCGCAGCGAGACGATGTTCTTCCCGGCATCGCGGAACTTCTCTTCCGTTTCGTACAGTCCAACAATCGGCCCTGTGCCGCTGGGCAGAAATGCTCCTGCACTTGAAAGCTGAACCACGTGCAGATCCGGATGCTTGCGGAGAGCGCTGCCTCCAGCCTCGGCCATGCGGCGCGCGAGGCCCAACGGATCGTGCGACGTCGGCTCCGAAGGCGTCAGCCAGAACAGCGCGTCGGCGCCGCGCACCGCCTGCTCAACCACCGCGGGATCGCTGTGCTCACCGCGGATGACTTTGGCGCCTCGGCTGGCCAGATCCTTTACTTTCTCCGGATGTCTGGCTACCACAGTGACATCGGAGTGTCGATCAAGAAGTAGGTTAGCGAGTTTGTTGCCGATGTGACCGGTAGGAGTCGTAACTGTAATCTTCATGGATTTTCTCCTATCCGTTCAAGATTCGGGGACTTTGTCTCACGTTTCAAAAAGGCAGAAATTCTGCTGCTGCCACAAACGGACGAACTAAGGCCCAGCGCTTCATCGCCGGGGATCTATTCACGTGATGAAATCCCGTCCAGTATGAAAGGCTTACCAATTGTCTGTGAGGCGACCAGTTCAGGATGTGCATGAAATATCAATTGATATCGACTAGAAGCGGGCGACTGACAGGCTGCTCTTTTGTGACGCTCATCACTGACAACCCCCAGATACTTCCTGCATGCTTACACTTGCATAAGTGTCTACGCACACACCACGGCTCCCCATTTGGGGAGCCGCAATCGTTCTTTGACAATCTCTACTCGGGATGGGGCGCCGCGTTCGGCGCTTCCGCATGGTCATACCGCAATACCGATAAACCGGAAGACCGATAAGTTCTTTATTTGGCAAATTTTGCCCCGGAATCTTGCAGAATCGGCAGCTAACTCCTGCAATTCCAAGATTTTAGCTATAAGTCTTTTCCCGGGAAGATTTTAGCGGGAAAAATCCGCTAACGTGAACATTCCATTAGATGGGGTGGGGGAGGGGTGGGTCGTCTTGGCTGCCGCGAGTACCCGCTTTACACTTAACCTGTGAAGATTGCGTTGGGTCAGATCAATCCTACCGTTGGTGACTTCCAGGGGAACTCGCAAAAGATAATCGACTTCTCTCGGCGGGCCCGCGACGCAGGCGCCGGCCTCATTCTTTTTCCTGAGCTGTCGGTCTGCGGCTACCCGCCGCTTGACCTTGTAGAACGCACCTCCTTCGTCACTCACTCTCAGGATGCGATCAAGAAAATCGCTGCGGAGACTATCGGCATTGCTGTGATCTGCGGTCTGCCAACTCCTGCACAGGCTGAAACGGGCAAGTCCGTCATGAATTCTGCCGCACTCCTGCGGGAGGGGAAGGTCGCCTTCCTGCAATCGAAGATGCTGTTGCCCACTTACGACGTCTTCGACGAAATGCGGAATTTCGCACCGGCCAAGAGCCAGGTGCTGTTCCCATTTTGCGGCAAGCAGATGGCTCTCACCATCTGCGAAGATGCGTGGAACGACAAGCACTACTGGAATAAACGCCTATATACGTTCGACCCGGTCGAGGCGCTTGTTCATGCTGGAGGCAACTTTGTGCTGAATATTTCCGCCTCGCCTTTCTGGCTGGGAAAGCGCAAGGTTCGACGCGAGATGTTGGCGAGTATCGCTCGCGCCTATCAGGTTCCGGTTGCGATGGTGAATCAGGTTGGCGGCAACGACAGCCTCGTATTTGACGGATCAAGCTTCGTGCTCGACCGTTCCGGGAACGTGATCGCCCGCGGCAAGTCGTTTGAAGAAGACCTTGTCTACTTTGACTCCGATACCTTGACCGGAGAGCTGCATGATCAGATTGAAGGCGAAGACGAAACCGTGTATGCAGCGTTGGTCGTTGGTACACGCGACTATGTGCGCAAGTGCGGCTTTCGTCAGGTCATTATTGGATTAAGTGGTGGCATCGATTCTGCGCTTACGGCTGTGATCGCGGTCGACGCTCTAGGCCCTGAGAACGTCATCGGCGTCGCCATGCCGAGCCAGTATTCTTCGCAAGGTTCGATCGACGACGCTCGCGCTCTGGCCACAAATCTTGGCATTCGCTTTGAGCTGTTGCCGATTTCCGACATTTTCACGAGCTACCGCAACACCCTCAAAACAATGTTCGCCGGCTGCGCAGAAGATGTCACCGAAGAGAATCTGCAATCGCGTACACGCGGCACACTATTGATGGCGCTCTCGAACAAGCTGGGCGCATTGGTGCTGAGCACCGGAAATAAGAGCGAACTAGGCGTTGGCTACTGCACGCTGTATGGCGATATGGTAGGAGGCTTGGCAGTAATTTCGGATGTACCTAAAACCCTGGTTTATCGATTAAGCCACTATGTGAACTCGCGCAAGCCAGTTATTCCACAAAGCACTCTGGATAAACCGCCGTCGGCCGAGCTTCGTCCTGACCAGAAGGACAGCGACAGTTTGCCACCATACGACGCTCTTGACGCGATTCTGGAAGATTACGTGGAAGACGGCCACTCGGCTCATCAGATCGCCAAAGACCGCGGTTTCGATATTGCCCTGGTGAGAAACGTCATTCGGATGGTCGAACGCAGTGAATACAAACGTCAACAGGCGGCACCGGGTCTCAAGATTTCTGCCAAAGCCTTCGGCTACGGACGGCGATTTCCGATTGCGTCGAAGTCGGATGTTTGAGCATGATGCGCGTCCCGTTTATCATTACTCTTCGAACCTGCCGAAATCGGTTCGACCGCATTGATTTCCAGTCCTCCAAAAACCAGAAAGGAACGCATGTCCCGTAGACTTCTTCACCTATCCTGTGTCTTGCTATGCATGGGTTCGTTGTCAGCTCAACAGAAGGCTACTCCGCCTACGCACCCAACATCCTCTGCAGCTCATCCGACCACGGCTGCGAGTCTTCCGACAGAAGACACCGTGAACGCATTCATGAAGCAGATGTTTGGCTACGATGAGACACTGTCATGGAAGGTGACTGCCATAAAGCCCGCGCCAGGAGGGTTGGCCGAAGTTGACGTAGTCATCAGCAACCCGCAGGGGCAACAAGGGAACAAGCTCTATGTGACGCCGGACGGCAAGCACGCTCTCACCGGCGAAATCATCCCGTTTGGCGAACACCCGTTTACAGAAGCCAGGCAGAAATTGGAGAAGGGAATCAACGGGCCTTCGCGCGGTCCTGCCGATGCTCCGGTCACGATCGTAGAATTCAGCGACTTGCAGTGCCCCCACTGCAAACAGGCACAGCCGTCGGTCGATAAGCTGCTAACCGAAGAGAAGAACGTGCGTGTGATTTTCCAGCACTTTCCTCTGCCCATGCATGAATGGGCACAAAAGGCTGCCTATTACGCAGACTGCGTTGGACGAGCCAATAACGATGCCTTCTGGAAGTTTATCCAAAGCGTCTATGACGCGCAGGCAGACATCAATAGCTCGAATGCTGACGAGAAACTGAAGGGTTTCGCGGATGTTGCTGGCGTGAAGGGCAGCGACGCTGCTGCTTGCGCCGATAAGCCGGAAACTGCGGGACGCGTGGAGCGTTCGATCGAACTGGGCAAGTCGCTCGACGTTACAGCTACCCCGACCGCTTTTGTGAACGGACGGCGTGTTCCTATCGGTGCGAATCAGTATGAGGTCCTGAAGATGGTAACCGAGTACGCTGCAAAGAAGGGAAAGGATTGATCTCCGGATCTTTATCCTTAAGGCTAATTCGACAGCCAGACCTCTGACGGACCACCCTTGCCTTCTGTCATAACGTGGGGCGTGACGACAATCAGCAGTTCGTCGTCATCCTCCTGCTTGTTGTTGGTCGAAACCAGGTGGCTTAGTCCGGGAACAACGCTCAATCCAGGAATCCCTGCCAGGGAACGCTGTTCGCTTTGGGATACGGAGCCGGCGATCACAGCAGGTTCGCCGCTCTTCAAGACAATACTGGCGTTGTACTCACGATTGGAGATGATAGGCACACCGTTTAGGCTCGTCCCACCCAGCGAGCGAAATTGCAATTGCAGGTCAATGCTTACATCCTGTGACGCATTTACCGAAGGCTTGGCCTTTAATGTTAGGCCGATGTCTTCATAGCTGAACGAAGGAAATGCTGCCTGAAAGCTGTTGTTCTGGATGACCTGCGAAATGGCCGGCGTATTGAATACGGGAGCAAAGCTGGCATTCAGGATCGGGTAACGAGATCCGACGTGTAGCGACGCCTGGTCCCCCTGCGCAGCCCGCAGGTAAGAATGCTCGAGCGTCTTCACCGTGCTCTCATTGAGCGAAGCGGTAACAGAGGCCATATCGAGCGTCAGCCCCATGAGCGTCAAGCCTCCACCGAACGTCGCTACCGGCTGACTGAAGATGGAGTTCTGCTGTCCTTGCAATTGAGCCAATAGAGCAGCGACGCTGTCGGACGAGGCCTGGTTTATGCCCCCTCCAGCGATCAACTGATTGATCAGATCCTGGATATTTCCTCCACCCAAGGCCAACAAAGCTCCTGCTGGGATGTTAAAGAGCTTGAATTGATTGGGAATGTGAATACCCAGGGCCCGTGTCAGCGTGTGGTGGATCTCGTACACATTCACATCGAGCATCACCTGCGGACGCGATTGGTCAAGGTTCTCCATGAACTCCGTCGCGGCATCGAGCATGCGCTGTGACGCGCGAACTACGATTTTGTTCTGTTGCGGCTGTGGTACAACAAAGCGCATTTCGAATATCAGGCGCATCAGGGCGACCAGTTCCTGTAATGCCTTGGGGTCGTTTCCCGCCGCCAACTGAAAAGTCCTCATGCTCATACGGTCAAACTTCCGCCGATTCTCCGCAGTATCGGCGGAAATGAAGATCTGCTTTTCAGACAGGGGCACCCAGAAAGTCTTAGTGACCTCAGCCGCGACCTTCATTGCATCGTAGAAGTTGGCAGCATCGACATCGAAGCGGACTTGTCGGGTGATGACAGAGTCGTCAAAGCTAGCCACCAGCCCATAAGAATTAGCTATTTGTTCGAGAAGCGTCCTAGCATCACCGCGATAGTGAAACTCGTTTTGCAGATCTTTCGGGGTAACGTGCAATTCCTCCGATTCAACCACCGTGACAGGCGCCAATGGCTTCTGCGGAGCCCACTCGTGGATGGCATCCTTCAGGCGTTGCTGCGCGAATTCGTTATCCGGGTCAAGCTCCAGCGCTCCACGGAACTCGGCCAGTGCTTCAACCTGTTTGCCCTTCAGAAGTCGGTCGTTTCCGCGCTCCAGATGATCCGAGACCAGTTGCTGCCGAGCCATTTCACGCATGGTTACGTAGTCCACATTGCGGGGCGCCAGGCGCGCCGCAGTTGTGAAGTACTGGTAAGCTTCCGGTGCGTGGTCCTTCTTCTGAAGTTCCAGACCTTTCTCAAAGGCTCGTTTTGCATCTTTGAGCTCTTTTTGGGAAGGATTACAGCCGGGCATGGCTTTGCTGCCCTCGCCGCAGGGGACTACGGGCAGGTTTTGCGGGCTGTCTGCCGCGAGACAGCACCCGGCAAAAACCATGCCGACAACGAAGCTAGTAATCTTGCCCATCCGTCCCGATTGTAACCGGGGAAGGCAGTAGGGAAGAGCGATATCGGCAGTTCGATGTACCTTTGGTTTTGTCACGCGAATGGAACGCGGAATCTTCTGCGCTTTGCAAAAAAGAAAAGGTCCGCCCACTGAGCAGGCGGACCCTTAAACAGAATCAAGGCTATTTTGACCCGCCCGGGCCTTTAGTGAGTTCGTCGGCCAGGCGGCTGGCCCCGTAGACCGTTCGCAATGCCTCCTGGATACCGCGGGAATCGACGCTAACCGCTCGGGCCTGCGTGTCCGTATAGGCAAAATTCCAGGCAAGCGATTGAATGTTACCGTCGAAAATAATTCCCACCAGTTCTCCAGCCCGGTCTACCGTAGGGCTGCCCGAGTTCCCGCCAATGATGTCCGCCGTCGATACAAAGTTCAGGGGAGTCTTCAATTTCAGCTTCGATCTGGCCTTCAACCAGCTATCCGGAAGCTGGTAAGGAGGTTTGTTGCCGTTCTTTTCCGCATGTTCGAAGGCGCCACCCATTGGTGTGAAGTATGGAATCTTCTCGCCGTTTTCCTCGTAACCACGTACCTGACCGTAGCTCAGGCGGATCGTAAACGTAGCGTCAGGAGGATCGGTAAAACCGTGCTGTGCGAATCTCGCCTTTGCGATTGCCGCTCCTTCTCGGCGCTCGACTGCTTCTACGTTATCTTCGTAGTTCTTGCGAACTGCGCGGGCTTCGCCATCGATATTTCGCATCAGGACAATGAGTGGGTCCATGCTGGCATCTACTGCGGCTTTGCCGCCTTCCCAGAGTTGGCGTCGATAGCCAACATCCTCGAGCTTGCTATCCGTTATTAGCTCGCTCGCAGCATCTCCCGCGCTCTTTCCTCGAAGTGCAGCCTGAAGGGAAGTGTTGGATGCGCCGAACGCCTGTTCCATCTGCGAAAGTGAGTCTGTCAGTTTGACGATTTCGAGATTCTTATAGACCGGTGCGGTGGAGAATAGCTCTTGCTCCAAAGAGGGGAGCGCAGAATCTCGAAATTCCCTTTGACGCACCTCATTCGGGCGAGTTCTCTCGGTCGCTCCACGCACAATCCATCTCGCAAACTGTGCGAGTTCCGAGTTGAATCCTCGCAAGCGTTCCACATATGTAAGAGGCAGGTAAATCTCCCGCTGAACCTTCATTGCCGCCGCGATGTTCGCCCAGGGGTCGGCCCCTGCATTCTTGCTATCGGTCTTGAACTCGGAATAAAGCTTTTCTTCATCGCTGCTCTTCTTTTGCATTAGCGATTTGTCTAGCAGTGCTTGTTGGTAACCGGTGAAGGCCTTGAGAGCATTTTGATAAGAGAAGAGATCCTCCTTGGAGATGCGAGCATTCTCCTCCGATTGGGACGCGAAATCCTGCAAGAGCTTGATCCGTCGCTTGTAGTTTTCGAAGCGTGACGGGTAGTCAACGTCGCGAAAGTATTCAAGTTGCGACATAGTCTTCAGGCGAGCAGTCGATCCTGGATTTCCTGAGACGAAGATCAGATCGCCATCCTTCACGCCCTTGCTGGACCATTTCAAGTAGTGTTCGATATGGGCGGGCTTATTGTTCTCATACACTCGAAAGAAAGTTACATCGAGGTCATAGCGCGGATATGTGAAGTTGTCGGGATCGCCTCCGAAGAAGGCCATGTCAAATTCCGGCGCAAATACCAGGCGGACATCGGTGTACTTTTTGTAGCGGTACAGGTGGTACACGGACCCGGAGTAGAAGGTGATTACATCGCATCGCAGTCCTGTCGATGCGGTGCACTCCTTTTCGATGGTGGACATCGCTGAGCGCTCTGCCTGTCCCGATGCAGCTGACGACATACCCGGCTTGACGGCATCATGCACTCTGGCACTGACGTCTTCAATTGAAACCAGTTGATTTAGTTCGAGGCTTGGACACCTGGCCTCATCTGCTTGGCTGGCGGCATAGAATCCTGACTTGATGTAGTCCTTGCCACCAGTGGATAGCTGTTGAATGCACTCCGCGCCCACATGGTGGTTGGTAAAGGTGAGTCCATCAGCAGAAACGAAGGATCCCGACCCCCCATTATTAAAACGGACGGATGACAGCCTTACATGATCAAGCCAAGCCTGCGATGGTTCGAAATGATACTTGGTCTGAACCTTATCTTTGGGAAAGGCGTTATAAAGCCACATACCCTCATCAGCGTTTGCCACTGACGAAAGCAAGATGAATACTGGGAATAGCACGAGCAACAACCGTTTCATGAACAACTCCTTCGATCAGGACATTATTTCGTGAAGAGGCAAACTCTTTAGTTTACCTTTTCTCGAGTGAAGCTGCGCTTCATCCCATCCGGGAAAGGGCAGAACTGTCACATCTTTTGCCTATCTCGGGATTGCTGGACCGCACCTTTCTTGAACCGTTGCAAGCGCCGACCGACATTGGAAACTTGGGCGCATTTGGCGTATAAAATGAATTGCGACGGCACTTTCCTTCGACCTTCCAGTGCGGTTTGCAATCTAATTCCAGGAGTTCAGCGAGGCACCATGTCCAGCCTGACTACCACAAGCGCCCCCAAAGGCCTGGAGGGAGTGGTCGCGACCACCTCCAGCATCTGCTACATAGACGGGGACCGGGGCGTTTTGGCGTACCGCGGCATCGATATTCACGAATTGGCCGACAATTCCACGTTTGAAGAGACATGCTATCTGCTCTGGTTTGGCCATCTTCCCAGCCGCTCTGAATTACGCGACCTCCGCCAACGGATGGCGGAGGAGCGCAAGCTCGACAATTCGATCATTCATCGCCTGCAATTGGTGCCGAAGCACGCTCTTCCTATGGACGTCCTGCGGACGATGGTATCGACGCTTTCTTTCTTCGACCCTGAGGAGAAGAACAACGACAAGGAAGCCAACCTGCACAAGGCAATTCGCTTAACGTCTCAGGTGGCTATGATCGTTGCAGCCTACGACCGCATTCGAAAAGGAAAGCCCGTTGTTGAACCAGACCGTTCCTTGTCTCACGCAGCGAACTTCCTGCTGATGTTGAATGGCACTCCGCCTTCCGCAACCGCTGAGCGTGCGCTCGACATCGCGCTCATCCTGCATGCCGATCACGAACTGAACGCGTCGACGTTTGCTGCGCGTGTGACCGCCGCCACTCTTTCCGACATGCATTCTGCGATGACTTCCGCCATCGGTTGTTTGAAAGGTCCATTGCACGGCGGCGCGAACGAGGCCGTGTTTCACATTCTCGAGGCCATCGACCAGTCAGGTGCGGATGCTGTCGAGTACATCAAGGGAATGCTGGCGCAGAAGAAGAAAATCCCGGGCTTCGGCCATCGCGTCTACCACACCGAAGATCCTCGTGCCACTCACCTGAGGAAGATGTCACAGGATCTTGGCAAGTCAAGCGGTGAAACCAAGTGGTTCGACTTCTCTAACGCCATTGAGAAATTCATCAAGGCTGACAAGAAACTAAACGCAAACGTGGACTTCTACTCCGCTTCCACCTATCACACCCTGGGGATCGACGTGGATCTGTTCACGCCTGTGTTTGCCGTCTCGCGAATTAGCGGCTGGACTGCTCATGTGATGGAGCAACTGGAAGATAACCGCCTGATCCGTCCTCGAGCAGACTACATCGGTCCCAAATATCCGCAACGTTACAAGCCGATGGATAACCGGTAGTTCACCAGAGTTTGA
Source organism: Terriglobales bacterium (assembly GCA_036558645.1). GTDB lineage: Bacteria > Acidobacteriota > Terriglobia > Terriglobales > Acidobacteriaceae > DATBFG01. Next base: position 14,167 of record DATBFG010000073.1, read on the forward strand.
TACCCAACGGCGCCCGCGTGGCGCCTTTGTTTTTACCTCTAAGGTGTCCGCCAGCGGCAACCGCTGGCCTTTTACAGCAGGCATACTCCAAGGTCTATAATCACCTCCTCCGCAAACAGATACTCTGGACCACGATGAGCAACCAAGACAGCAAAGACAAAGAATTAGGAATGCAGTGCCCGATCACGCGGCGTGACTTTCTAAACGGCGTAGCACTGGGTGCCAGTGCCCTCGTATCGTTGCCGGCTTGGATGGAGGCCATGGCGCAAGCAGAGTCTTCTAGTCCGCAATCTCCCGCCTACTATCCGCCCGCCCTGATGGGCATGCGTGGCAACCACGACGGGAGCTTTACGTATGCGCACGCAATGCGCGATGGCGATTCCTGGGACAGTTCCGGAAAGCCGGAAGACACCGGCGAAACCTACGATCTCGTGATCGTGGGAGGGGGCATCAGTGGCCTTGCAGCAGCCTATTTTTACCGAAAGACTGCGGGGCAGAATGCTCGGATCTTGATCCTAGACAATCATGATGACTTCGGCGGTCACGCCAAGCGCAACGAATTCCAGGTTGGCAGTAGGATGATGCTGGCCTACGGGGGAACCCAGTCCATCGATACTCCTTCCGTTTACAGCGCCGTAGCCATGGGATTGCTGAAGGAACTTGGGATTGATATCAGCAAGTTCTACAAGGCTTATGACCAAAAGCTTTATTCCTCTCACAAGCTGGCTACCGGAGTCTTCTTCGATAAGGAAACTTTTGGCGTGGATCGTCTAGTTGCGGGTATGGGAGTGCTCCCATGGAAAGAATTCATGGCCAAAACGCCGATGTCTGCCGATGCCAAGCAGGATATCGAGCGCCTGTTTACCGAAAAGGTGGACTACTATCCCGGTCTCTCTCGCAACGAAAAACGGGCGAAGCTTGCCAAGATCAGCTACGCCGATTACTTAACGAAAATCTGCAAGGCCTCTCCCGACGTTTTGTATTTTTTCCATACTTACACCAACGACATGTTCGGCGTCGGCATCGACGCTGTCTCTGCCTTTACTTGCTACATCACTGGAGATGAATATGGCTCCATCAGCTTCCCTGGTTTTCAGGGCATGGATTTGGAGCCTAGTGACAGGGAAGACCCATACATCTTCCATTTTCCCGACGGCAATGCATCCATCGCACGGCTGCTGGTTCGGTCCCTGATTCCGGGATCGATTCCGGGCAGCACGATGGAGGACATCGTCGTCGCGAACGCAGACTACTCGCGCTTGGATCAGCCTTCGTCGCCAGTGCGCATTCGCCTGAATAGCACGGCCGTGCATGTGGCGCACAACGGTTCAATTGATTCCGCCAAAGAAGTGGACATCGCCTACATGAATCGCGGGACGCTGCGAATGGTCCACGGCACCGCATGTGTTCTCGCTTGCTACAACGGGATGATCCCTTACATTTGTCCGGATGTTCCCGCCAGGCAGAAAGAGGCACTCTCGTACTTGGTGAAGACGCCGCTGGTCTATACTCACACGGCGATTCGAAACTGGACGGCCTTCGACAAACTCGGGGTGGACGCCATCGTGGCCCCCGGAAGCTACCACCCTTACACCGCCTTGGATTTTCCGGTCAGCCTGGGCGACTACAAGTTCGGAAGCGATCCATCGGAACCGATGGTTCTGTTCATGTTGCGAACGCCCTGTAAGCCCGGCCTCTCCGAACGGGAACAGCACCGGGCAGGCCGCGCAGAGTTGTTGCGTACGCCGTTTTCAACTTTTGAGCGCAATATCCGTGATCAATTGGGACGAATGCTCGCCGACGGAGGTTTCGATCCCGCGCGCGACATATCCGGCATCACCGTTAATCGCTGGGCCCATGGATATGCCTTTGGTCCAAACTCCTTATTCGATCCTGATTGGCCTGAAGGGCAGGAGCCATGGGTGCTCGGTCGTCAACGAATCGGGAGGATCGTGATTGCAAACTCCGATGCTGGCGCGAGCGCATATACAGATGCTGCCATCGATCAAGCCCACCGTGCGGTTGCGGAACTAAATACCGCGAGTACTACAGCAAAAACTAAGGCTGCGAGCTAGCATTCACTATCGGAATGGCATTAGTTAGAAGCATACCCCGGGCACGCTGTGGCATCTCAAAAAAGCTCCCTGCGGAGGGAAACAATGAAAATTCCAGTTTTTCTATTGATGATTGCGATTGGCGCCTGCTCTGCCCAGAACGAGGCCAAGGCACCTGCTCAGCTCTCCCCGCCACCCGCCAACGATCAGCAGCGCGGGCAAGCCTCGCCGGCGGCGACAAACCGCATCATCAAGGAAGTACGCCATGAACTCCTCATGATGCCGAACACGAACGTGTTCGACTACCTTGCGTTCAAGGTGGATGGTTATGACGTCACTCTGCTTGGCCAGGTAACACGCCCAATTCTGAAATCGGATGCGGAAGCCGCGGTAAAGGGCGTGGAAGGTGTTGAACATATTGATAACCAGATTGATGTCCTGCCCCCGTCCTCTCAGGACGATCGTCTGCGGCTTCAGTTGTATCGCGCAATCTACGGCTACGCTCCGCTGCAGAAGTACGCTCTAGGTGTGCAGAAACCGATCCGGATTATCGTGAAGTCTGGACGTGTCACACTGGAAGGGGTGGTCGACAACGACACCGACAAGAATATTGCCAACATCCGTGCGAACAGCGTATCGGGAATCTTCTCGGTACAGAACAATCTTCAGGTCGTGAAGCCGTAGCTGAGCTTGTCGCACGTTCAGGGATGGACCGGTCCGTTCACGGCTCCTGTGGCATGAATTGCGATAGCCACTTCTGGTTCAACGCGCAGCAGGAACTTGCTCGGATTCTTCATGCCCCATTTCAGATAGGGAATCTGGAAGTTTGTGTCTACACTCCACTGTGATGAGCTAATCTGCACCTGGATGGGCAGGGTAACTTCATGTTCGGCCCCGTGGACGCTGAACATGCCGTGAACCTGAAGTGTAGAAGACTTTTCAGCGACCAACCTGCCTTCCACACGATCTGGTCGAAACGTGATTTCCGAATACTTGCCGCTCTCGATAATCTCCTCATGCATCTTGTGGTCGCGCCCGTCGTTGCCACTTTGACCGGTCGTCGCATCAATGACGATCTCACCGCTAATCGAGCCGTTCCCCAGGCTGTACTGAATCCTGCCACGCTTCAGTTGGAAGGTGCCGTGAACTGTGTGTAGGGAGGCGCCCAGAGTGTAGTTGACAACTGTTTTCGCTGGTTGAAATTCAAGCACGACATCGTGCATCTGCGCGACCGCAAGAGTAGCAGTGCAGAAAAACACGCCGCATACGGCAACGCGAGCTTTCTTCATGGTCACCTGAATTTCGGAACTATATACCGGTAAGAAGCAGAATCGGTACTGCCGGGAACAGAGCAGTTGTAAAAAGTTTGTGAAAGTAGGATCGAGTTCTAATGAATGGAAAGGTCGGCTAGGAAGTGGCGGAGAGGGAGGGATTTGAACCCCCGATACCCGTTAAGGTATGTCCGCTTTCGAGGCGGATCGTTTCAACCACTCACGCACCTCTCCGCATGGAAAACCGTTATTGGTGGAAGGCTAAATTTCCAAATCTCCTGGCTTGCCGCTTGCTGCGACCCGCCTCTCGCGAAAGAATGCTTGCAGAATCTCCGCGCTCTGACCTGCCAGTACACCGCCGCTTACTTCCATGATGTGATTCAGCCGGGGGTTGTTGACAATTTTCATCACGGACCCTGCCGCTCCCGCCTTGGGATCGTCCGCCCCGTATATCAACCGTCGAATCCGCGCGTGAATCATTGCGCCGGCGCACATCGCGCAAGGTTCAATTGTAACAAACAGTTCGCACACTCCCAGCCGATGGTTACCAACGGTTTTACCGGCCTCGCGTAGAGCTACTATCTCTGCGTGGGCTGTCGGATCGAAATCAGTGATGTTCCGATTCCAGCCTCGGCCGACGATCTGGCCATCAAGGACGACGATAGCTCCGACAGGTACCTCGCCTCCCTCCAGGGCGCGCTCGGCGCACCGGAGTGCCTCCTGCATCCAGAGTTCGTCCAAATTCGTGTGTTGCGGATTCAATGCCACTGTCAAACATTGTAGCGGCTACGGCTTGACCGCGTTCACTTCGGGAATGACGGGCTAGAGAATGTGGAGTACTGCGCGCACCGTCTGCGGTACTACAGTCTTCAGGATGATCGGCAAGAGGACCGCCGTAACACGGTAAACAATAAGTAGGGCCGGCAGAGCCACGATTGCCCAGGCGGCCGTCGATATGTGGCTTAGATATGCCCTCACAAGCGCCTCGTTGCTACATATACGCAATCGGCGCAGTAAAAGTTCCGAAGCCAGCTACAGCAGAAACCAAAGCTAGGTAGGCCAAATTCGCCTGTGGCTGAGGACTGACGACTGTCCCTAAACGCCTATAACCGCCACAAGTTCCTTCACCGCCGCCGCACTTTTCTCCAGTGCGGCTTTTTCGTCTGCGGTGAGCTTAATCTGAACCACCTGCTCAATGCCCTTAGCCCCCAGCTTCGCTGGAACTCCTACGAAAAGGCCGTTGATTCCATATTCCCCTTGCAGATAAACCGCGCAGGGCAGGATCTTCTTCTTGTCCTTAAGAATGGCTTCAGCCATTTCCGTAACGGCCGCAGAAGGCGCGTAATAGGCACTGCCTGTCTTGAGGTGCTTGACGATCTCGGCCCCTCCATCGCGCGTCCGCTGCACCAATCGTTCTACGGTAGCCGAATCCATCAACTCAGTGATTGGAATGCCCGCAACAGTTGAGTACCGGGCCAGCGGCACCATGGTGTCGCCATGTCCTCCAAGCACGAACGCAGTTACGTTCTCCACACTCACGTCCAATTCCTCCGCAATGAAGGCACGGAATCGCGCTGAATCCAGTACACCAGCCATGCCGATTACCCGCTCGCGCGGAAATCCGCTCATCTTGAAAGCGGCTTGTGCCATGGCGTCTAGCGGATTTGAAACGATGATCAGAATGCAGTCAGGAGAACGTTCAACTACCTTGCTGACCACATCATTCATGATCTTGTGATTGGTGTTGAGAAGGTCATCTCGGCTCATGCCCGGCTTGCGAGGAATTCCTGCCGTTATCACGACGATATCGGAGTCGGCAGTATCTGCGTAGTCATTCGTGCCCATCACGTGTGAGTCGCGCTTTTCTATCGGCATGGCCTCGAGCAGATCCAGCCCTTTTCCTTGAGGAACACCCTCAATGATGTCGATAAGGACGACGTCCGCCAGTTCCTTTGACGCCACCCAGTGCGCGGCTGTAGCTCCCACATTGCCTGAGCCCACAATCGTGATCTTGTTACGCATGAATGCCCCTTTCCATTAGTGATACGAGAGATTGTGACTGAAATAATCCTGAGCTTAAACGGCTGCCGGCACCCGGACGTCCATGTTCTGAATAATGCAACTTCCGAATTCGCTGGTTGAGACCTTGGTTGCGCCTTCCATCAGGCGTTCGAAATCGTAGGTCACTTTCTTTTGCAGGATAGTGCGTTCCATCCCATTCTCAATGAGATCGGCAGCTTCATTCCAGCCTAAGAATCGGAACATCATCACGCCCGAGAGAATGACCGAACCCGGGTTGATCACATCTTTGTCGGCATACTTCGGAGCTGTCCCGTGCGTTGCCTCAAAGCAGGCGTAACCATCTCCGATGTTTGCTCCCGGCGCAATGCCCAATCCCCCAACCTGGGCAGCGCACGCATCAGAAATGTAGTCGCCATTCAAGTTTGGAGTGGCTAGGACGGAGTACTCATCCGCTCGCGTGACCACTTGCTGGAAAATCGAATCCGCGATTCGATCATTGATCATCAACTTCTTTTTCCAGGCTCCCTTGCCGTGTGTGCTGTAGATCTCATCCAACACATTCTTCACTTCCTGGCAAACCGCCTTGCGAAACTCCGGTGGGGCGAACTCCATGCCTGGCTCGATCAGCGCCGCATTCTCTTCAACGGTAAGATTAGGATTTCGGTCCTTGTTGTCGAGGATCCAGCTTTCACGCTCGGTGACAACTCTATCTCGAAATTCTTCGGTGGCAAGTTCGTATCCCCACTTACGAAACGCACCCTCCGTAAACTTCTGAATATTTCCCTTGTGCACGAGTGTTACTGTTTTACGTCCGCTGGATAATGCAAATTGAATCGCCATGCGAACCAGTCGCTTGGTGCCTGTAATCGAAATCGGCTTGATGCCAACACCTGAATCCAGACGGATCTGTTTCTTGCCGCCCTTCAGCATGTCCTTATTCAGAAACTCAATCAGCTTTGCGACTTCAGGTGTCCCTTGCTCCCACTCCACTCCGGCATAGACATCCTCGGTATTCTCCCGATAGATCACAACATCCATCCGCTCCGGATGCTTCACAGGGGAAGGCGTACCTTTGTAATACTTCACAGGACGGACGCAGGCATACAGATCAAGCAACTGCCGCAACGCCACGTTCAACGAGCGAATCCCGCCGCCAACCGGCGTTGTAAGTGGCCCTTTGATCGCGACACGGAAATCCCGGATTGCATTCACCGTATCGTCCGGCAGCCACGTTCCGAATTTCGACATCGCTTTTTCACCAGCGAAAACTTCATACCAGGCGATACGACGCTTACCTCCATATGCTTTCTCCACAGCGGCATCAAACACGCGAGAGGAAGTTTTCCAAATATCCCGGCCGGTGCCATCTCCTTCGATGAACGGAATGATCGGGGAGTCCGGAATCTCATATCGTCCGTTGCTGTAAGAAATCTTTGCACCATTCGCAGGCACGGGAACGCCGTTATATGAAGCCGCCATCATGAGCCTCCACACATCAAGAATGAAACCGCCATTATACGGTGTGGCTTGAACATCAAGGAAATCGCGGGGCGCGCAAAAACTTGGTTACTGCTGGCATCTTTGCGTATTTCATTGGTGTGAGACAATCGCGCTGCGTGTTCTCCCGAACAATCTACGTGGTCTGTATCGTAATTGTGTGGCTCACTCTCGGTGCCTTGGGCCTGAGTCAAGACGCTCGAGCCTCGCCGAATCTGCTGGCGGATGTGAATTCTACCGTTGCAGAAACCAACGAAATCGCACCCTCTCACGCTTTCTGGGATCGGACCAACACACTGCTTTTTATCGGAGTAGGAGTACTTCGCGGCCTGGACTATGCCTCAACTCGCAACATGCAGGCACGAGGAAGAGAAGAGATTCTCTTGCCCGATGATGTGGTGAACAACTCTGCCGCGTTTGCCGCGGTTGAGGCTGCGGGTACCGCTGCCTCAATCGGTCTTTCCTATTGGATGCACCGCACACGTCATCACAAACTTGAGCGCTGGGTATCTATCGTTCACATCAGCGTGACCGGCTTTGGGGTGGTCAGAAACTACTGCCTGGATTCCAAGCATCCTCCTGTTCCTACTAAGTGAACCTTGCACGTTTTCTCACCTCACCTGATGAGCTATCATGGTCCTTCACGGAGGACGGCATGTCCAATTCCCCTGTGCGCATCCTTGTACTTTCGTTGCTGGCCCTGGCAGTTACACCAGCGTTCGCGGCTTCTTTTCCTGAGCAATTTCGCTTTGGTCATGACATCCACGTTGCTGCCGGCGAAACCTTCGGTGATGTTACTTGTCTGAATTGCTCCATCTACATCCGCGGCACAGTCACCGGAGACGTCTTTGCTTTGAACGGTGAGGTCGTCGTCGAGACCGGGGCACAGTTGAAAGGTGATATCGCGACTCTAAGGGGCGATGTTCGACTCGCGGATCAGGCAAATGTCGGTGGCGACGTCGCGGCGATCGCCGGAACCGTTCGGAAACAAGAGTCCGCTACCGTCGGCGGCGATATTGCCTCGCTGGGCGGGCCGGGGTGGACATTCCTGGTGTTCGTAGCCCCCCTAGCCTTCTTGGGGGCCCTTTTAGCCTTGATTGTGTGGATCATAAGTCGGCTAGCGACGCCCCATCAGGCTCCAACCGGAGTTACTGCATCTCAGACGCACTAAACACACGCATGTAGATCGCACGTACTTGGCTGCAACTGCGCTGCAGCTCCGCCTCAAGGCCATCGGAAAAATCCCTGCGCAGAATCTGCGAAGCAAGTTTTTCGGTCATTCGATAGGCATATTCCGTCGAAGGCAGCCATTTGCTTGGGCGTCCAACTACCAGCCGAACAACGTGCTCGACGGTTCGCAACAACTCCGTTGCATGATCAAGGACGGCAGCATCCGATTTGTTGATAAGTCCGCTCGCCGCGCATCGCCATAGCCGGTCACGCAGAGTCCCACCTTTGTTGGGTAGGGAATGTTTGATCAACAAGTAGCCTGTCAGGAAATCTACGTCGTAGATAGCGCCTGCGGAATTCTTCAGGCTGACCCCTCCGCCATCCATGGTTTCGAGCTTTGTTCGCATGGCAGTCAGCGAGGCCAGAAAACCCGGCTCCGATGCAAACCGTCGAAACAGCGTTTGCGTGACCGCGAGCACCCTCTTTTCTAAATCGTGCGCCCCAACGAGGAAACGAAGCTTAGTGAACGACAGCGCCTCCCAGGGCTCCGCCTCACGCTCAAAGTATGCGAGCAGCTGGGTTGGCGAAACCACGAGCTCCCCTGAATTCCCTCGCGGCCTGAGCCGTGCGTCAACAGGGAAGACCATTCCATCTCGCGTGTATGCGGCCAACGCGTGCATCATTTGCTCGGCGCCCTTGGTCACCGAGTTGCGGCCCGCCTGCTCGTCGCAGACAAAGAGTAGGTCGGCGTCGGACAGCAAATCGAACTCGCGTGTCCCTAATCTACCCAGGGCCATCACGGCCAAACCGGAAGGTTCCCCCGCAATTCCATAGGCCGCCGAGATCGCATCTTCTGCACCCGCGGTTGTTGAGCCCAACGACTCGTAGATGTCCCGCAGCTCGCTGACATCTCGTGCCGCTGCCGCAAAGACTCGATGACGATAGTGTTGGCGCAAAAGACTAAGCTTTTCGCCATAAGAAGCTTGCGAGCTCACGACGTAGGCAAAAATTGGATCGACAAGCGATGCACTTCCTGGAAAGGGCAGATCAAAGAGATAGGGGCTGCCGGAGCGCCTATCCAGAGCACCCAATTGAGACAATGTGGCGATCTCATCGGGATGGCGCAAGAGAGTGTCGGTAAGAAGGTCGCTCGCTTCAAACAGCCTCAAAACGAAAGGCATGGCAGTAGCGTTCCGAACTACTTCGGAATACCGCTCCGAACTAGTGAATGCCGCGCTTAAGTAGCGATAGAGTTTGGCACGCACTTGCTGGCTAAGATTTCCGCGCGTCGCGAGCTTATAGATTTCTGGCGCATCAACAGCCAGGCGGGAAAGAATCTGCTGGCTTGATTGCTCTGCAAATCCGACCTCGGCGGTCCCTTGTAGCCCGAGCGTCTCTGTTGAACCCTGCTGTTCCCGAATCCGCTGGTGATGAACGATGCTTTCATAAATTTCCTCGACCGCACTCATTTGGGTAGAAACTACTTCCGATAGATCACCGGCAGTCACACCACCGGGAAAGCGCCCGGCCATGGCTCTTTCGATAATTCTCATCTCCACCATGGAAGCAGGAAGTCGGTGCGTCTGCCTGCCCTCGCGCAGCTGCAGGCGATGTTCCAGATGACGCAAGAACTCATAAGCGCCAGTCAGCAGATGAAATTCCCGGCTTGAGATGTGGCGCTTGTCGTTTAGCTTCTGCAGCGAGAAGAGCGTCCCGCCCGAACGCAACCAGGGCTCAGCGCCCCCATAGACCCGTTGCAGGCACTGCACGAGGAATTCGATGTCGCGAATGCCGCCGCGACCCACCTTTACATCAACCGCATCGGCGGAATGGTTCAAGGAAAGTCTTCGATCGCGATGATGAGCAATCCTCTCCCGGGCCTCTAATGCCGTTTTGATCGCTTCAAAATTCAGCGGCGTAGCAGGAGTAGCTCGCGAAGCGCTTTCCTCCCGGCTGGTTCCTGATCCAGCACTTCTCGACGGCGGCGCCTCATGCACATACACGTACGGCTGGATCTCGCGGATAAACTCACGGGCTAGATCGACATTACCTGCCGAGTAGCGGACCTTGATCAATGCCTGCCTTTCCCAGTCTTGGGCAACGCTGGCGTAATACCGGGCTGCTTGAGTGAGGCTTATGGCCAGTTCGCCCTCATTGCCCCGCGGCCGTAGCCGCAGGTCAATTCGAAAAACTGCGCCCTCTTTCGTGGTGCGCGAAAGTATCCCCGTGATGCTCTGGGCCAGCCGCACAAAGTATTCGCGATTGGTGGCCTTGGCCCCTGGCGGTTCGGATCCATCGCCGAAGATGTACATCAAATCAACGTCGGAACTGTAATTAAGTTCGTTCCCGCCTAGTTTTCCTAGCGCGAGAATGCTGAACGACGTGTCGGCAATGCGTCCCAGTGAATCCACATGCTGCGGCCTATCTTGGCGTTGGCGAAGCTCCCGTTCAGCCTCGTGCAATGCCTCTTCGATAAGAACGTCGGCCAGCGCTGATATTTCAGCCGTCGTCTCTGCCAGCGGTGCAATATGCAAGGCATCCCTGAGTAGGATGCGGACGTATTCGCGTTTCTTGAAGCGGGCCAGGAGCTGCGCAACATCTGTTTCGAATGAGCGAGAGCGAAACCGCGCGTAGGATTCATGAAACGCCTCGCGCGACAAGCTGCGATCTAGGGTACCTGAACGAAGAAACGTCTGAAGTATCTCGGGGTTTTGAAGCAGGGTTTCACCAAGAAATCGGCTGTGCCCGAAAATCACGATGGCGTAATGAGCTAAAGAACTATTCCGTTCCAGCAACCCCAGGATCTCTGACGAAGAGTCGGTTACCAGCCTCTCAAATCCCAGAATCGCCGAATCCGGGTCGGGTGCATCCGCCAACAGTGGGGGCAATGCTTCGAGAAGTGCCGGCGTTACGACCGGCCGCAGCCGGAGCATCGAAGCTTCAATTCTGTCTCGGCTCTCTACTGGAAGACTCGCTGGCATCGACGCGAAGGCAGCTTGATCGTCGGCCTGGCTCGACGGCTGCTGAGGTAGTCGAGACCCTCTTGGTGCCTCTGAATTGGGCAAGATAGCCCTAAATTTAGCACGCTCCCCGGAGGGCCAGAATTTTTATAGTATTCTGAAGTTTCTTCATGGATTCTGCGATGGGAACTCTCGAATCGCGATCTTATCTCACACTAGGATTCTGATCATGAATGCTGGAACCTTATCCCCCACCTCGAATATTTACAGTTTTTCTCTGCCATCAATCGATGGCACACCCATGCCGCTTGCTGAATTCAAAGGGAAGGTTGTGCTTATGGTGAACGTAGCCAGTCAGTGCGGCTACACGCCACAGTACAAAGGCCTGGAAACCCTCTACGAGAAATACAAAGACCAGGGCTTTGTGATTCTGGGATTTCCGGCCAACAACTTCGGCGCTCAGGAGCCGGGCACGAATGAGGAAATCAAGTCTTTCTGCTCTCTAACTTACAACGTTACATTCCCCATGTACGCCAAGGTCTCCGTAAAGGGGGACGACCAGACTCCGCTGTACAAGTACCTGACCACTGAAGCCGACCCCACCCATTCGGGAGACATCAAGTGGAACTTCACCAAGTTCCTGGTAGATCGTCACGGCAATGTCGTGCAGCGATTTGACACCAAAGTGAAGCCGGAAGATCCCCAAGTCGTCGCTGCGATTGAAAAGCTATTACAGCAATAGCCGCTGCTCTAGATGTCGTAGTACAACATGAACTCATGAGGATGCGGGCGCAACCGCACCGCATCCACCTCCTTCGTCCGCTTGTAGTCGATGTACGTGCTTAATAACTCCTCGGTGAAAACGTCCCCTCGCAGCAGAAATGCGTGGTCCTTTTCGAGTGCGTCCAGCGCATCTTCAAGCGACCCTGGCATTGAAGGCACGTTTCGTAACTCCTCTGGACCCAGATCGTAAATATCTTTGTCCATAGGCTGCCCCGGATCGATCTTCTTGTCGATTCCATCCAGGCCCGCCATCATCATCGCCGCAAATGCCATGTAGGGATTGCAACTCGGGTCCGGCGGCCGGAATTCCACGCGCTTTGCCTTTGGCGACGCTGAGTACATCGGTATGCGGCACGCCGCCGAACGGTTTCGGCGCGAGTAGGCCAGGTTCACCGGAGCCTCAAAGCCGGGCACCAGGCGCTTATACGAGTTCGTGGTCGGCGCAATGATCGCGGAAAGCGCCGGTCCATGTTCAATCAATCCTCCGATATACCACAGGGCGGTCTGCGAGAGACCCGCGTATCCGTCGCCTGAAAAGAGTGGTTTTCCTGACTTCCAAAGTGACTGGTGGGTGTGCATGCCGCTGCCGTTGTCTTGAAAGATCGGCTTCGGCATGAAAGTCACCGTCTTGCCGTAGTGATTGGCGACGTTCTTCACGATGTACTTGTAGAGCATCATGTGGTCGGCGGAACGCACCAGCGAATCAAATTTCAAGTCGATCTCGGTTTGGCCTCCCGTCGCGACCTCGTGATGATGGCATTCCACTTCCAGGCCGCAATTCTGCATCGTCAGGGCCATCTCGCTGCGAAGATCTTGATAGTGATCCGTAGGTGCCACAGGAAAGTAACCTTCCTTGAAGCGAGGCCTATATCCCAGGTTGTTCTCGGCTCGCCCGGAGTTCCATCGACCCTCTTCCGCATCGATGAAATAAAAGCCGTGCTGTTCTCGCTGGTCGAAGCGTACGTTGTCGAAGATGAAGAATTCTGCTTCCGCGCCGAAATATGCCGTGTCTGCAATACCCGTCGAGGCTAGGTACAGTTCGGCTTTCCTCGCTATGTATCGAGGATCGCGGTCGTAACGCTGCTTGGTAACAGGATCGATCACTTCACAAACCATCACCAGCGTCGAAGCCTGAGTAAACGGATCCAGCATGTAGCTGCCGGCATCGGGTACCAGTAGCATGTCGCTCTCGTGGATAGCGGCCCAACCTCGAATGGAAGAGCCGTCCATGCCGAATCCTTCTTCGAAGGAAGCCTCAGTTAACTGCTGGATCGGGTACGAGATGTGATGCCAGAGTCCAGGCAAGTCTGTAAAACGCAGATCAAGCATCTTGACTTCATTCTTTTTCGCGAACTCGAACACAGCCTTTATGTCGGTCATAGATCATTGCTCTCCAGAGTTAAGTCACACGGCATTTATCAGGACAAAAGTGCCTTTTGCCAGCAAGCCACAGGTTCTGGGATTGGAATAAAGGAGCGACCCCGCTCAGTCAGGACAGCCCATTGAGTTTAGGCGGATGATCAGGCTCAGAGGAAATCGATTGTTTTTATGCCACTAATAACTGCCCGTTATGGGGTCTAGCCCAGCTGCCTCTTATGGTTGCCGTGCCGTTATGGGCCATCGGCACGCAAGTACTTTTGACGGCCCCATTCTTTCTTTGCCTGCTGATTTGTAACCGTTATGATGTGACCACCCGAACGTAGCAGTAGAACGTAGGCGAATGCAGAGCCCGCCCGGCACTCATGACATATGGACTTCGATCAGCTTGAGACTTTCTTAGAGGTCGCGCGCCTGAGCAGCTTTTCTCGCGCAGCGGAGAAGCGTTTTCGCACGCAACCCGCCATCTCCGCCCAGATTCGCGCTCTTGAGGAAGAAGTAGGCGCGAAGCTGCTTGACCGCTCCGGAGGTAAAGTCTCTCTAACAGCCTCGGGAAAATTATTTCAGAAATATGCGGAAGAAGCCCTTGAATCTCGAAAGACAGTCATTACCGCTATAGCCGAGACCGAACGTGTCCCCCGCGGCGAAATCATCGTCGGCGCCAATGAGGGTACCTGCCTACACATTCTTCCCGAAGTCTTTGCCGATTTTAAGAAGCAATACCCAGACGTCGCCGTGAACATCAAGCGCGCGGATTATGCCAAGATCCTAGAATCAGTAATCGACAACTCCGTGGACTTCGGTGTCGTCTCATTGCCAGTAAACGACAATCGACTGACTGTCGTCCCCATTCATCGCGACGAGCTGGTGATCATTGCTAGGCCGCAGCACCCGCTCTCGAAGATGAAGAGCGCGATCATAGAGGAAGTGGCCAAGTATCCTCTCGTCCTACCCAAGGCTGGCCACACCCGCGATGCGTTAGAAAACCTGTTTCACGACCGGAAGCTGAAACCGCGTTATGCGATGGAATTGGATTCCAGCGAGCTACTCAAGCGCTTTGTGGCTGCCGATGTCGGGGTAGGCTTTATTGCTAGCTCGAACGTGCAGGAAGATGTACAGGCCAAAGTACTGTGCGCGATCCCGATTGCAGATGCTCAGGTTCGCCGTGATCTCGCCCTCGTATTTCGCAAGGATAAGGCTCTCAGCCGGGCGGCCCTGGCATTCATCGACATAGCTGTCAGAATCAAGACCGCCCAATCGCAATTGAACACGAAATAACCAGAATCTACTTTCGGAACTTTCTCACACCTTCCGCCGTAGTAGCCCACAAGAGGTATTCCTATGAAATCTCGCTTAGCCGTGATCCTCCTACTATGCACATCTACGGCGTTTGCTGGGACAGTGCCGAAGAACGAAGCCATTGCCAGACGCGTCTTCGAGGACATGTTCAACCAGGGCAAGTTTGAAGTCGCAAATGAAATCTACGCCAAGAACTTCGTGAACCACGGTTTCAGCCACGATATCGGACCACAGGAAGATCAGGCCGCCGCTCGCGGTTGGAAAGCTGCAATACCCGATCTTCATATGACCGTTGAACGCGTCTTCAACGATGGGGAATTTGTAACCGTCATCTGGCGTGGAGAGGGCACAAACACCGGTTCCGGCAATGGGCTTCCAGCGACAGGCAAGAAAGTCGCAGGACGCGGCATCACTGTCTGGCGCATCGTGGACGGCAAGATCACGGAAGAGTGGAGCGAATTCGATCAGCTTCGATTGATGCAGCAACTGGGGCTGGTGCCGGCTCAATAGCCGGCTCCAGGCTTGTGTCTCGGTTAAAATGCCCACGTGAAGACCCGTGACGTTTTATTGGCCTGCGTTGTGCTTTCCGGCTCAGTGGTGCTTGGTCAGACTCATAAGCTCTCACCCAAAGAGCTCCCTCCCTCAGCCTTTAAGCTGATCGCAATTAAGGTGAGCGGAAACAAGCAATACACCGAAGACCAAATTGTGCGGGAGACCGGCCTGCAAGTCGGTCAGACCGCGCGCGAGGATGATTTCAAGACCGCGGGCCGGTTATTAGGAGAGACCGGCGCTTTCACCGACGTCCTCTACTCGTTCCAGTATTCAACCCAGGGCACTAAGCTGGAATTTCAGGTTACCGAGGCCGACAAACTCGTGCCGACGCGCTTCGACAACTTTGTCTGGTTTTCCGACAAAGAACTCATCGAGCAACTCCAAAAGCGCGTTCCTTTGTTTGCAGGAAAACTACCGTTGGCAGGATCCCTTGTCGATCAGGTATCGGACGTTTTGCAAGCTATGCTCCTTGAAAAAAATGTTCCTGGGCGAGTGGACTACCTCCGCTCAGCACATCAAGATGGACCCATTGAAGCATTCGTGTACAAGATTGTGGGTCCTAATGTACGCATCCGCCAGGTCGCGTTCAGCGGAGCCGCTCCAAGTGAGCTGGAAGTTTTGCAGGCTGCTTCAAAGCATATGCACGGCCGAGAGTACTCGCGTTCCACAACAAGCATTCAAGCGGAAAAAGATCTTCTGCCCATCTATCTCGAACGCGGCTATCTGAATGCGAAATTTAACGATCCGGAGGCGAGCGTCGCAGAACAGAACGAAGACGAAGTCCTCGTCGACGTGAACATTCCCGTAGAACCCGGACGACAATACGCCGTTTCCGATATTCAAGTCGTGGGAGCAACTGTCTTCCCACCCACCAAGCTGCGGGAGCGCATCAGGCTGGCTCCTGGGCAACCTGCGAATGTCACAAAGCTCAATCAGGACATTGAAGATATTCAGCGTCTTTACAAAACTCAGGGCTACATGGAGGCCTCGATAAAGGCGAACCCCGAACTCGACGACGCACAGGGCACAGTCAAGTACTCCATGCAGGTACACGAGGGCACCGTGTACAAGATGGGCGACCTCGACATCATGGGACTCGACAGCCGGACCACTGCACGCCTGGTGGAATCCTGGAAGCTTACCGGCAACGATCCTTACGATTCCTCGTACCTAAAGCAATTCTTGGATTCAGCGCTGCAAGATATAGATAAAATGGGATCTTGGAGGGCAGCAACTCACGAGAGCCTCAATGAAAGAGAGAAGACTGTCGACGTAGTGATTCGCTTCGACCCAACCAACTGAGGGATTGATGGATTAGGCAGCCTAGGGTCCCCAAAGGAGTGTAACTTTCGGCGCATATGATGTATCAGTTGTAGTGAGGACGGTGCGCCCTGCCGTCTAATCCGAAAAAGGGAGATCTTCATGAAAGTTGGTTTGCACAGATTTTCTGTTTTGCTGGCGATGTTGATCCTCGGTCTGCTGTCAGTTGCTTCCGCTGAGAAGGCGCAAAGCTACTCCGGTGTTGTGAGTGATGCCATGTGCGGTGCGAAGCATGCAATGCCTGGCAGCGCCGCCGAGTGCACCAGAGCCTGCGTTCAGAAGGGCTCCAAGTACGCGTTGGTTTCCGGCGACAAGGTGTACACGCTGGAGACAAAGGACAAAGGGGCACTGGCACAATTGGACAAGTTGGCCGGTGAGAAGGCCACAGTCACTGGAACGGCCACTGGCGAAACCATCGACGTTAAATCCGTTTCAGCAGGCAAATAGTCCGCAGTCGACTGCCAAAAATTGAAGGGAGCCTGAATCCGAGGCTCCCTTTGATTTTTGGACGATTGGTGACTTTTTCACATTCTGTTCATCTTTCGCTATGTTAGATTTGAGACCCGAATTCAAAATTGATCACTGCATGATCGGAGGAACACGAATTGGGAAAGGACATGGTCCCCAAGCGGATTTTCTTCACAAAGGGGGTCGGTAAGCATCGCGAACGCCTCACTTCATTTGAGCTGGCCCTAAGAGACGCCGGCATCGCAGCGCAGAATCTGGTTCGGGTTTCGTCTATCTTTCCTCCCCAGTGCAAGCTGATTGCGCGCTCGCAGGGGTTGCCATACCTCAATCCGGGTGAGGTGGTGTTCGCCGTTGTCGCGGAAAACTCCACTCACGAGCCACATCGCCTTCTCGCAGCAAGCATCGGCGTTGCCATCCCGGCCGATCGCAATACTTATGGCTACCTGAGCGAGCATCATTCCTTCGGCGAGACGGAAGATGCCGCCGGTGACTATGCCGAGGAACTTGCGGCCGAAATGCTGGCTACTACTTTGAACGTAGAATTCGATCCCGATCGTTCATGGGACGAGAAGAAGGAAATCTACCGCATCTCGAACAAGATCGTTCGTACAGCCAATGTGACGCAGTCCGCCGTGGGCGACAAGCGCGGCATATGGACGACGGTGATCGCGGCGGCGATCTTTATCTTTGAATAGTTACTTCTCCACCGACGGACCCACACCGATTTTGTCCCTCGACCCGGCGGCGTGCGTCTGCAAGGAGCAAGCCCTTTCGTAACCTCGAGAAATCGTACCCGTCACATTCCTTTTCCCATCTCATCTGCAAGAATTAAAGAAACGTCTGGATCAGAGGTGCGGTGTTGAACAGCTATATTCTTCGGTCAAAGCGCCAGGCGCTGCTGGCCGAATTGGTGGAGAGAAAAATACGAATGCGCGCCGAGCAAATCTATGCTCAGCGTGGCGATTCCGAGGGATCCGCCCTCGGCGATTGGGTACAGGCAGAAGCAGAAGTGATGGGCAATAGCGCCCTGGCACCGCTCTATTGGCGCACTCGCCAGCAATATTTCCCGCAAGACGCAAGCGAAGACTAACGTCAAATACGCCGATTGGACAGAGTTCTCTCTTATCGCGCGTGTGCCTTCTTTTTCTTGTTCGGCGATTCCGATTTGCCCTTGTCGAGTCTCTCCAGTACGGCTGCCACGATTAGCGGCAGGCCGACGGTGGCATCAACGAAGACCTCGCCAAATCTACCACCCTCTGCCGGGGGCACGAATTTGCCCCAAGAGATCGCTTCGCTATATGGGCTTCCGGACAGTCCTCCCCAGTACACCGGCTCGGGACAGATTCGCACTCCATAGTGATAGCGCTTAAGCGGAACATTCTCGCCCAAGCGCCGATGCCGTAGTTCGATGAAGGGGCCGAATTGTTGCGACCAGTTGCGTGGGACGCCACCTCCGATCGTCAGAATGCCCAAGCGCTTTTGACGAAGTAAGGTCGCAGCAAAGTGCTCCAGATCTTCGAAAGGATCAAAGCGTAGCTTATGTCGTCCCGTGGACTCCCGTAGACGATTGCTCAGGGCTAGGTCCAGTCCCAACTCTGAGTCGGTGAATGCTGGTACGAAGACAGGTACGCCTTTTTCATAGGCCGACTTCAAAATCCCTCGTTGATCTTTCGCGGTTTTTGCCAGGTGAGCCCCGACCGTGTGATTTAACTTGTAGGAGCACACGATGTCGTTGTGGTCCCAGCCCTCCAATATCTGCGACATCACCTCTTCTACGTCATCCAGATTCTGTTCGGGCTCAAGCGTGTCATACACCCGGTTGTACCCCTGTTCATAAAGCTCTGTGTCGGGAACGTCGGGGTTGTAGCGAAAGTGCGAGCGTCCGGTTGCTTCAACCAGGCCGTGAGCCATGAGCGCGCCCGTGGAGACAATCGCGTTCACGATGCCGCGATCGATCAACTCCGCGATGATCAAACCTTGTTTTGCTACCGTCATTGCTCCAGCAAGCGTCATCACAACAAAGCAGTCCTGGTCGCGGGCCATCGCTTCGAGAACATCGGCTGCTTCGCCTATCTGGCGGCCGGTGAAGGCCGTATTCCCCATCGCGCGTACCAGGTCATCAATCGTTCGAATGTGTTTCAAATCGAGGGGAGCCAGAGGGACCAGCCGGTCTTCAATCGGATTGTGCAGCTTGCGCTCAATCCCGGTACCATCATGATTGCCGTTTTTCAAGGTTCCACCTCCGATTCAATCGAAGAATTACTTTACTAGATCATCGCGAATCTCGGCCACCGGACTATTTCTTGCGGTATGGTTTTTGCTGGTATCCTATTGCTCCAACTTCACTCCTGGAGCGATGGTTTGCCGCCACAGAAATTCCACGTAGGACTCGTGCAGATGTCGGCCTCGCCTGATCCTGACCGCAATCTTCAGCACGCTATCGATCTGGTGGGGGATGCGGCAAAACAGGGCGGCGATGTGATCTGCCTGCCAGAGTTGTTTCAGACCCAATATTTCTGCCAACGCGAAGATGCCGCCTTGTTCGATTTGGCGGAACCAATCCCGGGTCCAACGACACAGAAGCTTTCGCAGGTCGCAAGAGATCTGAAGATCGTATTGATCGCTTCGCTCTTTGAGCGGCGCGCTGCCGGTGTTTACCACAACACGGCGGTCGTTTTTGAGAGCGACGGCTCCATCCGCGGTATCTATCGCAAGATGCACATCCCTGACGACCCGCTGTACTACGAGAAGTTTTACTTCACTCCCGGCGATCTCGGATTCAAAGCCTTCGATACTTCACAAGGGAAGGTAGGGACACTCGTTTGCTGGGACCAGTGGTATCCCGAGGGTGCGCGTCTCACGTCACTCCAGGGAGCGCAGGTGTTGTTCTATCCGACCGCAATCGGGTGGCATCCCGCGGAGAAGGCTGAATTCGGCGTCGATCAGCATGATGCGTGGAGAACCATTCAGCGAGCACACGCCATCGCCAATGGCGTTTACGTCGGCGTCGTTAACCGCGTCGGCTTCGAACACGGGGACATTCGTGGCAACCGCGCACAAGGGGCCGGCCTGGAATTTTGGGGAGGTTCCTTCCTGTCCGATCCTTTCGGACGCGTGATCGCCGAGGCCTCGCACGACCGCGAGGAAATACTGATTGGCGAGATCGATGTAAAAGCAATGGAGGATGTCCGCCGTAATTGGCCCTTCCTCCGCGACCGTCGCATCGATAGCTATGCTTCCATTACGAGCCGCATGATCGACTGAGGCCATGAAAGCACGCCTGCAATTATCCTCAAGTAACACTTTAAGTGGTCGCATGCCTGCCGAATGGGAGGAGCATGCGGCAACCTGGCTCGCTTGGCCCCACTATCAGGACGACTGGCCGGGGAAGTTTGAGCCGATCCCATGGGTCTATGCTGAGATCATCCGCAATCTCTCGCACCACGAACGGGTCGACCTGATCGTCAACGACGCTGCATCTGAGAAACGTGCTCGCAAGATTCTCGGTCGTGCCAATGCGCTCAGCGACAAGATTCACTTCCACCGATGGCGCACGAACCGTGTGTGGACCCGCGACTCCGGCTGCACGTTCGTTGCCCAGCAGAATTCTCTTTGCGCCGTGAACTGGCACTTTAACGCCTGGGCCAAGTATCCCAACTGGCGTGACGACCGAAAGATCGGCGCCAATATGGCGCAGTCAACTGGAGCGTCCCTCGTCCAACCCACCTTTGGCAAGAAGCGCGTCGTGCTGGAAGGTGGGTCCATCGACGTAAACGGGCATGGAACCCTCCTCACAACAGAAGAATGCCTGCTCAGCAAGGTCCAGCACCGTAATCCTGGGATGTCCAGAAAACACTACGAAGACCTTTTTGCCGCGTACCTCGGCATCCGCAATGTGATCTGGCTGGGTTCTGGTGTTGTAGGGGACGATACGCACGGTCACGTGGATGACATCACTCGCTTTGTGGCGCCCGACACCGTCGTGACCGCCGTCGAGTCTAATCCCTCAGATCCCAACTACGAGCCTTTACGCGAGAACATACGTCGCCTCCGCGCCGCGACCGATCAGGATGGAAGGGCTTTATCGATCATTGAGCTGCCCATGCCTTCACCGATCGTTTTTGAAGGCAGAAGGCTGCCTGCCAGTTACGCCAACTTCTACATCGCCAATGGGCTTGTGTTGGTACCCGTGTTCAACGATCCAAATGATCGCTTCGCCCTCGACATTCTCGCGGACCTGTTCCCGGATCGCGATATCGTCGGTATTTACTCGGGAGACTTGATCTGGGGCTTCGGAGCCATGCACTGTATGACCCAGCAGCAGCCTCGCGTCTAGGGTCCACTCGCAGACTAGTTCGGGTCAATTCCGATGCAAGTCAGGCTTGTTCAGACGTTCTTCCCATTGCCCCATCGCGAGCCAGGACTGGCATAGACACGACAATCCCGGCATACTTGCAGTGTCCCTCGAGAGAATTCTTGGCCAACGACCAGCGACTACCGACCAGCGACCAGCATCCCATCGAAATTCGGCCAGCCGATGTCGCCTTAACCAGCCCACGTCTGAATAGCTGGCTGGAGCACCTGGTCGCCGAAAAGGGAAGCGACCTACTTCTTGTCTCTGGCGCACCTCCATCGATCCGACATGACGGAATAGTGCGAGCAATTGACACTCAGGTTCTCGCCGGAAGCGATATCGAGGCCACAGTCCTGCCCGCAATGCATCCGGGAGCCCGCCAGGACTTCCATGAAGCGCAGATCGCTGACTCTTCTTATCGCGTCCCGGGCCTGGGGCGCTTTCGCATCAACCTCCACCATCAACGTGGCATGGCTGCAGCAGCGATTAGGGCGCTCCCGGCGGATGTTCCAGCACTCGGAGACCTGAATCTCCCATCGGCCGTCGAAAACCTTGCCAGCCTTCAGCGTGGATTAGTGCTAGTGGGGGGGCCCGCGGGATCGGGAAAGTCCACTACAGTCGCGGCCCTCATCCACCAAATCAATCAGCAGCATCCGCGCCACATTGTGACCATCGAAGACCCCATCGAATACGAACACACCCACCTCCGCAGCATGGTCGAACAAGTGGAGGTCGGCATCGATGCCCCGGATTTTCCCACTGCGTTGCGGGCTGCCTTGCGCCAGGCCCCGGACGTCATTGTCGTTGGCGAAATGCGTGACGCCGAGACGATGCGAATCGCGGTAGCGGCGGCCGAGACCGGCCATCTTGTCTTTTCCACTTTGCACACAACCGACGTTGCCTCAACCGTATCCCGCATCTCAGATTCATTCCCGCTCGAGCGCCAGAACACCATCAGGCAGGAACTCGCCATGGCACTGACTGCTGTCATGACCCAAAACCTCCTACCAGGCAAGCAGGGTGGCCGAGTTCCGGCGGCGGAACTCCTGCTCGTTGGCTACGGGGCTCGCCAGCACATTCGACGCAATGCTCTGCAGCACCTCAGCCAGGAAATCACCCTGACCAAGAGCAAGGGATCTTTCAGCCTGGAGGAATCGTTAGCTCAACTTGTGCGCAAGGGACAGATTGATCGCGAGGATGCCCTGCAATACGCCAACCATGTGGATGATTTGACTACTCTGCTGAAAACGTGATGCGGGTAAATAGTAGGTAGCAAAAAATGCTGGTAGCCAACTGCTAGGAGCTAGTGACTAGTACTCAGCAGCTACCCGCGATACTGCGTGGGTTGTGGTCCTTTTTCGAGTGTCTCGCGATTCCAGATCATTCCTTCGCGAGTGTAGTTGGCCAGCTCGAAGTCCTGAGTCAGCTCCAACGCATCCGTTGGGCATGCATCCTCGCAGAGCCCGCAGAACATACACCGGCTAAGGTCGTATGTGAAAGTAGTTAATTCCTTGCGACGGGTCTTTTCATTGCGCTCGCTCGTCACCATGATGAGGTGCTCCGGGCAAGCCAGCGCGCAGAGATCGCATGCAATGCACATGGTCTCGTTGGTATCCGGATTCACGTTCAGCCGAGGCGCTCCGCGATAGCGCTCCGCTACTTGCGGCCGCTGGAGAGGGTATTGCTCGGTGTAGATCTCTTTCGGATCCTGATAGCGGAAGGTGACCTTCAATCCTTGAAGCAGATCGACCAGGAAGATCTTACGCAGGAAGCTCGGCATCCCCATATGGAAAAAAGAATACCACGGAAAGCGGCAATCAGTCGTCAGTCAAGCGGACGTAAGAGGCTGAAAGCAAGACAACCCGCCACGAGGTCTATGCTTGACTGACGACTGGAAGCTGACGACTAATTACACCTTTTCAATCGTTACTGCTTGCAAGATCACATCCGTATTCGGCTTGTCTTGCCGGTTGCGGGGAAGGTTAGCAATCTTGTCGACGACATCCTGCCCTTCGACAACCTCACCGAAGATTGTGTGCTTGCCGGTGAGCCAATCCGTTCCTGCGACCGTCACGAATATCTGGGACCCATTGGTATTCGGACCCGCATTGGCCATCGCCAGCTTTCCTGGTTTGTCGAACTTGTGCGGCGAACCTTTCGTTTCATCCTCAAATTGATATCCGGGTCCGCCGTATCCGGTCCCTGCCGGATCTCCTCCCTGGATCATGAAATTCGGAATCACCCGGTGAAAGACCGTTCCGTTGTAGAGTGGATCTTTGCTCTTTTTCTTGCTCACCGGATGCGTCCACTCCCGCTTTCCTTCCACAAGCTCGACAAAATTTGTCACGGTCTTGGGCGCTTCTTTCTCAAACAAACGGCAAACAAAATTTCCTTCGGAAGTATTGAAGTTGGCATAGAGTCCTGGTTGGCGTGCCATGAAAGTCTTCTCCTCAAAAGTTCGAGATATTAATTCAGATTGTTCTTGGATACTAAATCTTACAGTTTGGCCCCGACTACTCCTCGATCGCTACATGAACAATCTTCACCGGCCGATTTGGCTTGTCGTTGGAATCACGTCCGACGCGTGCGATCTGCTTCACCATCGCCACGCTCGCGTCGTCACACTGCCCGAAGATCGTGTATCCACCATTCAGATAAGGGTAGGGAACCTCGGTGATAAAGAATTGCGAGCCGTTGGTGCCGGGACCTGCGTTGGCGTAAGCAAGTCGTCCTGGCCGATCAAACTTGAGATCCGGCGACGTTTCATTCTTGAAGGCAATGCCAATATCCCCTGCTCCACTGCCCGCCGGATCACCGCCCTGGATCATGAACTCCGGAATCACTCGGTGAAAGGTCGTGCCGTCATAGAGGGGAACTCCGTGCTTCTTGGCATGCGAGACTGGATTAGTCCAATCCTTAGTTCCAGTGGCTAGTCCAATAAAGTTGGCTACACCCAGCGGCGCCTTGTCGGGAAACAGCTTGCAGGTGATTTTACCCATGCTGGTTTCGATTACGGCTGTTGGCCCGTTGCTGGCACTTTTCGCGGGAGCGGCTTTTGGCGCGGCCGGTGTTGCAGTTTGTGCCCAGAGGGACATTGTCATCACACCCAGAAGTACAAGGCTGCCGAATACTCGATTCATTGATGACTCCTTGGTCTCAGTAAGTTTTGCCTGCAGAATTGTACCGGTTACTTGATCGGAGCAGACGCCTGCTCAGCCTGCATCTCGCGACTCACTCGCTCTGCCTCGCGGAAAACGCGGAGCAGGTTCTCGCCCAGGATTTTATGTATATCCTTCTCGCCGTAGCCGCGATCCAACAGCGCCTGCGTGATCTTCGGTAAATCAGCGGCCGAGTCGATGCCCTGCGGCGTAGCTCCGGAAACTCCATCGAAATCCGAACCCAATCCCACATGGTCTACACCCGCGATCTTCGCGATGTGATCGATATGGTCGATCAGAGAGCTGAGCGGCGGGCGCGGAATCTTAGCTGCCCACTCCCGTTCAATCTTGTCCGCGTCCATGTACGTAGTTTGCTTACCGGCAGCCTTCTGTTGCGCGAGATAAGCATCGACCGCCGCCTCCCGCTCTTTGCTCTGCGCCTCGGATGCCTTCCGGTAATTTTCGTCTATAAATCCGTCGTAGAAATTGACCTGTACCACGCCCCCGCTCTTTGCCACCGCCCGCAACATGTCATCCGTCATATTGCGGGGATGGTTCGTCAGCGCTCTCGCTGAAGAATGGGACGCAATCACGGGTGCCTTACTCACCGCGACGGCATCATAAAAAGTCTTATCGGCCACATGCGAAATATCGACCAGCATCCCCAGACGATTCATCTCAAGCACCACTTGCTTGCCGAAATCGGTGAGGCCGTTGTGATGTTGCACGTTGGGGTCGTTGATGTCTCCGGATGAATCGGCCCATTCATTGGTATTCGACCAGCTGAGCGTCATGTACCGCACACCGAGGCGGTAGTAGTTGCGCAGCAGGCAAATGTCATTTTCAATCGAGTGGCCACCCTCAATTCCCATCAGTGCCGCCAGCTTCTTCTGCTTGCGTGCTCGTTCGATGTCGGCCACACTGAAGGCCATCATCATGCGGTCGGGATGCCGGGCTGCCTGCTGGTACACCGAATCGATCAGGTCCATCGTGTGCTGCGCGAAATGCCCCTGATTCGACCGCGGTTCCACCCATATCGAGAAGAATTCGGCGCCCAGGTTCCCAGCTTTTGCCTTATCGAGGCTGATATGTCCAATGTCATTCGGATCGGTGTTTCCGATATCGAAGTTCTCATCGAGAAAGCGTTGCGGAGTGTCCGCGTGCGTATCCACGATGATCGCCGACTCGTGGATCGCGTGTGCGCGAGCGCTCACGTTCTGCGCCATACTCAGCGAGGCGACAAAGAGCAGGGAAATCGCCAAAGCAAGAAGAGCCTTTTTCATAATTTGTAGAGGAGCAAGACCACCGATTGTATACGAGAGGGCAGACCTTTAGGAGCGCCTCTCACCCTTGAGAGGAGTCAGGCGTTCGAACGAAAGAATCCGAGTCGGATGATCGGGCGAGCCACCGTTCGGCCTCATCCACGCACTGCGTCAGCGGTCGGTCTGTGTCGATCACCAACAGCGGTCGCTCAATCGGTTCAAACACTTCCTTCAACTTGCGATACAACTCGAAATCCCGGTTTTCTGCCACATGCCCTTCTTGCAGGCGCGTGTGGGCTGTTTCGTCAGAGCAGACGCACTGCAGGATACGCCATGGCTGTCCGAGCCACTCTGCAAACTCCACGACTTGGCTGACTTGGTATCTCCGGGAAAACGGTCGACCATCGAGAAACACTTTTTGGGAAGGAGTCTTGTTCAGCGTGATGGCAGATAGATCGAGCATCACGCGCACGCAGAAATCATCCTGCGCTGTGGAGTACTCAATTTCCTCGCGAGGAAACACCGACGCCCGAATCTCGTCCTTATTGAGCACAAGGCCGTTCGAACGTGCGGCCAGTTCGCGCGCAAGCGTGCTTTTCCCCGAGCCGGGCAACCCGGCCATCAGGATGATCATGGAATGAAATTATGGCTGCGGGAGGCCGATATTCTCAAGCAGAGGAACGATTGGTTCTTCAGTTTCTTTCGTTCCAGCAACGGATTGAACGTCCGACTCGCTAGGCTCTGTCTGGGCCTGCCGCCACTCCACATAGCGATCGGAAACCATCACGTGAAATACCCACTGCCGTCGCTCTTCCTCGGGTTCGATCAACCCCAGGTTCTTAAGCGGCAGCATGTATTGCTCAACCCAGTGAACCTGCTTCTTAGTCATTCCACGGCGTTGGATGTCAACTGTAATCCCGGCCAAATGGGATGACGCCGTCTCACCACTTTCCGGCGCAGCATTCCGGTTGTGACGACGCAGCTTCTTCTGAACTTGAACTGTACGGACCGCGGAGTTCACCTGAATCTGCTGATTAAACTGCTTGTAGTAGTCCGCGCTCAAATCCTGCAGAAATTGAAGCGTCCATGGCCGGCAATAGCGACGATCTGGATCCAGGCGCGGATCGATGCGCAACGAGGTGCTCGGAACGATTGGCACGAGGGCTTCGATCGCCTTCAGCTGTTCAAGTTCTTCGTCATCCTGGATGCGAGGTAGTTCAAGCCGATCCACTTCCTCATTTTGCCGGAGGAGAGAATCGCGCGACGGCCGAAATAGGGGATTCCAATACAATCGGCGCAAGCGGCTTCGGCGGGTTACGGTGCGGCGTTGCGACCGTGAGGTCGTTCTACTCAGAGCGAAGCTCGGGTAGCAGCTTGCGATGATCAGCAATACCGCCACCACCAACACTCGTTCTCGCTTTGTCTGCACGAAGTAGCTAACTCCCAAAAGTACCGTCAGATCCTGAGTAGGCGCTTATTTTAACCGAGAGACGGAGAGAATTTGGCGGCAAATTTCCATTTCGGCCGTTACCGAGGAGATGTGACCCTGTTCGGTTATTGATTACCCTGTGCCGCACAACTGGACCTCTCTACTTTGTCAGCCTAGGATGCTGGCCTGAATAGAGGGGTTTTCGCCTGAAATTGCCGGTAGCAAGCTTTCCGATCCACGGCTTGGTAACTCTTACTTTCGGAATATGTCCGTAAAGGCCTGTTTCATCACTTCGCGCCCAACTTCCGAGATAGATCTCGTTAGCGGGATATCCTTGGGGCATACCTCCACGCAGTTTTGCGCGTAACCGCATTCCTGGATACCGCCGTCCCCCATCAGCGCAGCTAGACGCTCACGTTTCAACCCTGCCCCGGTCGGATGCGTATTAAACAGCCTCACCTGAGAAATCGTGGCGGCCCCCACGAAGCCGGTACTCTCATTGAATTGCGGGCACGCCTCCATGCAGCAGCAGCACGAGATACAGCGCGATAAGGGATATGCCTGCTCCTGGGCATCCATCGAGACCCGCGGTCCAGACCCCAAATCGTACGAACCATCAATCGGCACCCAGGCCTTGACCGCCTTCAGGTTTTCAAACAGAACGCTGCGGTCCACCGCCAGGTCGCGAATCACAGGAAATTTCGTGAACGCCTCCAGCTTGATCGGCTGTTCGAGTTTGTCGACCAGGGCCGAGCATGCCATGCGCGTCTTTCCATTAATCGTCATGGCGCATGACCCGCACACTTCCTCCAGGCAATTCGAGTCGTAGGTAATTGGGGTCGTCTTTTTGCCATCGCGCGTAACCGGATTCGCGGCGATCTCCATGAGCGAGGAAATGACGTTCATCCCCGGCTTCCAGGGGAGCTCAAATTCTTCCCAGTGTGCCTTTTCACCAGGCGCCGCCTGACGCTTGATCTTGAACACTACACTCTTTTGATTTGCCATATGAAAGTCGCGTCTCTTCCTCAGTTAGGCCTTACACGCCTGCAGGGCAAATGTCTTCCTCTTGCAGGAAAAATGATGCATCTTGACACCATGCCGACACTGCCTCGAAAATGCAGCAAAGTCGTTCGCTCGAAGGAGTAACACATGTCCGTATTGGGAACTCAGGACTATTCCGCTGCGCCACCCCCGAAACAGAAAAAGAGTTGGGCCACAATTTCTGCCATGACGTTCATGATCGTTCTGGTCGTCGCATTGTTCGGCGCCGTGATCAGCAGCAGTCTCAAGTGGCTGAACATTGGCGGCCACTGATACCGACTCTCCCCCAACGTTCTTAAGGTGAATCCGGTTACTTGGCGGCATCGTATCTCCGCGGACGTGGCGGGATGAGCGAGATGTCTACCGGTTCGAACTCGAAGCGCGGCTCATCCGCATCGGGTGCGAAGCTTGCCTTGGTTGTCTTGAGCCAATTCTTGTCATCGCGATCGGGAAAGTCTGGCTTGTAGTGGGCCCCCCGTGATTCGTCGCGCATCGCGGCGCCTTGCGCAATCACTCGCGCCAGTTGCAACATGTTGTACAACTGCCGCGCGAACGCCACAGTTGTATTCGCCCACTGCGAGCGGTCGCTCAGGTTGATCCGCTGGAAGCGCTCCAGCAGTTCAACCAGTTTGGCGTCGGTAGCCTGGAGATTTTTGTTGTAGCGGATAACCGTGCAATCCTTGGTCATTACGTCGCCGAGCTCCCGCCACAACAGGAATGGATTCTCGGTACCTTCGGCGCTCAACAACTTTCCGTTTATCTCTTCCTGTCGTTTACGCTCAGCGTCGAAGTGCCCGTTTGCCGGGGCACTCTGCGCATTGCGTGCGTAGCGGACTGCACTCGATCCGGCGACAAATCCGCCATAGATACATGAGACCAGCGAATTTGCTCCTAAACGATTGGCACCGTGGTATTGGTACTCGCACTCACCCGCCGCATAGATGCCTGCAACGTTCGTTGCCTGCGTAAAGTCCACCCACATTCCCCCCATGGTGTAATGCATCCCAGGGAATATCTTCATGGGAGTTTCACGCGGATCGTCGCCCACGAACTTTTCGTAGATCTCGAGAATGCCCTCTAGCTTACGGTCGAGAATCTTGCGATCGACGTGCGTGAGGTCGAGATAGACCATCGGCTTCCCGTCGATTCCGAGTTGGTGCTCGTACACTACTTTGTGGATGGCGCGCGTTGCGACGTCGCGCGGCACGAGGTTGCCGTATTTTGGATACCACTCTTCGAGAAAGTACCAGCGCTCGCTTTCCGGGATGCTCTTTGGCTCACGCCTATCTCCCGCCGCCTTGGGAACCCAGACTCTGCCACCTTCGCCGCGAGCCGACTCCGACATCAGTCGTAGCTTATCCTCGCCTGGGATCGATGTCGGATGTACTTGTATGAATTCGCCGTTCGCGTAATAACAACCCTGCTGGTAGAGGGCGGATTGAGCGGATCCGGTGCAGACGACCGAATTCGTGGACTTTCCGAAGATCGCTCCGACGCCTCCGGTAGCAACAATCACTGCGTCGGCGGGAAATGTGCGTACTTCCATCGAACGCAAGTCCATCGCGCAGATTCCACGACAGGTCTGTGTCGAATCGAGCGCCGCCGAGAGGAATTCCCAGTGCTCGTACTTGGTAACCTTCCCCTCCGATTCATATCGACGAACCTGTTCGTCGAGGGCATAAAGGAGTTGTTGCCCTGTAGTAGCGCCCGCGAACGCAGTACGGTTGTAAAGGGTCCCTCCAAACCGGCGAAAATCAAGTAACCCTTCAGGAGTGCGGTTAAACGGAACTCCCATTCGATCTAAGAGATCAATAATTCCTGGCGCGGCGTCACACATGCCTTTTACCGGAGGCTGGTTTGCCAGGAAGTCGCCTCCATAGATCGTGTCATCAAAATGCTGCCAAGGAGAATCCCCCTCTCCCTTCAGATTCTTTGCCGCATTGATGCCGCCTTGCGCACAGACTGAGTGAGACCGTTTCACCGGCACAATGGAGAACAGGGCGACGTTGCCGCCAGTCTCGGCGATCTTGATGACCGCCGCTAAACCTGCCAGGCCGCCACCAATCACAATAATTTTCGGGTTCGATGCCATGTTAGTCAGGATTCCAATCTGTCGGGGAGTGCCCGAGCCTACCGCATGACGTAGGATTGAGTTCCCTCAACACTCATGGGCTGCAGTGGAGTTGAGAGAAACGCATACATGGTCGCGCCGCCAACAACGACGAACACGATCCCAATTGCCAGGCAGAGGTAGCCAAAACGCCGCTGTCCCCGCTCGCCGCTCACCAACCCCCATTTCGCCGCGAATAACCAGAGTCCATACGCAAAATGCCACGACGCCGAAACGATTCCCAACACATAGAAGACAATGAGCAACGGATTCTGGAATTCCAACTGCACCTTGCCGAATGCGGCCGCCGGATTGCTAAGAATGTGCTCCCCGGCGAAGCGCAGGTGCCACACATGGTATGCCATGTAAAAGAAGGCGATCGCCCCCGTCCAGCGCTGCGTCGTGTAGAGCCAGTTGCCGGTCCAGGGATAGTCGCCAACGTTCGATTCGCCGCGCCACCAAATGTAGAACCCGTACAGAGCGTGATACCCGATTGGAATCCAGATACCGAATAACTCCAGAAAGAATACAAATGGGAAGCTGGAGAGAAAGGCCACCTGCTTGGTATAGGCGGCGGGACCTTCGATCGCTACGAAGTTAGAGAAGAAGTGCTCAATGAGAAATGCGCCAACCGGAATGATCCCGGTGAGAGAGTGCAGCCGGCGCCAGAAAAATGAGTGTCCCTGCCCGGCCCGCAGAGGTGCCACTCCGCCTCGCATCCGAGCTGGTTGTGCAGGACTGGCTGTTGCCACGAGAACTCCT
>DATBFG010000074.1:0-43321 GCA_036558645.1 Terriglobales bacterium
CTGGGAAATAAGCCTTCAGATCGCGCGCGCGCTTCGGCATCGCTCCCCAGCGAAGATGAGTGAATTTCTATTTCGCTCTCTCGGTTGAAACAGGAATGGCGGGGACGACGGGACTCGAACCCGCGGCCTCTGCCGTGACAGGGCAGCGTTCTAACCAACTGAACTACGTCCCCTTGTGGGTGATTCCTGCTGCGATGCAGAGCAGCTGTCCCTGCTCTGTTATTCGATTGTAGCAGAGCAAATTCCAATCAGTACAGTGACGTCCGCCTCGGAGGCCGTGCAGTTTAGCTAGGAACTAAAACAAGGCCCCCTTCTACTTTGCGAAGAATGTCAAACAGCAAGCCTAAAACTCCCAGTCGCCTCAATAACGAAGGCCGAGTCTCGGCGCGACTTCTCATCCCGCAAAGATTGCGCTGATTTCTTTCGGGTTGGCGGCGTCTTTCGCAAAAGTAAACGTTCCTTGATCACGCATTTCCTGCGCACCACGGAGGAATGCGCCCATAGCCGTACGGGCTAGCGCGCTCCCCACACTGATGCGCTTGACTCCCAACGCGGACAGCTCCGGCACACTGAGTTGAGCACCGCGCAGACCCATGACCACATTCACCGGGCGATCGACGGAACTGATCACGGCGGCGATGTCTTCTTTCGTGGCCAAACCTGGGGCGTACAGGACATTCGCCCCGGCCTCCTGAAATGCCTGCAACCGGGCAATTGTGTCTTTTATATCCGGTCGTCCGTGCAGGAAATTTTCTGCTCGCGCCGTCAGCGTAAACGGGATCGCCAACGAGCGAGCAGTTTCCACCGCAGCCCTGACCCGCTCTGTGGCAAATTTCAATTCGTAGATTGGATCATCAGGGCGGCCGGTTGCGTCTTCAATCGAGCCTCCGGCAAGTCCTACAGCGGCCGCCTGCCGAATGGTTTCGGCGGCCTCTTCAGGCGCATCTCCGAATCCGTTCTCGAGATCAGCGCTTACGGGAAGGTTCGTCGCCGAAACAATCATGGAAGCGTACGACAGAGTCTCGTCACGATTGAGTGTGCCGTCGCGGCGTCCCAGGGAGAAGGCGTATCCCATGCTGGTAGTAGCCAGAGCCTCGAAGCCGAGGTGCGCCAGCAGGCGGGCAGAGCCGACGTCCCACGGGTTAGGGATGATGAAGATTCCTTTGCGTTCGTGAAGAGCACGGAAAGCGTGCGCTTTTTCGACTTGACTCGGCGCTGAGAGGGTTGAGGGCATCGTTCACTCCTGCGATCTTAGATTCCCGAAGCGTGGAACCGATGCATCAATTGAGTCATAAGGGTGTGCAAGAGAAAAGTCGAGAGTCCATACGCAGGCACAATGTTGAGCGAATTGCTCGGCTGCTACTCTCCGCGCGACGTATTCCACATTATGCTAACAACCCACCACCGGGAACCATCGTTGAACAACTGAATGCTGTTCGCTCCCCGATCGAACGGCTCGCCATTTTGGTTGCGGAGAGATTCATACGCGCTCAGGACATGGGCGACGCTGCCGAATACTTCTGTCTTGCGGCTAGTCTCGCGTTCCCAGAAATTTTCTAAGGTGAATATTGGTTCAACACGCTGGATGTAGTCGTCTATGCTGAGCAAACGTACGTGCGGCTTGTCACCGGAGCCATGGACAACCGGCATGAGCCGCGCACCAGGCGCAAAGAGCGACCGGTATCGTTCCCAATCGCGCTTCTCGCCGGCAGGTCCGGAGATGAGATCGTAGAGCGCGTTCAGAGTGCTATCGAGGGTGGCAAAATCATTTGATGAGCTGTTCACGCCAAGATTATGACTCATTCGTATTGAGCGTGTCCTCGCGTTTTATCCTGCTCCTTTGAGCAGTTCTCTCAGCTTTTCAGAGTCCCCTTGATTGAGGTCTCCGATGAGGAGATACCAGAGTCCATTTTGATTCCAGCTTCGTACATTGAATGATGCGAATGCGTTCGCACTGACCGGGATCTGCATTGCATGGCTATCGAAGATAAAGACTGAGATGCGATGTTGCCGGATTCGAAAGATCAGCTCGGCGCCGGGTGACCCGCTCAAGTATGCCACCTTCCCACCCACCAGTTCGAACCCGGAATTGCCGAGATCCGGCAGGTTAAACGCGAACGGAATCTTTCCCTCAAACCAAGGCTTGACCGTGTGGCGATCGGTCGAAACCACGTCTACAGGATTCGCGCTTGCCAAGGTCATGACATGCTGGTCGGCCAACTCGGCGAGCACCTGCTGATCTCGGCTTTGTCCTCGCTTCAAGTCAAGAAAAAAGAAACTAGCGATGACCAGGACCATTACGGTTGCGAGCAGAGGTAACCATCCCCTGCTCCATCGATTTGGCTTCACTACGCCAATTGATTTTTCAATGCGCGCGCGGAAAGCAGGATCAGGCTTAAAAGTTGTCGCAGCGGCAGAGACAGCGCGTTTTTGCTGAACCCTAGCCAACCCGACCCTCGCACAGGTCGGACATGTGGCTAGATGGTCTGCGACCAGCCGCGCGTCAGAGAGGTCGAGTTCGCCATCAAGGCAAGCGTCCAGCTTTGGCAGGCAGGTCTCACAATCCATTCTTTACTCCTTCTGCAATCCTTGAATCGCAGTCCGCAATGCCCGCCGCGCACGCGACAGGCGCGACATTACGGTACCCATAGGAATCGTCAGGGCGGCGGAGATTTCGGCGTAAGACATTTCTTCCACGTCACAGAGCAAAAGCACTTCGCGATGTGCGACCGGAAGCATTGCCAGCGCCTGGTGTACCAGTTCCCAATCTAAACGTGCCAGCAAGATGCTTTCGGGCGTGTTCACCGCAGATGTGAGAATTTCTTCTTCTGATTCGTCCTCGAGGGATACCGTTGCAGTCGCCTGAAGGCCGGTCCGGGAGGTTAAAAACGTATTCCGCAGGATACGGAAGATCCACGCGCGAAAATTCGTGCCCGGCTGAAACGTAGAGAAGCCCTTCATCGCCTTAACGAAGGTTTCCTGGACAAGGTCTTCGGCCTCATGACGATCCTGTGTTAACCAGCAGGCAAAGTTGTAGAGACGCTCGAAGAGCGGCATAGCCAATACCTCAAACGAATCCACAATCGGGCGTTCTGACACGTCCACAAGGGTAAACCAGCGACATCATGTTTTTATTCCATCCCGAGCAAAAGATTTTTTGTGGAATAAAACCCGCCTCCCGCAGTTCTCCAATTTGAAGTTTCCGGAAGGAGGAACGAATGTCCCGCACGAGAGACGATGAACGGTTGCCCCACGCCCAGCACGATGGCGTGGATCGCCGAGGATTTCTTAAATGCATGGCGTGGGCCGGCACCGGAGCGCTGTGTGTATTGCAGGCAGGAATACTCAAGTCCTATAGCCTGAGCGATCCCGATGCGTTCAAAGGCCACAAGAAAGGAGACCTCAGCTTTGTACAGATCAGCGACAGTCACATGGGTTTCAACAAACCTGCCAATCCAGATGTAATTTCAACCTTCCAGACTGCGATCGCCCGGATCAACGCACTTCCAACTCCGGCAGAATTCATCCTGCACACGGGAGATATCAGTCACCTGTCGAAGCAGGAGGAATTCGACAACATACAGCAGTTACTGGGTGCAGCTAAACCAAAGGATGTGTTCTTCGTGCCGGGAGAACACGATGTTCTCGAAGACGACGGCAAGCCATACCGGGAACGGTTTGCCCGCAACAGCGAGGGAGCCGGTTGGTATAGCTTCGACAAGAAAGGCGTTCACTTCATCGGCCTAGTGAACGTAATGAATCTGAAAGCCGGTGGGCTGGGCAATTTAGGTCGCGAACAGCTTGAATGGTTAGAGGAGGACACTCGGTCCCTCTCCAAGAGTACGCCCATCATCGTGTTCGCTCACATCCCGCTATGGAGTGTCTATCCGGAGTGGGGATGGGGTACCGATGACAGCGCGCAGGCGCTCTCGTACCTAAAGCGCTTTGGCTCAGTGACTGTGCTGAACGGTCACATTCATCAGGTCATGCAGAAGGTCGAAGGCAATGTCACTTTCCATACGGCGGCGTCCACGGCATTTCCGCAACCCCAACCGGGAAGTGCACCCTCGCCCGGCTCAATGACAGTGCCGGCAGATCAACTAAGGCACTTGTTGGGAATCACCGACGTGAATTTCAAACACGGAAAGCATCCGCTCGCCGTGATCGATTCCACCCTTGAATAAAGAAAGACAAAAATAGAAAGGAAAGAAAAATGCCCCGCATACGATCCGTTGCAGTCCTTGCAGCCTTAGCTTCTGTTGCACTCCTATGGTCGCTGCGCAGTCATGCTTCAGAGCCGCAATCCGCGGCTGGGGCCTCTGCGGTTACGATCGACAACTTTACTTTTGCACCCAATGTCCTGACCGTGAAGACTGGCACTCGAATCACCTGGACCAACCGTGACGACATCCCGCACACGGTTGTCGGCGATAACCAGGAATTCAAGTCCAAGCCACTCGATACGGATGGAACATTCAGCTTCACGCCTACGAAGCCGGGTGCTTATTCGTATTTCTGTTCGCTGCATCCGAAGATGACGGGCAAGGTCGTGGTGGAACAGTGAGCCCGTTCGATCCGAGGTCCGTGTTGTTTGCGAAACATGCACAGCATGTCGTGTTCGTGCATTTCCCGGTCGCCTTGTTTCTCACCGGAGTGGCTTGCGACACTGTCTCGCGTTGGGCCAGCCGCGAGAAACTGGCGACCGTGGCGCGGTTTAATTTGATTGCTGCCGCGTTTACCGCAATCCCTACAGCCCTAACCGGAGCACTGGCCTGGCAGTGGCAATTGGAGGGACAGAAGTTGAAAGGAGCCTTGTTTCTCCATGTTGCCCTTGCCATAACTGCGACCGTGGTGATGTGTATCGTAGCGTGGCTCAGGCTGAAGAAACAGAAGGACGCGAAGCATGTCAGTGCTTACATCTTGAGCCTCGAGTACCTTGGGATGGCGTTGATCATGCTGACGGCTCACCTCGGCGGATATGTGAGCGGAGTCAACGCGTCCTAATAAAGGAAGGCCTTACGCTGAGGCCGGTTGACTTTCTCAACGTCCCATTTTCCTGCTATCCTGCCAGCGCCGTGGGAGAGTTCAGCAAATTTTTTGGGCTTGCGTTTAGCGCGCTGCTGCCGGTGGTAAATCCGCTGGGCAGTGCGTTGGTATTTCTCGGACTGGTGGGGATAGCACCTCCGGTGGTCTATCGCACCCTAGCGCGAAAGATTGCGGTCAGCACCACGATTTTCCTGCTCACGGTTGAAGCGGTTGGAACCGCTGTCCTGCAGTTTTTCGGAATTTCATTGCCCGTCATGCAGGTCTCCGGCGGGCTGGTTTTGGCCTCCATAGGCTGGAACCTGCTGAACCAAGCAGAATCGGTGAAGCGAGAGGATCAAACCGATTCAGACGGAGTACGCTATGGGTCCCTGGAGCAAAAGATCTTCTATCCGTTCACATTCCCGATTACCGCAGGACCCGGCTGTATTGTCGTGATGGTAACCCTGAGCGCACACGCATCGGTGAACGGGGTCATCGAAAAAGTTCTCGCGCATGCAGGAATCGCGCTAGCGGTAATCCTGTTGAGCGTAGCTGTTTACTTTTGCTATGGTCACGCGCCTGCAATCACGGCTCGAGTCTCACCCCAGACTACGCACGGCATCCTTCGCGTCATTGCATTTGTGCTGCTATGCATCGGCGTGCAGATCACATGGAATGGGGTTGAAACCATGCTGAAGGCTGTGCGGTGAGAGTGCCCTATTCCTTTCTCTTTTCCCATCGCTGGTCTTGGGCACGCCGGGCGTGGGAGGCTGGAATCCAGCCACGTTCGCCTCGTGCATTTTGAACCAGCAACCATTTATGGCGTTCCTCTTCCACTTCAACAGTCTCCCCCGCTTGAACAGCCAGTTCATGGACAATGTAGTTTTGCGCGACAACCGCTTCTACGTCTGAGCCGATGAGCAACTCGGTGGGAAGCCAGCCTTCGCTGCCATCCGCGGCCCGGCACCATTTCCACCCGGGAAATTCGGCATCTTCCCTTTCGACGTGCACCCTGGCACCAGCAACAACGCTCAACGGATTCGGGTATTGCGGCTGGTATCCGTTCGTAACGCGTGCAGAAAGCGGTTTCTCACGAGCTGTTACTCCAGGGTGGATCAGCCAAGCCGGTCGTTCTACAGTATCTCGTGTATGGCAAGTTGGATGCGGAAGGAGAAGGATTGTAATGCGAAGGGAACAGGAACCTTTTTCATGTCCGTAAACACGGTGCTGCTGGTGGATGACTTCGATGCGTGGCGACAGAAAGTACGCTCGATCCTACGTGAACAAGCTGAATTGGATGTCGTCGCGGAAGCGAAGGATGGGTTCGAAGCCGTCCGCAGGGCAGAGGAACTGCAACCAGATCTAATCCTCCTCGATGTCGGGCTCCCTCACCTCAACGGCATACTGGCAGCCGTGGAAATCGTCAAGGTTTCCCCATCTGCGAAGATACTTTTTCTCTCCCAGAATAATGATGTGGACATCATGGCGGCAGCCATGAATACGGGAGCTTCAGCGTATATTCAAAAATCCAAGGCTGGAACCGACCTGCTCCCAGCGATTTTCACGACGCTTGCCAGTGAAATCCCGCCTGCCAGGAATCAAGTTCCCGAAGAGAGCTTTCATCCTCTGTCACTGTAGACAGGTGTGAGCGCCTTTTCACTTGTCTAGCCTGTCATTTGACTTCTGCATCCCGAACGCCGGCTTAGTCTTAGAGGTCCGTCGGTCCACCGTTCTGATCATTTTGTCTGCGGACAAACAGCCGGGCTTTGCCGGACACAAAACAGCGTGCAGGAAAGGCTTCAACATGAGTCCCGCACTCATCATCTTGGCCTTGTTGAAAACTAGCGTTGCGCTCACGGTGCTAGCCGTGGGCTTCAAAGCAACCTGGTCAGACACAGTATTTCTGTTCCAGCGTCCTAGGTTGCTTGGGCGCGCTATCGTTGCCATGAATGTGTTGATGCCTCTGCTGGCATTGTTCATGGTTACGAAGCTGTCCCTCGACCCGGCGGTGAAGATTGCCCTCGCCGCACTGTCGGTTTCTCCCGTGCCTCCGATCTTTCCCAAAAAGACAGTCAAGGTGAGCGGAACTGAGACTTACAGCGTCGGCTTGCAAGTAGCAATATCGTTGCTCGCAATCATCCTCGTTCCTCTCAGCATGAACATTTTCCAGTCTGCTCTCGGATTGTCCGTCCGGATGGGCCCTCTCGCTGTGGCGAAGCTGGTATTCATGACGATCATGATTCCATTACTCGCCGGGATTGCGTTTCGCGGCATGATGCCATCCGTGGCACAAAAACTCGCCAAACCAACGGACGCGGTGGCTTCGGCGCTCCTGCTTGTGAGTGTTCTACCGATTGTCTTTGCTTCTGCTGGGGACATGTGGCAATTGGTGGGAAACTGGACTCTCGTTAGCCTTGCCACGTTCGCTTTGGCCGGGTTGATCATCGGCTACCTCCTGGCTGGACCGAATCCTGAACACCGCAGCGTGCTTTCACTCGCCACCTCGACTCGCCATCCCGGTCTGGCCATTGCGATTGCGCATGGCAACTTTCCGAATCAGAAGCTGGCCCTCGCCGCTATTGGCCTGTACATTGTCATTGCCGGCGTTGTGGCAGCACTTCCCTTCCCGCGAAAATCAACCGAAACAGCGTCAGACAGCGAAAAACGAACAGCGGCCTAAGGATCATTCCAGGCACTGGACCTGACGGCCTTCCTCTCCAGAAAAATCTCGTTGCATAGGTGACCCCGAATTTCCGGAAACCGCGCGCTTATTCATGAACGGCAATGGAGAGGGAGGAAAAGGGGCAGTTTGTGCGTAGGTGGGAACCTCCCCCGGCTCCAGACGCAATTCCTGAAGTGAGAGATCCACGCTCGCTTTGAAACCACAACCTGCTCATCCCGAATTGTGCTCGGCAGTTCGGGATGAAGCGCAACCATCTCGCCACGCCGCTGGACCCAACTCCACGGTCGCGAGCTTCTCACACTGAAAAAGGAGTGTTTAAGAAATGAAAAGCAAAATCCTTATGGCCTCCCTCATGTTAACTGCGGTGGCAATGTTCTCAAGTATGTCCTTCGCTCACAACACAGCCTCGGGCTGCGCGTCTAGAAACGACGTGACACTCAGTGATCAACAAAACTGGAAGTCCTTGTGCTCGAAGAGCATGACATTAACTGACGGCACGCACTATTGTGTCGCAACAGCCAGTGCGG
This sequence comes from Terriglobales bacterium, assembly GCA_036558645.1. Taxonomy (GTDB): domain Bacteria; phylum Acidobacteriota; class Terriglobia; order Terriglobales; family Acidobacteriaceae; genus DATBFG01. Next base: position 8,236 of record DATBFG010000074.1, read on the forward strand.
AGGTCATCAATCCCGCCGGCGGGCAGATCGATAACTACTACCTCTTCACGATCGACACAGAGAGCAATCCGACGACCAACTCCTACTGGGAACGCACCATTAACCTGGACGACAATCCGGGTATCTCTGACCCAAGCATGGCAGTCGTCTCGACAACGCGCTACTTCAACTTGAGTGCAGGCACGTACACTTTCTATTGGTTGGGCAGGCCCTCAGATGAAGGTACGGCCGACACGACCGTTGAGGACTACTCGATGGGCATCGTGTGCACTGACGGAAAATGATTGCGCTGAAGCTGAGGAAGGTGCGAGGCAAACTGCTGATTGCATCTTTCCTCAGCCACGGGCCTTCTTCCCCCTTTTTTAGGAAGTCAAAAACCACGACTTCGATCGACGGCCAGCGACTGCATTCCACGAAGCTTACTGAGGCTGGCCTAACCGCAACTCCGACTGCACCGCATGTCGGGTATCCGCATGATCCGGCCCTAGAGTGCTTTCAAGATTCTTGCCGGCCAATCGAAACGAGTTTTTGGCCTGATCCGTTTTGCCCTGAGCGAGCTGCGCGTTTGCCAATGCCAAATAGGCCCGCCCGGCTTGTGTTGAGAATATCCCCGACTCTACTCTTGGGCGCAAGAGTTCCAGTGCTCTACTTGCATCCGCTTCCGCTCGGTCGGTGATGTCCAGACTTAACTCCACCGTGGACCTCTTAGTAAGTAATCCAGGCAAATAAGCTGCACCTTGACCTCCTAATTTGATTGCCGCTTCATCAATGGAGACCGCCTGATTAGAAAGATGCAAAGCGGTAGGGAGATCGCCCTTCGCTTCGGCGAGCAGCGCCTTATCCGAAGCCAGTGCGGCGAAGGCAAAGTGACCTGAGGGTAACTGACGTTTCATCCTAGGTTCGAGGTCTGCGATCATTTCACCGGCCCGGACGAAATCATGCTGATCGCGGTAAATGCGAGACCGCTGCAGGAGCGTTTGGTTAATCAAGATCTGATCACCCGCAGCCGCAGCCTTGGTGTATGCACTCTCCGCGTAGTGAGCGGCCTCGGGCAACCGCCCCAAGTCGCGCAGAACCGCAGAGTAATTGTGCAGTAAGGCCGGCAGCACGCCTTCCTCGTGGGGGCCGCCGCCGCTGATCCCGATAGCATGGTGGTATGCTTTTTCAGCCTGGAGCGGTTGTCCGGCATCTGCTAGTGTCAGCCCCCAATCATTGAATAGCTTGACTGCCTTTTGCGTCTGGTCGTATCCAAGATCGGTCATGCGAGCCGAGGCCTGCTCGAACGCAGCATTGGCCTCGCGAAACTGGGCAGCTGTGCCATATGCGCCGGCGAGAGTGGTCAAAACGTTCAGCTCGTCGACAGGCGTCTTTACGGGCGAGCCCTTCAGCGCGCGATCCGCTGCCTCGGCCCGGGCTATGACTTCCTTCGCATCGCCACGACGGTACGCGATCTCTGTTCCGCGTAGAAGACAGTTTGAGCGATCAGCGCCGAACAGCGGCTCGTCCGGAAGGTCGCGCAGCCCTTCCTGAAATAGTGTTTCCGCGCGCTCGAGTTCGCCGTCGGAGACGGCCGCCCAGGCTAATTCGCACGATGCTTTTGCCCGGGTAGACACTTCTTCCAGTCCGCGCGAGATCCGATAAGCCTCTTCCAAGACCCTGCGCGCGCGAGCATTCTCTTCCTCTCCAGAATACTGGGCACCGATCGACATCAATAGTTCGGCGTGATTCGCCGCATTGCCGTAGTGCTCACGTTCAACAATCTGTTCTTCACGCTCCAAGAGGTCTCTCGCGGTAATCGACTTTCCTTCCAAAGGCACGTCGGTCAACAGTAGTTCATTTAGGCTGTTCAATTGTTCAGCGCGCGCCAATTGGCGAAGGGCGAAGTCGCGCTGCTCGCGGGCAGTGTGCGATTGCACCAACGTGCCCGCGGTACCCGCAAAAGTCGCCACGGATGCGAGCGTCGCCAACGCCACCGCTCCGCGATTCCGGCGAACGAACTTTGCGGTGCGGTACACAAGCGTTTCCGGCCGGGCGCTGATTGGCTTGTCGTTCAGATAGCGCCGCAAATCCTCCGCCAGTGCCATGACGGTCGGGTATCGCTCGAGCGGATCCTTCTTAAGCGCCTTCGACACAATGGTGTCAAGATCTCCGCGAAGCATGCGACTCAGCTTTTCCGGCGTCGTTGCACGGTTCGCGGCGTTAGTCAGGATAGCGTCGGCGCCCAGATGTGCCTGCCGAACGACCTCCGAAGGACGATCCGCATCTCTGGCCAGAATGGCATCGATAAGCCCCGCGGGCGTATGGGGACCGGGCCCCACCGGATGTTGTCCGGTAATCAATAGATAAAGGAGTACCCCGAGAGAGTAGACATCGGTGGCAGTGCTTACCACTGCACCCTTCAGTTGTTCGGGGCTGGCATATTGTGGCGTCAACGCACGGCCAGCTTCTGCCGTTTGCGCACCCTCATGTTCCGAATTTTCGCAATGCAGTAGCTTGGCGATGCCGAAATCAAGAAGTTTTACTTGTCCGTCGTTTCTGACCAGTACATTGGGGGGCTTAATGTCACGGTGAACCACCAAGTTCGAATGCGCGTGGGCGACCGCTCCCAATACATCGAGAAAAAGCATTATTCGAGCACGAATGGAGAGCTTCAGGCCATCGCAGTAACGGTCGACGTGCTCGCCGTCGACATGTTCGAGCACAAGGTAGGTCTGGCCTCCGGAAGCCACCCCGGCGTCGAGCAGTACGGCAATGTGCTTGTGCACAAGCCGTCCAAGGATGCTTCCCTCGCGACGGAATCGCTCCTCGCCACCTTGTCCCATCAACCCGATATTCAGAACCTTGACTGCAACGCGCCTCTCAAACTGTCCGTCATTTCGTTCGGCGAGCCAGACGCTTCCCATACCGCCCTGGCCGATCTGCGAGACCAACGTATAAGCACCAAACGTTTGACCCGCAAGACCACGCGGATCTGGCAATGCGATGGTGGACGTCTCAAGGAATCCCTTTTGCGCCAAGACGCGACGTTCGTAAAGCAATCCGTGCAGCTGCTCAGCCAGCACGGGGTTCTCTTCGCGAACCGACTCCAGCCAGGCTGAGCACGCCTCGTCCGTCATTTCAAGGGCCGCATCAAGATGCGGACTGATAATTTTCCACTCCTCGGGACTTAATGTGAACATGCACTCCTCACAATGAAACCCTTTCACCCAGACAATGCCGCAAATAGATCCGCGCTTTATCCCACTTTCGCTGCACGGTACGCTCGGAAAGTTTTTGCAGAGCCGCGATTTCGGCGAACGAACACCCGCAGAAGAACTTGAGATCCACCAGTTCGGCAAGATCAGGTTCAATCTTCGCCAGCCGGTCAAGCGCGTCGCTGATTCCAACGAGATCCCTGGCCTTCGCGCCGCACGCTACGTCGCAGGACAGCGAGGTGATTTCAAACTCACCACCACGCTTAATTGCGTCCCGCCGGCGCGCGTAATCGATAATGAGGCCCCGCATCACACGCGTGGCGTATCCCATGAACCTTCCGTGATCAGGAAATGAAGTTCCTGACCGGCTGGCCATACCAAGATATGCCTCGTGCAGGAGGGTGGTAACGCTCAAGCTTGCGGGAGATCCGCGCCGCGCCAGTTCGCGTCTGGCTAAACGGTGCAGTTCGGAATAAAGCGTGCTGAAGAGTGTGTTGGTGGCTTCACTATCGTCATCGACGGTTACATGAACATGCGAGACAGTCTTCGACCCCATGCGCCATCTCCTATCGGCGAAACGCCCCCATCCTCTTGCGAGGTATGACGGGGACAGGAAAATTCCACGGAGTGCCGATTAGTAAGGAAGCGGCGAACTTACGGGTGATCAGCCTCGATAAATCTGGAGGATGACCAAAAACGGCAATCTCCCGATTTTTGTCTATGACCCTGAATGCTGGGGAAGAATGGCTTGCAACTGACAATACCTACAGTGGGAGAAGCTCTTGTCAAACATTTGTAACACATTCGTCAAATTCTGTCTCAGTTATACGAATTGGAAACAGCCGTTGTTTGTTGTTGAGGATCTTGAATTCGAGTTTTTTTCGCATCGATAAATGGTTTCCCTGTCCACATTGACAGTGGTTCGCACGGACCTCACCCTTGAGAATTGCTTTATGCTGAGTAACCCCATGCCATCCTCACCGCGTATGCAACCGGTGGCCGTTAGAGACGCCCTGGTAGTAGATGCCGATCAGGACTTAAAGGAATTGATCAGCGGTGCTCTGCAATCCGGTGCTTGGGCGGTCCGTTATGTCCCGACAAATGCCGTTGCGCTCGAAGCCGTAAAGGGTAAGGCTTTTGAGCTAATCATCACGAGCGAAAAGACATCCGCCAAGCAGGATATCGAGCTGTTGCGGAAGATCCGGGCAATACGTCCCCATGTGCGCTTGATCATTCTTGCAAAAGAGAGTTCCCCACTCGATGTGCTCACCGCTATACGGGAGCATGCATTCAGTTACTTCTCGAAGCCATACACGCCGGAACAATTGGAGCAAATGATTCACCTGGCTATCAAGGAGCCCGCTTGGGACGACGGAATCGAGATTCGCACGGCAACGGCAGAGTGGATTCAGCTGGCAGTTCGATGCCAAGTCCTTTGTGCCGACAGACTTCTGCAATTCATGAAGGAGATCACTGATTTACCGGAAGATGAGCGATACCAAGTCGGCGTCGCCTTACGCGAGATGCTCCTGAATGCGATGGAGCATGGCGGCGGCCTGGACCCGAACAGCTATGTAGAGGTGGAATATGTTCGCGCGAAACGCATGGTTTCATGCCGCATAGCGGATCCTGGTCCTGGCTTTACACTCGACGAAATCCCCCATGCTGCAGTCGCCAATCCTGCTGACGATCCCATACGCCATGCCAAGGTCCGCGACGAAATCGGGCTGCGCCCAGGCGGCCTGGGAATCATGCTGGCGCAGCATATGCTCGATCAGGTTCTCTTTGGCCAAAATGGCAATGAGGTTCTACTCATCAAGTATTTGGATCGGACCCAGAAAACGCCAGCGTAACAATCCTCTCTTGATCTCATGCGCTTTATTCCCTTGATGCCCCAAGTGGCGGCAGAAGACTACGGATTACGATTTTAGATAGTGAGGGCATCTCGAGTAACAACGATCGAAGCTCTGGGATCCGGTTATCAAGTCAGGCCCCTGCTGTCGGTTGTGACAGTTGCTTCTGGTAATGGGTGAAGGTAGAAAGGCGTCAAAGTACTTCTTGCTGCCCAACCAGCAATGAAGTGAGGGATAGGGATATGTACATAGTAGAGGACCCGATCCTTTCCTGGGCGGTCACAAAGGCGTTCCTAATCGTTGTGTGTGGATTCGGCTCCATCCTTGGCTTGGCTTGGGCAGGGTCCCGGAAGATCTTCCCTAACTGAAGTGGAGGTTAATGAAATGGAAAGATCACACTCCGTCGTGAATGAGGCCGAGTGGACCGGAAAATACAAGCGCGCCCTGCTTGAAACGAATCCACTGCTCCGCGTGCTGCGTATTGAAGACGCTCATGACGCGATGAAAGCACGAACGCGAGAAGTTCCCGTCGTGTCTCCGGAGCACGAGGCTCTTGAACGTGCTCTGGGCATCCTGGACACGTTACGGAATGCTTACGTGGTCCCCATTCATTGAGCTGGGGAGCCGCCCAATCACGCATGGGCGAAGGAATTCCACGCGACACTGCTTACTGCTCAATTCACCCGTGTCCCCAGCTAACGCGGACGGACATTCACGGCTTTGATGTATTGATTGCCGTAGCTTTCGATCTCGTACTGCCCCTTTTTCTTGTCGAACCGAATCTTGGCGGCAGCCATGATTTGGCCTGTGCCTTCACCTTTTTCGTTCAATTGAACTTGCAGGAAGCCGAAGGGATAGTCCGTGGTTCGACCTGAACGATAAAGTTCGATAAAGGGCATATTGCGAGCGGTGACAATGGTGATTACCGTGTTGGAACCGACCTGCCGCTTTCTGGCAACGGCGATCTGATTCCCTACGCTTACATCCGGGCGGATACGTCCACGGTCTTCCTTTTCTAAGGCGGATCGCAGAGCATCGATTCCCTTCTCCTTCAAGAGCGCTGCCAGGCTCTGGACCTCCTCGTCGGTCGTGTAGCGATCGATCTGGAAATCGAAATTCATGGTTCTACCGCCCATGGATCCGCCGGTGCCCATTGCGACTGCGCTGTAGGCCTCCGGCTTCTGATCCTGGCTACGAGCAGCGGGAGCAAAGAGAACAATTCCGAATAGCAACCACGCGATTCTCGACATGTGATCTCTTTTCTTACGATGAAATGGACGACTGGGCACGTCTATCCGAACGAATGCTAAAAAATAAGCTTGCGCCCGTGTGGATAACCTCCATCACTTTTTGGACGCAAGCCGATGCAGAACCACGCTCGCCTTTTGTAGGAACACTACTGTACGAGCGGAATCTCAGATGCCAATTGCAGGTTGATGAGCAAACTGAGGCGGTTGTCTACCTGATAAAACTTCGCCGCTCGCTTGGCGCCCAAGGCTTTCTCGAACTTCGGCCAATAATCCTGGCGGAGGCTGACATACCTGGAGTCAACACCCAGCAGGCGTTGCGCCATGTCCTTCGCCTTCGTGTCGTCCATACTGTCAAAATTCTGCGCGTAATCCTTGATCAGTTTCAGCCGATCGTCACCGATAGCCTGCTGGTCACGGGAAAAATCCTTATAAACTGGCCAGAATGCATTGGACTCGGCGTCCGTAAACTTCATTGTGTCTGCTATAACCTTGTTCTTTCCATTTTGAATGTCGGAGCGCAGCAGCTGGATGTCGGTGTCGGTTAGCGGCTTGGCGGTCACTTCAGCGGTTTGGGCGAGTGACATCGGCGACGAAAGAGTGGCCAGTGCGCAGAGCGAGCAAAGTGCCATGATTATTGCGAGAGTTCTCATGTCAGTAATCCTGTTCTCGGCGCTTCGGCGCCGGAGTTGGCGTGGTCGACCAAGCGACCGTTAAACCTGACTTAAGTAGAGATCGAGGAAAAGCGATTCGCGGAGTATGCTCGCCTTGCCATGGGGCTTTTCACCACTGGCAAAAATACCAGTCCGCACTCACAAGGAGTGCGGACGAGGTACAAGCACAGTATTCTCCCTTGACGACGGAATGGAGCGCGCTCCCGCGAAAGCAAGACCGGGCTGCATCCAGTTCAGGTTCGATCGCTGGAAGCGAACCGGGCCTTGCAAATCGCTATGCCGTTGGGCGAAACGCTTTCAGTCCAAGTGCCGAAGCCAAGCTGAGCAGACCAAGCAAGCCAATCAGCGGCAGAGGACTGCTGGTCTTTGGTAACTCCGCAGGGGCCTCAGCCGCTGGTGCGGCCGGTGCCGGGGTAGGAGCAGCCGACGCGATAAGTATTGGCTGGTCCGGTGGTGGCGGCGGTGGCATTTCACCGGTTAACTGCTTGTTCACCGAAACCTCGGTGATCGGCTCTTCGACTACTTTCGTCGCCGCAACCGTCATTCCCTTTTTCAGGCCCCATGCATCGACCATCTGCCCGTCGACGTTAAACTTCTGGCCTTTGGGAATCTTGAACTGCTGGTTGGTGCCGTCTTCCAGCGTGAGAATGACAGTGCTGGGCGGATTCACGTACCAGACCTTGCCCGTCACCGACTTAACGGTGGTGATGAGCTTTGGTGTTGTCGTGGTGGTTACGGTTCGCTCGAGCTTCATCCCGGGCTTAAGGTCATGGATGCCCAATTCCTGACCACCCACTGTGGCTCTGGCGCTTTCGGGCACGTTTGCGATGTGCCGGATCGTGCCATCTTCCATCTTGACGACCAGGTCATTGCCGCTGACAGTTACTACTTCAGCACGCTCTACCTTCACTTCATTGGTAGCATGCCCGGCCGTCGTACTGGTTTCCGTTTTAATCTGTGCATTGAGACTCAGGACAAGGACTAGACCAACGACCCCTATCGCGAGCACCAGCCACAGTCGCGTCCACCCGTTGCTTGGTTTCATTGTGTATCTCCTTTGTTAGCCTAGAAACTCATAGAGCCGAATCGCTTTTCTCGACTGATCGAATCACGCCCTGACTTTTCTTCCGACGGAGAGCAGAGCAAATCTCGCGCGATTCACCGGTATCCCGCATAGCACCAACTGGCCAGCTAGTGCTGGGTTCCTGACGTATGTCGCCGCGGCTGATGCTAGGTTTGTCAGGAGTCTGGGACAACTGTCAGAACTGCCAGTCACGCGGGCTATCCCCATAACTGACGAGGATTCCAGGCGCACACTTGAAATTGTTGCCTGCGGGTGAACACATCAATCAGCAACTTCCTGCCAAGCAAAGACGCAACGTAGTTGCTGCGATTCGCGTTTGTACGAGGTTGAAGCCCAGCGCAGTTATCTAGACATCGTTCGAATGAGCAACCGTAACTTAGTAAGACTCTCTTTGATTCTGTTGACTATCGGCTGTGGCGCCCCACAGAACCATGCCCGCAAGTTAATGGCGGTCCTTTTCTGATGACAAGCATGCCTGCGCCGAAGCTTTGTCTAGAACAAGCCTGCTGCTCAAAACTGGCACTTCTAACAGTGGACCCCGAGCAACGGCAGTCTTATCAAAGCAGAGAAGAAAAGCCTTCGAAATTTCGGGTCTCTAGTGGTGTGTGGAATTACTTCCTTCGCAGGAGAAATTCAAGTTGAAAAGAAATTTCGCACGTTCCTTTTGCCTCACGGGATGCCTAGCCGTTGCGGCTTCACTGCTCAATGCTCAGCAATCCAGTTCGGCTGCGACAAATGTCACCACCGAGCAGGTCAATGACGCCAACATCCAGTTGATGCGGCAAGACGTTCGATCTGAGCGCAAAAAGATCGTGGCACGAAATATGCCATTAACCGAGGAGGAAGCGACCAAGTTCTGGCCTCTTTATGACAAGTATATCGGCGAGACAATCAAGGTAAACGACATGCGCTACGCCATGATTAAGGAGTACGCCAAGAACTACGACAATATGACCGACGCACAAGCCGACGATTACATCAAGCGGTGGATTGCGTTGGATCGGGATAATACGGATCTACGTTTAAAGTACATCCCTGAATTCGAGAAGGTGATCTCGCACAAGAAGACGGCAATGTTCTTTCAGATCGACCGGCGTGTTGCCATGATGATCGAGCTTCAGCTTGCCTCCCAAGTTCCATTGGTCAAGCCTTAGGTTGATATTAGGGAAGGAGTTCGCAAGCTCTCGCGCCATCATCGTCAGTGTACCCAACACATTTGCAACACGGCTAGGGCAAACGCATGGAGATCTCTGCTTTGCCAGGGTCGCGCGGGAGAAGGAACTGGTCCAAACGTTGAAGGAGCAGTTGCAGTTGCCTCAGAAATAGGGAGAGATACCATGAATCCTAGACCAGAGCGTATGAGGCTCCAATCTGTGGTGACCTTGGTTTGCGCTGCGGCGCTGATACCTGGAGATGTCCTAGCCTATCGGACACCACCGTCGCCGGCATGGCAATCGTCATCAGGGGAACAAACCGCCGCGAAGATTCCCCCGGAACAACTGGATTCACTGGTTGCGCCCATCGCACTATATCCAGACCCGATGCTGGCGCAGGTCCTGGCTGCATCCACATATCCTCTCGAGATTATCCAGCTTCAGCAGTGGCTGGAAAAGAACAAGAACTTAAAGGACAAGGCACTGGCTGATGCTGCGGCAAAACAGCCATGGGATCCGAGCGTACAAGCGATGGCCGCACTCCCGGATGTGGTGAAGCGTCTCGCTGACGATATTCAGTGGACCACCGACTTAGGCAATGCGTTCCTAGCGCAGCAAAGCGACGTAATGGACGCTGTACAGCGGATGCGAAAGAAGGCTCAGGACAAGGGGAATCTGAAGTCGTCCGAGCAGCAAAAGGTAGAGACCAAGGTCGTCGAAAGCAAGCAAGTAATCGTAGTTGAACAAGCGAATCCACAGGTCGTGTATGTGCCTTCGTATGACCCTGTGGTCGTGTACGGTCCCCCCCCTTATCCTTACCCTCCCATTTACTATCCTCCGCCAGGATATTACGCGGCCGGCATGGCGATCTCTTTTGGTGTGGGCGTCGCAATGGGTGCAGCTTGGGGAGGCGGTTGGGGATGGGGATGCGGATGGGGCGGGAACAACGACATCACCATCAACAACAATAATAATTTCAATCGCAACACAAACGTGAATGGCGGCAACCGCACGAACGTTGGCAGTGGCAATCGTGGCAGTGGTAACCGGGCGTCTACTCAACCCTCTCGTGGCGGCGGGAGCTGGCAGCATAATCCACAACATCGTGGGGGAGCTCCTTATCGGGATCGGCAAACTGCAGATCGTTTTGGTGGAACGGCGCGCGGAGACTCGCTAGCCAATCGCCAGTCGAATGCGCGTCAACAGGTAGGTCGACAAGGGGGCAGTCTAGCCAGCAATCGCGGTGACGCTGGCAATCGCGGTGGGGCGGGCGCGAACAATCGTGGTGGAGTCAGTGATCGTGCCGGCGCGGGAACTAGCGATCGTGGCGGTGCAGGCAACCGTGCCGGAACAAGTGACCGCTCAGCGGGAGGTGCAGGCAATCGTGGAAGTAGCGGAGGCGGGTCAGATCGTGTCGGGAGCCGCGATGTCTCGCGCAGCAGTGGCGGAGGACGGGATGCTTTCGGGGGTGGTTCAGGAGGCTATGACGGATCGAAAGCCCGCGCCAACAGCAGTCGAGGTTCCTCGAGCATGAGTTCTCGAAGTTCAGGCGGAGGCCGGAGTCGGAGTGGCGGTGGTGGACGGCGCAGGTAAGCAGTCTTGGTTGCTGGAGATTATAGGAGCGGAGACATGAAATCTAAATCTATGATGGGAAATCGCGTAAAGCTTCTTTGGATTGTAGTCGCGGCTGCTGCGACTTGCCTGGGCATGTGGATTCCCTCGGCCGTTGCACAGCAATCCTCCGGAAAGAAGACTCCTCCCACTAACTCGGCCGGCGCCAAAGCCTTTGACACCGCGGAACAAGCGGCAGACGCGTTGGTCGATGCCGCGGAGACGTTCGACGAAGTGACGCTGGCACAGATTTTTGGTTCCGAAGGAAAGGACATTATCTTCACTGGCGAAGTGGCACAAGACCGGCAGCGTGCTGCTGACTTCGCCTCCGAAGCGCGCGAGAAGAAAGTCGTTTCCTTAGATTCAAAGACCAAAACTCGCGCTTTCCTTATCATCGGGAACGAAGATTGGCCTTTCCCGGTGCCGATTGTGAAAACCGGCAGCAAGTGGTATTTCGACGCCAAGGCAGGCCAACAGGAACTCCTTTACCGGCGGATCGGCGCCAATGAACTGGACGCGATTCAAATCTGCCGCGGGTATGTAGAGGCGCAGCACGACTACGCCCTAAAACCTCGTGAGGGTTACGACGTGAACCAGTACGCTCAGCGCATCATCAGCACTCCCGGCAAACAGGATGGCCTGGCGTGGAAAAATGATGACGGCACTTGGGACGGTCCAATTGGTGAAAAGATCGCCGAAGTCATTGATCAGGGTTACTCGAATCGAACCGAACCGTACCATGGTTACTTCTTCAAAATCCTGAAGGGCCAGGGACCTGCTGCACCACTCGGCGAAATGGATTTCATCGTCAAAGGCGTTATGATCGGCGGCTTCGCTCTGGTGGCTGCGCCGGCAGAATACCGTGTAACCGGCGTAAGAACTTTCATTGTCAGCCATGACGGCGTTGTCTATGACAAGGACCTTGGAACGAAAACGCTCGACGAGTTCAAGGCAATGGAGCGCTACAACCCAGACAAAACCTGGGCGCTCGTGACGGACGAAGAGTAGTGATTCTGCTGGCTACTCCAGGGCGGCCCGCCCGCCTGGTTTTCGCGTATCGTCTTTCACGCTGCTGAAGATCAAGCGTCCTCAGCAGCGTGAACTGACATTCCTCTATCTAATCACCAGAGTGTGCGACTTCCAACTCGCGGACTTCGCATTCGCTTTGCTCGACTGGCATCTGCTTCTCGAGAGAATGACCGGTCCATAAGCCGAGGACAAACCAACCAAGCACGATCGCTCCGAATGCGAAGAGCGAATCGCCGAACATACGCATCCAACGCAAGCGAGACAATAGCGGCGTCTGTAGGAATTCGGCGGAACGCGCATACCAGGTTCCGAATTCAACCGAGGCCCAGGCTTGCATGAGTCCCACCGGCAACATGCTGAGCATGACCATGAAGACCAGTCCGAGATTGATCGACCAAAACGCGATAGCGAGTGATCGATCCTTCCATTGTGGGCGAGGTTGCAGAGCGCGCAGGCAGAAGAGCATCAGGCCTAACCCAAGCATCCCGTATACACCGAACAACGCCGTGTGGCCGTGAACCGGCGTCAGATTCAATCCCTGAACGTAGTACAGAGCGATCGGAGGATTGATCATGAAGCCGAACAGGCCAGCACCCACGAAATTCCAGAACGCAACGGCGACGAAGAAATAAATCGGCCACTTATAGGTCTTGACCCAAGCGCTATCAGCAGTGCCGCGCGACAGACGAATGTTGTCCCAAGCCTCAAACCCAACAAGAACCAACGGGACGACTTCCAGAGCGCTGAATACCGAGCCCAATGCCAGAATCGAACTGGGAGCGCCGGTAAAGTAAAGATGATGAAATGTTCCGATGATTCCACCCGAGAGGAACACCACGGTTGAGAAAAGGACTGCACGCGTTGCCGACGAAACTGCCAATAGCTTGAGCCGCGTGAACAGGAACGCGATAACAACCGTAGCAAAGACCTCGAAGAAGCCTTCCACCCAAAGATGAACGACCCACCAGCGCCAATATTCTGCGGTGATGAGAGGGCTTCGTTGCCCATACATCAGGCCGGCTGCATAAAACACCGGGATTGCAATACTCGATACTAGAAAGAGCATGAGCAGGGAGTGTTGCTCGTCGCGCCGTGCGAGCGCCGGCTTGAGGCCACGCCACATGAGCCAGAGCCAGAACAGCAGGCCTACAAGAAGCAGTATCTGCCACACGCGGCCCAGGTCGACGTATTCGTAGCCCTGCGCTCCAAACCAGAACCATAGATTTCCGAGCTTTTGCTGGATTCCAACCCATTCGCCGGCAAGGGAGCCCACTACGACGGCGACTAGTGCGACGAACAAGGCGTTAACGCCTAAGCGCTGACCTTTTGGCTCGATGCCACTGACGGCAGGCACGATGTATAGGCCCGTGGCCAGCCAGGAAGTTGCGATCCAGAAGATGCCGATCTGCAGATGCCATGTTCGCGCCACGGAATAAGGAAGCCATTTCGCGAGGGGAATACCGTAGAATCCGCCGCCCTCGACGCCGTAATGGGCAACGATGGCACCGAGCGCGACCTGAACTACCCAAAGCGCCGCGACCACGAAGAAGTATTTTACGGTGGCTTTCTGGGAAGGAGTTGCCTTTAAGCCGAGCAGTGGGTCGCGATGGGGCGCTGGTCCAGGGACGGGGGTGTGCTGCTGGGATGCGAAGTACCAGACCATTCCGCCCACTCCGGCCAATAGCAGAACGAAGCTGATTACGCTCCAGACAACTGCCGCGCCGGTAGGCCGGTTTCCAATCAGTTCTTCATGGGGCCAATTTTGCGTGTAAGTGACATCCGTGCCCGGCCGGTCTGTGCTGGCCGCCCACGCAGTCCACCAGAAGAATGCAGCCATTTGGTGCTGCTTGACCGGATCTGTGAGAGCTCCAGCGGGAATGGCATATTCGTTGCGGCCATTTCCATAGACGTCGGCGTAATACGCTGATAGTTCTTCGAAGGCTTTGGCACGTTCGGAATCGAGAATGATCGTATCGGTCGCAACGTCATAGGTATTCCGACGCGTGAGTTCAGTCAGGCGTCCTTGAAGAGCGGCACGCGACTCTGCCGGCATGGCCGCATAGGTGGCAAACCCTTGCTGACGCGCCCAGCTGTTGAGAACGATCTCGGATTGGCGGTGCAGATAGTCTGCGCTCCAATCCGGTGCGACATACGCGCCGTGACCCCAGATCGTGCCAATTTCCTGTCCACCGGTTGACTGCCAAACGTTCTGCCCGTCGCGAATCGTCTCGCCCGTAAAGAGCAACTGTCCGTCTGGAGTAGTAACCTTCGATGGGATTGGTGGTGCAGTACTGATTGCCTTGTAGCCGACGCCCCCCAGAACCGCGAACGAGATGAGCATGACTACGCCCAGCGCGATCCATAAGTTTTTGTATGGCATGTATAAAGCCTCCATTCTTAGATCGTTCTCGGCATCCCCACTTTATTGATTGGCCGAGGCCGTGCAGAACTCGCTGCGACTAGCCTGGGACAGATTAGGTCGAGGTAGCCGTGCAAGCGATGACTTTTGTCACGCCATGTCAGCCTTTGGGTGGGGGCTAATCGCTGGGCAAGAAAAAACCCTCACTGTGACCACGGTCACAGCGCGGCGTGACTACTTGGGTTGAGATAGGCATATGAAACCGAGCGACATCTCGATGGATTTCAACGAGCGACCTTACATTGCGATATGGGAGGTCACCCAGGCCTGTGATCTTGCGTGCGTTCACTGCCGTGCCTGCGCTCAGCCCAAGAGGCATCCGCTGGAGTTGTCGACGGACGAAGGAAAACAGTTGATCGACGAGATCGCCGAAATGAAGGTGCCCGTGTTCGTTCTCACTGGCGGAGACCCAATTAAGCGTCCGGACCTGTTTGAGTTGATCGAATATGCTACGAAAGTTGGAGTTCGAGTTTCGCTGACGCCGAGCGCAACTCCATTGTTGACCCGCGAAATCATTCATCGGTTGAAACAGTCCGGGCTAGCCCGGCTCGCGGTGAGCCTCGATGGATCGAACCGCGAAATCCACGACGCCTTTCGTGGAATGGCCGGGTCGTTTGACCGGACAATGGAGGCGATTGCGTGGGCAAACGAAGCAGGTCTGCCGGTTCAAATCAACACGACCTTCAGTCGCAGAAACTATGACGACTTCGACTCAATTTCGCGGCTGATTGAAAGTAAGAAAATCGCATTGTGGTGCGTATTCTTCCTGGTTCCTACCGGACGGGGCAAACTCGAAGGCGTACTATCCGCAGACGAATTCGAGCAGATCTTCGCGAACCTGTATCGATTGTCGCGAAGCGCCGACTTCGACATCAAAACTACCGAGGCGCAACACTATCGCCGGTATGTCCTTCAACAGAATGTTTTAATGAAAAAGACCGAGGCCGTTAAGACTTCTGCTCACAAGCCAGCCGACACAATCGGCCGATCGCCTCGGGGCTTGAACGACGGCAAAGGGTTTGTCTTCATTTCTCACACTGGCGAGGTCTATCCCAGCGGCTTCCTTCCGATTTCAGGTGGGAATATCCGGATGGAATCGCTCAGTCATATTTATCGTGAGTCACCGATCTTTCGCAAACTCCGAACGCCTGACGAACTGGGTGGCAAGTGTGGGGAATGTGAATTTCGACATGTATGCGGAGGGTCGCGCTCCCGGGCTTATGCCGTGACTGGGGACCCTATGGCGGAAGAGCCGTGCTGTTCGTACCTCCCGAAGGGCTATGTGCCGTCCCAAATGCCGGCTAACGCACACGAGGCATCTCCGGTCTTGCGCGTGCTTTGAGCGCGCATCCTCCTGATTGCGCCGCGGCAGCGATGCGGCTCGGTTACAATACGCGGCGTGCCTGAAGCAAAACCCAATCACGGCGAGACGCTTGCAAAGGTCGCGATTTTCTCCGGACTCACGGACGCCGAGTTGTCATTCCTGGCGCAGCGCACGGTCCCGCGCCGCTTTGCTGCTGGTGAAATAGTATTCGGAGAAAGTGAACCTTGCATCGGACTCTACGTAGTCGAGTCCGGACACGTCCGCATCTTTAAGAGTTCCGCGGGAGGGCGAGAGCATGTCCTTAGTATTGAGGGACCAGGAAGCTCGGTCGCAGAGTTGCCTGTATTTGATGGAGGCAATTATCCAGCGTCGGTGTCCGCTCTCGATGACGCGATACTGCTGTTTGTGAGCAAACAGGATTTCCATGCGCTGTGCCTAGCGCATCCCCAGGTCGCACTGAAGGTATTGCGGGTAGTAGGAGCTCGGTTGCGGCGGCTCGTAGGCATCATCGAGGAATTGTCGTTTACAACGGTTCGACATCGCTTGGCGGCATTCCTTGTCAGGCTGGCGAAGACCTCCGGAAAACGGTCCGCGGAGGGCATTGAAATCACCTTACCGGCGACGAACCAGGAGCTGGCGTCGCAGATAGGAACCGTCCGGGAACTGGTTTCGCGCAACCTCTCGCGGTTTCAGGCTGAAGGAATGCTGAAAGTGGACGGACGCAACATTTTAGTAACCGATCTGAAAGCACTGGAAGCCGAACTGGAATCAGCTGAATAGCTGCTATTTCCCTCCAACATCTTTTTCTGGCTGCCGTGACATAAGTCATGGCGACTGCTTCTGTCATCCGATACCTTCCGAATGTGACCTGCAAGAACCAACGAGGAGGATACAGATGGCAGTCATAACCGCAAAGACAGTGCGTGAATTCGCCGTGGAAAACCCCACTGCGACCCGCGTTTTCGAGAAGGTTGGCATCGACTATTGTTGCGGCGGAAATCAGTCTCTTGAAGAGGCCTGCACTAAGATGAATGTTTCAATAGACCATGTTTTGGACCTGATTGAGATGGCCGAAGAAACGGCGCGTGCAGCGCGGCAAGAGCACGATTGGAAGCAAGAACCCTTAAGCGAGCTCATTGCGCACATAAAGAATACTCACCACAGGTATACCCGCGAGGAGATCGTACGTCTAACCGCGCTGCTCCAGAAAGTCTGTTCGGTTCACGGCAAGAACCATCCAGAACTATTCGACATCCAGGAAACGTTCAACGCGCTCACTCAGGAATTGACGACACACATGATGAAAGAAGAGTTGGTGCTGTTTCCTTATGTAGAGAGGATGGAGGAAGCGCTGCTCCAGCGCGAGCCAGTCCTGCCGGCACCATTCGGGAGTGTAGGAAATCCGATCGCCATGATGGAACATGAGCATGCTTCCGCAGGCGACGCGTTGCGCGCGATCCGCAAGGCAAGCAACGACTTTACCGCTCCACCCGAGGCCTGCGTAAGCTATCAGACATTGTATAAAGCGCTCGAGGCTTTCGAAGCTGACTTGCACCAGCACGTTCACCTGGAAAACAACATTCTGTTTCCGCGTGCGATTGTAAAGGAGAAAACGCACTAAGAAGGCTCCCGGCAAGGGCGCTGCAGTCATCTGACAACTCGGGGTGCGGAACATGTTACGGTAGCCGAGTGAACATGTTTCGCATCGCACTTGCCAACCTGCGTTTTCCTGCGACTCCGGAGGAGTCGGTCGTCCTGACGATAGAGGCCATTGCACGGGCATCTGCCGAGCACGCCGGAATCATATGCTTTCCGGAGTGTTTCGTTCCCGGCTATCGTGGACCAGGCAAGGCGTTACCACCACCCGATCCTGCCTTTCTTGAACGCGCATGGTCGAAGGTCGCACAAGCCGCGGCGAAGTCAAACGTGGCAGTCGTTCTCAGCACCGAACGCGTAGTCGATGGCCGCTTGCTTGCCACAGCGCTGGTCATTGACAGTGACGGCACAATGCTTGGATTCCAGGACAAGGTGCAACTCGATCCTTCCGAGGAAGGCACCTACTCGTTTGGTTCAGGGCGGCGCGTTTTCAAGACAGGTCCGCTCACGTTTGGAGTCGTGATTTGCCACGAAGGTTGGCGCTACCCGGAGACGGTTCGCTGGGCTGTCCGACACGGAGCCCAGATCGTATTCCATCCACACTTCCATGAACCGGAGCCCGGAAGTTATGTGCCATCAAGCTTCGGAGATCCTGCCAATTCCTTTCACGAGAAAGCGATATTGTGCCGCGCCGCCGAAAACACGTGTTATTTCGCGACCGTAAATTTCGCGAGAGCCGGGTCGGGGACCACATCAGCGGTGGCGAGGCCAGACGGAACGCTGCTTTCCTATCAGCCCTACGGCGAAGAGGGATTACTGATTGCGGACATCGACATCGATGCAGCAACCGGCCTCCTCGCGTCGCGCAGCAAACCCATCACGGAGTCTGTTGGGCAAATGGCTGCCGGCTAGCCGACAATCGATCCGAATGAGTTCGTAGGTGTTGTTTCCTGGATGGTGTAAGAAATATCCCCGAACCTGCGCACGACCAATGAGTCCAGCGGTGTCCTTAACGCCGCGCACTCCACACAATGAAAGAAGATCCGCTGTGGGAAATGTATGGGCACCCACAGCGGACTCCCTCGGGGGAGGGATGCACGTGCGCGGGGAAGATAAACCAAATGGGCGAGTAATGCAAGCGTCTCAAGTGACAGAAAATCCAGGTAATTATGTCGCGTCCAAATGGGTTACATCGGCTAAGGTCGTCATCGATATCCGCTTTTCATACGCACATTAACCTGCCATGTGTCTGCATCTAAAACACAAGAACTTAGCTCGAATCGGAGTTATGTACCCTTGAATTGAGTTTTAGCGGTTCTGTACCGTGAAACTCTTTGGGGCCGCAGATTACAGATAAAATGAGCATCTCTTGAATACCTTTCGGAAAATCGCGCTTTCCTTCTTCTGGGCGATTGTGTTCTGGATGAGCTTTGCATTCGTCATGGCCTGGGAAGACCGGGTACGGGCGCTGCAACGCGGCGCACACCCGAGCTACTGGCACTACGTGCTGGTTGAAACCGGCATGTGCGTGACTTTCGCGCTCATGACGCCGGCAATCTTCGCGATTGTGCGCCGATATCCCGTGACCCGGGAAACAAGATTTCTACGGGGGGCGGCTTACCTGCTTGGGGCATTCCCGTTCATCATTGCGTTTTCCTGCCTGCGCTGGGCAATTCTTCCGCCATGGAGCAGCGCCCACCAGGAGTTCGTGCCGCGAACCTTCGACAGCTTCTTGTTGATCACCACGACTTTCGCCGACCAGACTTGGACCTATCTGGCCACGGTGGTTGCGGCACATGCCTTCACATATATGCAGGAACGGCTCGAACTGCTGCAAGCAGTGACGACAAGCGAATTACAAGCGCTGAAGAGTCAAATTCATCCGCACTTCCTGTTCAATACTCTTCACGGGATTTCAACCCTGATCGACTATGACAAGACGAAGGCAAAGGCCATGATCGTCATGTTGGCCAACCTTCTCAGGACCGCCTTAAAACAGGGCCATACGGACCTGATCGCACTGCATGAAGAATTGAAGTTCGTCGAAGACTATTTGGCCATCGAAAAAGTCAGGCTGGGGGAGCGACTCGACGTGCGCTGGGATATCGATGCCGACACAAGAGGATTGCTTGTACCACAGCTAATCCTTCAGCCACTACTGGAGAATGCGATCGTCCACGGAATTGCCTGCTGTCGAGAAGGCGGCTGGGTACAAGTAGCCTCCAGGAAGCACGGACAAACGCTGGAAATTCAGATTGCCAACAGCATGTGTGGACTGGGCCAAAAGCCGGGTATGGGAGTCGGACTCCAGAACATAAGGAGCCGCTTGCGGTACCTCTATTCAGAGGAAGCGACTTTCGAGTTCAAGACTCACGATTATCAGTTCGCAACTGCAACCATGATTTTGCCAGCCTTCTATTGCACTGATAAACCAGTTGAAATTTCGCACGCAGGCGAGGAGGTGCGCAGTGCGCGTTCTGATCGTTGATGACGAGCCACTCGCGCGTACGTCTGTCGCGAAAATTGTAAGTGCGCGGCAAGACGTGGACCGGTGTGACGCGGTCGGGGATTCCTTCGAAGCGCTCGAGAAGCTTGCGACAAACCAGTACGACGTTCTGCTTCTTGATATCAACATGCCGGAGTTGTCGGGGATTGAACTGGCGAAACGAATTACAGATGGTGGGGCCTCACTGCCGTCGCTGGTTTTTGTAACGGCTCATGACGAGCACGCTGTCACAGCATTCGAGCAACACGCGGTCGACTATGTGCTAAAGCCCTTTTCGAGCGAAAGGTTGCACTCCGCACTCGACGCAGCATCGAGCAGAACGACCGCTGAGCGAGCCAGGGGCTTGCTGGAAGCCTTACCGCATTTGCAGCTTACGTCAAAAAAATCGTCACCACGTATAGCGATCAAAAGCAACGGGCGTATCCTCTTTATTAGTCCCGCTGATGTCATGGCCGTAGAAGCCGAGGGAAACTACGTGTTGCTTCGCCAACGAACTGGAACGCATTTGTTGCGAGAATCCATTTCGGCGATGGCAGAGAAGCTGAAAGGTTACGGCTTCGTCCGCATCCATCGGTCAGTCCTCATCAACTCAATGTATGTCGAGGAAATAAAGCCCTGCTTGAGCGGTGAATACGAGCTACGCATCCGGGGAGGGCAGGAATATACCGTCACGCGAACATATAAAAAAGGATTAAGTTCGTTGGCGGAGCATTGGATCGGAACTGACACGTTTCTTGCCGAGTAGAAGGCTGGGTTCTCCTTTCCGCACAGACTTAAGACCCGTTCTAATGATTGACGGCGGGTGTGAACGTCTTCGCATCCGTATGTTGCGTCGCGGTGACCAAGCTCATGCCCACGCCGTAGATTCTCCAGGAATCCGGATCCTGCAGGAAGGCGATTACTCGTAGATTATTCGGATCAATATTACTATCTATTTTAAGGTCGATATCGCGCGCAAAGCGTTCGCCGGCCTTCAGCTTGCCGATCCGCGTGAGCTTCCGCATTACCGCCGTGTGCGTCAGGTGACGATTCGCGTTTTCACCCTTTGTTACCTGGCCCTCGGCGCGATTGAGCGCGACCGCGACATAGACGTCCAGCGAGCGCGACTCTTTCTCCGGATTGAACCGATCACTCTCGACGTGGGCACGCACTCGACCGCGCTCTGAGATTGCATCGGTGATGCGAAGCGTGGTCTTGTTTTGGTTACGGGCATCGCGCAAGGCAAGATCCGCTTCCCTTGCACTACTCCCGGCCATCTGACGATAACCATCAATAACCAGTTGGGGGGTATATACATCCGCTAACTTGAAGCGCTGCGCGTATGCTCTCTGGCGTTCGCTAATTTCGCTAGATGAATAAGGATCTGTCCATCCCTGCTGGTTCCAGTAATCCACATGCTCGCTCAGAACGATGATCTCGATCCCGGGGACGGGCTGAGTGTCCAAAGCCTGCACGAAGACATCTGCTGGAGGACACGTGGAGCAGCCCTCAGAGGTAAATAACTCAGCGAGCACCGGTACGCGAGTCGCGAATGAGGGGAGCGCGCCTTGGGAGAAGCACTTGCCGCATCCGATCAGCACCAGGAAGCATTCCAGAAATAAGACTCTAAACACTGGCTAGATCCCAACAATAAACTACTCCGCACAACCGCAGAGCATTACAGGTTATGACATAAGCACCCGGCTGGGGCGATAAATGTGTCGAACTACAGATGGATGATGCGAGGTTACGTTGTGCCTGACGCCTTGGGGCGGAGCACTACATCCCGCATTTGTGAGTGTTGCATCAGAGGTCGACCTATTTGAAGATTGCTTGCACAATCGCTCTGGGACCAGATGGAGTACCGCTCTTCGATTCTCAGATCGAACATCTGCTCCAAAAACTTCCCTTCTCCGCTTTTTCGTAGCGACCCATCGGCTCGCATACCTGTTTTGGAAGCTTTCGGTTCAACGAATTTGCAGATTCAACGCAGTACTCGAACTCTGGTAACTGATCAGAGTGTTGGCTGCACCTCGATCTCGTAAGTTCGCATTCATGCCTTGCAACTTAGACACGTAGTCGAGAGCAGCGCCTCAGACTTCACGTTTGATGGCCCCTGCGGTGCTTCTCTCACCATGTGTGCTCATGTTTCACAGCATTGGGCACACAGAACCAGACAGGTTTGAGGAGAATGCATGAGGGTATTTAAGTCTATTGCGCAAGGTCTCGTCGTCTTGACGGCCGGATTGCTTTGGGGGCAAGGCGGGACCGGAGAACTCACTGGATTGCTGTTCGATCCTTCCGGTGCCGTTGTTTCCGGTGTAACGGTCACGCTTATGAACTCGTCTACCGGCGATAAGCGAACCACCGCGTCCACGCCCGCCGGAGTCTACAGATTCACCGCTCTGCCCATCGTCGGAAGCTACACACTCGAAGCGAATCCAACCGGCTTCAAGGGAGTGAAGATTCAAAATATCGTAGTTAGTGTCGGAACCACTACCACGCAGGATGTGAGGCTCGAACTCGGACAGGCTACCGAGCAACTGACGGTTGAAGGCGGCTCACAGCTCGTACAGACTGAGGATGCATCGGTGTCGCAACTCATCGATCGACGTGTGTGGGAGTCGATCCCGATCGAAACTCGCAGCCAGAACGAGCTGATCAATCTGGTCGCGGGTGCGGAGCCCGAGGCCTTCACGATGACCGGCCGAGGCGCATCAGTCAACGGAACTCGATCTGGCACTGGCAACTATTTGGTTGAAGGCGCTGACAACAATGAGCAGGGTCAGGGCGGAGTCGCGCTGGCTGGGCCAGGCGGGGCCAATACAACCATCTCTCCCGATGCGATTCAGGAGTACCGCGTCATCACCAATGCCTTTCCTGCCGAGTATGGAAAAGCAGGTGGCTTTGTTACTGACACGGTGCTGAAGAGTGGAACCAATCAATTCCATGGGTCAGCGTTTGAGTACAACCGCATCCAGGCCCTCTCCGCGAATGACTGGTTTTCAAACGAAGCCGGTCAGCGCGACCACCTTGTTCGCAATCAGTTCGGCGGTTCGCTCGGCGGTCCGATTATCAAGGACAAGACCTTCTTCTACGGAACAGGCGAGATTCACCGTTTGCGCCAGAGCAGTCCAACAACAGCAACCGGAACGACGCAACAGTTTCTCGATTTTGTAAATAGCGGCGCGTTTCAAAACTTTATCGAAACGAGCCCGTTCGGCATATGCAATAACCAAGCTTACCTTGATACGAGTTTCGGTCCAGGGCAAGCTGTCGCCGCACCCTGCCCGGGAGCCTTCAACCTCTCTTCAACGCTAGGATCGAACTTCAAGACTCTGCGCGCTGCAGAGTCAGGCGCCTTCCCTGTCGCAAACTCAGCGATCACTTGCAATCCGGCGGCGGGTGCAGCCAACGATCCCAACTGCTTAGGACAAGGAGCAGTGACGGGTCCAGTGTTGGGTTTCGCGCAGCTTGCGTATCCTGTGCCGCTCTACGGATCAGTGACGAAACAAGTTGTCGCGGCTACCGACCAGAGCCGTTTCAGCATCAAGGTCGATCACAAGCTGACGCAGAAAGACCAATTGAATTTTGTTTACCTATTCGACGATGTTCAGTTCCAGGACAACAACAGCGCGGCGGCAAGCACGATCGGGGTAGGAGAAGTCGTTCCAGCCCGAGCCCAGAACGCGTCTATCAGTTGGACTCGCACTCTGTCGAACAATATTCTCAACCAGGCTCGGTTCAGTTATGAGCGACGCGTCGCCAATTTCACGGCACCGGGAACAGATGGTGTCTCGGCAATCGCCACGGCGGTCGATCCATTGAGCACGAGTTTTGGTTCAACACCAGGAATCCCACAGTTCTTTACCGAGAATCAGTTCCAGTACAAAGATGATATTTCGATCACGCACGGCAAACACAGCTTCAAGACCGGCGCTGAATACCGTCGAACGCGCAATGGATCGAGCTTCTTCAACGATGTAAACGGCACAGTTCTGCCGTGGAGCATCGAGGATCTGGTGACAGACACGACGTTCACCGACCAGTTCGATCAATTGTTTTTTGGTGGGCCTGTGATTGGCTCGTGCGCGTTGTGCAGCGCTTCGATTGATCCAAACACCGGTACGTTGCCCAACTACTACCGTGGTTATCGCGCTAACGAGGTCGGGGCCTACTTTCAGGACGATTGGAAGCTCAGCCCACGCCTAACCTTGAACCTCGGGCTACGCTGGGAGTACTTCGGTCCTCCGCATAACTTTCTTCCTAACAGCGACTCAAACTTCTACTTCGGTACGACTACAACGCCGATTCTTCCCGGGGGGTCGAGCAATCCGTTCTTCCCTAACAACAATCCTTATTATGCGCGGGTTGCAACGGGAACTTTCCAGGTCCGTGATCACAACTTGTGGAACAAGGATCTGAACAACTTTGGGCCACGGCTAGGATTGTCATGGGATGTAACGGGAAGCCAGAAGTTTGTCGTACGTGCGGGATACGCTATTGCGTATGATCGCATTTACAACAACCTGTTCGAAAACATTCGTTTCAATCCGCCGTTCTTTTCCGATGCAACCTTCGGGTTCTTTGGGAATGGCGTTCCGGCTGGTGGACTTGCGACGCCCGGATTCTACACGCTGCCATTCGTAGCTAACACAAATGGCTTCCTCATTGACCCGGCGATCTTCCCCACCGGACTTCCGAAGCCTTCTCCGCGTCACATGGACCAGGATCTGGTTATTCCGTACTACGAGCAGATGCACCTAGGAATCCAGTATCAGTTAGCGAAAGACATGGTCCTTGAGACAAACTACATCAGTACTCTCGGGCGAAAGCTGACGGGCATCCTCAACAACAACACGTTTGATGGCCGCCTGGCATGCGCGGGAGCACAACCTGTAGGCAGTCCGTGCGATCTGGCTGGGTTCGGTGGTGGATTCAGCACAGCTCGTCCGAACACGAGCATCAGTTCCGATAACTTCCGTACGAATGCCTTCAAGTCCAACTATCACGGCCTGCAGGTATCGTTGCGTAAGCGGTATGCGAGCGGGCTGCAATTCAACGCGAACTATACCTATTCCAAGACACTCGATGAGATCAGCGATGCGTTCCGTCCGAAAACTACGGCAGGATCGGCCATCCAACCCGTCGACAGCTCAAATGTGCATCTTGATTATGGTCCGGCGGACTTCGACACGCGCCATCGGGTCGTTCTCAGCTACAACTACGACTTGCCCTTCATGAGAACGAATCGCTGGCTGGGTGGATGGCAGATCAATGGCGTGTTCTCGTTCCAGACCGGTGTTCCGGTGCCGATCTGGGATCCGAACACTGACTCGAACGGTGATGGCATTACCAACGACCGGCCTCTATACGCTCCCGGTTTCGATGCCTCCAATGCAACACTCGACGGCAGCCCCGCTCACGGTTTTCTGAAGACAGCTGCATTCGAAACGACAAGCTGCCCCGCTTCCGTGAACCTAGGTCTCTGGTGTAACAGCCCGATGCATCGTAATGATGTCTACGGGCCACACTACGTCAACTTAGACTTCGGATTGGGGAAGTCGTTCCGCATCACGGAGACTGCGAAGCTGACGTTCTTCGCGAATTTCTTCAACATCTTCAACCATCCAAACTTCGACACTCCGCAAGGAAACTTTGCAGATCCAGCATTTGGCCAAGCTCAAGCCACCATCGGCAACGACGGGCCGGGCAATGGACACCGCATTGGCCAACTTGCGTTAAGGTTCGATTTTTAAACTTGACTGCTTCTCCCTTGAGGACCAGCGCCCTGCTGGTCCTCGTTTTTTTGAACAAGAGGAGGGGCTGTCTGGCGGACACAGTCTCAGAGTTAGACATTCAGATGACTATTGCTGGGAGGCATCCTTTATTAATACAACGTCGGACGGCGAGTCTCCTCGAACAAGTGCGAGTTGCTTTCCGTCCATGGACCACTGGTAGGAGTAGATTTTGAGGGAATCGAATTGAGTCAGTTGGCGACCGGGGCGGCCATCAAGGGGTTGCAGCCAGAGATTGTCGACCCCTCTATCACGTATCGGGTAAACGATCCCTTTGCCATCGGGGCTAAAGCGAAGGCGTCCATTGTGGCGAACGTCGTATTCCAAGGTCCGTAACAAGCGGCCAGAGTCAGCGGAAATGAGCGAGAATGTAGGCTTCTGCGCTTTGAAATCGTACGTGCCCAAAACAATCGTTTGCCCATCTGGTGAGAAATCATAGATTCCGCGACGTTCCACCTGATTTGGGAACACAGCCAGTGCTGTGCCTCCTTCGAGGGAAACTTTCATCAGGGTTCGCGACGTCTGGTCAGTATAGAAAACCCACTTCGCGTCAGGGGAGCAGACGGGTTGCTCATCATCTTCTCCATGACTCAGTTGGGTTAGTCCCGTACCGTCTGCCTCACTCCGCCAAATGGTTAGCGAGAGGTCCTGCATGTTCGCGCGTAAGAAAACGATACGGCCGTCCGAGCAGCCAAATGGTTGGCCTGCTAACTGTGGCAGCGAACTGAAGACTTTTCCATCAATTCCTGCTAATGATGTTGTGGAATCCTTTTCGAGAAGCAGCCTGCCATCCTTGGTCCAGGAAACTGCATTCGTCAGATCATCTGACGGAACGAGCCGCGCGTCCGAGTAATCCGCCTTTTCCCCGCGGCTCAAGTACACCTCCCTTATCGGCTGAGCCATTACCGCGGCTATGGTCGATCCCTCGGATGCGACGCTTACGGTCTGGTAATCGTTGGTGTCTGAGGTTATGGGATGAAATTTGCCGCCGGGATAGGTAATCAGCGCCATTTGATTACGGCGGAATTGCAGGTCCAGATTGGAAAAGGTCACTGCCATTGCCGTTCCGTTGGGCAACCAGGCGGCGGATGACAGCAGTGCTTCTTTCGTCGTAAACAGCACCTTGCGATTGCCCGAGGCAGGGTCGATAGTTAGGACGGAAGCGAGGTATTCCTTGGTGGGAACCTCGTAGGCAGTGATCACCCTTCCATCGGGAGACCATAGCGGGCTGGAGAGCGTCTCGCTACCGGGGCCATGAACCAGGATCTTTTCATCCGTCCCATCGGACTTCGCAATCAGGACATTGAATTTGCCGGGTTCGGGATCATTTGAGCGTTCAAAGACAATATGCTGCCCGTCTGGTGAAAATCCCGGATTGCTGTCGATATCCTTTACCAATAGCTGTGAGCTCCCTCCTAAAACCGGTGTTCGGTAGAGATCATATTCTTGGGACGCTGGGCCGCTTGCAGGCTGGGTGTGCGAGTAATAAATCGAGCTCCCGTCCGGCGCAAAACGCAGTGCACGATATTCGACGTGCGCCGGTGCCACGATTTGAACATTGCTGTCGCTGGCCAGATGACGAAGCCACAACGACTGCAATCCCTCAGTGTTGAGCACGTATGCCATGTAGTTTCCGTCAGGCGACATGGCGGCGATTTGAGCATTGTGAGTACCACTTACCTTTGTGATTCGGATCCGCTGAAACGGCAGAGCTTCCCGAGCCGAGATCATGCGGTAGATTCCGAAGCCAACGGCTACCATGAACAGGATCGCGGCTGTCAGCCATATCATCTTGTTCTTGGTGGTAACCGGAGTGGACACCGCTGAAGCACTCGGGTGTGCACTCATCACTGTAGACTGCGAGCTGCCGCTGCTCGAGACCATGGCCGGTTCCATCACGGCTTGTCGGCCAGATTCGGTATCGCGCTTCAGCCGATGCAGGTCGCTGCGCAGTTCCGCAGCCGACTGATATCGCAGATTGCGATCCTTCTCCAGCAACTTCTCGGTGACATCCTCCAGCCTTGTCGGCAGAGCTGGGTTCAGCCTGATCGCTGGGACAGGAGCACGATTCAGTATTCCGTCAAAAATGATAGCCGAGGTATCTCCGTGGAACGGCAGGGTCCCTGTACTCATTTCGTATAGAACCGCGCCGAATGAGAAAAGATCGCTCCGAGCATCAAGCTCTTTTCCCTTGGCTTGCTCTGGCGACATGTAGGCGACGGTGCCCAGCGCAGTGCCAGGACTGGTCAGATCGTCGACACTCACGGGCGAAGTAGCCTCAGCCAACACCGCTTCGGCCCGGACAACGCTGGTGCGGCTCAACTTTGCCAAACCGAAATCGAGGATCTTGGCGTGTCCACGCTTAGTCACAAATATGTTCGCGGGCTTGATATCGCGATGAATGATGCCTTCGCTATGAGCGCCATCGAGAGCGTCTGCGATCTCAATGGAAAGCGAGAGGAGCGCGTCTAATTCAAGCGGGCGCCCGGCGATGTGATGCTTCAGAGTGATGCCATCGAGAAACTCCATAACGATGAACGCCTGGCCGCTTTCTTCTCCAATGTCGTAAATAGTGCAGATACCAGGGTGATTCAGGGCGGAAGCGGCCTGGGCCTCGCGCTGAAAACGGGCCATCATCTGCGGGTCGCGAGCCACATCGTCAGGCAGAAACTTAAGGGCAACAAAACGGTGTAGACGGGTGTCTTCCGCCTTATAAACGACGCCCATCCCGCCTCCCCCTAGCCGTTCCACAATTCGGTAGTGGGAAATACTCTGTCCGATCATCGCAAGCGAATCTTAGATGGGGAAAAACAGGACGTCAACGAGAACAGGGGGTAGTGGCCCGCACAAACAACACATCCCTATCCTCTTCGGAAGGGATGCCGCAATACGAACGCTAGGCGCCTGCTACGCTATCTGGTGCTGTTTGAAATGCAATCCTTTTCGATAAAGGCCGTCGCTACCCACATCAAACAGCCGGTTCGAACGTGCCCGGTAATTCTCCAGCGCAGCATTGGCTGCAAGTTCCATTAGCTGTTCTTCGGTAAAATGCTTTCTCAATTCGCCATAAAGTTCATCGCTGACGTTCGCGGGTGTGTCCGCCAGAGCGTCTGCCATTCGAAATAGAGCCGCTTCCGGAGGAACAAAGCCGTCAATCTTTCCTTCGCGAATTGCAGCAATCTCCTCGTCACTCAAGCCGTACATTCTGCCACCGGCAGAATTGGCATCGATTCAAAACGGACACCCAACCCGTACTGCAGTGCGTAATACTACAATCGCACGCAGCCGCGCCGGAACCCTTGCTTTCTGGCCTAACAGCCATTCTCCAATGATGTTGAACCAGAACAGGCGAGGCACGCGCGCCTGAATCTTTTGCGGGGTGAGGTCCCGACCCAGCATCTTACGAATCTTCTTGAACACCTGCCGCATTAAGAAGGATGTCTGTCGAGGATCAATCCCTTCAACTCTTGCCATGTTCGTCCCATTGCTCCTGATCCTTTAGATGATCAGGCTCTACCTGAAGGTCCATCCTCGAGGAGAGCGATCCGAAGCTGTCCGAGTGATCTGGAGTCGAGGAAACGACGCTCAGCGAATGTGATCTGAAAATTTGAATTAGAAGGCGTGTCCAGTTACGGATCGCGACGTGGTTTCCGCGATGGCATCTCTGGCTGAAGGTTCTCTTCGACGTTTTTCAAAGCACCCAAAGAATAAGCGAGTGAATATCGTTCTTCGGGGTGGTCTTCACCCTTCACGAGTTCACTCAGGCGATCAATGACAAACCGCTTTGCTTCCACGACTTTCTCATGGAAATCGTGGGGAGAAATGTCGAGCAGCCCTGCATCCGCTAGGGCGTTTCGCCTTCGTCGTTGATCACTACGGCAGTTCTTCATTTGAGAGACCAAGACCGAGCCACAGTTATCATCCTAAGTCTATTCCGGCAACTGCGCGTCCTTAAATCGCAAGTAGGTATATGCCAGGTACTGGTTGAGCTCTGCCCAGAAGGACTGCTCGCGGTCATGCGGATCCAATCCGGCCTGCGACATCGCAACCAGCCGCTGCTCCGCAGCTTCCCGCTCGACCTGAGACACGTCATCAGGGTTGCGCCAAATCGGAGTCTCGGGACATCCAACGACCTTGTGCTCTGGAATCACGCGTCCGTCTTCGAGGACCACATCCTGCCACACTAGTCCAGGCCTCATCAGTCGTACGTATCCCGTCTTGAGCTCTCCAAGAGACTCGAAGGTAATGAATTGGCCGACTGCAGGCGGCCAAGTTGGGCAAATGCCTTCTTCGGGGATAAGAATGTTCATTTTGCCAATGTTGGGTCGTGCGTTAGTTCTGTTCTTCCGAATCGGGTTTTCGGGCAATCACCCAATAACCCTTTGTGGACGGTCGTGGCCACGAGCCACGCGCAAGTATGCGTTCTACAGCCTTCTCGGCCATGTTGAGGATATTCTGATCGTAGGCCATACCTGAAGCGACAGTTGAGAGCGAGGCATCTTTGACTCCGGCTTGGACTGGAACCGACACCTGCTGCCAGGCATAGAAAATCCAAACGACAGTTATGACGTTGTAGGTGGTGCTTTTGACAGTGCTGAGAATGGGAGCAATCCCGGAACCATGGTTCAGCGCAACAGTCATGAGCAGGGCTTCGATGCTGGCAAAAATGCCAAAACCCAATGCAATACCGAAAGCCTGGCGACGCCACCAGGAACGAAGAGAATGGGCCAGAAACATGATTAGGAGGAAGAGCCCGCACTGCAGTAGACGCGCGCTACGTTCGAGACTCATCACGATTGTCTCAACATGATCCAGCACGCCTTCGCCGGTGGTGAGGACTCCTACAACGGCAACTACCAGGCACACTGCACAGGCCCATCGAAAAACGACGGTGGCGATGCTCTGAATCGTTCCGTAGTCCTCAAAGAGCCGGTGCAAGACTTCATCCATCACAGCAATGCTGAGAAGCACGCTTATTGCGTTACCGACCCAATACGCACCGAAGTATTGATCGGGATAGTACCTATAAATGACGAATAGGCAACCGGACTTGATGGGCTGGAGAAGGATGTAGGAGAAAAACCGCGGGAACTCCTGGTGGAGTTTGCGGCGAACCATGATGATCAGCAACAAGACCTGCAAAACCGGGCCGATTAGCCAAATCAAATATGTAGTCACAGGGGTCGCCGCCTGCCGTGAGCGGTAAGCATACCTCTGCGCACGCGGCTACGCAACCAAAGTTTTGCGCCGTCGGCCTTTAAGGCTCAGATTCGCCGATCAGTTCTTATCGCGGCAATGCTTGGCTCGGCAAAGCGGCATTGGATCGCTGCCATCCGCCACGAGCACGGTCTTCTGCGACTGGACCGAGCTACTGGCAGCAACATTTTGATCGAAGACCGTCTGATCGAGGGCACAGAAGAATCCGACCAGGGCCAAGAGGGTCAAACACACCTGTATTACGCTTTTCATGGGGGAGGTCTCCACTGCACGTACGCCCGGAGTATATGCCTGAATGTCGAAGTGTGGCACAGTCAGGCTGTGGATTTTTTGATCGCTGCGAAGCCGGCGTCGTGTGCTTGATCCTGCCTCCAGCCTACTTTGATTAGCCAACGTTTTGCCCGGGGCTGGGACTCGAAACTAGACCCCTATTCCGCCCCGCAGCCCGTCACCAAGGCACAGTGACCTCGGTTATCTCGCCGCGAGCGCCAACTAGCCTCACAATCACCCAATGGAGCTTCGGCCATTGTTCCTAGATTTCCTGCAACCCGTTCTGATTGGGGCTGCCCTGGTGTTGGGCGTCCTGCTCGGCCTGTGGCTCGGGGTACCACGCCGCTCTGCCATACTGGTCCAGCGACAAAAGAACTCCTAGGTGCCCCGACCCTGGCAATCCCCCTCGACTGCGCTTAGGACAGGCTCTGGGTTACTCAAGTGCAACCTGGAAGGGATACTCTCCGGGCGTGTCCTGTTTTGGTAGCGTCCTAATTTCACAGCGCACTGCCTGTTTGACTCCTCTTTGTTCCGCGTGAGATATTTGCCTGCTTCCATCACAGCGGCTGAAAGTAAGCACAAATCTTCCGGAGTTTAGATTCCCCGATGGTCCGTCTCATACCAAGGGATGACAGCTTCTTTTCTATGTTTTCGGCGATGTCGAAGAACCTCATCGCCGGCGCCCAAGGGCTGGTCAATCTGTTCGCAAACTATCGCGACGTAGAAAAGAATATCGACCACATCCACCAGATTGAGCATGCCGGCGACGAGCTGACCCATTCCATCCTGACCAAGCTGAATCAGACCTTTATTACTCCCTTTGACCGGGAAGACATCCATCAGCTTGCATCGAAGCTCGATGACGTTCTGGATTTCGTTAACGCCGCGGGTGCGCGACTCGTCATGTACCGGATTACGTCTCCGCCGTCGGCCGCCGGCGAACTGTCACGCATCATCTTGATGCAGTGCGAGGAACTCGACAAAGCGGTCTCACTCTTGCAGAACCATGGGAACATCCTGGGGCATTGCGTCGAGATCAACCGCTTGGAGAATGAGGCTGACCAAGTCGCGCAGCGGGCGATTGCGAAGCTTTTCGAATCCGAAAAGGACCCGATTAACCTGATCAAGATCAAGGAGTTGCTGGAATTCCTGGAACGCGCTACCGACAAGGCGGAAGATGTGGCCAACGTCCTTGAAACCGTTGTATTGAAAAGCACCTGAGTTCGAATACTGTCAACAACAGGGATACTGGTGAATCCTGACCTGCTGCTGCTGATTGTCACAATTCTGGTTGCGCTGACGTTCGATTTTCTGAACGGGTTTCATGATGCTGCCAATAGCATTGCCACAGTAGTTTCCACGCGAGTCCTTTCACCAAAGTTGGCGGTCGTTTGGGCTGCCTTCTTTAACTTCGTCGCCGCCTTCTTCCTGGGTACAGCCGTTGCCAAGACCATAGGCAAGGGTATGATTCACATCGACTATGTCACACAGTACGTGGTGATCGCTGGATTGCTGGGTGCCATTGTCTGGGACCTTCTTACCTGGTGGTGGGGATTGCCCACGTCCTCCTCGCACGCTCTGATCGGTGGCTACGCGGGGGCGGCAGTCATGCGTGCAGGATGGCAAGTCATCATCGCCGACGGTTGGTACAAGACGCTGATCTTCATCGTGGTGGCACCAATTATGGGGCTGATCCTCGGCCTGGCATTCATGGTTGCAGTGTTCTGGCTGCTACGACACAAGGCTCCGCAACGGATCGATGCGTGGTTCCGCAAGTTACAGTTACTTTCGGCCGCAGCTTACAGCCTCGGCCACGGCGGAAACGACGCTCAGAAAACGATGGGCATCGTGGCAAGCGCGCTTTACGGTGCCCACTACATGAGTGCCCAGGAACTGGCGGGATCTTGGGGAAAGTTTCACTGGCCGATCATTCTCGCGGCTCATACGGCAATCGCCATGGGAACATACTTCGGGGGATGGCGTATTGTTCACACCATGGGCTCTCGTATCACGAAGCTGAAACCGGTTGGGGGATTCTGTGCGGAGTCCGCTGGCGCAATCACGCTCTTCGCTACGGCGCTCGCAGGAATCCCGGTGAGTACGACTCATACGATTACAGGCGCAATCGTTGGGGTAGGAGCGGTCAATCGCCTCTCCGCGGTGCGGTGGGGAGTTGCCGCACGCATCGTCTGGGCGTGGATTCTCACTATTCCCGCCGCGGCTCTCGTGGCCGCGCTGGCGTTCTCGATCATCCGGCTCATTCACCCAGGGGCGTAAATCACCGCAATCATCAGCTCTCCTCAGTGCGGTGACAGCAGCTACTCCTGGTCCTGGAGCGTAACTCCGGCAATTTTCACCTTCAATTTGTGACAGTTGTGCTCATTTTTTTCTAAGATAGTCTGACAGATCAAAATCCACGGTTCGTGTCACAAACCGGCGGGCAGTTCTGCCTCAGCAATTACACGAATCTGATGGCTTCGAAAATTCCTTGGTCGAGAGTAAGGAGACAATCATGAAGATCGTAGTGATCGGCGGTACCGGACTCATTGGATCAAAGCTTGTTAACAAGTTGCATGAACAGGGACACGAGGCGGTAGCAGCATCCCCCAATTCGGGTGTTAACACTCTCACGGCCGAGGGACTCGCTGAGGTGCTGAAAGGAGCAGCGGTAGTCGTTGACGTATCCAACTCTCCTTCCTGGGAGGACGAGGCAGTGCTGAACTTCTTCGAAACATCAACCCGTAATCTTCTTACCTATGAAGCGGCTGCAGGCGTCCGGCGTCACGTCGCGTTATCGGTTGTGGGAACCGATCAATTGTCAGAAAGTGGTTATTTCCGCGCAAAGATCGCGCAGGAGAAGCTCATCAAGAACGCCGCCATCCCATACACGATCGTTCGCGCGACACAGTTCTTCGAGTTCGTGAAGGGCATTGCCGACATTTCCATGGACGGCGGTAAGGTGCACTTGCCTCCGGTGCTCTTCCAGCCGATGGCTGCCGACGATGTCGCAACGGCTCTGGGCAGAATTGCATTAGACACGCCAGCTAACGCTATCGTCGAGATTGGCGGACCGGAATCGTATCGCATGGATGAACTCGTGCGGCGACGCTTAGCTACAGTTAATGATTCCCGCGAGGTCATCTCTGACCCAAACGCACGCTATTCCGGAGCGAGGGTTAGCGAGAAGACATTGGTCCCCGGCAAAAACGCACGATTGGGCGAGACAACTTTCGAAACATGGCTCACTCTGCCCGCTTCACAAATCCCGAGTGGACCTCCTCACTCCGCAGCCACCGCAGCGGAGAAGGGAGACAAACAGAGCCACCGAAAAGCCAGTTAATCTCCTCACGTCGTATAGCACTGAACAAATTCGCCGCACGGATGTGCGTCGCTCAAGCGAAAGGTCAGGTCATGACGTTCACAAGAATCGTTCTCGCATTTGTATGTCTCATGTCAGGCACCCTGGTGGCACAGGAGGCCAAGGTAACGGAGCTCATGTCGAAAGACCTGACAAACCTTCCCGGCAAAGAAGGCCTGATGATCACCGTGGAGTATCCGCCGGCCAGCGTGGACCCCATCCATCGCCACAATGCGCATGCCTTCGTCTATGTGCTGGAAGGCTCGATCGTAATGCAGGTGAGAGGCGGAAAAGAGGTCACTTTGACGCCTGGCCAGACGTTCTACGAAGGCCCCGATGATGTTCACCTGGTTGGGCGCAACGCAAGCCAAACCAAACCGGCGAAATTCGTCGTGTTCTTCGTGAAGGACAAAGGCGCTCCGGTGTTAGTACCCACCAAATAGAAACCAAGACAACCACTCGCAAAAATACGACGAAGTCCAATGATGGTCCGGTCGTTACTCATCGCGCTCGGCAGAACTTTGTCGAGATGCCGGTGATCGACCCACTCTTGATGAGAATGCTAGCAAGACCGAACCTGCGAAGCTGTTGGCTGTGTTTGTGGTGGATACGGATGAGAAGGAACAGTAAAGCGCTTGAAAAAGAGACTAGGAAAAACAGCGAATCGTTTCGAGTCATCCTAGCTGCATAAGGCAGACGTCGTCGTTGGTAACCGGTGTTTAGTTCCTCAGGTGCCGCTTTTTCTTCGCACGAACAATAACAGACGATCCAGA
>DATBFG010000075.1:0-18046 GCA_036558645.1 Terriglobales bacterium
ATTGCGCACGCCCCTCGGCTCCCCTACGCGGGAGCCGAACTTGTCTTTGAAAAAATTCGCCGTCGCAACCGAGAGCTAGCTGACGACTGAAGACTCACGACTGACGACTGGAAACCAGCGGGCCCAGGGACTAACGACCACCGATCATCACTGAGTACTTTGTTTTAAAGATTTTGCCTTTAAGTCTTGTATTTGGAAGATTTTGCACGGAAAAACGCTCTACGACGCTGATTCTATTAGGGGCCTAGGGGGAGGGGTACCCCCGCCGAACGACATCGCTACTGCTCCAGACGATGAACAACTGCTCCGCACGGGGGGTGCTAGGAATTTAAGAGATCAATCTAGTCTCACCAAGAATATCGAACCTTCGTGGGTCTGGGTGTCTCTTGCGACTTCTTCGGCACGCTTGCGGTCATCATCTAATACGCGCACGCGTACCCACCAGTCGCCAATCGGACTGCCGAAGTGGAGAACTTTGGCGGTATGGTAGCGGCGCGAAAGGTGATCGGCGAGATCCAGTGCGGCACGCTCCCTTTCGAACGCTCCGATCTGGACCGCCCAGCGTCCGCCACTATCGAGCGGAGCCGGAGTTTGTAAGACATCTACCCGAACTGTCGCAGTGCCCGGAAGCCAGACATCCAGCTTCTTCGCCGCCGCCAGCGAGAGATCGAGAATGCGTCCTTCAATAAAAGGACCGCGATCAGTGATGCGCACGAGCGCAGAATGTCCGGTCTTTACGTTCGTCACACGGACGATCGATCCCAGTGGCAGCGTACGGTGCGCTGCCGTCATGGCGTTCATGTTGTAAACCTCGCCATTCGAGCCCCGGCGATTGTGATAAGGAGGTCCGTACCAACTGGCGGTGCCGGTCTGACTATAGACAGGCTTTGCACCCGCGGGAACCGAAAGCTCGTCACTGGTCTTGTCTTCGGCTTCTGAGGACTCTTCGGTTTCGGATTGGTCGACCTGGGGAGCAGATTCGGTAATAGGCGGTGGAGGTGGAACCGATACCTTCGCCTGCTTTTTTCCTCCGCAGGCGGTAAGAAAAAGAGCAACGCAAAGAAGAACGATTACTGCGGACGCTTGTGCTGGTCCATATAGTCGGCCATTTGCGCCAGCTTCTGCGATGCAATCCGCAGAGCCTTGGTCGAGTGCTGGCGGACGGCCGGCACTACTTCGTCGTTCAAATATTGAACGAATTCGGCTGTTTCCTGCTCCAGGCGTTCGGCCGCGTCCGCGACCGACTTGTTGACGCGTGCGGAGGCATCCTCCACCTTGCGGTTGAAGTCCGTCATGACAGTCCTCGATAGCAGCGAACGCGGAAGATTTCACGCGCCAGTTGCGGGTGCCAGGCCCGATTATTATTTCCCGCCCAGCGGGGATGGTCAAGGCAGGCGAATCCTGTTGGTACCGGATGGAATGAACATCGGTCCGCCACGCCAGCGCCTCCCACTGGGCGCATCCGGGGACCCGTCCGTCCACTTTCACGATAAAATCCCTGCATGAATCGACTGGTTGCGTCGTGTTGCCTTCTTTTTTCTTTGATCGCTCTGCCAGGTTGCACCATGTGGCATGAAAAACCTGCCGTCAATTCGTGGTCGCAGGCTACGGGAGGCGAAAGCCTGGAACGCAGTCTCTGGAAGGAGATCCACGACAAGAACTGGAACGAACTGGAGCGTCACATTGGTGGCACTTACATGGCTGTCACACCTCATGGCTGCTTCGATCGCTCCGGCGCATTGCAGCGCTTCCAGCAACTGCAGCTCGATGATTACTCTCTGGGCGATTTCGAGGTTGAACTGAACGGCAACACTCTTGTGGTCACTTATGCGTGGAGCGCGCACGGGAATTTTGCGGGACATCCGCTGACATCGCAGCCGGTTCGCATGATGTCGGTCTGGCAACAGCAGAAGACTGGATGGATGATGATCGCGCATGCCGCAAGTGAAGGCGTTCCCGAGTAACCTGCGCATCATCGAAGTACGTTAGTGCCACCGAGTCGTGAAGTTGGTCTGCACTCCACTTTGTCCGAACGCCGACGCCCAGCTCACATCGGAATCGCTCACCGGCAGATCGAGCGGCTCAGCAATTACCACATATGTGTCGGCCGGAACCGCATTGATCGTGTAAGTCCCGTCGGTGAACGTGAGTGTCCCAATCGGCGACTTGCGAATGCTCGAAAATCCGCTGAAAGGACTTGCTGAAGTTGTAGAGTTCGTGAACACATGTGCGCCAAATACCCCACTGCCACTCATTAGAACCGTGCCACTAAGAGAACCAGTTAAGACATCCGGCGTGGATTTCGGATACAAGGTTGAGATTCCAGCGACATCGTCGTAACTCAAGGTCACCAACAGATTGGGCGCAAAGGGAAACATGACAGCTCGCGCAACGCCGGAATGATCGAGCCCAAAGAAGTGACCGATCTCATGCGTTGCGACAGTCTGCAGATCCTGTCCAGTACCGCCGCCAGTATCGAACTGAACAGCAGGATTGAAGGCAATGTCGGCTTTGATGATCTGGCCGGCGAACTGCGTAGTTCCACCATGAAAGTCATCCTCGCCGGCCGCATCAGCGATGGTCGAGATCGTTTCGGCCAGTGTCTCCGCACCGCCGAAAGAGACGTCGTTGCACACAAAACAGATCAGGTTGATGTCGCTCGGTGAGCTACCTTCTTGGGTTGCGGTGGAATCAGGACCGCGGCTAACCGGGAGCGAAGTGTTGGGCGCGCTCATCCACGTCGCAAACGAGTTCGTAATCACCGTCGCCACACCCGTTGCGCCCGTGATATTCGATCCGATGCTCGGATTGATATTCCACTGAATCGGGAACGAACTCAGGCTCCAGGCGTCCGCATTGCCCGCCGTGATGAGCGGCACAAAGGAGAATCCCGGACGCGCCAGTAAGAGAGCAGCGGCGATCAGCGGCATGACGAGAATGTATGGCTTGAGCTGCCTCATTGTCCGGCCGCCTTTCGGACGCGCGACTCCAGATCCTCAAGCTTCATACGGCTACCTTGGTAAAGTGCAGTCTGGTGCGATGAAGGATCAAAGGATGTGACCCCAGTGACCCCGTTGCTCACAGTTGAAGCTCCAGTGGAGTCTTGAGAAACCAGGAAGTTTCCTTGCATCAGGCCAGTGACCTCGTAGGTTGAATCAGCATTCTCGCTCGGCCGTAGAAAAAGCACGGCTTGCTCTCCCATACGCCAGTGGCGGACGCCAGCGACGCGCTGTGTATATCCCTCGGCGGAACCTCCGATCTGCCTGACCACAACGACACCGAGCGCTCGGCCCTTGAGCGAGCGCTGCACTTGAAAGCGCGTGTACGTATAAATATGCGAGTGCTGCGGATTCCACTGCGACCACGCTGATAGTGCACGTGCCTCGACGACCTGACTCGACTCAGAGGTCAGGCGTTCGATGGAAACCGGAATAATCGTGGTGGCTGAAACCAGGCAGGCGCACGCGAACACATAGAAGAGAGTGATTCGTTGTTTCACTAGATGATTTCCAGTCCGCCACTGAACGTGGTCACGTCGTTATTGCTGTTTTGCAGGATCACCGTGCGGGCACCAAGAGCGGCATTTCCGTCAACGGCCGCCGTGAACGAAACTCCTGGAGTGTTATCGGTAGCGGTAATGCTCTGAATGTTGCTGATGGCGACATCAGCAGGTCCGGTAAGGCTGACCTGCATGCTTCCGGACAGCCCTGGGCCGAACAGAAGCACCGTCTGCGTGCTTCCTCGGGAGATTGTTGTGCCTGTATTGGCAGCACTGGTGCCAAGTCCAATAGTAGTAGCGTTTGGCGCTGGACTTGAAACTGGCGATACTGCTGTGATGGCGACACCAGCGGTATCCAATCCGGCCGTGACATCGACCGGAATCGCGGCGTTTAGCGTGCCGCCGCCACCTCCTCCGACCATGCCGCCACCGCCGGAGGAACTGGAACCTCCTCCACAGCCTGGGAGAAAGACAAGGAAGACCGGCAAAAGCACTGCGAGCCGCTTGGGAGATCTCACATGTACCTCTTAGTTTGCATGGTCTGATGCCGGAGTTCCGGAACAGGGTTGTAACTATGCTCTCTTTGCAAATCAAGGGCCTTTCAATAGTTGGACGCTTGCAAGCAACAACTTACGTTCTACAATCTTCGATGTGAAGCAGGCAAGCAATCTCAGAATCAAGGCAAGCCCAAGGCAATTTTCTGACCTGCTACTTACGTGGTATGAGGGAAATCGCCGCGATCTCCCGTGGCGCCGCGATCGCGACCCATATCGGGTCTGGATCTCTGAGATCATGCTGCAGCAAACACGAGTTGCTGCTGTCATCGAGCATTACAAGAGATTTCTTCAGCGCTTTCCGACAGTGCAAAAGCTCGCATCCGCGCGCGAAGCATCGGTGCTCGCTGCCTGGAGCGGCCTCGGATACTACCGCAGAGCACGCATGATGCATGCAGCGTCAAAGCAGATTGTCCAGAAGCACGATGGTGTGTTTCCCAATCGCGCTGAGAGCCTGCAGGAAATCGCAGGTATCGGAGCTTACACAGCGGCTGCTATCGCCAGCATTTGTTTCGGAGAACCGGTTGCTGTAGTCGATGGGAATGTCGAGCGGGTGCTCTCTCGCATGGTGGGAAAACAACTGGAACGAAAAGAAGTGTGGCAACGCGCACAGTCCCTGATCGGAACTGATCGCCCGGGCGACTTCAACCAGGCGATGATGGAACTAGGAGCAACCGTTTGTGTCCCGGGTCAGCCAAAGTGCATGTTCTGTCCGGTGTCGGAATTCTGCGCCACGCGCGGCGCGCTACAGTCATTGGAAAAACCGGCTCGTCAAAAGAAGCAAGAGATCCGCTATTCGCTGTTTCGGAACAATGGTTCTGTACTTCTGGTGCGGCGTTCCAAAGATGCGTCATTGATGCCCGGTATGTGGGAACTACCCGAAGCGGAGGCGCCGGATACAGCCGTAGCATTTTCGCTGCGACATTCCATCACTGTAACCGATTACACGGTACACGTGGTTGAAGCAATAGCACCTGAAACGACATTCATTCAGCATGGACGTTGGCTTTCGCCTAAGCAAATTTCTCGCTTGCCTTTGACAGGTCTGGCTAAAAAGATTCTGCGCAAGGCCGATATGCTCTAAGCGCTTCTTGCGCGTACCAAGCTGTTAAGATATTTGTATCTATGCCGGCACTCTCCAGCGGTACGATAGCCCCCAATTTTAGCCTCCCCGATATGAGTGGAAAGACATTTTCTCTTCGCGATGCCCTAGCTGAAGCGCCATTGGTGCTCGCGTTCTTCAAAGTCTCTTGTCCGACATGCCAATATACGTTCCCCTTTGTCGAGCGTATCCACAAGGCATTTGGCGGAAAGTTCCGCATTCTTGGGATCTCACAAAACGACAAGAAAGATACGGCCGCATTCGTTAAGGAATACGGCGTGACCTTCCCAGTGCTCCTCGATGACACGAAGAAATATCCGGTGTCAAACGCTTATGGCCTGACGAACGTGCCCACACTTTTCTGGGTGGCAGAAGATGGCACGATTGAACAGTCGAGCGTCGGTTGGGACAAGCAGGATATCGAGAACATCTACCGTAAGGCAGCGGAACTGGTGGAGCAGAAGGCTGCACCACTATTCCATCGCGGCGAGCACATCGAGGCGTTCCGCGCGGGTTGAGGGTCGAAAAACTAGCCCGCGGTCGCGGGCACCAAGAACGACACACAGTTTCGCATGCATCTTGCCAAGTACTCCGAGAATTATCGTCATGAATGCAGGCGAAAGATTCCAGTTATTTCAGGAGTCCTCACAATGAGAGGCAAAGTTGTCATCACCGCTATTCTGATACTTCTTGCAGGTATCTCCTCAGCGCAGAAACCAAGTTCGCTGGTCACGAACGAGGCGAATCAGGCTCTGCAGCAGATTGATGCAGAACGCATCCGGGCACACGTGAAGTTTCTTGCCAGCGATTTGCTGGAGGGACGCGGGACTGGTCAACGAGGAGGTGACATTGCCGCGCAATACTTGGCGACACAATTTGCACTCAATGGACTGCAGCCGGCTGGCGACACTGGCACCTACATGCAGAAGGTACCGATGGTGGGAGTGACGCCAGATAGCGCCATGAAGTTTTCGTTCGTAACGTCAGGCAAGTCGACGGATCTCAAGGTGCTCGATCAATACGTAGCCTACGACCAAACTCAGCAACCAAAATCAGACGTTGATGCCGATATCGTCTTCGTTGGTTACGGGATCGAGGCACCTGAATATAAGTGGGATGACTACAAAGACACCGATGTAAAAGGCAAAGTCCTGTTGATGCTGGTGAATGAGCCGCTGTCGAGCGACGTGAACTTTTTCAAGGGTAAGGCACTGACGTACTACGGTCGATGGACCTATAAATACGAAGAGGCGGCGCGCAAAGGAGCAGTCGGCGCCATTCTGATTCATGAAACAACCATGGCGAGCTATCCCTGGGACGTGGTGCGAAACTCGAATTCGGGAGAGAAATCCTATTTGAAGCTCGACGGGACTCCGAAGTTGAAGGTGGCATCATGGATCCAGCTCAAGGTAGCGAAGGATTTGTTGGCAAGTTCCGGCGTGGACTTCAACAAGCTTTTCAATGATGCTCAGTCCACGAACTTTCATCCGGTCACGCTACCAAGCCGACTAAAAGCTCATATGGTGAGTAAACTACGTCCGTTCGAAAGCAATAATGTCCTTGCCATGGTGCCAGGCTCGGACGCTAAGTTGAAAGAAGAAGCGGTCCTTTACTCTGCGCACTATGACCACCTGGGAATTCGACCCGACATGCCGGGTGACAATATCTATAACGGGGCTAACGACAACGCCACAGGATGCGGGATATTGCTGGAGTTAGCTCGCGCCTTCAGTCAGGCTCCGCAGAAGCCGAAGAGGTCTATCGTTTTCGCCGCGGTTACCGCAGAAGAACAGCTATTGCTGGGGTCGGAATATCTGGGCAAGCATCCGCCGCTTCCGGCAGGAAAGATCACACTCAATCTGAATTTCGATGACATCCCGCCTTTGGGAACTCCGGAAGAAGTTGAGGTC
This sequence comes from Terriglobales bacterium, assembly GCA_036558645.1. GTDB lineage: Bacteria > Acidobacteriota > Terriglobia > Terriglobales > Acidobacteriaceae > DATBFG01. The sequence continues at coordinate 7,066 of DATBFG010000075.1, forward strand.
TCAGGGTCGGAACGAACTACGTTTTCTCCCACGGTGCTGGCGATAGCAAATGAATTTCAGCTGACTGTACGTCCAGATTCATTTCCCCAGGCTGGGCATTACTACCGATCCGATCACTTCAGCATGGCACGGGTCGGTGTTCCTTCGTTCTCCGTAAGCGCGGGGATGAAGTACAAAGGTCACGATGCTGCTTGGGGAGCGAGACAAGCGGACGAGTACACTGCAACTCGCTATCACCAGCCAAGCGACGAGTACCGCGATGACATGGATTTCAGTTCTGATGCCGTCATGGCGCGGTTCGGTCTCGCCCTAGGATGGGAAGCGGCCGATCAACCGGACCTCATTGGCTGGCAGAAAGGCGATGAGTTTGAGCCAGCACGCCTGAACAGCCTTGCGGGAAGTCATTGAGGAGACAACTGCGCACGGCGAAGATCCCGGAGGTGAACAGCATTACGCTGCTCCCTCACGACCGTTTCACAAAACGCAAGGAAGCGGAATTCATACAGTAACGGAGATGAGTAGGCTCCGGCCCGTCGTCGAATACGTGCCCCAAATGTGCATCGCACTGCGTGCATGAGACGGCATCCCGAACCATCCCGAACGTAGTGTCGCGAGTGACGTGGACGTTCTCGCTCGCGATGGGAGCCCAAAAGCTGGGCCACCCGGTCCCTGATTCAAACTTGGTGTCAGAACTGAATAGGGCATTGTCGCAGCAGATGCAGCGATACAAGCCTTTGTCGTGAAGGTTCCAGTACTTCCCTGTGAAAGCAATCTCAGTATCGGCGTGCCGGGTGATGGCAAATTCCCCTGGAGAAAGTTGCTTGCGCCAGTCGTCTTCCGTTTTAACGACCTTAGGAACTTTCAGCTTGTTCAGACGCTTGCCGTCATCGGAAAACCTGACGATGGTCACGTCACCGGGTGTTCCAGTGGTCGTGGATGCAGCGTACGTCTTGGGCTCCTTCATTGACCACAGCATTGCTTCAGCGATGGCAGCCGCTGAGGCGATAAGAAAGACTCGCCGCCCGAATTTCTGCGATGATTTTTTCTCGCCGAGTTCCGACTCGAACATGACAGCATTCCTTTCTAGTGATACATCTCAGGCAAGAATCGCTTTAGGTTCTCAACTTTGGGCGCGTCGTTATAAACGATATATGGATCATCTGGATGGCGCGCCGCATAGTTCTGGTGATAACTCTCCGCCGGATAGAACGCAGTTAGCGGAACCACCTGGGTAACAATGGCCGTGGGATAGACCTTCTCCTGATCCAATTGGTGGATGTAAGCCTCGACAATGTGCTTCTGCTCGTCATTCTCATAGAAAATCGCGGAACGATATTGTGTGCCAGTATCTGGACCTTGGCGGTTGAGCTGGGTCGGATCGTGGGCAACCGAGAAAAATACACGCAGGAGCTGTCCGTAGGTGATTTGCGACGGATCGTACTTGATCTCTACGGACTCGGCGTGGCCTGTTTCACCTGTGCTCACAACCTCATATTCAGCGGTTTTGGCTGCTCCACCGGAGTAGCCGGAAGTAGCCTTCTTCACACCCTTCACGTGTTGGAAAACAGCTTGGATACCCCAGAAACAGCCTCCGGCGAAAACCGCCTTTTGCTCGCCCTTGGCGGTCGCTAAGGTGGCGTCTACTTTGGGCATGGGTATGGTATTGGTCTCCGCTCGCCCGCGAGTGCAGGCTACGCCTGCTAAAAGTACGCAGATGGCGAGAACACTCCGAAAAGATGACTTCAGCATTTAAGCTCCTGACTACAGTGGCCTGTGCTCGTACTCATTAGAGTTCCAAGAGGCGGAAAAGTTTCTGTCGCTTAATCTGCTGAGAAACAAGGCTTTGTCGCGCCAGAGGCAACACCTTCGATCGACTGAAAACCGGCACTGGGTCTACAGCATCTCAAAAGGGCCACACTTCAAGAACTCGGGGCCTCCATAAATTTGGATGGCCTAAAGAAGAAAAAGGAGAGTTGCCATGCATTGGCTATGGGTCATTATTATTGGCCTGATCGTGGGTGCTATCGCGAAGCTTCTGATGCCCGGGAAAGATCCCGGTGGCTTCATCATCACCATTCTCCTCGGAATCGCAGGATCGGTGATTGCAACCTGGATCGGTCATGCCGTTGGCCTGTACAGCGAGGGCCAGTCAGCGGGATTCCTCATGTCGATCATTGGGGCGATCATCTTACTGGCGATTTATCGCGTAACTCTGGGAAAGCGTAGCGCCACCTGATTTCTGTTGCTAGCAAGGTTCTACAAGGGAGCTGACGCAACCGGTTTTCGAAATCGCAACGACAAAATTGTCTCATCCTGAAGGGACACCAGACTTCTTGTCCCCGAGATCGGGGGGCATCTATTCAGCGTTCCAGATGATGCTCAGTAAACGAGCGAGCATCCAAAGCAGCAGTGACACGGTCGCAGCCCATATCGTAAAGACCGTGTTGACCACCCACGACGGAGCCTCACCGATCCTGCGTAAAACGAATGGCAGAAAGTTCCAGGTTGTGATGTGGACGTAATCCCAGGGGTCCTCCGTCATCGCATGATTGGTGAGCCCCCATGCATCCATCTTCCCCAGCGCAAACGCGGCAATGTTCTTGAGACGAAGTGCGATCACAAACGTCGGATGGCCAAGCGTCTCCATCTGATAAATCTCAAGCGGAAGCCAGAATGCCAGTGATGCGAATTGGACGAGAACACTGAGCGCAATCAATGCCGCACCTGAAGCTTTAAGGAACGTCCCGAATTCCCGTCCATACTTCACGAGCAGTGGCACTGAAATGAACGCGGCCAACTGAACTGCAGTTGAGACGTAGCGATCGCCCCAGGCAAAATCACCACTCCATACCGTGTAACGAGCATAGAAGCTGATGTATCCGAGCACGAGCAAAAGGGCAGTCAGAATGTAGGCACGTACCTGCGGAGCAAATCGCTTCCAGGCAAGCGTGGTAACAATCAGCGTTAGAACCAGCAGAGGATCGAAGAGAAAGATCGATTTCTCCGGAGCAAACAAGGCGCCAGCGAATCCGACGTGGAAAGGAGTCTCCCAGGGGAAGTTCGCCGGCAGCGTTGGATCAAGCCGGTGGTATTCCTCAGCAAAGACGTGAATGTAGCTGCGAAAAAATGATCCAAAGCGATACCAGGAGTAGGTTCTCTCGATCAGTGCGAATCCGGAGTAGATGGGAATCGTGGTCTTGAGGTACGTGAGGACTCGGGCGACGGTATCGCCGGGCATGCCCTCGAACCCCAATACCAGAAAGAGAAACACACCGCCCGCAACCAAATCGAGAGCAGTGGTTACTCGCGTCAGCAAATTCAGACCGAAGGCGAGCGAGCCGATGATCAGCGCCTTTCGAGTTCCCTTTCGCAACCATTCGTATTGATAGGTGAACCCGGCCAACGTGAGGAGAAGAATGTAATTGTTCTCCATCATGTTCTGCGTGTAATGGAGGTGGCTGGTGGCGAACAGCAGCGCCAATACACCCGAGATGGCTTCCGTTGGAGTAAGGCCCAGCAGTAAGAGAAATCGAAAACACACCAGCGATGTGAGGACGCTCAGCACGATATTAGTGGTGTAGCTGACAACAATGTTGCGGACGCTTGGATCTGAGTCGTCATAATTTGCGAAGATCGAAAGACGCGAAATGTAGGTGCCTACAATGTCGGCGGGTAGCATGATCAGGGACTGGCCCATGCCGTACCAGCTGTAGAGCTTCCCATTTCGTCCATGCAATCCAAATTCAGGAAATTCCTGAGGGAATACCTGCGGTTCTTGCGTCCACATGGCATGCGTGGTTTGCAGGCGATGCATCGTATCTGCGGACCCTAGTTCACCCGATTGCACAACCGCAGCAAGAAGAGCAGCTACGATTGCCATCAGGATGCGTGGATCGCGAAGCCGTGGCGAGAAAATCATGACTGCGATGGTAAAGCAGTCGCGCTACTGCGACAAAAGTGCACACGTTAGAGCTTCCACTTTCGGGACAGCTTCCTTAACAATTGCCGCAACTTTGATGACTACTGTCTATTCCGCGTTCACAATGCTTCTTGATAACGATTCGTATTGGTACTCGTCATATACGCGAGCCTGAATCTGTCCCAAATATGCGTTGGGGGGGAATCCGATGAGGATTCACGCTGTTGTGGGTGTCGCCTTACTCAGCATCACGGTACTTGCTCCTGCACAATCCATGTTTCATGGAAATTTGGCGCACACCGGTGTCTACGATTCGGCTGGGCCCAAGCAGCTTGGTGGCGTCAAGTGGAAGTTCAAAGCCGGAGGCCCTATTGTCACCTCTCCCACGCTTGCCGACGGGGTTGTGTATATCGGTGCGATGGATGGACACCTTTATGCGATCGATGAAGAAACCGGCAAGGAGAAGTGGAACTTCAAGTCGCGCATGCCGATCGCCTCGTCAGCGGCTATTGCAAACGGAACGCTCTATTTCGCCTCTTCTGCGGGATCATTAGCGGCGATTGATGTTGCGACCGGCAAGCCGAAGTGGACCCTTCCCACTGAATACGAGCGGAAGTTTGAAGCCAAGAATCTTCACGGATATCCTTCTGCCGCCCAGACGATCCCCGACGCATGGGACATCTTTACCTCGTCCCCAGCGGTAGCGAATGGGAAGGTCTATTTTGGTAGCGGCGATGGAAATGTTTACGCGGCCGATGCCAAAAGCGGAGTGCTGCAGTGGAAGTTTCCCACAAAGGATGTGGTCCACTCCTCGCCCGCCGTCGTCAATGGTGTCGTCTACATTGGAAGCTGGGACAGCACGCTTTATGCGATCGACGCGGAGACGGGACAAGAGAAGTGGTCCTTCAAGGCAGGAGAGGATCCCGTCATCCATAATCAAGTCGGATTTCAATCGTCGCCGACAGTCGTGGATGGCGTCGTCTATATCGGATGCCGAGATGCGCATGTCTATGCGATCGATGCGGCTACAGGACGCAAGAAGTGGGATTATCCGACGAGCAAATCGTGGGTGATCGGAACGCCCGCAGTCTACAACGGGATTGTTTATGTTGGAACTTCCGACAGCTCACGATTCATGGCGCTGGACGCCAAGACGGGAAGATTGAAACTTAACTTCGATGCCAAGGCTTACATGTTCTCGTCCGCTGCCATCGCCGGAGACATTGCGTATGTCGGCGATCACAACGGCAGACTGTATGCAGTGGATGTGAAGACCGGTAAGCAGGCATGGGAATTCCAAACCGAAGCCTCGAAGGCTGATCCCTTAAAAGTCATGGATGCGGATGGAAGGCTCAAGCAAGAGGCTTTCGCACCTTTGTTCGGCGACTTCGAGGATATGTATATTGACTTCTATCGCTTCATTTCGATTGGAGCCATCTTGTCTTCGCCCGCAGTCAGCAAAGGCGTTGTATTCGTGGGCAGCATGGATGGGAATTTGTATGCACTGCGATAGCTGCGACGAGCATAGCAGCTTGATGCCGAGCTTTTGGCTATCACTTTGACAGGCGCATAGGGGGAGTGGGCTGTGCAGTGTCCGTCTTGCCTTCCACAAACTCCGCGACAATGAATTCAGGCTCTTTGGGTTCTACTGGATCTGGATTTGTCAATTTCGGCCGCCGTTCGACGTCGAGACTCTCGCTAACCGTTACAAACAGCACACAGGTTAAAACCGTTACCAGGATAAGCATCAGGTTCAAGAAGTGAACGTGCTTGCCCGGAGTCAGCTCAGCCGGTGGATAGTTCTGATAGAAAAGCAATTCGAAGCTATCGGCGGCACGAGTCAATCCGTAAATCATCAATCCAAGACCGAGAACGCTGATGTGCACCAGCCAGCGCTGAGATCGCGACAAGGCGATGACATACAGAGCCAGCAGCAACAGCAGATAAACGGTTGCGATTTCAACCGGAAAAGCGTAGGCGTCGTTCAGCGATCGAACTAATCGCGCCTGGTACGCGTAAGTCGCCATCTCATAGGGGGACCATTCGATCTGGTTCATCACCTCGGGATTGGTTTTGACCAGCGGAAGGAAAAAGCTTGCGAGACCGGTGGCTACAAGAAGAAGAGACAACAACTTTCGAGTCAGTCCAAAGCGAAGTTCATCGAGCCCGGCAAGTTTGTTGAAAAAACTCATGGACGAGGGTTGTTCCGCCGGTTAGCTCAGATACACAGACCGGCTCTGACGGAATTATTTTGCACCAGGAACTCGGAATCGACCAGAGCTTTTATAGAGGTTATTCGTGGGTTGGCGCGGCGGTCAGTTTCAGTTTGTATTGCAGACGAATCTTTATTGTGATCCGCCGAAGAGATGACGCACACCCCACAGCGCAGCAAAGGCCAAGGCAATCATAAAGCTGACAGAGATTAACCTGCCTGATGGCGAGCTTTTGCTCCAACCCTGGAGCACGGCCACCACTCAAACTCCGAATAGGAGGATGGTCGAGACGGCCAGAACCTTCGTCAGCATTGTAGCCATAACAACTAAACGTTGACATTGGGCTCCCAGCCGCGAAAGTGCATGGCTCACAGCGCAAGGTGATTGATCGAAAACAAGGGGTCGTCAAAATTCTACGATAGCCACGCACTAACCTACAAAGGCCGAAGTGCGAATGCGGCGAAATTGCTCCCGAAGTTCCCGCACGCGAGCGTCTACATCTTCGCGGTTACTATGAGGTTCGGTCGCGAAGTGGCTCGCGCCTGGGAAATGGACTCGGGCAGAGGCGAGCGCCTCGCAAACATTGTCTGCGCCATCGGCATGAAGGGGAACCTGTATCTGGTAAAGGACATAAACGCCACGCTCGGGGGAGACTTTGGCAACCTCGGCGTCAGTGTAGGGATGGAGTTCGTGGAGAGGCATGAGGCCATCGTATAGCAGGTCAAATATTTACACCACTTTTGACACCACCGTTGCCTCAGCAATTGACGTATCATTGCGACGCAAAAAACTCGTTGCTTGAGAGTAGCCGGCTGGAGTTATACTTAGCGTAACTTCCTCCCGGCCCTAATCCGACAACAGCCGAATATATTCCCCAATTCGGTCATTCACTTTCTTTGGGAGTACTCGAATGACAAACGAAAAGGGTAGTTCTTCTTCTTCGTGGTGGACCTCTCTACAATGTGTAATGACAGCGCAGACAGGTCTGCTAACTGCGTTCGTTGGCCTTTGCTTGACGATCCAACCAGTGATGGCCAATAATTTCGAAACAATTCAACCTCCAGATAATGGGACTATAAGCCAGCCTTTGCCGTCCGACCTGCGACGGCCAACGGCGAGCCCTACTCAATCACGTCCTCTCAGTGAACTGTCGCATCCCTACTCAATGGCTAATAATGGCGGTCTCGCAGGGAAGGCCCCTTTTGCCCAGCAAGATGAATCGGGACCGGGACAGACCATGGGCGAACTTGCCGGAGGAACTTGGACCCATGTCGCGCGCAGCGGCGATTTGGTTCTTCTATACAACAGCAGCTCGGGGGCGGGCGAAGTTAAACAAGGCAGGACTTCGATTAAGACTTATCAGCCGGGCAGCTTCGCAACGGGATGGACGAGTGTGGTTGGTCTTCCACATGGGCTCTTCTTCTACAACAGTGCCAACGGTTCTGCTGTTGTAGGTCGACTCGAGGAATCCGGCACCTTCATCAATGTGAAGGTATACAAGGCCGGCGAATTTGCGTCCGGCTGGACAAGCATTGTCAGTACCCCGAAAGGTGTGCTGTTTTATAACAGCACGAACGGATCGGGCGTAGTAGGACGCTTTGACGAATTCGGGATTTTTACGAATTTGAAAATTTACAAGGCTGGTGCGTTTGCTCCCGGATGGACAAGCGTTGTAGCTCGCGGCGATGATATCTACTACCGCAATCCAAAAACGGGCGCTACGGCAGTCGGTTATATCGATAGCGAAGGCAATCACATCACGAAGTAGGCTGAAGGAACGTGCGTCGCCAGGAAGGCATGCCCCGATTCCGGATCGTCTGAAACCGGGGCCTTAGGGTCAGCCTTGCTCCAGCATGCGGATGTAATCGATGACTGACTCGGACCAGCCGTCGATGTGCGTCCACTTGCCGTACCCCACGCCGTTTTTGTAGCTGGCCACGTTGATCACGTACCCTTTCGCCTTGGGATGAGGAACGCGATCGTGCGCCTGCTCGTCGGTAATGACAATCAGGCGGTCGAAGCGCTCTTTCCTATTCAGCCACTCAACGGCATCGCCGAGCATCGTGCTGTTATGTGACTGCGAAACGTCAATGGCATCGCGCAGGGCGAAGCCACGACGTGCCGGTACTTCGACGATGCGGTCAGAAAACGAGTAGACCGCAACCTTCTCGCCGATCTCGCGCAGCAATACCGCCAGTCCGTATGCCGCGTCGGTTCGCTGCATCTCCGAGCGACGTGAGAGAGGAGCGATCATCGAGCCAGAAACGTCTACCAGCACGATGGTCTTCCCTGCCAGCTTCTCGTGTTCGCGAACCGAAGCCAGCATTGCCTGTTCAAGCGCGTCTTCCCACTGCGGAGCGTAGCGTGCCGCGGCAAGAAAGCGGAACGGCAACACGCGCTGCGTCTTCATCGAGCGCAACGCCGAGAGAACCAGATCCTCGTCCACGCCTGCTTCCTTCATATTGCGCAGGTTGCGGAGAAGAGCCAACGCTCCCAGCTTGTTCTCCTCAACCAGGCGATGCCAGGCATCACGCTTGCCGGCTCCGGATGAGAGAGCAACCTCCCAAGTATCCGGAACCGCCAGGCGTCCCCAGATCAGCTTCTTCCACATACCAGCCTGCTCCGCATTGCGGGGCTTGGCGTGACAGAGAAAGAGCACGTCGCGCAGTTTGATCGGTCCACCGCGATCGTACTTGGCCAGCTGATACTCGTCGAACTTAGGGAAGGCCGCAGCCAGTCCCTTCTTTACCTGACCGGAGAGCGGCACACGTCCATCCTTCCAGTAGATAGCGACGAACTCGGCAAGCTCATCGGCGCGTTGGATGACACTTGCAAGCGTATCGGCGACAAATTGCCGATGCGTTGCGTGACGGGCCATCTCGCGCACGAGCAGCAACGGTGCGTGACGCAACCTCATCTGCTCGCGTGCTTCGATGGCAAGTGCAGCGACCTTCTCGGCAGCAACCTTCGGCACCAGCTCGGCGATACGGCCGGCGATCTCGACTCCGTCCTCGTAAAATTGCGACTCCCAGAGCAGGCAGGCGAGTACCGAACGCCGCAATTGAAGTTCCGGCGAGATGTGCCGTGCCGGAGCGCCTTCGTGAGTGCGAGGGCCAAAAAGCGTGTTGAGTCGAGACATGGTAGTTCTCCTGGTCGTCAATTTCAGTCGTCAGTCTTCAACTAACGGCAGATTACATTTGGCATTTGGTCAACAGCGGCCGACCGCTGGTTCCGGACTAAGCCTCGGCTGCCGGTTGGGTAGTAAAACCAATCTGAACCAGCCGAGATGGGGTGCCTCGGTCGACGTAGTCGGTGCAGTACATTACGTCAATCTGAACTGGACGGACCACCGCCCCGAACGTGCAGAACACGGCGTTGTGGCCACGCATCCCGTACTGCATGTGCACGAATGAACACTGCGAACAGAGGCCACGTGTCTTCGAGGTTTGCATCCGGCGCACAGTTCGAATAAGGGCAAAAAGGATGACATATAGCACAGCTGAGAGCATCGTGATCTCCTTTCTTCACGGCTATTCCATGATTGAAACAGCGTCCTCATCTTCCCCTTCGGTCACGAAACCCATACCAGAGAAGCCTCCGACCTTTCGCTTTGGCTCTGAGGGAATGATCAGTGCGATCTCTTCCATCTCCTTGCGGGTGGGCATGGTGCGATTCAAGTAGTCCGTGCAGTCACGGACCTTGAACTTAACTGGATGTGCAGGATAGCCGTACAAGCACATTATTGCTTCCTCGCTTTCGCGAAATCCTCTTTGGACGTGTGCCCAGTAGCAGCTGCGGCAAAGTGACTCGCCATCCGCAGGTCTTGTGATCACGATAAGCTGGTTGTCGTTCATGGCCATGTTTCTAGTCGTTCATTTATTAAGACGTCACAGAGTCTAGTTACTCGCCGGGGAACGGGCGAAAAGAGTCGAGGCTGAACTCTTGAGGTATCTTGTGCATCGGGGCTACGCCCCCATCCCTCAAGTTAGAAGCCCCGGCAGGTTGCCGCCCTGCTGGTCGTTGGAGGCGAAGTAACTCTTTTCTTTCACCACCGGCGAATAAGTTAAAGTCGTGGACTCTACCCGTCTGAAAATTGCTGGTAAACAAGACAAATGCAGAGGCCAGAGCCCAGCGACTGCAAAAAACTGTGTGACATGGTTGCAATCCTGCTCTTCCCAAAACTCACACGAGATCTGGGCTCCGGAAAGAACCGTACACACGAAACAACGATGGCCAGGGAACATGCGGTCACGGCACGGGCTTACGCCCGACGAGGAGTTGAACCTCACGACCCGAAGGCCGTTTCGCCGAAGAAGTATCCGTAACCTTTCACCACTGGCCCTGTGAAGTTAGGGCTGGGGGGATCGGCGGCAGCGGCTGTTTACGCGCTACAAGCGATGAAACCGCGGCCTTCGCCACCCAGCGGAACCAATGATTTGCGTTGAAAGAGCGCCGAGATCAGTTGGCGCGATCGACGGACGCCCTAAAGCTAGGTCGACGGGATGGTCGTCCTAAGCTACGCAACGGAATGTGCGTTTTCGTATCCAACTATAGGCGTCCTTTCTGTAAAGGATGATCGAAGATGCCACATGTGCAGGAATTTTGCAAGAAGAAAGTAGAAGAAAAGTTCTTGTAGTTAGAACTTGAGGAGAAAGGGTGTTGTAGCTGTGGCGAGCAATTTATGTATGATAAGCACTCATGAGTGCGCCAGGAAGCGCGCAAAACAGACACCTTCGCCGCGTACACGCGCAACGGCCGGCTCAGAGTAACAATATCTTGCGGAGTTAGCGGTGTTTCCTGGCAAGTAGCGACACTATTTTTCCGACGCCGTCTTCGCCCACTTCGCCAA
>DATBFG010000076.1:0-25874 GCA_036558645.1 Terriglobales bacterium
TCGCGGGGCAGGATGCAGCCCATATTCGCCATAATGGGCTCTGTAATTACCGCCGCAAGTTCGTGTCCGTGCTCCCGCATCACGCGCTCCAGCGCTACAACATCATTCCATGGCGCAAGCACCACATCTTCAAATGTGCTCTCTGGAATGCCCTGCGAGTCCGGTATGCGCGCCGGATTTTCTCGTGGCCCTAGCTGTTCCGGCGGATGCCCGTGCGCGTTCAGCAGGAATGCGTCGTACCAGCCATGATAGTGTCCTTCGAACTTGAGAAACTTGCGCCGGCCGGTATGCGCCCGTGCTAGCCGCAACGCCAGCATGGTTGCTTCGCTTCCTGTATTGCAGAATCTCACTGCCTCGGCCGTGGGAACCATGTGGCAAAAGCGCTCTGCGGCGTCAACCTCACCCGAAGTCGCAGCCGCAAAGTGTGATCCCTCGGCCATCGCCTGAGCGACGGCCAAAACCAGCTTGGGATGTGCGTGCCCATGAATGAGCGCCCCAAACGACATCATGAAATCGACATACTCGTTGGAGTCAGCATCCCACACCTTGGACCCATGTCCTCGTTCAAGAAAGATCGGTCCAGGAGAGTAGACCGCCGCGCCGCGGGAAGGGGAGTTTACTCCTTCGATCAGGACTCTCCTCGCGCGCTCGAAGTGTTGCTGCGACTGGACACTTACTCGGGGCTCGATAGGTTTTGCCATCTGGAGCGACATGATTAGAAAAGAAATTAGAAAAAAGAGCAAAGCGCTTAAAAGAAACGTCGCCAGTCTCACGCCCAACTTCGACTCAACGGGATATTGAATCAATCAGCGCTTTCCGGTATCGTCACCAACCATATCTCGGAGGGTGCCTTGGCACGTAGCGCAAGCCCATCGCGAACTCAGATCGTAACCTACCTGATCACGGTCTTCCTCTTAAGCTCCTTTTTCTACTTCCTGATTCTTCGCTCCGGCAGCATGGGCTACGGCCAGGGAATGTATGTTTTCGGACTGATGTGGTGCCCGGCTTTGGCGGCATTTATCACTTTGCGCTTGAATGGCCGCAGCCTGAACGACCTCGGCTGGAGTTGGGGCGATCCCAAATATCAAGTCGCGAGCTGGTTCATTCCACTGCTCTACACCGCGATCGCTTATTCGATTGTGTGGATTGCCGGCCTGGGCCACTTTGGCAATCCCGAATACATCGCTTCGCTCGCGCAGCGCATGCATTTGCCAGTGCCCACATGGGTCTCCGCCGGGTTGGCAATCCTCCTGATCGCTTCTTTCGGCTTGCTTCGCAGCCTGACCAGCGCGCTTGGCGAGGAAATCGGTTGGCGTGGATTCTTTGTCCCGGAGCTTTATCGCAACATGTCCTATACCAAGACGGCCCTGTTCAGTGGAGTGGTCTGGTCGCTGTGGCATTATCCCATTCTCATCTTTGGCGACTACAACTCTGGAACTAAGACTTGGTATGCCCTGACGTGCTTCACCGTACTTGTGATCTCCATCAGCTTTGTCTTCGCCTGGATGCGCCTCAAATCAGGGAGCCTGTGGACCGGGGCGATCCTCCACGCCAGCCATAATCTCTACGTTCAGTCCATCTTCACGCCCATCACGAAAGATGCCGGCAAGACCGCCTGGTATATCGACGAGTTTGGAGCCGTACTGCCCCTGGTTGCGGTGGCATTTGCCATTTATTTTTGGAGGCGCCGCGGAGAATTGCCGGCGGCCACGAATCCCTAAGAACCGACTTGGAGGCGATGTGCGCCTGATCGCGCGCCTTCCTATGCCCCCGCCTTCACCGATGTCCACGACCAGTCTTTGAACTGCTTGCGCAAGTGCGACTTGAGAAGTTTGCCCGTTGACGTGTGAGGCAATTCGGGAACGAAGATGAAATCATCCGGCAACTGCCACTTGGCGAACTTTAGTGAAAGAAATTCGCGCAACTCTTCCGGTGTGACCTTCGCATCGTCCTTGACCACCAGGAGAGCGAGAGGCCGCTCTACCCACTTCTCATGCGGTACCGCCACCACCGCGGCTTCTCTCACAGCCGGATGCGACACCAGAGCGTTCTCCAGATCCACCGAACTGATCCACTCGCCTCCCGACTTGATAAGGTCCTTTGTGCGGTCGGTGATCTTCATGTAGCCTTCGGCATCGATTGTGACGACATCCCCTGTGCGTAGCCAGCCGTCCTCCGACCAGCGATGGCGCTCTTCCGGAAGGTTGTAATAATTAGCTGCGATATACGGTCCGCGGACCTCTAGCTCGCCCGGCGTTTGACCGTCCCACGGAACTTCGCCTTCGTCCCCGATTGCGCGAATATCTGTAAATGGTGTCGGCAATCCCTGCCGCGCGCGAAGCTCAAACCTTCGGTCGTCAGACCAACTCTCCATATGCGGCTTCAACGTGCAAACAGTGGCAATCGGAGTAGTCTCCGTCATACCCCACGGCTGGATGACTTGCACATTAAACTTCTCGAATCTTCGAAACAGGCTCTCCGGTGCCGCCGATCCTGCCACCACTACCCGCAACCCGGGTACCAAGTGCCAGCGTTGCGGCTGGCGTTCCATGGCATCAATTACCCCCAGCCACACGGTTGGAACAGCCCCAGTCAGCGTGACTCGCTCAGTTTCGAGAAGTTCCAGCAGGTGCTCGGGTTGAAGATTTGGTCCTGGCAACACCAGCTTGCTGCCATTCATCACCGCTGCATAGGGCAATCCCCATGCATTGGCATGAAACATCGACATCGCGGGCAATATGCAATCGTTACGCGAAATCGAGAAGCTGTCGGGAAGCGAGATGCAATAAGAATGCAACGCAATCGCACGGTGCGAGTAGGCGACGCCCTTTGGCTTTCCGGTTGTGCCTGATGTGTAGCACATGGCAGCCGCGTCGTGCTCATCCAGCCTCGGGTCGGTTAAATCGCCACTGCTTTCCAATAACGATTCGTAGCCGTCGTACCCCTTCGGCAGCGGTGTGCCGCTGAAGGGAACTACGAAGAGCCGCTCTATCGATATCTTGTCGCGCACTTTCTCATAGAGAGGAAGCAACACATCATCGACAATCAGATAGCGATCTTGCGCATCGTTGACGATGTGGGCAAGTTCGTCGGGATGCAATCTCAGGTTGAGTGTATGCAGCACGCCACCCGCGCTCGGTATCCCAAAGTATGCCTCGAGGTGCGCGTACTGATTCCACATCAGCGTGGCGACACGATCTCCACATTTCAACCCGAGCTTCTGTAACGCACCCGCCAGTGCCCGCGCTCGACGGTACATTTCGTGGTAGGTATATCTATGAATGGAGTTGTCAGGGCGGCTCGAAACAACTTCAACGTTTGGAAAGATCTTTCCGGCACGCTCCAGCAGGTGCCCGAGTGTTAGCGGGAACTCCATCATCGTTCCCTTCATTACAACCTCCCCGAGTCGCTACATTCGGCAAACTGCCCGGTATTCTAACCCTGCTGCCAATTGGGTGTCATTGATCGTGCTTGACAGTTTTCGCCGCCTCGTTCAGTCGGCGGTTCCTCCGCCATCGACCACCAGAGCCGCTCCCGTCATGAATGATGAGTCCTCCGAAGCCAGAAAAAGCACGCCTTTCGCAATTTCATCGGCCGTGCCCACCCGACCCAGCGGACGATTCGCGCAGCCCGCAATGTAATCCTCCCACTTCAGACCGCGCATGCGCGCGTCTTCAGGCAGCATCGGAGTCTCAACATCCCCTGGACAAATACAGTTGACTCGAATCCCCTGGCGGCCATGATCGATCGCCATGGCTTTGGTTAGCAGCACTACTCCACCTTTCGACGCGCAGTACGCCACGGCATGATCGCCACCTACAATGCCCCATCCCGAGCTGTTGTTAATGATGTTGCCCGAGCCCTGCGCAATCATCCCCGGCAGCGCCGCCTTCGACATCAGGAACGTCCCCTTCAGGTTGATGTCGATTTGCAGGTCCCATTCTTCCTCGCTGCACTCCAGGGTCGTCTGCGGATAGTAGATGCCGGCATTGTTAAACAATATGTCGACACGGCCGAAAGATGAAACGGTCTCGGCCACTGCCCGCTCGCACTCGGCCGCTTTGCGGACG
Source organism: Terriglobales bacterium (assembly GCA_036558645.1). Classification (GTDB taxonomy): domain Bacteria; phylum Acidobacteriota; class Terriglobia; order Terriglobales; family Acidobacteriaceae; genus DATBFG01. The sequence continues at coordinate 4,071 of DATBFG010000076.1, forward strand.
TCTGTGCGGACGAAAATGGTCTTGCCGCCGCTCTCAAGAATGCGAGCACTAACCGCATGCCCCCGGGATTCGTTCCGGCCCGTAATGGCTACGGCAGCGCCCTCCTTGGCGAACATCAGGGCCGTTGCTTCGCCAATACCAGACGTGCCTCCGGTGATAAGAGCGACTTTGTTTTCCAAGCGCATAAGAAGGCACTAGTCAGCTAGCAGGTCATCAGTCCCTCAGCTTCTAGCAACAACCAATACGTGCCTTTTCCTTGTCGAGATCATCACGTGAGCTCTGGCTGACGACCGACGACTGGTAGCTGACGACTGAGTCACGCCAATCCTCCCCCATCAACCACCAGGGCCGTTCCCGTGACGAACGACGCCGCATCGCTCGCCAGATAAAGCGCCGCTTGCGCAATCTCGCCCGGCTTACCAACCCTGCCGAGGGGCCGTCGCGCGGCCTCCTCGAGAAAACGATCATCACGCTCACCCAGTTGATGAGCTTCGGCGCGCAGCATCGCGGTATCCGTATCTCCGGGGCAGATGCAGTTTACGCGAATCTTCTCCGGTCCGTGATCGATTGCCATGGCCTTCGTCAGCAACACGACCGCGCCCTTCGAGGCACAATAGACGGCGGCTTTCGGCCCTGCGGCCAATCCCCAGCCAGAAGCTGTATTGATGATCGACCCTCCGCCATTCCTTTGCATGACTGGGATGACCTCTCTCGACATCAGGTATATCGACTTCACATTCACCGCCATCACGCGGTCCCAGTCCGACTCGTCGAGATCGACCACCGATGCACGGCGAATGATTCCGGCATTGTTAAACAGAATGTCAATTGTGCCGAACTCCTGGACCACGTGCTGCACAACGCGCATACAGTCTGCGGCGCTGGTGACGTCGCACGGTTGGAAGAGACCGTGGCCACCCAGGGAAGCAATCTCGTGCACAACCTCCTGACCGGCATTGGCGTTTAGGTCCGCGATTGCAACCGCTCCTCCCTCCTTCGCAAACAAGAGCGCCGCAGCCCGCCCAATGCCGGATGCACCGCCAGTGATCAGAGCGACCTTATCTTGTAAGCTGCTATTCACGGCAAAAGATTCTTCTAAACTCTGTCATCTCGACCGGAGCGAGGCAGCGCTGAGCGTAGTGGAGAGACCCTTTGTTCTTCGCCAAACTTTTCATCGGCTCGCTAAGCCTCCCGCAATCTCTCCACCATCGATCGTTACCACCTGCCCCGTCACATACGCCGCATCATCTGACGCTAAGTACGCGAACAGCGCGGCTATCTCTTCCGGCTGGGCATGCCTTCGCAGCGGAATCTTCTGATTCACCTCTTCCAGCATTTCCTCCGTGTACTCCGCCCGCTGCATGGGCGTCAGCACATAACCTGGCGCAACGGCGTTCACGCGAACCTTCGGCGCCAATTCCAGGGCCATGCTCTTGGTCAGCTCAATCACGCCCGCCTTGGTGGCGTTGTAGTCCGCATAATATCGGTGCCCCACGATTCCATTGGTCGACGCTGTCTGCAGGATCACACCACTGCCACGATCCCACATATGCCGCGCCGCCGCCTGGGCCATATAAAAGACGCCGGTCAGGTTGACCGCCATGATCCTGTCCCACTCTTCCGGCGTGATCTCGAGAAAGTTATGCCGGATGCTGATGCCGGCATTATTGATGAGCACATCTACTCCGCCCATTGCCTTCACGGCTTCCGCCAACGCCGACTTTACTTCATCCAGCTTGGATACGTCGGCGGCGAGCGTTCCCTTCAATCCCGGAAGTTGCTTGCGAATCTGTTCCCGAGCCTTGGCGTCGCGATCCAGAATGCAGACGTGGGAGCCCTCCTCCACAAACCTCGCCGCCGTCGCCGCGCCAATCCCGCTACCGCCGCCCGTAATGAGCACACGCTTGCCGTTCAGTCCACGCATGGAAACAAGCTCCTGGCCTCTAGCTTCTGGCAATTAGCCAAATGCGAAAACGGAGAGACTAAATTGTCGTTGGAAACAATAGAGCAATCGCGGGGAAATTCAAAATCAGAGATCGATGGGAGGATAGTGAACGAAGGTTTTGCTGAAGGCTGACGACTAAGAGCTGACGACTGTTCCTACAGTTTTCCCTGGAAGAAGTAGAACAGCTCAATGACCAAAATGATGACCACCAGCAATTCGAGCACGAATGCCCGGCTCTGGTTGAACTGGTCCACCATGAAGCGATAGAGCTCCTCGGCGGTGTGGACCTTCTGCGTCACGAGGTCTTTGTAATCGGGTACGCCGACCTTGGAAGCCGCAAGCTTGTACAGCCGCGCGGCGAACATGTCGCTCAGAAATTTGATCGCATTATCTGCATGCTCGGTCAGCTCCGAGACATCGAGCAGCACAGTGTGCAGCTTCGCGGCATCCCGCGCCAGACGCCAGCGGGCCAGCATTCCCGTGCCCTTATCCATCGAAGCGTAGACCCGCTCCAACTCCCGTGTGAGCAATTCGTCGTAGTGCCGGAACTCCAGCAGCTGCGAATTCGAATACTCCAGCAACTGGATCGCCGACTCTGCGCCCGAAGGGCTGTCGTACAAGAACGCCGCGTTGTAGCCGATCACGCTCAGGTCGTTGGGATAGTACGAAATCCGCGATTGCAAAATCTCATTGATCTCGCCGTCGGAAAGTTGCATGGTCTCGCCGCGAACAATCTGCGCGATCTGCGCTCCGTTAGACTTCACCAGCTGTTCGGCGGATGGCGAACCTTGCACCTCGCGAAGATGGAAAATAAAGTAATCCTCGCTCAGCCACTCTGCGTAGGGTTTCACCAGAGCCGGACGAGCCTGCTCAAGCTTCTGGCGGACAATCCGGGAAGCACACGCGGCAAAATCCACGTCCCAAACCCACCGGCTTCCTAGGCGGACCAGAGTGTCCCAGTCGCCCGAGAACGGCAGCTCCAGCACCACGCTGAGTACGCCGTAGTCGTAATACTTGATCTGCCCCAGCAGCCGCTCGCCAGACTCGAGAACCAGCGGTTCAATCGGTTCCACCACGGGCGGTCGTTTATACCTGACATACCCCGGCGCGGGATGCTTAAACGAGGGATGCGCTAACGTCCTAGCTCCGAAAATCTCTCTTAGCCGGTCCAGCCGTATCTCCTCGCATACGTCAAACTGAATCAGCACCAGAACTGACCCGTTCAGGTACTTGTCCTGGGTTCTGACCAAGCTAGAGGCCGGCTCAGTTACCGTGGCCGGGGATTGGATTTCCGTGCTCATAGGCGTTAGTAGATGGCTGGAACGTCCACTGGGAGGTCGTCTCCCACCCCTCTATTGTCCCAGAAAGTGAACGTCTCTGGCGAGTGGCCGAGAGTTCAGCGCCAGCAACGCCGGTACAAGTCGTGTAGAATCATTAACATAAGAGATTGTCCCTCTGAGCTGGAGGACTTTTACCCGAAAACGCTCTACGGGAAGGCTCATTCAGGGAAGGCGGGCCGGAAAATGGCAGTGGCCGGACCAAGAAATTCCCAAGATCTCAGCTTCGGTCATCGTTATCTTGCATAGCATACACCGACTGGCACGGGGCTTCCGAGACGCCGGCTGTATGTAAGCTGTGAGACGAACTGTGCGTGGTCGACTCGCCGTAGACAACAACAATCTGTGTCGAATTCCGTTCGCGGTTGCGTGAGATTCGAAGTCAGGCATCTAAGCTCACTTCGTTCCACATCTATCTAAGTACCTTTCATCGCCACTTCCATCCCGGAGTAGAATTCCGCTTTTAGGGGGCCTTATGAGGCACTGGCGCTTGGGCATAGCATTTCTCCTCGCTGCAACCATCAATCTCTTTGCAGGTGATTTCGGACGCGGATCCAAAATCTCCGTCCGCATCAGCGACACCGTCAGTTCGGACCGCTCCCTGATCGGGGATCCAGTAGACGGTGTCTTGGTGAACGACCTTTCAGTCAACGGCAAGCTCATCGCTCCAGCAGGGTCCCGGGCCCATGGCATCGTTTCTGCAGCCGAGCATAGTGTCCAGGGGAAAGCGACCTTTCCAGGTTCCGTTTCAATTCGTCTTGAGACAATCGACACCGAGAAAGGTGCCTACCATCTGAGCACCAATCAATACACTCGCGAGGGTCGCGGTCGCTCGAACTCCCCCTTCCCTGGTGGCTCAACCACCGGCGTGTCCATTGATTCGGTGGGCGGTGTGCATCCGCACTCACCTGTGCCCCAATTGCCTGACCCAACCGAAATTACAGTGGCCACGGGCGGCCTGGAAGCTATCATCCCAGCCCAATCGGTTTTGACTTTTAAAGCCGTTTCGATTGCGGTTCCAAAGCCCTGACAGCCGTCATGTGTGCCGGTGGTACGGCAGGGAAGCGGCTGACCTTCCACAAGGCGTTCCAGTGCGACCCTCATAACTCGCGACTAGGGCTTGCTATCACCGCGCTCATCCCCAGCTTTCGCATACAATCCCGATGGGAAGTTGGAGTACACGATGAGTGAGGGACAAATATGCGCACGATTCCGCGACGAGCGTTCTTGAAAACCACATCCATTTCCCTGGGCGGCGCGGCATTGCTTAAGAGCGCGCCATGGCTCGTGGCCGAACCTCTAGGCCTGCCCATCGGCTTGCAGTTGTATTCGGTCCGCGACCTGCTACCCAAAGACTATGAGGGAACACTGCACCAATTGGCTGCACTTGGCTATCGCGAAGTTGAGGCCGCCGGCTTTTATGGCCGGAGTGCCCGCGATGTGAAGCAGACCATGGATCGTGTGGGCTTGCGCTGCGTGAGTGGGCATTACTCTCTCGATGAGTTAGGTTCCGACCAGACCATTCAATATGCCAAGGATCTTGGCTTCGACTACATGGTGTGTCCGTCCCCGAAGAAGAATCCTGCGCGCAAGAAATCTTCCATCTCAGACGACGAACTGACGCTCGACGACTGGCGCTGGAACGCCGAACAGTTCAACCAGGTTGGTGAGCGCATCCATGCTGCTGGAATGCATTTTGCCTATCACAATCACACAGGGGAGTTCCGTTCAGAGAATGGCGTTGTCTTTTATGACGAACTGCTTCGGCTAACGGATCCATCAAAGGTGAGCATGCAAATGGACTGTGGGTGGGTGGTTGTCGCGGGCAAGAATCCCATAGACTACCTGACTCGTTACCCGAAGCGAATCTCTATGTTTCATGTCAAAGACTTCAAGCTGAGCAACGCCAACAAAACCTCGGAGCCCGTTTCCGCAGAGCTCGGCCGCGGCAGCATTGATTATCGCCCAATATTCGAAGCCGCCAAGAAAGCTGAGATCAAACACATGTTCGTCGAGCAGGAAGACTACGATAAACCCGCATTGGATTCTCTAAAAATTAGTGCCGAATACATGCGATCCATGAAGGTATAGCGGGGATGGCCACTCGCCAGTTTGAACGATGGGTTACCGCCTCCGCGATAAAGCCCACAGTGCTACGGCTCCAACCGCAGTTGCTGCCAACGTGACACCAGCTCGACGCATCGATTTCAGTACTTCTTTCTTACGTGCGTCGGCCCGCGGCCGTTCGGGAAAGGCTGCCACAGCACCGTGCAAAGCGAGTTGGATAACTTCTGCCAGGTGCAGCGCGTTCCGATGCGATCCCTGCGCAATCTGTTCGCGACAACTGAAACCGTCAGCGATGATCAGAGTCTCGGGCGCAGCCTCCCGGACGGCGGGCATCAGTTCCAACTCGCCGATTGCAATCGAAACATCGTATTTGTCCCCCTCGAAACCGAACGATCCTGCCATGCCACAGCATCCCGGGGCTGGCGTGTGGAACTCGACTCCCATCCTTGTAAGGACAGACTCCTCATCCGTCATCTTCATCAGTGACTTTTGATGGCAGTGCCCATGCAACAAGGCTCTGCGTGGAAGTCTTGGCAGCACGAAATGGGAAGCTTTCTTCTCCAGGAACTCGCCCAATAGGAAGGTTTGCTCCGCCAACTGTCTTGCGCGCCGGTCATCAGGAAACAGGTTTAGCAACTCATCCCGAAAAACCGCCGCGCAACTCGGTTCTAGCACGACGAGTGGAACTCCTGCTTCAATCTCCTCTGTAAGCGCGTCGAGAATTTGTAATAAAAGGCGCTTCGCCCGATCCAGCATCCCGAAGTCGTAAAGAGGACGTCCGCAACATAGCGGCACGCGCGGAAGGACCACCTCGTAGCCTGCGGCCTCGAGCACTTCAACGGCAGCCTTGGCCGTATCAGGCAGAAAGTAATTATTAAACGTGTCGGGCCACAACAGCACCGGCAGCGCATTTTCGTTCCTTTGCCCTCGCCGCTCGAACCAGCCTCGAAGAGTTTGCGGTGCGAAGGCTGGAATCTCACGCTCGCGCGGAATTCCTGCCGCGACCTTGGTGATGTCACGCAAGACAGGTGTTTGAGTAACAAGGTTAGCCAGGCCCGGCACATTCGACGCTACTTGTGCCCACAGATCGATGTTTCCGAACAGGTAAGCGCCTGGAGGACGCACCCTGCCATGGTAGTAGTGAGACAGGAACTCAGCCTTGTACGTCGCGACATCGACTGCGACAGGGCACTCGCTCTTGCAGCCCTTACATGAGAGGCAAAGATCGAGTGACTGCTTGATGTGTTTGTCTCGCCAGCCATCTTGGATGACATCGCCCTTCGTCATCTCCCACAACAGGTGCGCTCGCCCTCGCGTCGAGTGTTCCTCGTCGCGCGTAACCCGAAAGCTGGGGCACATCACTCCACCGTCGTCACGCCGGCACTTGCCGACTCCCACGCATCGCAGGGTGGCGTGTGCCAGGCTGCCGTTATCGTCGGGGAATTGGAAGTGCGTTTCCGGTTCCCATGGCCGGTAGTTGGCTCCCAAACGGAGGTTCTCATCGAGGGCATAGGCTTCGATCACCTTGCCGGGATTCATCCGCCAATCCGGATCCCAGACAGCCTTGAACTCTCGAAATGCCTGCATCAGTTCCGGACCGTACATCTTCGGCAGCAATTCGGCGCGTGCCTGCCCATCCCCGTGTTCTCCGGAAAGCGATCCGCCATAACGCACGACTAGGTCTGCGGCTTCTTCAACAAATCTTCTGAACTGACGGATGCCCGCGCTCGTTTCCAGATCGAAGCTGGTACGCGAGTGCACGCAGCCATGGCCGAAGTGTCCATAAAGAGTTCCGCGGTAGTTGTATTCCGACATCAGTTTGCGCAAATCGCGTAGATACTGTCCGAGTTTTTCAGGAGCGACAGCCGAATCTTCCCATCCTTCCCAACTCAGCGGTTCGCCGGGAACGTGAGAAATCGCGCCCAGACTGGATTCGCGCACCTCCCAGACGCGCTTCGCAAGTTCTTTGTCGGTGAAGAGGCGCATCTCGGGCGGTTGTGCGCTCTGTGCGAGTGCTCGCATCAAGCCTTTCGCTTGCGATTCGGCTTCTGCCGCAGTTGTTGCGCCGAATTCGACGAGAAGCCATCCTCCTCCCGGTGGAAGCAACACAAGTCCTTCGGAATTGATGCCTTTGCGTCTCGTGTAATCGACTAGGTAGTCATCGATGCCCTCAAGCCCGATTGGCTGATGCGCCATGATTTCGGGCACTCGATCCGCACACTGATAAATGTCCGGATATGCAACGACCATCAGCAGTCGTTCCGGAGGACTCTCAACCAGCTTGCAAGTCGCCTCAAGAACGGTGACGCACGTGCCTTCCGACCCAACCAGCGCCCGCGCCACGTTGAATCCATTTTCTGGCAGCAGGTAATCCAGGTTGTAGCCCGACACTCTGCGTGGAATCCTGGGATAGCGTTGACGGATCAGCTCTGCGTAGCGATCCCGAATGTTTTTGAGTCCCGCGTAGATCTCCCCACTGCGGCCGCCCGTTCTGATGATTCGCCCGAGCTCTTCCTCGGAGGTTGCACCAACATTGAGCCGGACCCCGTCATAGGTGAGAACATCGAGCTTCTCAATGTTTTCATCCGTCTTGCCCGCCATGACCGAATGCACTCCACAGGAGTTATTGCCGATCATCCCACCTAGAGTGCAGCGGTTGTGTGTGGCGGGATCGGGGCCGAAGGTCAGGTGATAGCGTTCCGCAGCATCCCGTAAATGATCCAGAACAACGCCTGGCTGAACGCGTGCACGGCGCGTCTTCGGATCGATTTCGAGAATCCGCGTCATGTACTTGGAAGTGTCCAGGATGACCGCTATGTTGCAGCATTGCCCAGCTAAAGACGTACCAGCGCCACGGCACAACAGCGGAGCGTTAAATTCTCGGCAAAGAGAAACCGCAGTGATTACGTCGTCAGTATCGCGCGGAAGGACAACCCCGATAGGAATCTGACGATAGTTTGAGCCATCGGTAGCGTAGAGAGCGCGGCTACCTTTGTCGAACCTCACTTCACCGCGAAGGTTGCGGCGAAGTCTGTCAGCGAGTGCTGCGGCGTCCACGGTGGTCGAGCGAGCCGCGCGCGCGATCTGAACGAGGTTGTCCTGCATGGTCTACCGGACGATCAATTGCTCTCGCTCGAAGAGGAAGCGCCCGCAGTGCCCTTACCGCTTACATTTGCAATATGTATCTTTGTCTTACCGTCTTCGGCCTCGATGTTCACGGTGACGAAGCTGTGGCCTTCCGTTGAAACAATCGAGAAATTCTTTTCGTCGCTCACTGTAACGTTGGCGTGAGGCAGCTTTGACTTGTAGAAGTCGGCGACACGCTCGGGCGGATCGTCACTTTCAAACTCCGCCGCGACGGTATGAACATTGCCGGCCGCAACCGTTGCGGCGCTTCCTTTGAGCACTCGAGCGTTCGGATAGACATCCACGCCCAGTTGCTTGATGGCATCTTCAGAGTCGTCCGAACTCACAACCGTACCAAGTGGGGTTTCGACCCTGACCTTTCCCTCCCGGGTCTCAACGTGCGTTCCATGGGCAAGTCTCCACGCCACGAATCCCGCCGTTGCTGCGCCGATGATTCCGAGTCCGACCAGCACCGCCACCACGATCAGCACAATCTTGACCGCATTGCTGCTTTGCCCGGGACTAGGAGGCGCAGACGGTGTTGGCGCGGGTGTTCCGGGTGTGGCCATCGGGAGCGTCGCACCGCACTTCGAGCAGAATTTCGCGCCTGGCTGCAGTGTGGTTCCGCAAGAGTTGCAAAAGGCCATAATTCACCTCGATTTCCTGACGGCGGAGTATAACGCAATTGACGGGCAGGTTGCAGCGATAGCCTGCCATTGGCCAACTCCAACGATTGTCATCTTGAGGGCAGGGCGACGACCCTGGAGACTCGAAAGCCGCTTATCACATCAGGTGGCGCGTACCGTAATCCGCCATGCTGAGAGCAAGCAGTACCAGGAAAAAGAAGAGAGCCGAGATGATGACTGTCTTGGTCAATTTTTCGCTCGTGTACTTCACGTGCATAAAGAACAACGTCACAATCAGCGCTTTGCCGGTTGCAATCGCGAGCGCAACGATTGTGTTCAACGGCCCGAGATCGACAGTCGCAACCCATGCTGTCACGACAGTCAATACCATCAGGATGATCCAAATTGTGTAATAAAGTTTTGAAGACAGAATATGTTCAGACATGGCTCACCCTAATGGTTTTCGATCGATCAGGTACAACAGCGGGAACAGGTAGATCCAGATAATGTCGACAAAGTGCCAGTACAACCCGGCGTTCTCGACTGGCGTGTAGTACTCAGGTCCATAATCGCCCCGCCAGGCCATGAACGTGAGCCAGGTAAACAATCCCACGCCGATGATCATGTGGATCGCGTGCATGCCGGTCATCGCGAAATAGAGAGAGTAAAAAACTTGCGCATGCTGCGGATCAATCCCCAAATTGGGATGTTCTTCGATCAGGTTCTTCGCGTCAAAGCCAAAGCCTGGAACGTGGTGCTCCTTATATTCTCGATGCCATTCGTATGCTTTTACGCCGAGAAATGTGAGTCCGAATAGCATAGTCAGCAAAAGAAGCATTACAAGCAGGCGCCGTTTGCCCATCTGCGCGGCGCGAACGCCTAGGGCAACGGTCAAACTGCTGCAGATGAGGACTACGGTATTCGCAGCACCAACTTCCAACTGCAGCGACTGACTGCCTGCCGCGAACTCCTTGAAGTACGAGACCCGATAAATCAGATACGCGCAAAACATCCCGCCGAAAAACATGATTTCCGTCGCCAGGAATAGCCACATGCCTAGCGAGGCGGCATTGCGCTGCTGCTCTACGTCGACGAAATGATGCCGTAGCGCGGGGCTGTGTCCGTGTTCCATGGTCGCTGGACTATCGCTCAACGGCGACCTCCTCTGGGGTAGGGATTTCGTCGTAGTTGTAGGCTTCCCAGGTTACAACGGGAGTTTCGTCAAAATTGAAAGTAGTCGGCGGAGAAGAGGCCTTCCATTCCAATCCCGCCGCTCCCCAAGGATTATCGCTCGCGATCTTTCCGTAGCGCATCGACCACAGGAAGTACACCATCGGCAATACGTAACCTACTGCCAGAATCGTCGAGCCTGCCGTCGAGAGCACATTCAACACTTGGAACTCAGGCGGATACTGCCAGTACCGCCGCGGCATCCCGAGATATCCCAGAATGAATTGCGGGAAGAACGTCAGGTTGAATCCGATGAAAACGATCAGTGCAGCCAGGCGCCCCCATCCTTCTGGATACATGCGGCCGGAAATCTTCGGCCACCAGAAGTGCATGCCACCCAGGTATCCCATGACTGCCCCTCCCACCATGATGTAGTGGAAGTGCGCGACCACGAAGTAGGTATCGGTGACGTGGACATCGATTCCGAGCGAGGCTAGAAAGAGTCCTGTCATGCCGCCCATGGTGAAAAGGCCAATGAAGCCGAAAGCATATAGCATCGGGGTCGAATAACTGATCGATCCCTTGTACATGGTCGCGGTCCAGTTGAACACCTTGATTGCGGAGGGCACGGCGACCGAGTAACTGAGCAGGGAGAAGGCTAGCGCCGCGTAAACCGACATGCCCGCCACGAACATGTGATGAGCCCAGACGAGGAATCCGAATACCGCAATCGAGATGCTCGCAAGTGCGATGAACTTGTACCCGAAAACCCGCTTGCGGGAGAAGCAAGTGATGATCTCTGTGACCACTCCCATCGACGGCAAGATCATGATGTAGACCGCGGGATGCGAGTAGAACCAGAACAGGTGCTGGAAGAGCAGAGGATCTCCACCGCAGGTCGAGTCGAAGATGCATAGGTGGAATGCTCGCTCCAATACCACCAGTACCAGCGTGATTGCCAGAACCGGGGTGCCCAGCAATTGAATGATGCTTGTCGCATAGTGCGCCCAGATGAAAAGGGGCATTCGGGACCATGTCATGCCCGGCGCGCGCATGCGGTGGATCGTGACCACGAAATTCAGTCCGGTGAAGATGGACGAGAATCCGGCAACGAAGATCGACAGCCCGGCTTCAATCACATGCGTGTTGCTGAATGCGGTGCTCAGCGGCGTGTAGAAAGTCCAACCAGTGTCCACGCCGCCAGTGATCATGGCGTGGAGCATCATGATCCCCGCGATCACATACAGGTACCAGCTCAACAAATTGATCTTGGGGAAGGCAAGATCCTTCGCCCCGATCATGAGCGGAACAAGGAAATTTCCCAACACAGCAGGAATTGATGGGATCAGGAAGAAGAACACCATCACCTGCCCATGCATGGAGAACAGCTTGTTGTAGGTGTCCGCCTGCACCAGGTCCCCTGCCGGAGTCAGGAGTTCCAGCCGAATCAGGAGCGCGAAGAATCCACCAATAAAGAAGAAGAATGTGATCGACAGCAGGTAGAGCAGCGCGATCCGCTTGTGGTCGGTCGTCAGCAACCATGAACTGATACCGTGCTCTTTGTTCAGGTAATGCTCACGTTCCGCAGGAATGGTTATGGCCGTTGCCATGGTTATTGCACCTTCGGGTTCTGCGGTTGCGTCTGAGGTGAACCTACGATTGGAGTCCCAGCCACACCCGTTGCTGGTCGACCCAACGACTTTATGTACGCAACCAGTTGATTCACTTGTTCCTCACTCACGATGCTCTGGAAGGTTGGCATAATAGGCTTGAATCCACTCGCCACCTTCGCCCCAGGGTTCAATATCGACTCGCGTATGTAGTCTTCGTCAGCTGTAACTGTGCGCCCGTCTTCCAGAGCCACCGTCTTTCCGAATACTCCGACCAAATTGGGCCCCCGCCCTTGTACGTCTGACCGATGACACGTAGTACATCCCAGTTGCTGAAAAAGCGTTTCCCCGTTTTGCGCCAGCGACCCGCTGGTCGCTCCACCGCTCAGCCAGGATTCATATTGCGAAGGCTCCATCACTACAACCTGGCCAATCATCCCGGAGTGCTGTGTTCCGCAATATTCTGCGCAGAACAGGTGGTATGTACCGGGCTTGGTGGCATGGAACCACGTATAGCTGTAGCGACCGGGTAGAACGTCCTGCTTGATGCGGAATGCCGGCACGTAAAAGCTGTGAATTACGTCCTGCGATGTCATGATCATGCGGACGTCACGGCCCACCGGGATGTGCAGCTCATTGATTTCGCGTTGCCCGCCTTCGTGCTGCAGTTTCCACATCCATTGCTTGGCCACGACATAAACATCTGTCGCGCCCTTTGCGGGTGTTCGCTCATGAAAATAAATGATGGCTCCCCAAGCAAAGATCACAAGAAAAACACCCAGTGGGATAATCGACCAGGTAATTTCTAGAGGTGTAGATCCCTCGACCTGCTCGGCTTCGATGCCGGGGCGGCGACGGTATTTCGCCGCGAAAAACAGAATCAAAATAAAGATGGCAATGCTTACCAGGCCGGTGACGACCAACAAGAATATGAAGAGCGCGTCGACATCACCTGCAATCGTCGAAGCGTTCGTTGGCCAAAGTGGAAAATTGTTAAACATATCTATGCGGTCTGGCCTGCTCCCTTGCGATTCGGACCGCGTGCAGACATCACCGCAATCAGAATTCCAACGCACAACATAGTCGCGATCGCTGACAAGCGCAGGACGCGCGTAATCACTGCTCCATACTTGCCGGTCTGCGGATCATAGTGATAGCAGTACAGCAGGACCTGATCCACAACGTTGCCGATCTTATTGTTCGACGCCTGAATTAATCCAAGCCGCAAGTCCTTGGGCGCGTAATCCATTCCGTAGTAATACTGCGAAATCCTGCCCTCGGGTGTCAGGATCATGATCGCCGTTGCATGTGCGAATTGGCCCGACTCCTTGTTGAACTGGTACTGAAATCCCGCAGTCTTGGTAAGGGCATCGATGGATTCCTGCGATCCCGTAAGGAAGTGCCACCCCTGTTCGGCTCCGGGCCGTCCATAACGCTTGAGGAACTCAGCCTTCTTTGCCGTCGCTATTGCGGGAGTCTCGCGAGGGTCGAAGCTCACGGTCAGCACATCGAATTCTTTACCCACATCGAATTTCAGAACTCGCAACGCACTCTCGAGTCCCGACAGAACTTCTCCACAGAGCATCGGACATTGGTAGTAAACCAGGTTCAGAATAAGCGGTTTACTTCCAAAATATTCACCCAGGCGAATCGTCTTGCCGCTTTCATCCCGGAACGCGAGATCTGCCGGAATCTGTTCGTCAAGGTGCTGCTCAATCCCGACATTTTGTAGTCCTGGAGGGCGCATATTCGCCGGCGGCGACATGCTGCCGTTCACCATGCCCTGACTCCAGGCTGGTCCTGACATGCCAGCGATGACCAGCCCAGCCAGCAGCACCTTTCGCGAGATCGGACTCTTTTTGCGAAACACTTGCATTCCTTCCTTTACTGGTTCGGCGGCTTTGCCGGCGCTTTCTGGCTGCGGTCTGCTTTCGCCGCCGCTTCTCGCGCCGTATTAACCGGCGATGGCGGCACAGTTCCAGCTTGTGGGCGCGTCGGAAGGCCGCGTTCCACGATCAGTTCCATGGCTCGGTCGATCGGAATGTGGACGATGCCAGCCTTCTGGTCGACCCATCCGTAGCTGTTTAACGTCTGCTCTTCCCGCAGCCGGAAGCCATTCAGTTCGGTTCGCTCGTTCGATTCCAGGCGAGGCTCCGGAAACTGTTGTACGTCCCCGCTCGTGACCGTCCTCGTGTCTGCCCGTCGCGTCTTTGCTAGAGGATTCTGCTGCGGTTGATTGCGAGCCTCGTATGCATCCAGCAACTTGTATATGCCGGTGAGCACAAAGTAGATAAGAACGCCGGCGACCGCCAATCCTACGAAAAACGAGATCACTGACCGGGGACTGAGATCCTCCCGCTCGAATTCGACTTCCTCGTTCTCGCCGTTCCGGATCAGTTCTTCACTCATGCGCAACTTCCAAGACTTCGCTGGCGTCAACGTCGTATGCCGGAACCAGCGGGAGCGACCCGAGATTCCGGAAAAACACCCCCATCCAAATTCCGGTAATCGCGACCGGAACTGCAATGTCGAGCCAGGTCACCGTAAGGGTCGTCGAAAAATTGGGTTCGATCAACCAGAGAAGATCGACAAATCTCATGATGATGACCCAGGCCGCCAGCCACACCAGACGCGTGATGTCTCGCTTAAAGGAACGCGACAGCAGGATCACGAATGGCACCACAAACTGAAAAATGGCCAGGAACAATCCCACAAATTGCCAGCCGCCGTTCAATCTGCGGATGTACCACGTAATCTCTTCCGGAATATTGCCCGCCCAAAGGATGAGCCACTGCGAGAAAGAGAAATACGCCCACACCATGATGAACGTCAGCATCAGCTTGCCGTGGTCGTGAACATGATCCGGCTTCAGCAGCTCCGACATCGGCTTGTAGCGGTACAGAATGCGCTCCACGACGATGGCAAAAGCCAACGCTATCATCAGCTCGCCGACCAGGATCAGTAGTCCGAACATCGTCGAGCTCCACGTCGGGTCGAGCGACATGACCCAATCGATCCCCGCAAAGGAAATCGTGAAGGCGTACAGAATGATTCCCGGTGCGCTCAAAGCCTTGAATTTTCTGGAATTGCTGGGTGAAGTCGGGCTGTCCTGCTCGCGCGACCACTTGGTTAGCAAGAACGAAATCAGGTTCCAGATCGCAAAATAGATCGCCGCCCTAAGAATGAAACCCTTTATCGTCATGTACGACGTCGCGACCAGCTCTAAGTGTTCATGCAGCTTCTTGTCGTGGATCGACTCTAGCGGCTGCGTCCATACATACAAATGCGTTACGCCAAGTGCTATGGGAACAAAGAGCAGCGTCAGGTAGGGGATCGTTCGCATGGCGGCGCCCAGTTGGCGCCGGATCACCATGCCCCATCCCCCCTTTGTCAGATGTCGCAGCATCAGCACTGCCATCGATCCCAGGCAAATACCTAAGCAGGCGAGAAAACCGATGAGGTAAGCGCGGAAGAACTGCTGCCACTCATGAAGAATCAAGGCACCAAGCACCGCAATCACCGCGGCGATCCCGCCGGCGATGAAGGAACGCCTCTGCATCACCCTCACAATGGGAGGTGGTGTCAGATCGAGTTGCACTCGTACCGCGCTCATTTCGGCTGCTCTCCTTCAGCTTTGGCGCTTGGCATCTCGAACTCCGGCTTTGTAGCTCCCGACCCCGGTTCGCCCCTGAATACTGGTGCCTGCGAAGGCACTGCCTGCCCAGCTGGAATCTCTGCCGCCGTAGCATACTGGCTCAGTTGCAAGGCGCGAACGTACGCCACAATCTCCCAGCGATCCTTCGGCGAAATCTGCGACGAGTAGTCTGGCATCGCTCCAAATCCATTCGTAATCACGTCGAAAATGTATCCGAGTGGCGCTTTCCGCAAACGCTCAGTCATGTAGGAGGGCGGATGCCGGAATCCGCGCTGCACAATCATTCCATTGCCATCACCCACGCGTGAATGACATGGAGCGCAATAAATGTTGAAGCGCTCCTGTCCCCGCTCGAGCGCCTCTTTCGTCACCGAAAACGGCATGTAGTCGCCTGGATTCGGCCCCACCTTTCCAGTGTAGAAATAGGTGTCCTCGCGCAGATCACCGCGTGCAACGGTACCGTCGACGGGAGCGCGAGCAGAGCGCAGATCGGGGAAAAAATCACTCTGCGCCAGCGGCTTGAAGCGCGGCTGATCGTGCATATCCTGGCGGCAGCCCGCTAATATGCCGAGCAGCAAAAGCGCTGAGATCTTCCAGAAGTTCCGCATTTAACCGGGAACCTCCGAAATCGATCTGGGCTCCAGACTCTCCAGGAACGCCCGCGTTTCTGTACTGCTGTACATCGGATCAGACGAAAAAATAATCAGGAAAAAACGATCCTTCGACGCGAAAGCGAATCGCGGAACATTGAACACCGGGTGATAAGGCATCGGCAGGCCATTCAATGCCAACATCCCAAACACAGCGGCTATTCCGGCGAACAGGATTGTCATCTCAAAAGTGACCACGATGAATGCAGGCCAGGAATTTAGCGGCCGGCCGCCGATGTTCAATGGATAACTCACCGTGTGGATCCACCATTGCATGGCGTAACCCGACACACAGCCGAGAATGCCGCCAACGAGGACGACCAGCGGCACGCCATTGTGATGAAATCCGATCGCCTCTGCCAGTTCCTCTATCGGAATTGGACTATACGCGTCAATCTTTCTGTATCCCGTGGCGTGGGTCTTGTGCGCCGCGGCTACCAGCGTTGTCGGCGAATCGAATTCCGCCATCAGCCCATAAATGCGCTGTCGCTTCATTCCGCTTCCACCTCTGCCTCAGGTAGCAATATGCGCATCTCGTAAATCGAAATCATGGGCAGAATTCGCAGGAACAAGAACATCGCTGCCAGGAACATTCCAATCGTGCCGACATAGGTCATCCAGTCCCACCGCGTGGGGTAGTACATTCCCCAGGAGGAGTTCAGGAAGTCGCGATGCAGACTGACAACGACGATGATGAAACGTTCCAGCCACATGCCGACGAGAATGTCGAATGACACAAAGAACAGCCAGACGGGATTCGTCCTTAGGCGCTTGATCCACAACAGTTGCGGAAGGCCGATATTGCAGAACAACAACATGTAGTAGAAGAACGAATACGGCCCGTGTAGACGATTCCACAGAAGGAAGGCGTCGTACCGGTTGCCGCTGTACCAGTTCATGAAGGCTTCTATGCCGTATCCGTAGGCGACGATCAGCCCGGTAGCAAGCATCACCATCGCCGAATTGTTCAGGTGGCGCTCGGTGATGAAGTCCTCTAGGCCGTAGATCTTGCGGATGGGGATCGCAAGCATGAGCACCATTGCGAATCCCGAATAAATGGCGCCGGCGACGAAATACGGTGGAAAGATGGCGGTATGCCATCCTGGCACAACGCCAATTGCAAAGTCGAAGCTGACGACGGTGTGTACTGAAAGCACCAATGGTGTCGCCAGGCCCGCGAGCAGCAGATAAGCAGTTTCGTAGCGCGCCCAGTGCCGCGCAGAACCACGCCATCCCATGGCCAACATGCCATAGATGATTTTTGCAATGCGATTCTCAGACCGGTCGCGCAAGGTGGCGAGGTCAGGCAGCAATCCAATGAACCAGAACAGCAGCGAGATTGTGAAGTAGGTCGACACTGCGAAAACGTCCCACACCAGCGGGCTGCGGAACTGCGGCCAATACGTCATGGTGTTCGAGTACGGGAAGAGCCAATAGAACAGCCATGGACGGCCAAGGTGCAGCAGCGGGAACATGCCGGCACAAGCAACGGCGAACAGCGTCATTGCTTCGGCGAAGCGGTTGATCGAGTTACGCCACGACTGCCGCAGCAGAAGCAGAATTGCCGAAATCAGCGTTCCCGCATGGCCGATTCCGATCCACCAGACAAAGTTGACAATGGCGAATCCCCAGCCGATTGGGATGTTGACGCCCCAAACGCCGACGCCCTTGTAGAAAAGCCAGCAGACTGCCAACAAGAACCACTGCAGAATCAGGAAACAGATCGCAAAGCCGAATAGCCAGCCATTCGTAATGGGCCGGCGCAGCACAATCGAGGCGATCTTGTCCGTAATGCTGGCAAAAGTTTGCCCCGGCAGTATGACCGGTGCTTTCTGCTCGCCAATTTCGACTTCAGTAGGTCTCGCCATAAAAATTCAGCTGTCAGCCTTCAGCCCAGCTCTTAAGCTCTGTGGTTCTGCTCTGTGGCACTCTGTGCTCTCTGTGGTAAAGGTTTTGGAAGCCCACCACAGAGGACACAGAGTCTCACAGAGCAAAGCCACAGAGTAATCCTCAAGCCTTCTCCAACTCCGGATTCGGATTTCTTACTTCGCCGCCATACGTTGTCCGTGGCCGGGTATTCAAATCGGCCAGCAAACTGTAATTGCGTTCTTTTGCTTTCCACTTGGACACGACGCTGTTCGGGTCATTGATGTTTCCGAACACGATCGCGTTTGCCGGGCACGACTGCTGGCAGGCCGTCTGTAATTCGCCATCCTGAATACGCGTTTCTTTTCCGTCGCGCACCGTTGCGACTTCAGCATCGATCCGGTGTTGGGTAATACGCTGCACGCAGTACGTGCACTTCTCCATCACACCGCGACTGCGAACGCTCACCTCAGGATTGCGCTGCATTTTGAACTGCGGTGTATCCCAATCCTGAAAGAGGAAGAAGTTGAACCGCCGTACTTTGTAGGGACAGTTGTTCGAGCAATACCGCGTCCCCACACAGCGGTTGTAAATCATGTCGTTCAAGCCTTCGGTCGAGTGCGTGGTTGCGCCCACCGGACAAACCAGCTCGCACGGTGCGTTCTCGCACTGCATGCAAGGAACCGGCATGAAGTGCATCTTCGGATTATCGCGGTCGCCCTGATAATAGGCATCCACGCGTAACCAATGCATGTGGCGGCCATGATTGACCTGGTCCTTGCCGACCACCGGAATGTTGTTCTCCGCCTGACAGGCGATGATGCAGTTGTTGCATCCCACGCATTTGTTCAGGTCGATCGCCATGCCCCACGCATACGGCTCGTCTTTATAGTCGTAGGCCGGATACAGGGTTTCATCTTTCGCGGGTGATTCGTCGTCGAACTTGGGCTCTTTCTTGAACTCCTCGAGATCTTTGGTGCGGACAATAGGACGATGGTCGTCACCCACATCCATCGTCTGGTACCCCTGCGTGCTCGCGAGAATGTAGCGCTGATTGCGATTGGTGATCGACTTGACTGTGCTCGCGAAATACGGAGCGTCACTAGTTCGCAGCGTGTAGGTATTGAATCCCTGATAGTTGCCGACGCGGCCGGCCTTCTCGCGCCCATAGCCGAGGAAAACGGTGATCGATTGATCTGGATGTCCCGCCTGGACCCAGACGGGCAGATCGAGATACTTGCCGCTCGTCAACTCGACCCGGACCGTATCCATGACCTTGATTCCCATCCGCTCGGCCATCGCGGGCCCCATGAGCACGGGATTGTCCCAGGTGAGCTTCGTCAGCGGCTTCGGGAGCTCCTGCAGCCAGCCGTTGTTCGCGAAGCGTCCGTCGTAAATTGAAGGATCGCGGCGGAAGTTGATTTCGATCGCGTTTTGCTGGGCGGGAGGAATCGATGTTGAGAAGTTTGTTGCCTTGGCAGAGATTTGCCTCGGTTGCGCGGTTGTGCCGTCGATCCAACCCTGCTCGAGCGATTTGCGCCACCACATATCGAAGTCGGCGCCTGCGTGCTTTGACTTCCAATAACTCTGGACGATCTCGTGGCCCGTCGGCTGACTTTGGCCGGCAATGAAGCCCAGCACTTCAATCGCGCTCTTTCCGTGATAGAGAGGAGCAATCAACGGCTGGACGAGGCTGACGGTGCCATCGTAGGCGCGAGTATCGCCCCAGGCCTCAAGGTAATGAGTTTCGTTGATGTGCCAGTGGCAAAGCGCGGCAGTTTCGTCATTATGCAGGCCAACATGGATGCGCATCTGGGTGCTGCTGTTCTTCAGCGCATCGTAGAAACCGAAATCAGCAGGCGCGTCGTAAACCGGGTTCGCGCCGAGGATCACCAGCATTTCGACTCTGTTGGCTTTCAGATCGTCGATGAGTTCCTTCAATGAATCGTTGTGGCTTCCGGTATAGCTGACGATCGGCTCGGAATAGAAGACTGTCTTGCCAACATTGCCGAGCTGCTGATTAATTGCATGGCAGAGGGCGTGAACGACGGGCGGCTGATGGTCACCGGGAATGACGACGCTGGCGCCACGAGATTTCGCCAGATCGGCAGCAACCAACGCCACTGGTCCAGAACCACCCCCGCTCAGGAGGTTGTGCGCAGCCTCTTCTATCTTGTCTGCCCGCATCGAGATCCGATGGTCCGCCTTCGCGCCCGTCGATGTCGGCGTGCTCTCGATTGCGTAGAACCGACTCATATTGCCGGAATCGGGGTCGCGTCGACTCGCGAAATCGCGCGCGTAACGGGTCATTCCCGGGAAACCCGCATAGAGAAAATCCGCGTCGAGTGAAACGATCACATCCGCCGCATCGAGCTTGTAAGTCGTCTCAACCGCCTGACCGAACGCCATGCGCGCGCCTTCGTAGACGTTGTCACGATTGATCGGTTCCCAGAAGTGCCACTTGGCCTGCGGGAAGCGCTTGAGCACCTGGTCCTTCTGGTCGGCCATCGTCGGCGAGGAAGAGTCTCCCGATAGAAAACGAATGCCCACGCCCTTCTTCGCCTCCTGCGCAACCAATGGGGCCCTGAGCGCAGTGACAAAGTCGCTCCAGTTCACGATGTTTCCGAGGTAAGTGACGTTCTGCGAGCGGTCAGGATCGTACAAATTCAGAATCGACGCCTGCGCGTAAACGTCAGTGCCGCCCTGGCTCGCCTGGTGTTTGTCGTTGCCTTCGATCTTAATGGGGCGGAACTCGCGGCTCGTGACTAGTAGCGGTGCCGCGTATCCCCCGAGGGTGAAGGCTGTCGCGTAGAACATCGGGCGGCCGGGAACTAATCCCTCCGGCTGTTTAACATAGGGAACGATCGGCTCAAACGGCTGCTTGGTGCAGGCAGTCATGCCGGCCAGCGCCAGGGACGATCCCATCAGCTTCAGAAAGCCGCGCCGCGAAACCGCATCCACCCATTCGGACGCGCCCTTCGGAAACTCGCGGTGCATCATCTCCTGGAATTCAGGCTTGCCTGCTAACTCTTCCAGGCTGCGCCAGAACTCCGGAGCGTTTTTCTGCTCGATTTCTTTTTGCACCTGCACGAAATCAAGCTTATCCTTCTTGCTTGGACAAACCGCTTCGTGCCGCTGTTTACCGTTTTGTTGTTCTTCGCTCATTAATTCCGTGCCGTCCCTCCGGGACTCACATTGGTGCTACACTCACCCCGCACTCACGTGCGGGGCTATCTATGTGCCGCCCTTCGGGCTTCGTTAACTGCGCTCCCTCCTTAAGCCTGAACGATAGACGCAAGCTAAAGGCTAGGAGCTAGAAGCTTCCTTACCTGTGGCACGTCGAGCAGCTTGTGATATCCATCACGCTGCGCAATTCGTATTTGTGCGACAGGTACTTTCCGAGCGACATCTGGTCCGTAAAGCTCTTTCCATCTACTACGACCGGCAAATCCCGCGTTGGCTGCTGATAACGCATGTTGAAAACCTGATCGCGAGGGCGCAGGTTCTTTTCCGGCCCGCGATGGCAGCCGATGCACCACTCCATCTGCAACGATTGTTCATTGAACATCAGCGGCATGCGATCGACCGCGCCATGACAGGTATTGCAACCCACACCTTTGTTCACGTGAATGCTGTGATCGAAATAAACAAAATCGGGGAGATCGTTAACCCTGTTCCATACCAGCGACTTACCTGTGCGATAGCTTTCCCGCACGGGTTCGAGCATTGGCGCCGCCGTCCACATCTGCGAG
>DATBFG010000077.1:0-4100 GCA_036558645.1 Terriglobales bacterium
GCGCTGAAGTTCTACGCCTCCGTCCGCATTGACATCCGTCGCATTGCCGCCATTAAAGAAGGAGATGTGGTCACGGGCTCTCGCACCAAAGTGAAAGTCGTTAAGAACAAAGTCGCTGCCCCCTTCCGCGACGCCGAATTCGACATTCTGTATGGCGAGGGGATTTCGCGGGAAGGCGATCTGCTCGATCTAGCAGTGAACCAGAGCATTCTGGAAAAATCCGGTTCCTGGTTCAGCTACAAGGGCGAACGCATTGGCCAGGGGCGCGAAAATGCCCGGCAGTTTCTAAAAGACAATAAAGATATTACTGCCCGGCTGGAAGCTGAGGTTCGCAAAGCGCTCGGGTTGATTCAGGCCCAGCCTGCGGCACAAGCGCAGGGCGCAGCACAAGGCGCGGGCCAAAGCGCGAAAGTCACAGCCATGCCGACGGGAACGGAAGGAAAGCCGGCGCCCAGACG
Source organism: Terriglobales bacterium (assembly GCA_036558645.1). Taxonomy (GTDB): domain Bacteria; phylum Acidobacteriota; class Terriglobia; order Terriglobales; family Acidobacteriaceae; genus DATBFG01. The sequence goes on from DATBFG010000077.1 coordinate 459, forward strand.
TTAATCTTCGCTGCGTCGCTAAGACGTTCATGCTATCAGCCGCATACAAGCCAGACCCCGCGGGCATGCTACCCACCCTTTCGCAGACAACGCGAAAGGATGGGGCACCTCTCTGCAAGGATGCTGCAAGCACACACTGAGACCAAAAGCTGGGCCATCCGCCAAAGGGCATGCACAGCTTTCACCAGACTTTGTACGTCAACTGGTCAACCCATGTGTAATACGCATTCCCTGCTCTATTGCCGTCCATTTGGAAATGAACGCCGAAGTTGTACGAGCTGGGTTTTGAGACCGGGCCGACGGATGCGTTGACAGTGTGAGTCACACCGTTAAACACAATCGACGTAAACAGTGACTTCCCATTACTTATTTCGCTGTTGACGATCAGGTGGTCCCATTTCCCGGCGCTTGGCCGTGTGCAAGCAATGCCGAGAGAGACCCATCCTCCATGAACTGGGTCATACACGCTGAACACGCCTTTATTGTAGGAACACTGCACGGAAAACTTGTACCACTTTGTGCCGACGTGCTTGTTCGACGAGAACTCAACCCCCTGCGGATAGGCAGGATTGCTCAGTTGATAGTGCACATCGAGCTGGAAGTGAGTGGCGGTTGTACTCTTACCCAACAGGATCGGCCACAAGCAATTGTTGAATTGACCGTTCGGCCCAAGATAAAACTTGCCGGAGATGCCATCAAGCGAGGGCGTCTTCGACAATGTCGGTTTGGAACTGCAGTCTGGAGAGCCTTGATCTGGAGCCGTGTACCAGCCAGACTTCTCTTCAATCTTGCTATAAGTGGACGTGGCGCCGGTGCTGGTGCTATTCGAACCCACCTTGATGTTCACAGTATCGGCATAGATTTGCCCCGTGGAATCATCCTTCGCCTGCACGGTAATCCTGTGCGCGCCAGCGCTGAGAGAAACCTGCTTATCAAAAACGTTGGTGTCCGATTCCACTGTGCTGGCAGTGTAGTCGACCCAGAGCTTCATGTACTTCGCCGTGGCGCCGTATGTTGCATGGACGTCAAATGGCGAGCCGACGGTCGCACCATCACCGGGGCCAGTGATCGTCACCGTTTGCGATCCGCTGCCAACGGTGGATGCATTCACTGTGGCCTCAGACATCATGGCCTCTGGGGTGGAGATGTCGACGGCGCGGGATGCGGAACTTTCTTTGCCATCGTCACCAACTGCCGTCACTGTTATTTCGTGGCTTCCGGGCGAAATCGGAATGGTGACATCGAGCGGCGTTACCGCGCCGCCCTGGACGACCTCAGCGCCATCAACCAATACAGTGGTTGATGCGATGGTCCCGGTATCAGAGAAATTTGCGACCACACGTACGGGTGAAGTGGTGGCGCCCTCTACGGGCGACACTATTGTTACGGTTTGTGTAAACGAAAACGTTGACGCGAGTAGAACCAGGCCTCCAGCCAGATGCACAAAGGATCTCAAAACAACCTCCAGAATTGTTTTGTAAATGTGCGGCCATCCTACTCTGGCGATTCCGGTTCACAAAAATCTTTAGGGCACTTTTTTGTCAAATTCTCTACGGCCACATAACTTTCGTAACTGTGTCTCTGAGTTCTGAAGAAAATGTGAAGCTCATGATGGGGGCATCAGAAGAACTATCGCGTACACCCGCTGATCTGAGGAAACGGTACCTATTTACACTCAGGTGTACTACACGCTCACGAAGCGATATGGAGATTATCGTGGATCAACTTGTCGTTGAATCAGGCTGTCGGCGCTTTCGCCACCTTCTCACATATGCTCCAAGGGAGTACGCAATGGATGCTGCGAACGGAGTAGTGAAGAGGAGCTCTGCCAGACATTCACTCGCCCCGCATTTCTCGCTTGGGCCAAAGAAATTTGCCAACGCATAACCTAGACGAGTTTGCTGCGGTGACCAAGTTGCGCTCCAATTTCTAGTCTCGTCGTACAAGCCGAACACGATCCAGACAAGTCCGATGATCCAAACGAAGGTTGCTGCGCGACCATTAAGAACTTTGCCAGCGGCAAAATAGCCAAGGAGGAAGGCACTCGTAGCGATCATTGGGGAGAACGGCTCAAGCCCGCTGTTGTAATGGATTCGTGACGCAAACGCCTCCGGTACGAAACCCACGACCATTCCACCGGCTACAGCTATTAGGTAATGGACTACCAGAGAGATCGGCCAAATCGGAGTCGCGTCCGAAAGAGGCGTCGTTGTGTTGTGATGCGATGTCATCATGGCCGAATTTATCGCTACTGAAACCAGGCGATTACACGTGTTGACTCGGTCCAGAGTTCCATTGAGTTGACTGTTGCTCAAGAACCCCAATTGTTGATAACAGGCGTTATCGCTCAATGAGATCCCAAACAGGGTCGTGAGTGGAATGCCGATGACAATCAGGATCGCGCGGATTTTGAAGCGAGGATCTCTGGCTTTGCAATCTCAGGGGGTTTGGCAAACAGATCTTCCGCCTTCGCGAAGAGCGCTTTGGCGATCTCTCCGTTGAGGTGTGCATTTCGGCCATTTTCATCGGCAAAGGTATCAAAGATGCCGTATTTCCCGGGCCCCATCTTGATCGCGTACCAACTGATCGTACTCGCCTCACGCTCGGCCAACGGCTGTGCGGACTTCAGAAACTGTTCGACATCTTTTTCTTTGCCCGGCTTGGCTTCGAGTTGTGCCCAAATCGCTAGTTTTCCCATTATGTCTCACCTCATGTCGATCTGATGCGTGACACGCACGTTTCGTTACGTAATTCAGGATAACTGTTGTTAACAGATGGGATGAGAAGGCCGGTCTCCCACGGGATGCTGTACGCTCCCAAGTCATCGACGTGCTTTAAGCACAAGAGATAAATGCTCTTGACTCGCGTGAGAACATTTTCGCTATAAACAGCTCCGCAGTGCTGCTGGCATCGACGAAAAGAGGATTCCATGAAAGACCTAAATCGAACCTTGTGGAGGGCTGCCGCGATTCGTTCAATTACCCGCGTCTTAATTACGTGCGCTTTACTTACGTGCGCCTCACAGTTGGCGTCGGCAGCCGACGATCCCTTCATCGGCGAGTGGAAGCTGAACCCATCGCTGACCAGAATGCCAGACGAGATGAAAGTTGAGAGCAAGGGCGGCAACACATACTCGTTCGATTTTGGCGGCGGCGCAGAAACCATCGTGGCGGATGGCACCGATCAACCCGGGATCCAAGGAACTACGCTGTCGGTAAAAGCGGAAGCGCCCGACACCTGGATCGTCGCGCGCAAGCAAAACGGCAAACTGCTTCTCCGCGCAACCTGGAAGCTCTCGAAGGACGGCAGCACGCTCACCGACTTCTACCGCGAGTTCGCGCCCGACGGCTCCTCGTCAGGCGCCAGCATGGATTACGTCTACCAGCGCAGCGGTGGAGGATCGGGCTTCGCGGCGGACTGGCAAAGTATCAAGGAGACGATGAACTCGTCTTATGTTCTGCAGGTGAAGCCGTACGAAGGCGACGGCCTTTCTTTCATCTTCATCAGTCCTTCAGGCGAACGAACGAAAAATGTGAAGCTCGACGGCAAGGACTATCCGGCGGAAGGCTCGAATGCGAATCCGGGATCGTCTTCTTCGAGTCGCAGGGTGGACGACCACACTCTTGAGATGACTTCGAAAGT
>DATBFG010000078.1:0-90046 GCA_036558645.1 Terriglobales bacterium
CAGGAAGCGCGCAAAACAGACACCTTCGCCGCGTACACGCGCAACGGCCGGCTCAGAGTAACAATATCTTGCGGAGTTAGCGGTGTTTCCTGGCAAGTAGCGACACTATTTTTCCGACGCCGTCTTCGCCCACTTCGCCAACACGCTCAAGAACGGATACGCCTCGTGTGGCGCGTCGATGGTGCCGCTCAACGAAGTTTTGAATGGGACCATGCGTCCGTAAAATTCGCGAGTTGAGTTCTTGTCCTGATCCAATAACGCGCCATTGAGTTCCAATCCGGCAAAAGCGCCGCGAGCACGAGAATAGCTGAGCACTTGCGCCTTCAACTTCCAGTCGGTGTCGGCGGCAGCATGCCGACCGACGGGACCTGCAGCCACACTGGCGTCAGCTCCCAGCTTGAACTTGCTGGACAGCAGGTTGCGCATTCCATCCTGGTTCATCACAAGCATGACGAGGTCAACCGCCTGGCCGCCGATCTGCAGGCCAAAGCTTCCACCTTCCAGGACAAAGAAAGCCGGCGCGCTCCACCCTTTAGGAGTGCGGCAACTCGCAACTCCGCGCCCATAACGAGCGCCTACGATGAAGCCTCCCTTGAGCATGGTAGGGACGACAGCAACGCATTCGGCTGAGCCCAAGACTTCTTCCGGAATGCCCTGATCGGGCGCCGACTCAATTTCATCGAGAACAGTACCAGCCGCTTTGACGCGATCGACGGCTTTTGTATCGTCTTTTTCGTCAGTGAACGCGGGAACGGCAAGGCCCAACAGCATGCACAGAACCAGGAATTTCTTCATATTTCTCGTTTCGCTAAAGAGATGATGACTCGCTGTTTGATTCTAGCGGATGACGCCCCCCCGGAGGCAGTGACGGAGTAGGAGCGTGGGCAAAAAAATGCGGGGTTGGCGGCAGTGACCTTAGTCCCCGCTCCCAACCCCGTCTCCCAGGTTCTGTGGTAGGTGAGGCGAGTATGGTGGAGACGGGGAAAAGCGGCAAGATTACCGGGGTCACTGTACCAAGGTAACGGCTGGTGTACTCGTCGGGTCCCACGGTTTACATCCAAAAAAGTAAGGCGCGGCCAGATGCCGCGCCAGTCTAAAAACGCTTCTTTTTGCATTTCCGGGGACCACCCGGAAACCGCGAGTCGCTTCGAATTGAATCTGCCGGGCGCTTACTTCGCGGTCACCAAAGAATGCGTTATAGCGTGCACAGAGAGGGCTATTCGGTTCTGGACGCCGACTTTACGCATCAACTTGGCCACGTGTGCCTTTACGGTACGCTCTTCGATTCCCAACGCGGAACCAATCTCCTTGTTGGAGCGGCCCGCGACCAGCATTTCCAGGACTTCCTTCTCGCGGTCGGTGAAGGTTACCCGGCCTGCCGGGAAGATGCGTCCTGGGGCGGAGCTGACTCGCTCGATGAACATGGAAAGTACGCGGCGAGGTGCCCAGACCGAGCCTTGATTGACGATCCGGATTGCCTGCACAAACTCGGCGGCAGAGGCGGCTTCGTCAACGTATCCCTTGGCGCCAGAGGCAATAGCTTTGAGGATGGTTTCTTCGTCCATGCCCGAGCCGGTTACGATAATGCGAAGATCGGGACGGCTAGCCTTAAGGCTGGCCATGAGATCGAAAAGGTTTTGGCCGCTGCGGTTCCCGAGCAACACCAGATCGATGTTCTGCAAGGCGGCGATGTCGGGCAACGAAGCGGCAACCAACTCGAAGTCCGATTCGTTGTCGAATAAGGCTCGAAAGCCTACAAACCGCAATGGATCGCTCTCGACCACTGCGAGGCGGATAAATGGTTTCTTGGCCGGTGCTACAGCTGATTTCATAGCATTCCCTGTTAGCACAATCTTCGGCTAGCATAGTCGGATTCAACAGGGATGAAAAGGTACGGTAACGAATTCACAATTACGGCAGTAACATATGCGCATCCAATGAATTGGGGGCGGAATCGATGAAAAATGACCTTTCGGCCGGGCTGCTGCGAACCATAGCAGCAGTGCTGGTTGCAGCGACGCTGGCCGCAGCACAAACAGCGTACGAACCCAAGTTCCCCGGAGACCCCGCCAAGTCCAATTCCGAGGCCTCAGCGCTCGGATACATGCGGACGGTGGTGCGGGCACAGCGTGAGTACAAGAAAAAGTATGACCACTACGCGACATCCCTGGAGGCGTTGGTGCATTCGGGATCGTTCACACGTCGCATGACCAATACCGACCGCGGCGACTACACCGTGAGCTTTAAATCGCACAAAGATGGCTATGAGCTGGCGCTGACCCCTAAGCAGCTCGACGGTGAGCATCGCTCGTTCTACACCGATGAGGATGGGGCCATTCATGCGGACGAAGAGAAGGCCGCGAGCGAGAGTTCCCCTAAAATTCAATGATGCATGGTTGAGAGGGTCTCACCCTTGGGGGTGTCCAGGCTTGATGTCGGCCGCGCGTCCATCGTGATACGTGACTACGAGCGGATTGCCACCGTTCGGATAGTTCACGGTCTTGGTGGCCGGGTCGTCGGAGCGTTCCGGCACTCCCATGCCAATCGCGAAGTTGGCCTGCATCTCGGACATACCTGCCTTCATCTGGTGCTGTTCGATGGCATCCCAGACATCGGACGGCCAATGCTTGTAGAGTTCCCGCGGATCCTGAATATAAAACTGCTCGTCGGAATAGATCTGGTAGCTATCACCCGCGACTGAACCAATCTGAACTCCAAACATCTGCTGATCTTTTTCGAACAGAGCCACCATCAGCTTCTCATGGGCGGCGGGGGAAGGCGCGAGAACAACATCTTTGAACTGAACCTTTTCAATAGGTAGGAACAGACCAGCTGGATGCGACAGATCCAGGTGTCCGGATGTATAGGGATAGTAGGTATAGCGATATCCTTCCTTGACCCAGACAGGTTGCTGTGTCAACTGACGTGCGGACTTTAAGTCGTAAGGATAAAGCTTCTTCGGCGTGATGTAGTAATCCGCATTGAGTGGTACGTTCTGCTTCGCTTTCTCTGCAAGCTTTTCCGAGTGGCGTTGGTACAGGATATATCCAGAACGCAATGCCGCGAGTGCTATTGCAGCAATCAGCACCAGCTGAATTCTTCTCTTGAGTTCAGGACTCATAGCTTAGGTCCTTGTTCTCCGATCTTAATGTGCGATGCGTCAAAGTGCCGTTTTTGCATCTCCCCTTGACAGCGCCTCTCCTGAGGTACACTTAATAGGAGAGCGGTCTCTGATGTCTCGCTCTCAATCTTTCATGCCTATGGTGACACAAGACGAAGTTACCAGTGCGCTCAAGCAATGCTACGATCCGGAGATTCCTGTGAACATCGTCGATCTGGGACTGATTTATGGTATCCAGCTCGACCCAGCTCCCGATGACAAACAGGATGTTCGTATCGATATGACGCTGACGGCCCAAGGATGTCCTGCACACGTTGAGATCAGCCAGCAGGTAAAGGCGCGACTGGAGCAGTTGCCCGGAATCCGCAATGCCAGCGTCAACATTGTCTGGAATCCGCCGTGGAGTCCCGAGCGCCTGAGTGCTGATGCCAGGAAGCAATTGGGCATCGACTGACTAGCTATCCAGCAAGGCTTCCAGCCATCGAACATTTGCGCTTGGACCTGCCGACAACCGTTGGCCAACCCGTGAAGCGACATCCAGGAACGTTGTACAGCGATCGAAGTAGAGGGGCAGATTCTGCCGGACTTCATCGAACTTCTCCGGGTACTCAGACGCCAGCGTCGCCAAACTGACGCCCGCCAGGACCATACCTGCAGTCCGATTTCCTTTCAAAAACATGATGGCGCCGGCTCCGGCCGAAGCTCCGACTAACATCCGCTTCCAGTTCTCCATTCAAGCCTCCGTTCGGGATTGTAACCGAGGGCAAACGAGCAATGTTCTATACTGCGCGAGCTATATCGGAGGCTTTGATGCGGAAATTTCAGCGGACAGCCCTGGCCGAGGGCCTGTTTTTTTGCCTGCTTGCCCTCCTGGCGAACGGAGAGGCCAAACCACGTGCCCGCGACTTGGGAGTACCTTTTGACGGTACAACCGGCCCGTTAAACGCCATTACTGATGTCAAGGGAGTTGAGGTTGGGCATACGACTTTAATCTCCGGAGAGGGTGCGCTGAAAGTTGGCATCGGCCCGGTTCGAACCGGAGTAACTGCCATTCTCCCACGGGGGAGAAAATCCGAGGATGACGTTTTCGGCGGCTGGTTCAGCTTGAACGGAAATGGCGAGATGACCGGGACGACTTGGCTGGAAGAATCTGGTTTTCTGGACGGTCCCATCATGATCACGAATACGCATAGCGTCGGAGTGGTTCGGGATGCCGTCATCGCGTGGAGAGTAAAGCACGGTCCGCCTGACGAGGATGGCTACTGGTGGTCTCTTCCTGTCGTGGCGGAGACCTGGGATGGAGAATTGAACGACGTAAATGGATTTCATGTGAAGCCAGAAGACGTCTTTCACGCTTTGGATTCGGCACAGAGTGGCCCGGTACCGGAGGGAAATGTGGGTGGTGGCACTGGGATGATCTGCAACGAATTCAAAGGAGGAATCGGAACCTCGTCGCGGGTACTTGATTCCAAGCAGGGGGGCTACACGGTTGGCGTCCTGGTGCAATGCAATTACGGGCGGCGCGATCAATTGCGTATCGCCGGAGTTCCGGTAGGAAAGGAGATTCCGGAACACAAGGTATATCAAAACGACATAGGTTCCATCATCGTAGTGGTGGCGACCGATGCGCCGATAATTCCCACACAACTCAAGCGCTTAGCAAAGCGGGTATCCCTGGGCCTAGGGCGCGATGGGAGTTATTCCGGCGACGGGTCTGGCGACATCTTTATCGCATTTTCGACAGCGAATCCCGATGCTGCAAATCCGAAGGGATTACGTAGCCTAACAATGCTGCCAAACGATCAGATCGATCCCTTGTTTCTGGCAACAGTCCAAGCCACCGAAGAAGCGGTTATTAACGCCATGGTGGCCGCAGAAACGATGACGGGTATCAATAACCGTACGGTCATCGCTCTACCGCACGATCGCCTGAGAGAAGTTCTGAAGAAATACAACCGGCTGAAGGAATGAAAGGCGATTTATCTCGTGGCGCAGCCAAACAACTGGTTCTGATCCGTACCGAAGCGCGCTTACTGCAGATTTGCCTGAGTCAACTTAACGGCACAACGCTGGTTCCCGCACGTCCCCACATTCACGACTCCAAGCGTGCTGAAGTAAAGACTGGATGCCTGTGACTGTGTGCTTGAGTTGTCGATAATGATGCCGCTGATCCCACCGGGATAGTTCACCGAATTCAGTCCCGCGGTGATCACACCGGTGCTGATGTCGTTGGTGATGATGTATCCGTTCGTGGCGTCGACAAGGCCGCTCATCAACAAATCGTGATGGCCGGCAACGCCGCCGAGGTTAATATTCGGATTGAAAAACTCGGTGTAAGGAACGCACTGCACATTGGCAGCGTTGAGGCGTTGCAAGGATCCGGTGGGCGTTGTGTTCATTTTCGGATAGCTGGTAAAACCGATCCAATAGTGATAGGGGGTCGTGTCAGCCGGTCCGGTCCCACACATAAATAGTCTGCCGGTGGCGGGAGTGGTGCCCCAATAATTGTTATCCAGAGCGCCGGTATGGATATTAATGCCCCCCAACCCCACGTGAGCGCGGATGAGGTTGGTGAGAGTCTGATCCAGTTGCGCCACAACGGCCGCCGACCCGACGGTGCCGTCGTTTCCAGAAAACGCAAGGATTTTCTTGCTGTTGCCGCGTGCGTCGAGAATGATGGAATCCGGAATACCGTAAGCGCCGAGCGCAGGCGTACATGGGGCAGGCGTGCCTGTCCGTCCAGGTGGATTAATAACAGTGCAACCGCCGCCACCCACCATGATGGGGCCAGCCACAAGCGTTGGCGTTCCGGTGTTGGCCTTGATTGTCCACAATTCGCCAAGCTGATCGCCCACGATTAAGTATCCATAGGGGCTGTTGTAGACGGGACCATTCGGCTGCGGCAATGCGCCGCCGGTACCCGCCACTGGCAAGGTGAATGTCCAATCAATCGTGGGATTGGAATTCAACGCGCAGTTGAACACGCAACTGATGCGGTAAATCTTGCCATCGTCCGATCCGACAAACGCCTTATCGGTAGCATAGTCCACCCATGGTGATGAAAACGTGTCGGTGGCGGTGGCGGAAAGTGTCAGCGACTTTAAGCACGAAGTGGCGGCCGTACAGGCTCCATTGGCGGTAGGGTTCACGGCGTTGGTAGCGGAAGTTCCCTGCCCGGCGACCCAAGTCAGTATGTGGAAAATTGTGCGGTTGGCAAGGCTTTCTACATACGCGATTTTGGTTCCGTTTAGCGAAATGACCGGCGAAGTACGAATGAGACCTCCTGCGACGGTCGTGCCGTTATATGCCCAGTTCACGCGCGGATTTGCGTTGTTACAGAAGCGAGGGTTCGCGCCACTGTACAGACGATTGATTCCTACCAGATTCGCCTGCCCGCCATTAGCTCCGGCTGCATTCAAAGCAAAGACAACATAATCGTTGGTGCAGTCGGGAGTGCCGCCCACGTCGAAGGTAAACTTTGCGGGATACATATTCTGGGCGACAACCCCGGCGCCCAGATTGACGCTCCAATCCACGCGAACGTCCTTGGGGGGATTTTGATTGCCTCCGTCAACTTTGCCACGCTGCGGAGCCCGTACAGCCGTTCCCGCCATGCCGTCCAGATTGCGGGCCGCGAGATGGAACAGGATGCGCGGCTCAGCCTCTATGGCCGTCTGCAAATCGGCGCCCAGCAAGCCTCCGCCAAACACAATGTGGTTCATGGTCCAGTCTTGGACCCTGCCTACGTGCTTTTCACGAGAAACTGAGTCTTGCTGAGCAATCACCGGGGCAGTAAGGACGAGTACCAGCGGCAATAGGTGCAGGCGATTCCAATGACGCATGAGGGCCTCTTTGGGGGATCGACCTATGGTATCGAGTTTAGCTCGAGCTTGTACCTCATTCGAGAGGGTGTACTCACTTAATAACGTGCCTCGCGCTAGACCGATACCAACTGACTGGCCTCCTGCAGAGCAGTAGCGAAGCAGTTGATGGCCTGGTCGATCTGGGACTGAGTAATAATCAGAGGCGGCTGGAAGCGAATCACATTGCCGAAAACACCACCCACCCCCACCAGAACTCCCTGACGGAAAAGAGCTTCGCGAATTGCCTCGGCTTCCGAGGCGGCCGGAGTCAAATCTTCGTCTTTCACAAGCTCGACACCGATCATCAACCCCAAACCACGAACATCACCAATCAGTGGATTCTGTCTCTGAAGCTGGCGGAGCCTCGAGATAGCATGGTTACCAACCTCGGTCGTGTGGTCGGCAAGCTTTTCCTTCTCCATAAACTCGACGTTGGCGAGAGCGGCCGCGCAGGAGACGGGGTTGCCTCCGAAGGTAGACAGATGGTCTCCAGGTTTGTAGGCAGCAGCAATCTCAGGACGAGTGGTATAAGCGCTCAATGGAAACCCGTCGGCGATGCCTTTGGCCGTGACGAGGATGTCGGGAATCACGCCATAGTGCTCAATTGCGAACATCTTGCCCGTGCGGGCGAAACCGGATTGAACTTCGTCAGCGATAAAGAGGATGTTGTGACGGTCGAGAACCTTCTTGATCTCTTTGAAATAGTTAAGCGGAGGCACGAGGATACCACCCTCGCCCATCACCGGTTCCGCAATGAATGCCGCGATATCGCCGGATGTGTTGTATCGGATGACGTCTTCGAGCGCTGCGGCGCATTTGCGTCCGCACTCGTCGGGATCGTTGGGCCATTGCGAACGGTAGACATAAGGCGCTGGAGCAAAGGTAACTCCGGGAGCGTAAGGACCACCGCGTTTTTTACGCCCGACATTTCCCGTAATGCTCAGCGCACCCCAACTACGTCCGTGAAAGCTGGCCTGAAGCGCGATGAATTCATGTTTGCCTGTATAGAGGCGGGCCAGCTTTAGTGCGCCCTCAATCGCTTCGGCGCCGCCATTGCCGAAGAACGTTTTCGTGAGACTGCGCGGCGCGATTTGGGCGAGCTTCTCAGCGAAATCTGCGACAGGTTGCACGTGATAAATGTAAGAAGAGCAGTGGACGAGTTTGTCGATCTGTGCCTTTGCTGCTGCGACCACGTGTGAGTTGCCATGGCCCGCATTGACCACAGAGATCCCGGCAAAGCAGTCGAGATATTCGCGACCATGGATGTCGGTGATGGTGACACCGCTAGCCTTTTCGACGACTAGAGGAACCACTGATTTCATGAAACCGGTCATTACATAGTCTTTGTATTTCTGAATGGTGTCTGGCATGGACTCCTCTTTGCTCCGTCGTCCGCACCCCGGCGGTTCGTATTTCTAGAATTTCCGCGAATGGTCTTTTGCCCATCGTTCGATGACGACTTTCTTCTCTGTGTAGAACTCGATGGCGTCGCGACCCTGCCCGTGCATGATGCCGAAAAAGCTGTCTTTCCATCCACTGAACGGGAAGTAGGCCATCGGCGCGGCGACGCCGATATTGATTCCTATGTTTCCGGCCGGCGCCTCGTATCGGAAGCGACGAGCGGCCGAACCACTCGAAGTAAAGAGAGAAGCCTGGTTTCCGTAGACACTTCGCTCAAGAAAAGCCAATGCTTGGTCCATGTCGTCCGCATGAACAAGGCTGAGTACCGGCCCGAAGATCTCGGTGTCGGTCAGTTCACTGTCTGCAGGCACGCCATCGAGAATAGTGGGCTTCACAAAGTTGCCACTCCCATATCCGGGAATCTTGGGATTGCGTCCATCCAGAAGAACCTTTGCACCTTGCTTTTCTCCCGTGGCAACGAGCGACTCTACCCGCGAACGGCTTTGCGGCGTGATCACTGGCCCCATCTGTACGCCCTCGTCAAGACCGTTGCCGACGCGAAGGTTGGCGGCCGCCTCGCCAATCGCGTTACGAAAAGTCTTCTGCGCTTCACCTACGGGCACAGCCACCGAAACAGCCAGACAACGCTGGCCCGCGCATCCGAAGGCACTATCGGAGATGATTTGCGTGGCCATGTTCATGTCGGCATCTGGAAGGACGATGACGTGGTTCTTGGCACCACCCTGACACTGTGCCCGCTTCCCGTTGGCGCCAGCCCGTGCATAGATGTACTTAGCGACAGGAGTGGATCCCACAAAACTGATGGCGCGAACTTTGGGATGATCGAGCAGCGCGTTGACGGCAGCCTTGCCGCCGTTGACTAAGCCAACCACTCCTTTCGGCAGTCCGGTTTGCTCAAGCAGTTCGTAAGCTCGGCGCATGGTGAGCGGCACCCGCTCAGAGGGCTTCAGGATGAACGTATTCCCACAAGCGATTGCGTAAGGCAGAAACCAGAACGGGATCATCCCGGGAAAGTTAAACGGTGTGATCGCGGCGACAACGCCGAGTGGCTGGCGAATCATCATTTCGTCGATGCCACGTGCCACATCTTCGAGGTTGTAGCCCTGCATCATGGTGGGAATGCCGCAAGCTACTTCCACGTTTTCGATGGCGCGACGGAGTTCGGCCTTCGCCTCTGTGAATGTTTTTCCATTTTCCTGTGTGATCAGCCGAGCCAGTTCGTCAATGTGATCTTCGAGAAGTTGTTTGAGCCTAAACAGTGGCTGGATACGATCTTCGGGAGGGGTTCGACGCCAATCGGGATACGCGGCCGCTGCCGCTTCAACTGCGGCGTTTACCTCAGCCGCATCGGACATGGGGGTGTGCGCAATGACTTCACCGGTCGCGGGGTTGTGGACACCGAGTAGTTCAACAGCATTGGATTCCCGCCATTCGCCGCCGATGAAGTTGGGGATCTTTGTTACGGGTGGTGCAGCAGTTGTCATAAGTGTCTCGTTTAGTGGCGTTCTGGTTCAGGCGTGCCTATCGGAAGCACAATCTGTTCCAGCTTTCCTGGCCGTGAAGCTCTCGGCTCTCCTCTTACGTTTGCTGAATTGCGAGTTCCTTCTTCTTTTCGCAAACTGCCTGCAAGGCGGCTTCGAGAACTCGCATGCCTTCGTCCATCTGTGCATCGGTCACCACAAGAGGCACGAGCACGCGAATCACGTTCCCGTAGGTACCTGCGGTGATCGTGATCAATCCGTGCTCGCAGCAGTATTGCGCGACCTTCTTGGTTTCGTCAGAAGCAGGTTCACGGCTTTCATGAGAGCGCACCAGCTCGATGGCTTGCATGCCTCCAAGACCGCGCACGTCTCCGACCAACGGCCACTTTTCCTGCCACTCGCGGGCGCGTCGCTGGAACTCTTTGCCTAGTTCATTCGCCCGCTCCAGCAGAGGCTCATTTTCGAACAGGTCGAGGACAGCAAGAGCGGCGGCGCAAGAAACAGGGTTGCCGGCAAACGTCCCGCCCAAACCTCCATAACTCGGCGCGTCCATTATTTCAGCGCGCCCAGTAACGGCCGCCAGCGGTAGCCCGCCACCAATCGACTTTGCGGTCACTAAAATGTCCGGCTCTATTCCGTAGTGCTCAGAGGCAAACAGTTTCCCGGTGCGACCGAAGCCGCTCTGGACTTCGTCGGCTATGAACAGGACGCCATGTTTGTGGCAGACATCGACCAGAACTTTGAAGTAATCCGGAGGAGGCACCACGAAACCGCCCTCCCCAAGGACCGGCTCAGCGATAACGGCGGCCACATCTTCAGCAGCAACGACACGCTTGAACGTGTCCTCGAGATGCCGCGCACAGTACAACTCGCAAGATGGATAGGTCAGCGAGTATGAACATCGATAACAATATGCGTACGGGATGCGATACACATCGCTCGGAAATGGTGCGAAGCCGGCCTTGTAAGGATGCGTCTTGCTGGTCAGCGCCAGCGTCATCATGGTGCGGCCATGAAAGGCATCTTCAAAAGCGATGACAGACAAGCGACGCGTATAGGCTCGCGCAATCTTAATTGCGTTTTCGACGGCCTCCGCGCCGGTATTTACCAACAGCGTCTTCTTTAAGAATGCGCCCGGCGCGAGATGATTCAAGCGCTCGGCCAGGCGCACGTATCCCTCATAAGGCGTGACCTGCACGCAAGTATGTAAGTATCGGTCGACCTGCTCCCGGATCGCCGCAACAACCGATTCCCTGCGATGTCCGACATTGATGCAGCCGATACCGCCGGCAAAATCAATGTAGCGGTTGCCGTCCACGTCCTCGAGAACGGCCCCTTCCGCCCTCGCGACATAAACCGGCGTGCTGTGCGCAAGTCCGCGTGGCACAGCCGCTGCACGGCGTTCGTGCAGTGCTTTCGACTTCGGTCCCGGAATCACAGTGCGCAGCTGGACGCTGCCCATTTCAGTACCACCCGATTGGCTGTTCATTCAGATTGATATGTACCTGTTTCGTTTCCAGATATTCCTCTATGCCCCAAGGCCCCAACTCGCGTCCAAAACCCGACTGCTTATAGCCGCCCCAAGGCGCTTCCACGTAAGTGGGCTGCATGTGATTGACCCAAACGATTCCCGCACGCAAAGATTTCACCGCACGGAGAGCTTTGAAAATATCCCGCGTCCAGACAGCAGCTGCGAGCCCGTAAGGCGAGTCGTTGGCGATCTTCACTGCATCCTTTTCGTCTTCGAAAGGAATAACAGCTGCAACGGGGCCAAAAATTTCTTCGCGAGCAATGCGAGCGTTGTTATCGACGTCGTAAAAAATAGTCGGCTCGATGTAGTAACCCTTGGCGAAGGCTTGTGCTCGACCGCCACCAACTGCCAACTTGGCTTCTTTCTTGCCGATGTCCTGATATGACAGAACACGGTCGTATTGCTCCTTGCTGACCAGTGGCCCCATCTTCGTATCGCGATCAAGTGGTGCGCCCACCTTGATCTTCCTGGATTTCTCAACCATGGCGTCAACAAATTTCTTGTAAATGGATTTTTGCACCAAGATGCGGCTTCCCGAAGAGCACACCTCTCCCTGGTTGATGAACACTCCAAAAAGCGCCCCATCGATCGCGGCTTCAAAGTCAGCATCGGCAAAGAAAATATTCGGAGACTTGCCACCAAGCTCAAGCGTGACCCGCTTCACCGTATCGGCTGCCATCTTGACGATCATCTTGCCTACGGCAGCGCTGCCTGTGAAGGCGACTTTGTTGACGTCAGGGTGCTGAACTAGAGGCGCGCCGCAGCTTTCCCCAAACCCGGTCACAACATTTACTACCCCTGGGGGCAAGCCAACATCAGCCAGCCAGTTCGCCATCTCGAGTGCCGTTAAAGGCGTTTGCTCAGCCGGCTTGAGAACGCAGGTGCAGCCGGCCGCGAGAGCGGGAGCAAGCTTCCAAGCAGCCATCAGCAATGGATAGTTCCACGGAATGATCTGCCCAGCGATGCCAATTGGTTCCTTGAGAGTAAGGCTCATCGCGTTGTCGGGCACGGGATTGACATATCCCACGATCTTGGTGGCTAGGCCGCCGTAGTACTCAAAACAGGTCGAAACGTCGGCGATGTCGAATTCGGCCTCGACAATGGGCTTACCGGTGTTGCGCGATTCAAGCTCAGCCAACATAGAGGCGTTCTGCCGGATCTTCTCGGCAAGGCGAAATAGAACCCGGCCACGCTCCTGCGCAGTCGTGCTTCCCCATGGGCCGTCTTCAAACGCAGCCTTGGCAGCGGAGACGGCGCGATTCACATCGCCGGCATTGGCATCAGGAACATGAGCCAGGATCTCTTCCGTCGAAGGATCATAGACGGGAAAAGTCTTCCCAGACGTGCCATCCACCCACGCGCCGTTTATGTACATCTGATAAGTTCGTACGTCGGTTTTTACTCCGCCGGGCATGGGGACCTCCTGAATAATTCCAGGTTTCAGAGTTTCAGAGCTTTAGGTTCCAAAATCACAAGACCAATGCGGCGCTACCTAGACCTTACCGCTCCCACATTTTCCAACTGCGATGTTTGCGTCGTCTTCAAACGTCCGTACACATAAAAAAAGAAAACTGCCAGGGCCACAAAACCCAGCGTGATGCCAAACATCGTCACCTCATATCTCCAGATGGAGGTGATCTGCTTGGCCGGGAAAAAGGCGACGATGATGGCCAGCGTGGTCGTCACCAACCCCGCGACTCCAGCAAAAATCAAAGTACTTTTACGGTAGCGCCCGCCGGATAAAGTTCCCTGCCCAGCAAACTTAAGGAGCGCAGCAAACACATATATGAACGGAATTAGTTGCAGGACTACCGCTGCAGACAGCATCTTCTGGAAAGCTTCCTGCACTCCCTGGGATGCCGTAAAGTTGACCACGACTAGAACCAACGAAACTACTGCCTGCACAATGAGCGCCACGTAAGGTGTCGCATACTTAGGATGAATTTTTCCCATTGCTGGAGGCATGTATGCATCCAGACCCGCAACGAACGGTATTCGCGCAGAGCCTCCCATCCATGCGGAACCAATCCCAGCGACGGACAAGCTCAACATCACAGCAAAGGGAGCAACGATCCAACCCACACCGACTTCGCCCGCCATGTGACTTGCGCCCTGAACAATTCCCTGCAAGACGCCGATGTCGTTCTTGCCGATAGCGACCAACAGAGTCAGCGTCACCAGGATATATAGTGCCCCGGAAATGACTCCACCCCAGGCGACGGCTCCGGGCAATGTTTTTTGTGGATCGCGGATCTCGTCACCCATCACCGAGGCGAGTTCCAGTCCAACCAACCCGAAGCAGATCACGCCAAATGAATTGAGGACAAACTTGGGATCCGTAGGAACATTGAATTCGGCAACCGTCACTGTAGTCCCATAACGTGACCACACAATTGCACCCAATACGATCAGTACTGCGGCCGCGACAAATGTCCCTATTGCGCCAATGTTGTTCAGCCATTTTCCAACGCCAAGGCCGATGATGTTCAGAACGGTCAGAAAGCAAAGCAATGCCACGGACGTAATCATGGCGAAATTCTTGTTATCCGCGAGCCCGGCATGACTCGGTCCCATAGCGAAAACAGAGACCCCGACGAAGTACAGCATGACGGTCGGGACGTAGAGCATATTGTTAGTCCAGTAACACCATCCAGAAAGAAATCCGTGAAAGTCACCGAAGACTTCTTTTGCCCAAAGATATACACCGCCTTCTCCCGGATAACGATGCGCAAGCTCAATTACGGCTATGCCCTGCGGCCAGAAGAACAGAAGCAGCGCCCCCAGCCACAGCCAGACCGTCACCCCGCCATTTGCCGCGATGCTGGGTACTACGTTGAGATTGAAAACTGCCACAACAAACAGCAACACCAAGTCCCAGCGCCCTAGGACACGTCTGAGGTGGGGCTGGTCGACCGTCGTCTGTTCGGGCACAGAGACTCCGCAAAAGTCCAAGGTTTCAAAGTTTCAAAGTCTCAGAGAATAAGAGGGCGAGGTCGGCTAAAGACCACGATGATGTAACCTTGTCACTCTGCAACCTTGAGACTCTTTACTAATGCACTGCCACAGCCGGTGCCTCGCGTTCTTGTTGAGCCTTGGCAAGGGCTGGTGCGATGTCGGCGAAAGCCGACAGATGCTTGTCGATGTCCGCTTCTGTGTGCTGAACCGAGATCGTCCACTGCTCATCCCACCAGTAGGGCTGGGGCATCACACCGCGATTGACCATGCCGAACCAGTAGTGCCGCCACAGGTCAGTATCGATGGCCTCCCACTCACGATAGGAGCGTATCTCTTTGGGATAAAGCATCAGTGCACCATTGGCTCCAGCGCTGGCGATGTAAGCCTGCAATCCGGACCTGTCGACCGTTTTGCGATAGCCATCAGTGAGCTTCTTGCTCAGCTTGTCGACGTGCGCGTAGTTCTCCCGCGTAAGAACTTCCCGGAATGTCGCTAGCCCCGCAGCCATCGAAACAGGATTCGTGTTGTAGGTTCCACCGTGGAAAACCTTGTGCTGCGAGATCAGGTCCATCACCGAGGCATGCGCTCCAAACGCTGCGAGCGGCAAGCCACCACCAATCGATTTCGCCAGGCAGACCATGTCAGGAGTCACCCCAAAATATTCGGATGCTCCGCCCCACCCGAGCTTTGCCCCAGTCTTGACTTCATCGAAGATCAGCAGGGCACCATTCTTCGTACAAAAATCGCGCAACCCTTCGAGGAAACCTGGCTGCGGCATGCAGAGGCCGACATTCATCATGATGGGTTCCAAAATGATGGCGGCGATTTCCCCAGGGTTTTGTTTGAAGCGGAGTTCCACTGTAGCGAGATCATTAAAAGTCGAGATCACAACGTTATTCAGTGAGGCCTTCGGCACTCCAAGTCCACCGGAAACCGACGTGGGGGCATGCACATCGCCATAGTCCGGTGCATGCGGCTTGACGCTGACCAGGGCAGCATCGTGCAGGCCGTGATATCCGCCTTCAAACTTAATAATCTTGTCGCGACCAGTAGCAGCGCGCGCCATGCGGATCGCGTGCATGGTGGCCTCGGTTCCGCTGTTGCCGAAGCGCAGCATCTCGATCGGAAAACGCTGGCAGATCTCCTCCGCCAGTTGCCACTCCATGTCGTGGGGCATCCCAAACATGGTTCCCGTATTCAGGCGTTGCGAGACGGCTTTCATCACGGCGGGATGACAATGCCCAGCCATCAATGCGCCAAAGCACAGGTTGTGATCGATGTAGTCGTTACCGTCGAGGTCGCGGAAATGCGAACCCAAACCCTCTTTAACAAAGATGGGATAAGGATCGTAGTGGCGGTAATTGCTTGCTACGCCCAGCGGAATGCGCTTTAGGTTACGTTTATGAGCCTCAGCGGACTTAGGCGTGCGGCGCTCGAACGTATCGAGCTCTTTTTGCAAATCGGGGTACATCGAGATTCTCCAGATCATTCTCAGGCCGTGCTGGCCATTAGATTAGGCCGGGCGGGAGACCGCCCGGGAGACCGAGACTCAGTCTAGAAAAAGAACTTTAATGCAAATTGTATCAGCCGCGGGTCACGCGCTTGCGTGACCTGACCGAACTGCGAGCCGTCCGATGTGTTTCCATCCGGCGTATAAAACTGGGTATGGTTAAAGATGTTGAAGAACTCCGCTCGGAAGTCAATACGCTTGCTCTCAGAGATTTGAATCGTCTTCAGCAGGGCAAGATCCGTCTGGCTAATATGTGGGCCGCAGCAGATAGTGCGCTTAGCATTCCCGAGACTCCCGAACAGGCTCGGATCGAAGCAGTTGAATGCCGCGCCTGCACTACAGGGCGGCTCCGAATCATCCGAGGCGTTTTCCGTAAAGCTATTAGGGTCGAAAAAGTAGTTGCCGTGGGACTGAGGTTCCATGGTCCTGAACGGAGCGATCTGATTCGGTTCGCCGGGTAGCTCAAAGTCGAAGCTATACATCAATTCGTTGTCTGCAACCGATTGGATACGTATCGGAAAACCGGTTTGGAAGGTCGTGATACCTGAAACAGCCCAACCGTTAAGGAATGCGCCCTTGGCCCCACTGTAATGTGGAACAGGGAGCTCCCAGTAGTAGCTTACGACGATCCGATGTCGTGCGTCGAAGTTCGAAAGCGAACGGCTTCGGCTTGGATCAATCGGATTCAGGATACCTTCAAAGCTCGAGGCCTGGTCGAAGGACTTGCTGAATGTGTAGGCAGCTGTGAACTGCAGCCCGTGAGCGAAACGCTTGTCGAGAGAGGCCTGCAATGAGTTGTATGCCGAGTTGGCGATGGTGTCCTGGGCGAAGATGCTGCTGAACATCGGGATTCCATCGGCCGGGCAGCCGTTCGTCCACACTTCATTTACCGGGTCCCATCCACCGATCGGATTGCATTGCGGTGACGAATACTTTCGGAGTCCTACTAATCCTATTGGCTCCGGGTTCGGACCAGTCACAGATGCGACGGGACCATAGGGCAGATGCAATGTCATACCGGCAGGAATTTCGCCTGCGGCTATGCCATAGGGAGCATCAGCAAAGTATTGTCCGCAAGTCAAACTGTCATCACCTGTCGCCAGCGCAATGTTATTGAGATCCAGGCAGGTCTGCGGGTTTCCATAATTGAGGTCATGCGTTGCCAACAGACGGTGCCCTTGTGATCCCACATATCCAACTTGCAATTTAAGATCCTTGCGCAGCTCACGCTCGATCGTCAGATTGTACTGAGCGGAGTACTGGCTCCGCATGTTCGGCTGAAATTGGCCGAACAAGAGAATAGGCCGGAACATGCCCCAGTCCACTGCCTGACCGCGCGGCGGATTCAAGATGCCGTTGTAACCGGAGAGAGAGCCCAGGCCAAACGGATTCGGGTACGAAAATTCCCCGCTCTGGTCAAGAAAAGGCTGATTCAAGAGCGTGTTAAAAGGGAAGGTACTTCCCCCAAATGGCGGCTCGGCGCTAAACTGTTCGAGCACGAGTTGCTCGATCGGGTTGTAGAACAATCCCCAACCAGCCCGAATACTGGTCTTGCCTGAATTTCCCGGACTCCAAGCAATTCCAATGCGCGGAGCGAAGGCGTTGTAGTAGGTCTGAGTGAGCGCGTTAGGAATACCCTTATCTCCCGGGACCACCAAGCCGACAGGAGTCATCGAAGAGCAATCGGTGTTAATAGTGTCTTTGCATGGATAAACTGAGCTCACTTGTCCCGGACGGAATGTCTGCACGTGCTGACTGACGTCGGCGATCGGCGTATTCAGTTCCCAACGTAATCCATAGTTAAGCGTCAGGTTTGGCTTGATCTTCCAACTGTCCTGGGCGAACAGGTAGAGGGCGGTGCTGCGGACATTTTCAACCTGCGCAGAACCCTGTCCATAGGACCCCGGGAATCCCAGCATGTAGTCAGAAAATACCGTGTCGCCTAAAGTGGTATTGGTCGATGTTCCGTCCACGAAGAATTCGCCGTTAACGTCAAAGAACAAAGTTTGATCGAAGCGCTGCCGTCGAACGTCACCCCCAAACTTCAGGGAATGATTGCCCATAACTTTGCTGATGCTGTCAGACCATTGGAAGGAATTTCCGACCTGTGGCACCTCTCCCTCAGCATTGTTTCCCAGGGTGAATCCGCCACTCACCTGAATAAAAGGAAGGCCCTCATGTGCAGCGCCGAGGTTCGGGTGGATGCCCAGCGTGTTCGCGGTTGTGCCGTCCGTGAAGCAAGGTACGGAACCTAGAACATCGGTGAGCCACGCGGGCGCAGGAGGACACGAGTCCTGCACGAGTGAAGTGTTCACTGGATGCTGAAAGGTTCTCTGCGCCTCGCGGTTGTAGTTGAAGCGGAACTCATTAACGGTCGTGTTGTTGATCGTCCATGTATGGCTGATGTTGTACTGCTGGAACCGCTCTTCGGTAATGGATCCGAAACCGGGTACGTTCGCACCGGCAGCTTGGAACTGCGCAAATGGCGAGACCAGATGGTGGTCGTCGAAGTAGTAATAGAAACTAAGGTTTTGCTTGTCATTGATGCGATGGTCCAGACGGACAGTGAACTGATCGCCGCGGACGGGCTGCACAGGCGTGCTCACCACAACGCTGCCGTTATTGACTGGCGTGGGCACCAACTGAAGCAGGTCGACGGCCGTCGCATCCAGGCAACCCAGCGGAATGATGTTGCCTGGGAATAGTTGCGAGTAGTCCACACCATCCGGGATGTTGGGGGCGGAGTATAGTGGCGTTACGCAGGGCCGCTGATTTAGCGCAAACGCACTGTCCAGAGTGCCGCCGAATGGCGACTCTCCGGAGAAGTCTGCAAAGGGTTGAGTGGCACTCGGGCGTTCCGCAGCTGTGGGAACAAAGACGAGCGGCGACGGGATACCCTGACGAATTCGTCGTCCTTCATAAGAGGTGAAGAAAAACGTTCGATCCTTCTTAATGGGGCCGCCAAAGGTTCCTCCAAACTGATTCTGATTGAACTTTGGCTTATCGCACGGAACGCTTTCTACCGCCGAAAGGCAATACGGTTCCGCATTCAAAACGCTATTTCGGAAGAATTCATACACATTGCCGTGAATTTGGTTCGTTCCCGACTTCGTAACCACGTTCACAACCGACCCAGAATTGCGCCCGTATTCTGCGTCGAAAGTATTCGTCAAAACACGAAATTCTTCGATGCTGTCAGGCGAAGGCTGCACCGTAGGCAGATTGACGAACTGATCGTTGGCATCGCCGCCATTCACACTGAAGTTGTTCGCCCTGCCCCGGCCTCCATTGACTGAGACGGCTCCGGCCTTGTCGTTGCCGTAGACTACGGAATTGCTCGATCCAACCGTCGACATGACACCCGGCTGCAATTGCAGAAACTGATAAGTATCGCGTGCGTTAAGTGGCAGCTTGCTCACGGCGCGATCGTTCACGACCGCCCCAAGTTGGGTAGTGGTGGTATCAACCAATGGAGCTTCGGAGGAAACTTCGACTGTTTCCGCCGTCTGACCAATCTGCATGGTCGTATTCAGCGTCAGCACCTGATTGAGCTCGACCGTGACATCTTTTTGGATATTCTTCTTGAATCCAGCTTGCTCGAATTCAACGTGATAGGTTCCGGGCTGGACCTCCACCACAACGAAGTCGCCATTCTCGTTGCTCTGGGTTGTGCGAGTAACGCCGGTGGCATCATTGACAAGGGTGATCTTCACGCTTGCTAGGACGGCGCCGGTGGGATCGGAGACTCGCCCAAGAATGCGTCCGCCGGTACTCTGAGCCAGGAGCGGGCAGGCTAGCACCGCAATTACAGCAAGGACACTCAACCGCTGAACAACCCGACCTAATGTCGACGGTTTCACGGGGGAACCTCCAGTTGTGACCGGGAGTTAAGAAAACAGGCGCCTTGCATCAGGCGCAAACCTTGCTATAATCGCGCAAGGTTAGAGAACCCGCCGCACACTGTCAAGAAAAAAAGACCCAACCCGTAGACGAGATCCCGCGTGGGGGGTGCCATTCCGGTGATGAAACCGGCTGATCCGAAACCTTACTTGAAAATCGGAGATGTTGCCCGAATGGTGGGAGTCTCGCCTTCCGTCATCCGTTCCTGGGAAAGTCTCGGCCTGGCTCGTCCACAACGGACAGCAAGCAAGTACAGGCTGTACACAACGCAGGATGTCAAGTTGTTAAAGCGCGCCCGATTTCTTCGCAAGGTGCAGGGACTAAACGCGCCAGCCATCGTACAACTGCTAAAACGAGAAGGGACAGTGCGATCCTCGACGAATGGACCTCTGCAAGCCATTGGAGCGCGGCTTCGACAACTGCGCTCGAGGAGCGGACATTCCTTGGCGGAAGTCGCCAAGACTATAGGAATTTCTGTGGGATTTCTCAGCGCTCTGGAACGTTCTAATATGAGCGCTTCTGTCGGTACGCTACGGAAGCTCGCTCGCTTTTATAAGACCAACATTCTTGACTTCTTTGATCCAGCCGAATCCAATACGCCGCTGGTGAGGCCCAAGGGGCGTAAGGTATTGGAGGCAGGTCCGGGTGTGCGGATGGAGTTGCTCGCGTGGGGAAACACTGTGATGGAGCCGCACTTATTTCGCGTGGCTCCCAAGGCGGGCAGCGGCGAATCGTACACGCATGAGGGTGAGGAGTTCCTTTACGTGTTGCGCGGCGTGCTCCACATTTCGTTGCAGGACGAGGAATTCAGACTGAGAGCCGGAGACAGCTTTTACTTTGAAAGTTCGACACCGCATACATGGAAGAACCCCGGACGCAGTGAAACTTGGGTGCTGTGGGTCAATACACCGCCGACTTTTTAGGAGACACATGAAGCGAGGCCTTCGGTTACTGGTTGTGATTTCGGCGGTTGCACTGTTGCCATCATGCTCAAAGAAAACTCCGACCCTGAGTTTGCTGGTATGGGAAGGCTATGCCGATCCGTCGTTTGTGGCGGGGTTCGAAGAGTGGTGCCACTGTAAGGTTTCGGCGTCGTACATGGGAACCAGCGATGAGTTAGTGGCGAAATTGCGAGGTGGCAGTGCCGGCAACTACGATGTAATCTCGCCCTCGAGCGATGTGGCGACTTCCATCGCAAAGGCGGGTTTGGCACAAGCACTTGACCTCAGCAAGATTCCTACCTATAGCGAATTGTCACCGGCGCTAACGCACCTGCCGCTGGTCAAATTGAACGGGAACACGTATGGCGTGCCGTTTACATGGGGACCGAATCCCATGATCTACGACACAACAGTTTTCCGGCAGCCGCCGGACAGCTGGACTGTTTTTTGGGATTCGAAGTATCGGGGAAAGATTTCGGTCTGGGATGAGCTTTCGACTGTGTACATGACCGCGCAAGTGCTCGGTTACGACAAACCCGATCCAAATCAGATCTACAACTTGAGCGATGAGCAACTGGAAGCCGTAAAGAAGAAATTGCTGGAGTTGAAACCCAACATCCGGAAGATGTGGTCCACTGGCGGCGAGCTAACCAATCTATTCCAGAGTCATGAGGTTGTCCTCGCAATGGGGTGGCCGCTCAATACAGCCGACTTGCGTAAGGCGAATTTCCCCGTTGGCGAAACTATTCCCAAGGAAAACACCACAGGCTGGATCGACCACTTGATGATCACCAGCAGTAGCGAGAATAAAGATCTGGCGTACCAGTTTCTCGAGTACATGATCCAGGCCAAAACGCAAAAGATGGTGACGGACAAAACGCATTACGTGCCAGCAAATCCCAAGGCTGCCGAGTTCATGACAACGGACGAGAAACAGATCCTGCATCTCGACGACGTCGATAACTACCAGAAACGGATTTACTTCTGGCAGGACATGCCGCGCCGGGCAAAGTACAACGAAATCTGGAATGAAGTGAAGGCGACGCAGTAGGGGTGCCAAATCGCTGTTGCTTTCCAATGCGTCACGGAAGTGGCGCTAACCAATGGGCTCTCTTGCCAACAACCTGTCTGATGCACAAGGCCCGGTACGGTCTCCCGCCGCGACTTTGCTTGATGTCCGCAAGATCGCAAAGTCGTTTGGGCGGAATCCGGTTCTCAAAGATGTTTCCCTGCAGGTTGCCGAAGGAGAATTCCTCACGATCCTGGGAGAAAGCGGTTCGGGAAAGACCACGTTACTGCGCATCATCGCGGGATTCGAAAACGCCGATAGCGGAGAAATCCTGATGGGCGGCGAGCAACTGGACAAGCTACCGCCATTCCGTCGCCGCGTGAATACTGTTTTTCAAAGTTATGCCCTATTCCCTCACCTGACGGTAGAGCAGAATGTGAGCTATGGACTGCGGGTGGCGAAGGTATCGAGGCAAGAGATCTCTGCGCGAGTCGAACAGGCGCTAAAGATGGTCAAGATGGCGGCGTTCGCGCAGTCGAAGCCGTCGAAGATCAGCGGAGGCCAACAGCAGCGGGTGGCCCTTGCGCGCGCGCTGGTAAACCGGCCGCGTTTGCTGTTATTGGACGAACCTCTTTCGGCCCTCGACGCCAATTTGCGACGACAAATGCAGGTCGAGCTGAAATCTCTTCAGCGCGAAGTTGGCATCTCGTTCGTTTTTGTCACGCACGACCAAGAAGAGGCCATGGTGATGTCGGACCGCATCGCTCTCTTGCGGCACGGAGCCTTGGAACAGATCGCTTCGCCACGTGAAATTTATGGGCGCCCGACAACGGCGTATACGGCGCAGTTCATCGGGCACACGAATCTGCTCCGCGGGAACGTAAAGGCGGGAGTGGCGCATTGTCACGGGTTGTCGTGGAAGGTGGCAATGCCTGATGGGCCGGCGTTGTTTTCGCTGCGGCCAGAACATGTGCGGCTGGCCTCGGGGGAGCAGCGCAGTGATTCCATCCGCTTGAAGGGACGAGTTCTACAGCAGGCCTTTCACGGCGCTACCGAGTTGCTACAGGTGGATTGCGGTGACGGGCTGCAGCTTTCTATGCGTAGCGCCTCGCGCAACGACTGGCAGGGAGAAATGGAATTGGAGTTCGCGTGGGTGGATGCCGTACCGGTACGCGAGTCAGGAGAGAAAAGCTGATGTTCTCCCGCGCATATCGGGCTGCCATCACGGTCCCTCCTCTTTTGTGGGTTGCTGTCTTCTTATTGGTTCCCTACTTTTTGCTCTTCTGCTACAGCTTCTGGTCAGTGTCACCATCGCAGCAGATTGTTCACTCCTGGGGAATGCAGAACTATCTTGAACTGCTCCGGGTGGACGTTTACTGGCAAACCCTCTTCCGGTCAATGTGGATTGCGGCACGCGTAATGATCTTCTCTCTGCTGCTGGGGTACCCGCTCGCCTACTATCTCTCGTTTCACGCCGGCAAGCGTAAAGACCTGCTGTATCAGTTGGTGATCATTCCTCTTTGGGTCAGTTATCTGGTACGCGCGTATGCGTGGAAGACGATTCTCGGTAGCGATGGTGTGCTTAACACTCTGCTGCAATATGTTCACTTGACGCATCGGCCGGTTGACTTCCTTTTGTATAGCCCCTTCGCCGTGGTGCTGACGCTGACACACATCTATACGCCCTTCACGTTTCTTCCGATTTATGCCTCTCTGGAGCACATTCCACGGAACCTGATTGAGGCCTCACACGATTTGGGAGCCTCTCCTTTGCAGACGTTCTGGCGGGTGGTTCTGCCGTTGTCGATCCCCGGCGTGCTGGCTGGAGCTACATTCGCATTCGTACTGAGTCTTGGCGACTTTCTTGCGCCATTGCTCCTCGGCGGCCCGAGCGGCGTGATGGTCTCAAACATCGTGGTCAGCCTGTTCGGCGCGGCTTACGACTGGCCGCTGGGAGCGGCGATTTCGTTCTGCATGCTGGGCCTGGTGGTGGCTCTGCTTTTCTTATCCGAGAACCTGGAAAAGAAATGGAGCTTCCGGTGAGTGCGGAGAGGCAATCACGATGGCTTCCGCTGCATGCGCTGGCGGTGTTCTGTTTTCTCTACCTGCCGATCCTTACGTTGATCGTGTACTCATTCAACGGACAAGGGGTCGGAGGATTTCCTCCTCGTGATCTGACGCTTTCCTGGTATCGCATGCTTTTTGCCGACGACGCTATTTGGCAGTCAGTCTTGAACAGCATCTCGGTAGCGTTTGCTGCGGTAGTTATTGCATTGGCATTCGGGATTCCGGCGGCACTGGCTCTTGATCGCGCCAACTTTCCTGGCAAAGCGGTTTTTCGCAGGCTGGTGCTGTTGCCGCTAATTTTGCCGGGAATTATCACTGGTCTGTCCTTGTTAATGCTGTTTCGAGAGGCGGACGTGAAGTTGAGCTTGGCAACGATCATTCTCGGCCATGGTACGGCTTTGATTTCGGTGGCAACTACCGAGGTCTTCGCGGGTTTGCAGAAACTGGATCGCGCACAAGAGGAAGCTTCGCTCGACTTGGGGGCGAATTACTGGCAGACGTTCTGGCGAGTAACGATTCCAAACCTGCGGCTATCGATCATCGGCGCTGCGCTATTGATTTTCACCCTGTCCATGGATGAGATCGCGGTGAGCTTCTTCCTGATTGGGCGAGACAATACGCTACCGCTAGAAATCTGGGGACGCCTGCGGCGCGGAATCACACCGGAAATCAATGCCATCTCGAGCATCATCTTCGTTTTTTCCTTGGCAGTGATCGTGCTGTGGTACCGGTTGCGGGTTCGCGAGGGTCAAACTGAAGTCGCACCGGAACTAGTGCAGTAATTGCAAAGCTTTTGTTTGCGGAGAAATCATGGGAACGAATCGCAGAGACTTTATCAAATTCGTAGTAGCTGGGAGTGTGGCGGCGGGATGTCCGATTGACTTGTCACTGTTGCCAGCGGAAACGGCTCCGAGCGGAGCGGCCGTCGACGGCGAAGACAACCGCATTTGTCACCAGGTTCGCGATGGCAAAGTATTCTCACGGCCACCTGCGACGGCGCATCACGATGTGGTGATTGTCGGTGGAGGGGTTAGCGGATTGACCGCTGCCTATCTTCTGCGGCATCGGGACTTCCTCATCCTGGAAAAGGAGCCACACTGGGGCGGCAACGCTTACCTGATGGACTATCAGGGCAGCGAGTATGCAACCGGTGCGGCGTTCACGGGAAAGAGTGAAAATGCATATCACTTTGCCAGGGAAATCGGACTGGAAGCTCTGCCGATCGACAACTGGGACGGCAGCATCATAAAAGGAGAGTTCATCGCAGACACGTGGGGCGTTGGCATCGACAAGCTTCCCTACGCGGCAAATGTGCGAGAAAGTTTCAAGAAGTGCCGGAAAGACATGCTCGCCATCGATCTGCAGAAACGGCAAGGAGAGTTGTTCACAGTTCCGTTTTCCGACTTCTTGAAAGGTTACTCGGAGGAAGTGAAGCTCTGGTGGGACACCTACGGTCCCTCGAATTGGGGTGCGACCAGCGACGAGACTGCAGCTGCCATCGGCATTTATGAGATGCAGGGGATTGCCGGCGAGAAACGACACGACGACCGCTGCACTTGGCCGGGCGGATTAGGCGCAATCACCAAGAAGCTTGCTGACATATTGAAGCCTGAGTTCTCCGATCGAATGCAAGCTGGGGCTACTATCGTTTCGGTTGCTTCGGGCAAAAGCGATGTTGCCGTTACTTACATGCAAGGCACCGAGCTCAAGACGGTCTCGGCAAAGGCCGTCATCATGGCGACGCCGAAGTTCATCACGCGCCGGATCGTCGAAGGGCTCCCTGAGAAACAGAGCGAGGCGATGCACCAGATTCGCTACATCCCGTATCCAGTGGTGAATCTGATTTTCGACAAGCCAGTATTCACCAAGGGCTATGACACGTGGTGTCCGGCAAGAACTTTTACGGACTTCATCATTGCCGACTGGGTCATCCGCAATCAGGCGGGCTATCATCGCAAGTACAACATCATCAGCTGCTACACGCCCATGAAAGAAGATGACCGCGGCTACCTGCTGACGGAAGGAAGCGCGCGCAAGATTGCGGCCAATGTACTCAAAGATTTCCAGAAGCTGGCGCCAGAAATGAATGTCGACCCCATGGAGGTGCACATATACCGCCGCGGCCATCCGATGTATATGTCCACGCCAAAGCTCTATACCGAAGTACAGCCGCTGGTGCGGCAGCCGATGGATCGCGTGTTCTTCGCCAATACCGACTCGGAGGGACCGGTCTCGAGCACGGGAGGGGGAATCTCGGCGGCGCAACGCGCGGTGAAGCAGGTAGAGGCACGGCTAGCAGGCAAGCCGGCGCCGAAGCAGACGGCGGTGGTGGCGGGGTAGGGCCTTACCTATTCTGCCAAGCACTCTAAATGACCAACCCATTGGCTGAAATGAGGGCATTCCTGTCTCATTCTTTGAAGGCCCACTCTTCGACCCGCGAGAGTGCCGTCAATCACCTTCCGATATGCGGCATAGATGGCCGTCACCTGCTTCGAAGGTGCCGTAATAGGGCTGTCATTGATGTCTTCAGGAGTCGGGAATCGATCGCGGATCGCCTGAAATCGCGTTGCGAGCTGTGTTTGTGCTATTCAGCAAAGGCGACGCAATCGCTGAACAGGAGCCCTTCATATTCATGTAACTGAATGTACGGCAAGAAACGAACGTCTGGCCGAAACTCGGGAATTTCAGCAACGAGGTCCGCTTTTACCGCCTGCTCGACGCGAATTGCTTTATCTGGGCTTGGGAGATTCGGCGGAATTGGTAAACCAGGGAAGTCGCTTCCTAATCCATAAAAATCAAACATCATCGAGCAGTACGCGGCCGGATCTTGCTTGAGTTGGCGAAGAAGATCCCTTCGCACACGAACATACTTGGGATTACCGCCTTTGTGGCCAGGTGGACCTACTAGCACTGGTTCCAGGAATATTTCGCGAGGCCACAGCGCCGGAGCCAGAACATCGTTTACAAATGATTCCTCCGTTTGTCCCTCAACAATAAGCTTTACGCGGATCACGAATTATTGTGCTTCCCATCCAAGCGTGCGCCAGAATTCGCGGTCTCTGGAGCGCTTTCATTGTGTGGCCGACCACCCAGAACGTTTTTCTGCCATAGCTCGCCAAGCGTGTAATCCTGTAGCCATTCGGATAAGTCACTCGCCTGTAGGCGTCGAAAGCTCGATTGTCCCTGTGAACGCTCGACGATTATCACATCCTCGGGACTGAATTCATTAAGGAGAGGAGCGCTTTGGGACGAGACAATCACCTGCTTTGAAATATAGGGGCCATAACTGTGAGCTGCCTGCTGAAAGAGATTCGCCAGAAGGGTGAGAGCATAGGGATGCAGTCCCAGCTCCGGCTCATCAAAAAGAACCGTTGATGGTAGCGACGGCTGAAGGAGAGCCGTCGCCAGACAAATGAACCGGAGAGTGCCATCGGAGAGTTGACTCGGACGGAAGAGATAATCAGAGTCCTTTTGCGTCCACTCTAGTTGGATCAGTTCGGGCCTCGCCGGTACAGGGCGCAGCGAAAAGTCGTCGAAAAATGGGGTCGCGAGCCTTACAACATCGCGAATTTTCTGGTAGGCGCCTGGATGGGTAGATTGCAAGCGAAATAAATAAGCCGCCAGGTTGTCGGCATTTGGTCGCAGAGCAATGTTGTCGCTTATCGATCCCTCACGGCGAACTCCAGCGGTCGAACTTGTATCGTGGAAGTGATAGACGACCCAGCTTGAAGCGGCGTTAAAAACGTAGTGTGGGACTCCACGCCTCGCACCCCTTACACCCTCATCATCTTTGTGGTCCTTGAGTTTGGCTTCTGTGTGCCCAGAACCGAGTGAGCTAAAGATGCCCCCGTATGCCCCGCGGAAAAATGTGGACTCATCCGCAAAAACGAAACGACTGCCGTCCACTGTCGGTTGCAACACAAACTGGTACCCATTGTCTCCAAAATAGAACTTTCCAACGATTTGCTGTGTAACTTTTGGTCCCATATGGAGACACGCATCTGCGCCGCCCTCTGTGGTGACGGCAAACTGGAGCCTCTGATCGATCATTTCTCGCAGTAAGCGGAAGAACGCCACGAAATTGCTCTTGCCCGCACCATTGGCTCCGATCATCACGTTCAAAGATCGAAGTTCGAAATCTTCCAACTTCCGAATAGACTTGAAGCCCTCAATAGTGAGTCTGTTTATGGCGTCGCTCATATGAATTTGCCGGAACAGCCTCCGTTAGCCCTTAAGGAATAGTAAAGTAGTATGAGGCTCGATTGCGAGTCCACTTCAATTCAGGACCAGCTTTGACATCATCGATCCGCAATATCGCCATCATCGCCCACGTCGATCACGGGAAGACCACCCTCGTCGACGCCATGCTCAAGCAGAGCGGGACGTTTCGCGCCAACGAGCAGGTCGTCGAGCGCGTCATGGACTCGAACGAACTGGAGCGCGAGCGCGGCATCACGATTCTCGCCAAAAATACCGCCATCTTCTATCACGACACCAAGATCAACATCGTCGATACCCCCGGCCACAGCGACTTTGGCGGCGAGGTGGAGCGCGCGCTGAAGATGGTGGACGGCGTCATGCTGCTGGTCGACGCCAGCGAAGGCCCGCTGCCGCAGACGCGCTACGTCCTCGGCAAGGCCCTTGAGGCCAAACTGCCTCCGATCGTGGTCATCAACAAGATTGACCGCTCGGATGCCCGTCCGCAGGAAGTCCTCAACGAGATCTACGATCTGTTTATCGATCTCGACGCGCACGAAGACCAGATCAATTTCCCGGTGCTTTACACCAATGCCAAAACGGGGACAGCCTCCACAGAAATGAAGGGCGGCGGCGAGGACCTGCAGCCGCTGTTCGAGGCGATCGTCAAGACCATCCCTCCGCCGAAGGGCGATCCGAAAGGTCCGCTGCAGATTCTCGTCGCCAATCTCGATTACAGCGATTACCTCGGCAGGCTGGCGATTGCGCGTGTGTTCAACGGAAAGATGTTCACCGGCGAGGAAGTCTCCATCGCCAAGCTCGATGGCACGTTTCACAAAACAAAAATTACCAAGCTGTTTTCCTTCAGCGGGCTGAAGCGCATCGACATCACCGAGACCGAACTGGGGGACATCGTAGCCATTGCAGGCGTGGAAGGCATCACGATCGGCGAAACGATCACTGAAGTCGAAAATCCCGCGCCCCTGCCGCATATCGCCATTGACGAACCCACGATCGCAATTCTGTTCACCGTCAACAACTCTCCATTCGCCGGCAAGGAAGGCACCTATGTCACTTCGCGCAACCTGCGCGAGCGCCTCGACAAAGAGCTGCTGACCAACGTCTCGCTCCGCGTCGAAGACACCGGCACCATGGATTCCTTCAAGGTGCTGGGCCGCGGCGAGCTCCAGCTTTCGATCCTGATCGAAATGATGCGGCGCGAAGGCTACGAACTCATGGTCGGCAAGCCCGAGATTGTCACCAAGCGCGTAGACGGCAAGCTGATGGAGCCGGTCGAGCACCTCACCGTCGATATCCCGGAAGGCTTCGTCGGCGTAGTGATGGAGCAACTCGGCACCCGCAAAGCCGAAGTAGTCAACATGCACAACCACGGCTACGGCCGCGTACGCATCGAATTCCGCGTTCCCAGCCGGGGACTGATCGGCCTGCGCAGCCAACTCCTGACAGATACTCGCGGAACCATCGTCATGAACGCATTGTTCGATGGCTACATCGAATGGCAGGGCGAAATTCCGCATCGGCTGACCGGAGCACTGGTCGCGGATCGCGACGGCGTCTCGACATCCTACGCGCTGTGGGGACTCCAGGAACGGGGCGAGTTGTTTGTGGGGCCCGGCGTCGATGTGTACGAAGGCATGATCATCGGCGAGAACGCGAAAGACAACGATCTGGATGTAAACGTCGTGCGCGAGAAGAAGCTCACTAATATGCGTGCGTCGACAGCGGACGAAGCCATTCGTCTGGTACCGTTCCGTCAATTGAACCTGGAGCAGGCGATCGAGTTTATCGCCGACGACGAGTTTGTTGAGATTACGCCGAAGTCGCTGCGCCTGCGGAAGAAGATCCTGCAATCTAACAAGCGTAAGAAGAGTTCAATGGCTGCGGTTGAACAGGAGTCCTAACGGGCACGATCAAGCAGGTTGATCATGTCGCGGTCTGGCTGACGGGCGGTAGGTCCTTTTTCTGGAAAAGGTCGTTGAGTTCAGTGATGAGAAGTTGCAATTGTCGAGGGTCCTGCTCTTCCGTGATCTTCTTGCAGGTTTCTCTGATTAGGGTGTCGATTTCGTTGCTCATGCCTTCTTAATAACCGCCGATAAACCAATCTGGTTCAGGAGCACAGGGCCTAATTCCGGCACCGATGCGTCCCTACGCTTGACGGTATCAAGGAATCAGCGATACGGGTAAACTCGTTTCCCGTACTCATTTTTCTTGCAATTCCATGAAATAGCGAGACTTATGGCAGTCGTCCCGTTAGCAGTACGATTACGAATCTTCGGTAGGTAATTTATTTGTTTGCTTGTCAGATTAAAATACGATGTTATACGATAACGATAGTTTAGGTTCAGTATTACTCTTCGACAACGGAGATTTCCCTATGCCGACGCGCGGTGGAAGATCGACAATGAATTTCAAAACGACGCTGCGAGCTGACATCCCCCAAGGACGCAATGGCAAGCACAAGCAACTGATTACCCGCATACTCTCGGATCTCGATCAGTTGCAGAAGGGAGCCGCCCTCAAGGTAGCCCTTGAGGATCTGGGCTCGAGCAAGGAAAAGGTTCGATCGGCATTAAATCGAGCAGGGCGAAAGGACAGCCGCAACATCGCCACGGCGAGCGATCGAGAATTCCTCTATATATGGAACAACGGCTGAGCCGTACGGGCCAGCTCTCTTGTAATGAAGTGACTCCGTTCACTCTGCGAGAGCTCCAGTTGCGCGGGTTACCCGACGGATCGGTATCGAGTGTTCAGACCTTCAGTCGTCAGCACCCTTATATTTCTCTCGCGCTTCACTACCCGTCCAGTTTATTTCGGTTCGATATCGCGACTGCAGCAGCCGGAACCGCCGGATTCGCGGTATAGGTCATACAATAGCAAGGCGCGGCTGCAGGTGCCCCCGCGCACATCATGACTCTCTCTGTACGAGGATCGGCCAGCCTGGTTGTGGCTCTTGCGGTCGTTGCAATTCTTCTAATTTCCTTCCCTGCTTACCGTTTGTTTTTCGCGATCAGTCTGGGTATCGGCATTGTGGTTGCGATAATTCTTTATCTCTGGCGTAAGTACGTTCCTGTTAAGGAAGAGGACGTTGAGAACAAGCATCCTCTCGGGTTGGACTGATTTCCTTCAGGCAGATACGATCAATAACAGCAAAGAATGCGAAGTGCGGATGTCTTAGTGCTTCCTTGAGCCATGCCCGGCAGCAATTGCAGAAACAAATGCGCGTACTGTCCAGATTCGTGATGTCGGCCACAGATGCTTCTCATTTTCCTGCTCCTGCCTACCCTGAAGTAGCGTTCCTGGGTCGATCCAATGTAGGGAAATCCAGCGTCATCAATTCCCTGCTTGGATCAAAGGTAGCCAAAACAAGTTCGACACCGGGGCGAACACGCAGCATCAACTTCTTCGAAGTGCGCTGGCCGGGACGGCCTCATCCAGAGTTGATTTTCGCCGACTTACCAGGGTATGGGTATGCCAAGATCTCGCGGGAAATACGGGAACAGTGGCCGGGTTTCATCGAGCCGTATCTCACAAGCCGTCGATCACTGGCGCTCTGTATTTCGCTCATAGACGTAAGTATCCCGCCACAGGAAAGCGACCAGCAATTGCTGCAGTTCCTCCGTTCCGTAGAGCGACCGGTGCTGGTCGTCGCAACGAAAAGTGATCGTGTCTCCGGGAATCAACTCCGCAATGCACTGCACACTCTTGAAGCGGACAACCAAGGCATAAAGATCCTCCCCTACTCCTCGAAATCAGGTCAAGGGCGGGCGGCGCTATGGGAGGAGATACGCAGGTCACTGCAAGCGGTCGATATTTCCCGATCATGAACGTCTTCCGCTTTTGGCGTCTCATCCACCTTTCGTAAGTTCCGCAGTTAGCGAGGAGCCTGGGCCGACCCCCGTTCCATCCGTAGTATCAGATCAAAGCACCGTCTGCCGACAAGGTTGAGGGCATGGGCGTAGATCATAAGACGGAATGGCAATGGGGATTTGGGAGCGAGCCAACAGAGCAGCCTGCGCCGGGTGGGGCGGAATATCTGCGCGCGCTTAAACGATCCAATCAGGGGCTTCCTCGCGATCCGGCCTCTCCGGAGGCCGGCAATCTTCCCGCGGGTGAGCAGCGGCGTCACGCCCGATACAAATGCGAGGGCAGTGTCGAACTTTGCTCCCTAGAAGGTACGGCCCGAACGTGGGCCTCAGTAAGTGACTTGAGCCGGAATGGCTGCTATGTCGAGGTACATGCAACCTACCCGGTAGGCACAATGTTTTCTCTGATCCTCGAAACGAAGGGTGTGCGATTTCGAGCGCAAGGCGTAGTACGGGTTTCCTACCCTTTCCTGGGAATGGGCATTGAATTTACGGAGGTTTTCTCAGCCGACCAAGCTAAGCTCGATGAACTCCTTTTGATGCTGGCCAGCGGGTCTCCTTTCTTGGAGCGCACTTCGCAAGCGATCGAGATCGGCCATACTAGGACGCCAACGGTTGATATCTCATGGGTTAAGGACCCCTTAGCTATCCTCATAGCTCTTGCAACTCATTTTCGAACCTCGTCCACCCTGAGCCGTGAGGAGTTCGAGAAGATGCTCGCCGGACAGCAGATTTCCATCGAATGACAGCCTTTTTACAACAAATCTAAACCCAAACTGGGTGTAGACTTCTCGTAACGTCTACGGAGGATGATGTGCAACGCATCCTCTCCATCGCGCTTTGTTTTTGCCTCCTTACGCTATCTTCAGGTTGCGGCGCCGTATTTATTGGAGGCGCCATTCAGACCTCCACCGTCAGCGGCACGATCAGCCTGGTACGGATCACCGCAGTGGTAGACGGCGGTGCAAATGTCACAGTAACTTTTGTCACTTTTCTGCAGGTCGGAGATGCCACGACGATCGGATTCTGCGGGGATCATCGAACTCAATTTCCAGTCAACCAATTCGTGCGCGCCAATTTCACTCCTGGCCAGCCGTGCTCGAGCATCATCGTGATCTTCATCACGTAGCGAGAGCCGACCTTCTTGAGATATTTCTTCTTACACGTTTTGTCGTGTTACGAATGGCCGCTGCAGCAAGCTATCCGCTATGATGAATTCCCTATGGCTACGTACCTCATCACAGGTGTGGCGGGTTTCATCGGATCCTCATTGGCGCGCGCGGTACTCGCGCAAGGAGACCGTGTGCGCGGCATCGATAATTTGTCCACCGGCAATCGAAACAATCTGAAAGAGATCGCGGACCGCGTAGACTTTCGCGAAGCCGACCTGCTGAACCTGGATGCCACCCGCGATGCCTGCAATGGCGCTGATTTCGTATTGCACCAGGCTGCCATTCCTTCGGTGCCGCGTTCTGTCGGCGATCCTTTGGAAAATAATCGGGCAAACGTGGATGCGACCGTCAATGTTCTAGTTGCAGCACGCGATTCCAAGGTGAAACGCGTCGTATACGCCGCATCGTCATCTGCGTACGGAGACACGCCTACACTTCCTAAGCGCGAGGATATGCTGCCGAACCCAATTTCCCCCTACGCCGTTGCCAAGTTGGCCAGCGAGTACTACATGACTTCGTTTTTCCGCTGTTACGGCCTCGAGACTGTCTGCCTGCGTTATTTCAATATTTTCGGTCCGCGCCAGGATCCGACCTCTCCCTATTCCGGTGTGCTGGCCAAATTCATCACGCAGATGCTGCAGGGAGAAACTCCGACCATTTTGGGAGATGGAAAGCAGAGCCGTGACTTCACTTACATCGACAACGCAGTCGCCGCCAACCTGCTGGCGTGCAAGGCGCCTGCCGCCGACGTGGCAGGCCGGGTTTTCAATGTGGCGACTGGGAGGCGGGTGAACTTGAATGAAACATTTCAAGTTCTGAAGCGCTTGGTCGGCTTTAAGGGAGAGGCCCAATATGGGCCTGAGCGCGCCGGTGACGTCAAACATTCCCTCGCCGACATGGAACGTGCTGAAAAACATCTTGGTTATAAGCCTCGCGTGAGCTTCGAGGAAGGGCTGAAGATCACAATCGATTGGTATCGCAGCCAGAACGCTGCAGCCTTTACCGCCCAAAGCTAACGGTCCCTCCATTACCTTCGTGATCTTACGACTCCATCACACCGCAAAATAAAGTTGCGGTATGACACTTACCTCGATGGTTGTCTCGCGCGATTGGCAGGAAGTCAGTGTTTTGGAATGCATTTTAGGCGGGTTGCACATCGGGGTGGATGTGGAGAGGGATCCTGAGCGCGCCGAAGCTAAGCTGGCGAGATCAAAGTTCGATGCCATCATTGTGGATTGCGACCTGAGCGGGACGAATCGCTTCTTGCGGATCGTCAAGACACACAGATCGAGTTCAGTGCCACTCATCATCGTAAGCGGATCTAGCGGTCGCAAACGGCTTGGCGACGCCGGGGCGAACTTCATTTTTGAAAAACCAATCTCTGTTGAGCAGGCCGTGCACACGCTTTCAGCGGCGCGAAATTGCATCATGGAGGAGCGCCTTCGTTATCATCGCCAGGATGTAAAAGTACCGGTCACCCTCCGTTATGGTGCTAAACATCGGATGCGTGCGGAACTTCTCAACCTTAGCCAGGGTGGAGTTGGAATTCAGGTCGAGCATCCGTTGGAAGTATCCAAGCTTCGTTTGAGCTTCGCGCTTCCTTCTAGCAAACGTAGCGTCAACCTGCCAGGAGAGGTGGTATGGTCCAACGCGGGCCGAGCTGGGATTCGTTTTGTAAAAGCGGGCAAAGATGTTGCTCGAGACCTGGAACTATGGCTGGAGCGGCGTTACTTTCAGGGAAGCCGATAGAAACAAGGCCCTACCGGAATCGGGGCGCGTCTTCCGGTTCCGCCTTGTTGTCATTCGGAAAAAGCGCGCCCGTAAGATGAACCAGGTAACTTCCAGGCGTGATTCCAACGCAGGAAATGAAAAGTAGGCGGTACACCAACGCAAAGATGCAGCTGGTAGCCAAAATCAAGGTGAATCCCAGCCACCATGCCGGAAATACCTGGGTCATGGCCAGCGATACGACACAAAATAGCAGCACAGCCGCTGCGACAACCAGAATGTCGACCACCCGTGCCAACGTGCGTGGCGAGTCCGCAAATGGGTACCACGTAGCATCCTGACTTGCCTCAATCGACTGACCAACGTCGCTTTCTTGCTCTTGAACAACCTGCACTGGTGGGCGGGGCGGGCCGGAGAACACCAACTCAGCCGGTGGTTGGCCATTTCGATGGACGAAAATTGCTTCCGCGCCAAGCTGTGCCGCAGTTCCCAGCAATTGCGTAAAGAGCCACTCCCTAAGCTGGCGTCGCGATCGCTGACCAACAACTACAAATTCAAGGCCCGCCTGACCGCTGCTGTCCGTCCACGCCACTCGACCGCTCGCTTCGACGCGTGTTCGTGGGTTTAGCAATTCGAATCGCAGATGGACTTGTTGATTCTCCTCGACGGGAGACACAACCTGCACGGCAATTCCCGATTCGCTTACATTCCGAATGATCCCCCCGTTGGCGTGGTCAAGGTTTATGTAGGCAAGGTTCTGGATTTTCTGCCGAAAATGGCGCCTTTGCCTCTGCCGCACGCGCACGATAGGCGGCGATGCACTGGAGAGCGCGTCCTCGGAACGGTAGTCCATGCGCCAATCTTAGCTTTGTACCTGGATCCGTTCTCAGTAACCGGAAAGGTTCTGGTAGAGCCCTGAGCCCTTGTGGCGAGTTTGTCTTTTCCTAAGAAGCCGGCCGGTGCATGACCGAATGGGGTTCATCCTGAGCGGTCTTGGCTACCTGAGCAAGATCCCACGCCACCAGACGGCTCAGGTCATAACTGAACGGCCCGTAGGCCTGGAAAGAGTGCTCGTCAAACAGGCGTTTGATTCCGCAACCCATGCATACCTGGTAGGAGTAAGCCTGGGCACGAATAGGCCAGCTCATTTTTCTGTGCCAACAACCGCGAAACAGCATTACCGCAGCGCCCGCTAGACCTGTAGCCACCAGACCTAGCGACCAACCCCAGCGCGACTTCGGATTACCCTTGTCCTGGCCCACAACAAACCCGCGGAAATATTCAGCAGCTTAGGATATGCGCAACCAAACGGTCACGCAATGGCACTTCGTGGCTATCCCACCCAGGTGCTTACCAAAGAACATGCCCACCTTCCCCTTCGTGCAGCAAGGAAATATTGAAGTTGGCCCAAAAGACCTGTAACTTACAAGGTACTCCCTGTAATGTCGGGTAATTTCTGGATAAGCTCCCAGTAGCGGTTTGGCTACGGGGGCTTTGACACCCGCTGGCAGCGAGGCGGCGGTTCTTCTCGCGAGTGCATGAGCGCAAGCCTGACCACTGACGCGATGTTTTCCACCACTGAAAGTGGCCCTATTCCTCCGCCAGCTGGGGTCGATCGGTCTATTCACCCATCCCTCGCGCCTGGCCATGAAGCCCTGCAGGCACTTCTTGCGTTTTCCGCGTTGAATGACCAGATTCGCCGACGTCGGGCCGACCCCGATCAAAATGCGGAGAATGCCTGTGACTTGGAGCCGTTCGTCTTGGATGAGGTGTTACACCTCGTGGCTGAACGGGCATTGTCCCTTACGGGCGCGGATGGCGTGGCTATCGCATTAGCGGAGGCCCAGGACATCGTGTGCCGCGCGTCCGCCGGCCGGATTGCACCAGATCCCGGCGTACGGCTTGATCCCAACTCGGGATTTTCCGGCGCATGTTTTCGAGATGGAGAAATTGTTCGCTGTGACGACGCCGAGTCCGATCCAAGAGTCAACTTGCAGGCATCGCGTAGTCTTGGCGCGCGCTCGCTGGTTGCCGTGCCCCTCGGCCGGAAAACCGTCCTTGGGGTGTTGGAAGTATTCTCCTACGAGGCATACGCGTTTAACGAGAGTGATGTTCGCAGCATCAGGTTACTTGCGGAGCTGATTCTCGCCGCAATGAAGCCGGAAGAAGAAGACCGGCTGGCCGAAGTCTCTAGACAGGTTATTGACCGCAGCAAAGCCAAGCCCGCTGACACCAGGCAGCTGCCTCAACCCGCACCTGCCACACAGCATCCACAGTTTCTGGCGCTTCCACAAACCGAAAAATCATCCACGAAGAAAACACTCGAGATACGCAAAGGTAATGCTGGCCGCCCAGGACTCACGGTTGTCCTTGGTGTGGTGCTATTCGCCGCGGCTCTGGGTGCGGGATTATGGTGGAAGATGCTGCGAACAACGCAGAAGGTCCGGGCAAGCGCGCCCGCTCCGGCAGCCCTTCCCACCGCTGTCCAACCTAAGATGGTTGATGCACAGGGACCAGAAATCAAGCCCGATGCAGACCTGCTAACCGCGAGCGTTCCTCCCACCGATATCAAGCAGCAACTCTCCGTTCTTCCGCAGGTGACTGGCATCCGGCATTGGAACTCATCAGAAGGCAGCACCGTCGTGCTTGACCTCCAAGAACAGGTGCAATACGAGGCTCACCGGCTCACCGATCCAGTACGCATTTACGTAGACCTACATGACACATCTCTCGCGCCCGCCCTTAACGGCAAGAACATAGA
This sequence comes from Terriglobales bacterium, assembly GCA_036558645.1. Classification (GTDB taxonomy): domain Bacteria; phylum Acidobacteriota; class Terriglobia; order Terriglobales; family Acidobacteriaceae; genus DATBFG01. The sequence goes on from DATBFG010000078.1 coordinate 37,543, forward strand.
AATCGGCGATGCCATGCTAATGAGAGTTCGCCTTGCGCAGCCAATGCCGGGCGTCACTCGCGTTGTACTTGAAACCTCAGCGGGGACAAATTTCGCAGTCAGCCTTGAGCCTAATCCGTACCGCCTTGTGGTTCAGGTGCGTCCCCTTGGAGCCTCGAACTCACCGCGTGCAGATGTGGATCTGTTCGCGCCGATGACTCCGGCAGAAGGGACAAGAGTCGCCTCAGCAACGGCGACGCGCGAGGATCTGCAACTGCGCTCGAAAGTGCCTCACTTCCGCATAGCGCTCGATGCAGGGCACGGCGGTTGGGATCTGGGCACTGTCGGACGCCAAGGGCTTCTCGAAAAAGATTTGGCGCTCGATATCGTGGAGAGATTAGGGAACCTTTTACAAAAGAGATTAGGCGCAGAAGTCATCTACACGCGGGAAGACGACAACTACATTGGGTTGGAAAAGCGAGCGGAAATTGCAAACCAATCCCAGGCGGACCTATTCCTATCAGTGCATGCAAATTACAGCGTCTCCACTTCAGCGCGGGGAGTCGAGACGTATTACACCAATACCTTCTCTTCGATTCACTCCCGCAGCCGGGAGTCCGAAGACGCAACCGTGCAAAACATCGAATTTGCCAACGTTGATATCCGCGAAAAAGTACAGGAATCTCACCGGTTTGCTGCCAGCGTACAGCGCTCTCTGCACGGTTCGCTGGCAGCATCAAATCCCGGCATTCCGAATCGGGGAGTGAAAGAAGCCTCCTACGTCGTATTGACTGGAACGTTTATGCCGGCAATTCTGGCGGAAGTCTCCTTCGTCAGCAGTCCAGCGGACGAGGAAAATTTGCAGAGCAAGGCTTATCGACAAGGTATCGCCGAAGCCCTTTACAAAGGCATCGAAAGATACGAAGCCGTACCTCGCAAAATGAAGTTAGCAAGCAACAACGCAACTCAATCAGACAGCAAGAACCGAGTGGCACAATAACGCAAATTACTGCTGGTTTGTACCACCGTACTTTTCGAGCCACTTCAATTCCTCGCGCACTTTGATCTTTCCGTGCCATGGATTCTTGGCTAAAGAATGTCCCTCTCCAGGAAATATCAATAACGTGCTCGGCACTCCTAGTTCATGCAGCGCACGGTCCAGAAGATAGTTCTGCGAAACCGCAACACGAATGTCATCACCGCCGGCGACCATGTGTGTTGGAGTCTTCACCTTATTGATTTGGTAGATCGCAGCTTCATCATGGTACCGTTGCGCGGCTTCCCAAGGGAGGCCACCCAGAAAATACGCATCGTCGAACGTTGTGTCGTCATTGCCCCAGTTGCCCACATGCTCAACCGCCCCCGCCCCGGTCACCGCTGCTTTGAAGCGAGTGGTTTGGGTAATCAACCAGTTCGTCATGTAGCCACCGTAGCTGTAACCACCCACCGTCAGATGATTCGGATCGGCGACGCCGTCCTTCACAAGCGCATCTACCCCTGCCAGGATGTCCTTACCTGGGCGGGAAACAATCTCCGGCACAATTCCCCTGAGGAATTCATCTCCGTAGCCGCTCGAACCGCGATAATTAGGTTCGAATACGAGCCAGCCTTGCGTCGCGGCCAGCCGATCCCACTGGTACCAGTCCATCTCGAAGTGATTACCGTCCGCGTCAGCGGGGCCACCGTGGATCAGCGTGAGCATCGGTAAATTCTTGGCTTCGAACTTGCCCGGTGGGTAAACAAGCATGCCCTCGACACTAGCACCGTCGTCCGATGTCCATCGGTACGGCTTCGCTTTGGGAAGGTCGCGCTCCAGATAGAGCTTGTTGAACGAAGTGAGCGGACGCGCCTCAGCAAGCTTTTCGACACTGTCCGCGATGTACACTTCAGTCGGCTTGTCGAAGGATGAAAAGACAACCGCAATACGGGAAGAACGGGTCGCAGTAGCCACACCGGAGTAAGTTCCCGCCCAACTGGAAACCTTGGAAAAAGCGGCGGATGGCTGGCCCTGAGTGTATAGCTGAACTTCGGTCCCTAGCTGACCCGCGGCAATCGTCTTTCCATCGGTGCCGATCGCATAGTTACCAACAGCACCATCGAAACTAGACGCCCATCGTTCTGCCTGGCCGTTCTGCGAATCGACCCAATAGAGGCGGGTCTGGGTGTCCTCGTACTTCTTTTCTACTGAGCCGACTTCGATTGCGAAGAAAACATGCTTGCTGTCGTTCGCCCAAGCAATCTGTCCCTCGACAGCTTCGTTATGCGTAAGTTGCCGCGATGCGCGCGCGGGAGACGTTTCCGCCAGATCAATAGCGAATACTTCAAACTCGCCGATTTTTTCGCTCCGCTCGGAGATTGAGGTGGTAACAAACGCCAGCTTGCTACCATCTGGCGAGGCCTTCAATTGTTGAACCCGCCATGGCACACTGGCGACTACCGCCGCTCCGGGAGTGCCTGCCGGTTCCTCATCTTTCTTATCATCTTCGTCCTTCGGGGTCTTACGGATGACCTCGGCTCTGTGCGCGATTGCAGCGGCGACGTCCAGTTTAGAAATCACGTCCGGACGTTCCGCCGCGCGGTATTGGTTCACGTCCTTCCAATCCTTCTTGTATGCATCCCTCTGCGTCTTGGTCCACGGAACACGGGTAGCGAAGAAGATGGTGCGGGAATCCATCGACCACGCGAAAGCGTGCACTTCCTCATCCCCTCCGGTAATCGGGAAGGCTTCTCCACCGTTCGGCGAGATCAGGAAGATCTGAGAAACTTCTTCGTCTTTGCTGTCCCCGGAATCATCATCGCCAGATTTTGGCTGTTTTCGATCCGAAAGGAATGCAATCCACTTTCCGTCGGGCGACCACTGAGGATCGCTGTCATGACCGGATTGCGTAAGTTGGCTTATCGTCCCCGGATTCCTACCGTCGTCACGGTAAAGCCAGAGGTCTTCACGAAAGATGCTTTGCTCCCAATCGGCCCGGTCGGTGACAAATACGAGGGAGTGTCCGTCGGGAGATAACTGCATGGCGGGAAAATCGACACTGTTAAAAAACTCGTCGAGCGTGAGCTTCGCCTTGTCAGCCGCTGAAGCGGAAAAGATGGTTAAGAACAATGATGCAAGAAGCAGCGAGAGTACACGGAGTGTCTTGGAGATCATGGGTGCGAGAGGTATACACCGGCCCGTAGCCAAGTTTCAAGTGGATGTTTGGATTGATAGTTCAGATCCGAATTACGGAAGTGGACTCACTGCGGAGGATCGGTGTTTACGAGAGCCTCTTCCAGGTCTTGATTGCTCTTCGCGTTGGCTCGTACCACGCGCCAACCATCATCGTATTCGCGGAATCCAACTACGGAGTTGTACACCACACCTCCGGAATTTAAGGCTGTCCCGACTTCGTTCACCGGAATCCATTTCCATTGAAATTCCACGTCGGCAAAATTGCCGGCCTTGCTGATTCCAGTTACCTCGATCAATTCCCGCTTAGCAATAGGCACGTTGAAGTACTGCATTGGTACGACGTTCTTCGGAATCAAATCACGAAAAGCATCCACTCCCAAGGGAGTGAGTGAGACATCCCAGCAACCGGGAGGTCCTGGCTGACGAGTCGTGCCAGGGCCGCTCGGCGGGCAGGGGGCAGCCACTCCAGTAATCCAGCCCTGACGTTGAAGCACCAGGTATTCCGGGGAAGAATAGTCTTTGCTAGGGATGACTCCAGTCCGCAACCAGAAATGTTGGGGGTTCTTGAAAGCATCTGAGCCAGCGATGAGATCAGACGCAAGCCGTCGTGTCAGAAAATCGCGAGGTGAGCAGCCGGGAACAACACACAACAGGACAACGATGGGAACGAGCCACGGTATCCGCATGAATGTGTAGTGAAATTTCTAGTTGTGGATTGTAACTAAACGCGGACGGCGGTTGGGAAGAAAAGGATGATCCGTGATCTGCTTTTCGAACTTCGGCCCCCAACGGCCCGGAATCTGTGTTTGGCAGGATGGACACTGCCCTTCGGGAGTGATCCGATATTCCAGCACATGGTAACCGCGGCGTCGGATCAGCTTATCGCCGCATTGGTGGCATCGTGTATCTTCGCTGTCGCCCACCATCCCGGGTAGATTTCCCGCATACACGTACTTCAATCCTGCGCGATGCCCTATTTCGACCGCCCGCAGGAGATCTTCGGGACGCGTGTCGTCTGGATCATCCATCTTGTAATCCTTGTGGAACGCCGTTACATGCCAGGGAATGAGCGGCGAAACGCTGGCAATGAAGTCTGTCAACTCTCGTAACTCTTGGTCAGAGTCGTTGAACCCCGGGATGAGCAAGGTCACTAACTCAAGCCAGATTCCCATCTGATGGAGGGTGCGAATCGTTTCAAGTATCGGTCCGATGCGCCCGCCCAACTCGTGATAATGGCGGTCGCTGAAACTCTTCAGATCCACTTTATAAAGGTCGATCCAAGGCCTCAGATACTCGAGCACCGGCGGCGTCCCGTTTCCGTTGGATACGAAACCCGTCAGCAGACCCGCAGCCTTGGCTTCCCTGAAAACCGCAACCGCCCACTCGCTGGTAATCAATGGCTCGTTATACGTGCTGACAAGGACCTTAGCACCCTGCCGCTTGGCATCTGCGACTAATGCTTCCGGGGTTGCTTCGATTGGCAGCGAGATGGCATTAGGATCACGCAGCGCCTGCGACGTCACCCAGTTCTGACAATAGCTGCAGTGCAAATCACACCCGAGCATTCCAAAGCTATAGGCGAGCGCACCGGGATGAGCATGAAAAAATGGCTTCTTCTCAATGGGGTCGCACTGCACGCCGCCGACATAGCCCCAGGGAACATACAAGGTCCCACCCTGATTAAAGCGCACCTTGCAGACGCCAGGCTGGCCCTCAGGAATCGGACAGCAATGTCCGCAGGCATAGCAGCGAACCCGCTGGCGATCGAGTTTTTCGTAAAGATCACCCTCGCGAACGTTCTGATTGACGATCTCTCGAAGCGTGGGCACAAAAAGAATCCTGTTTATATTTTAGTACCGGGGACACAACGGTGAGGAATTCATACCAAAATTATTGCCGCTCGCGTAGAGCAGCCTGGCTTAACGAGGGATGTTGCTTGATCCAATCATTGGCTCTTTGTTGTACAGCAGCCACCTGCGAGGGGGTGAGACGCGATGCCAGGACCGCCATGCGGTACTTGCTGGCCTGATCTCCACCACTTTGTGCTAACACAGACCAGTAGTAGGCCTTTTCCAGATCAGGAGCAACGCCGCGTCCAGCCCAGTAATAAGCCCCAAGCGTAGCCTGTGACACGACGTGGCCTTGCTCTGCAGCCTTGGTAAACCAATGAATAGCTTCCGCGTAGTCCTGTTTCGTTTCGTGGCCGGTCGCATATCGGGCGCCCACGGCAAATTGGGCAGACGGATCTCCCTGCTCGGCGACCGCAAGCAAGCTTTGTAAATCGTCAACTCCAGAAGGCGACGGCTTACGAGGAGCAGGACTTGGCTTCGATGATGAATTTGACGATGGCTGAGATGCGATGGCCCCGGGCATCCGGGTAGATCCCGTTTTCCATGGAGCAACAAGCATAACCACTGCCAGGGTTAGGAGCACCGCCGCAATCGCAATCAGTAGCGCTCGATGAGAGGATACCCAAGACTCCGGGGTTTGAATTCCTTCAGAAATAGCGGCTTCGATGGGGGCGGAGACCTCTTTTTGACGTTTAATCGCCTTCGCGATCGTTTCGGAGAAATGCTTGAGGACTGTCTCGGCGTCGGCCGCGAAACTGTCGGGTTTGGCAGAGAAAACTTCCAGCAAGCCGACGACGGAATTTCCCTCATAAATGGGTGCCGCCATCATGGAACGAATTCCGAGTGCCCGACAACTCTCTTGATCGACGCGAGAGTCTCTCTCGGCGTCATCGCATCGCAGCAACTTGCCAGTACGAATGCATTCTCCTGAAAATCCAGAGCCGGCTTGTAGCCGCGCTTGGAAGGGTGGCGCATGGGAGCCTGCCCGGGCAACACACACTATTTCGCCGTCCCTCGACAACGCGATGGCAGCCCCTGACCCCGCGGTGAATGCCTGCGCTCGTTGTGCGATTAGCTCAAGAGAAGCATTGAGATCCGATCCTAAAGCGAGTACCTCGCGGTCAACCGCAGCCAACCCGATCAGTCGCGAAGTGAAGTCCGAAGGAGTGTCGTCTTGATCTAGGTCCGGGAGAGGCTCGCTCAAAAGTGTGTCGCGATTGATGCTCGCCATGACTGCATTCAGAAACAACCATTCCCTCAGTTGCTGGCGCGATGGTTCGGGCATTTCGGGAAATGCTATGGCTGCCCGACCCGAGCGATCCAACCGAACGACTTGCCCTGTGGCTTGAATGCGAGCCTTGGTTTCGGAAAGGTCGAGACAGAGATCAACATCATGGTGGAGCTCGGGAGGAGCGGAAGTCTGGATCGCGACACCCTCTTCGCTGATGTCCAGGATCTCGCTTAAGTCCATCCTATTGGAACTCTTGTCCAAAGTGACATAGGCCGGAGTGTGCACCTTTTGACGCACACATCTCCGACGTTCCCTGCGAGTTCCTACAGGTTCGTTGTTCCGCACGCTCTCCATACCCGGGACTGCAACATCTTACCGCAGGCAGGGGCTAAGAAGGCTCCGAAAATAGTCACGCCGAGGGGCTCAGGCGATCTGGCGTCGCGCGGGCCGGAGATTCGACACACGAGAGATTGCAGCCACCATCATCCCGGAGAGCAGTTGCATGGTCGCGACATCGCGGTCATGGAAGGCATATGGTGCGGCTGAGAGAACTTCGAACACGCCAAGTGTTCGTCGGAAATGGCGAAGCGGCGCGGCGAGGATAGAGCGCACGCCTAGGCGATGGCAGCTCAACAGGTCAACCCGCGGATTCTTCTCGGCATCGTTGCACAAAACGACCTCTCCGGTTCGCACACACTCAGCTGAAATACCGGAGTCAGTTTGCAAGCGGACTCCCAAATCGGGAGCCGTGCGCCCGGCGCGTGCCCGGCAAACGATTTCGTCACCCTTGCGGAGCGCGATGGCCGCTCCGGTCGCCCCAGTTAACGCCTGGGCGCGCTCTGCAATCACATTAATGGCTGGCTCCAGGTCAATCTGCTCATCCTGGATGTGGAGCTCGTGATTGGGAACGCCGCCGGTTGTGGCCATACTTCGCGTGTGATGTCGGCTGGGAGCCAGTACCGAAAATGACGCCGGGACGAATCGATCAGTATCGGATTGCGGGTGAATTCCTGGTACGGTCTGCAATAGTGCTCGCACCAAACGGTCGAGTTCCGCGTCGGCAATCAATCGGGCAGTAGGCTGATCTCGCAGCGATCCGCCCAGTATCCGGGACAAACTGAGTACGGCCTGACTACCGCAGGCAAAGCAGTATGGAGTGTTGTTCTCGCTGAGAAGTTCGCATTCAGCGCAAAACACGGCTGTCTGCAGACGGAGAAAGCTTACATCTCGCGCAGAAAACCAACCAGTCATGATTCTGGATTCCTCCGGCCAGTGAAGCGAACTTGGAAGTTAAATGGGGACATGAACGGCAGAAAGTGGCATGGTTGGTTCGGGCTGTGGATAAGTTTGCCATTAGAGAAGATAGAGGCAACGCATGTTGCACTGGGAATTGCTTAGCCGGCAGGAACGGCGAACATGTCCGGAGTCTCGAACGCTTGGGAGACGATCTCCACATCCGGGTCGTAGACACGTGCTAATGCATTGGCCAAAGTTGTTGGAAATACCGAGGTCAATAAGTTGATGTCTAGCTGCAAATCACGATCGCTGTACATGCGGAAGATGGTCATGGAACCCCAACGATGATTGGTCGTGGTGACCAAGTCAAGCGTGAAGCTCCACGCATTCCCCATCTCCTGAGAGAAAAGACTGTCCGGCCTTTTCCAGTGCAGAAATGGGCGATCTTTCCCTCCACCATATTCAGAGGCACGTTCGTGTTCAGGAACTCGATCCAATGACCCCTGCACGCAGAGGTCAAAAGCGTCGAAGTCATTCGTTCCGAATGCAGCAATCAGGATGCGACACAGTTGATCGTAACTGTGAGCGACTTTCAGCTCTTCGATCGCCCTGCGGATGGAAAGATTATTAATGCAGATCTGCCGTTGCTCGATGGTTCGCTGGGCAACCCGTCTTAATTCGCCAAATTCGAGATACCCAAGGTGCTGAACGCCGATCCAGATTCCCGTACCGAGCACCGCCAGGACCAAACCAAGCGTGCTGCCGGTAGGCCACAGGAGAAAGAGGCTTAACAGGGCAAACAAGGCAGAGACAGCGTAAAGGACGATTACAACTTGGCGGTGCGACAAGCCTCTCTGCAGTAACTTGTGGTGAATGTGTTCTCGATCCGCAGTGAAGATGGGTCGCCCGCTGATTATGCGCCGCAACACTGAAAGTGTTGTCTCAAGAATCGGTAATCCGAACGAGACTACGGGAATCGCTACCGCAATGATCGTGGGTGCCTTTTGTGCACCTCGCAGAGCAAGAGCCGCAAGCATGAAACCGATGAATTGGCTGCCGCAATCCCCGAGAAAAATCGTCGCAGGATTAAAGTTGAATCGGAGAAAGCCGAGCGTTGCTCCCGCCAAAGCCAAGCTCATCAGTGAAACAATCGGCGACTGGCTGACGACGGCTACTACGAACACCACGAGTGTCGAAAAAAGAGCTGACCCAGCCGCTAAACCATCCAGGCCATCAATCAGGTTGAAAGCGTTAGTTATGGCCACCACCCACAAAATCGTCAGGGGCAAGCTGATGAACCACGGGAAATGGTTATCACCGAATAGAACCGGGAGGTCGAGAACGCGCAAGCCTCCGAAGAATAGGATCGTCGCGGCAATCGCTTGCACTCCAAACTTGAAATAGGGCCCAACCGAGTGAATGTCGTCGTAAACACCCAGCAGAAAAATCATCAGCCCGGGACCTAGCATGGTCGCGAGCGTCTGGAATGAAACACCTGTTCTGATCTGTGGAAACTGCAAACTGAGAACTGCTGCGGTGACGATTGTGCAGACGAATGCAAAGAAGATCGCTACACCACCCAAGCGGGGCAGTGGCGAGTTGTGCAAGTGGCGATCCGTAGACGGAGGGGCGAGCCATCCGTGCGCTGTGGCAAGCGCACGCACGTACCTGGTAAACATGAACGACAGTAAAAGTGACGCTCCAAAAATTCCCAGGTAGAAAAGCGTCAAAAGCACCCTCCGGACAGCATCAGAAGGACCTCGTCAAACAGTACTAGCAGTACTGCAACGATAAAAAGACGAAAACTGCCGAAGAAAATGTTTTGGTCGAACTGAAGTGAATATAGCTTGGGCTTTCGCCAGAGACAATTCCTTACCCGTGTATGTCTTGATACCTCTCTTGAAGATTGCTTCGATTTTCAGGACACTGAATTCTGGCTTTCGCTGTGATCACGTCATGAGGATTGCGAAGATGTCATCTTTGCGATGGATGAGGTTGTCCGCGTGTTGTGCGACTGTTTGCATAGTGTTCAGCATGGAACTCCCCTCGGTTGCCCAAGCCGGAGCCGATGCGCAAGAGGATCCCGCGGCGTTAGCAAACAGTGCGCAAAAGCAGCAGAGCTCCCTATCCGCTCCCGCCTCCGACACTGAATTGAAATTAGGAGTCGGCGATCTTCTTGAAGTCAACGTCTACAACGTCCCTGAGCTCACCAGCAAGGTTCGTGTCAGCACTAGTGGGGACATATATTTTCCCCTGATCGACTATGTTCACGTCGCCGGTCTCAAGCTAGAGGAAGCGCAGGCCGTGATTGAGAAACGCCTTTCCGATGGTGGCTTTCTCAAAAATCCTCACGTCAGCATCTTTGTAGACGAGTATCAGTCACAGGGCGTAAGCGTGCTCGGCGAGGTAGTGAAACCTGGCATATATCCAGCACTTGGAGAACAGCGCTTGCTGGACATGATCTCTGCAGCAGGAGGCTTCTCCGACAAAGCTGGACGTACGATCACGATTACGCATCGTAACTCACCCGACAAACCCCAAGTCGTAACATTTGCGCGCAACTTCAACGACAGTCCAGAAAGCAATCTCGAGGTGCTTCCAGGCGACACGATCATCGTGCGAAAGGCAGACATCATTTACGTCGTCGGAGCTGTAGGAAGGCCGAGCGGTTTCATGATGGACAACGGCAACCTAACCGTGCTTCAGGCAATCGCCCTCGCTGGGGGGACCAATTCGACTGCAAAACTCAGCGAAGCCCGCATCATCCGGAAAGCGTCGACGGGGATGGTCGAGACTCAAGTCCATTTGAAAAAGATGCTGGAGGCTAAGGCCCCAGACATAACCATGGAAGCGGACGATATCCTGTTTGTCCCAACCAGCACAGGAAAAATCGTAGCTGCGCGAACTCTGCAAGCAGCATTGCAGGCAGCAACTGCGGTAAGTATTGTGGCGGTTCAGTAGCTGCGCGTCATGCTGCGGCACTACGTGTCATGGCATCCCCGAGCACTGCGCGGATCACGTTAATGTATAACTTAGCGGTTCTTTCCCTAGAAAAATGATTTTGGATGTGCCGGCGACCGTTGCGGCCGAGATTCTCTCGCAGCGCTGCATTGTCGGCCAACTCTACAATCGTATCTGCAAGTTGCGCCGCATTCTCAGGCTCTACAAAGATTCCCGCATTTGCCGTCTCCACGATTGAACGTGCATGGCCATCTACTCCTAAAATGATCGGACGCGCGCAAGCCATGAACTCAAGCATCTTAGTGGGGATAACGGTCTTGAAGAGCTCACTCTTTTTCAGCATGACAAGGCATGCATCCGATGCGCCGATATACGCCGGGATTCGCTCGCGTGGTTGCTGGTCAATTAGGCGAATATTGTTAAGTCCGCGCGATGCTGCGAGGTCGCGAATGCGCTGTTTGTCAGATCCTTCTCCGACTAACAGGAATAACACCTCTGGCCTCGTGATCTGAAGAACGGCAGCTGCATCAAGCAGTGTGCTCAAGCCGTGTGCCATTCCCATGGTTCCTATGTAACAGACAACAAATCTACCGTCACCCAAACCGTTCCGGAGTTCCTGGTACTCGGCTTGCGGAGAAAATAAATCAGTCTCAACCCCGTTTTCTACGGTTGAGATCTTTTCTCGCGGGACATTTCTGAGCCGCACGAGGTGTTCCTCAAACGCAGGGCTAACGATCACGACATGATGCGCGCGTCGATACAAGAATTGTGCGATGTTGCTCAGCGTTCGGTTGAGAAGGGAGTCCGCTCGTGCCATGCCTACTGCGGTCAGGGATTCCGGCCACAGGTCACGCACCTCGAATATGAACGGGACTCGCTTCCATTTCGCAAGCCACCAGCCTGCCAGCCCTACAAGCAGTTGCGGAGAAGTGGCAATCACAACGTCAGGTCGCGAGATGGAAAGTCCGCTGCAGGCGGCTGAGACGCAAAAAGAACTGTAGTTCAGCATCCGCTCATATGCTTTCCCGTTGGGAAAAGGTAGAAGCCACGTTCGCACCACGTTCACACCGTTGATGACTTCCTGCATGTGAAGCCGGCGCAATTTTTCGCGGTATTCAGGGTGGAGGACTCCCGTTGGGTGGTTGGGAAATCCTGTGAGAACTGTAACTTCGTGGCCATCGCGCACCCAATGATTCGACAATTCCGCGACTCTCGCCGCCGGCGCCCCCATCTCGGGTGGGTAATACTGCGAGACATACAGAATCTTCACAGTTTTGAGTGTACGGGCCCGCAAAAGGCTACATAAGAGTGAGAAAAGGTTCCCCCTGGAAAGGGTCGCGCTTAGTAGTAGCAGAGCTTGAAAGCGCTCTTGTAGCACAAGGCTCGCGTGCGCTTGCCTCGATCTTTTGCGTAGGCCTCCCAGCGATCAGCAACCTGTCCGAATACCTGTTGCCCGGTCAGTCGTTGCATTACACGCAACTGAACAATATGAAGTCGGTGATAAAACGGACTAGCGACCATAGGCAATCGCGTTCCCGACTGCTCGTAGAGGGACCAGAAGCCCAGGTCGTACTTTTCCAGATTCTTCGCCAGAGTCTTAACTGTTCTCTCAAATAGTTCGCCGGCGTTCAAATCCTCCGTTGCCAGGAAGTAGTCGTGCACACCCCAAATGGCCCAAATGAAGCCATTCAGGATATGGGTCGGTGGTGAAACAATGTACTCTTCAACCCATAGATCACCGTACAAATCGGTAAACAGAACACCCCCGGATGAGATTGGTCGCAAGAGGGGCTCAAAGGCGACTTCGGCCGCCGCAAGAAATCTACGATCGCCAGTTTCCTTGTACGCTCGAACAAGTAGTGAAATCCCCTGTCCCTGGGCCAATCCCGAGTACCACGGTTTCTGCAGGGGGGTACGATACTCCCAGTCAAAATGATGGTTCCACACCCATAGTCCGAAGGTGTTCTGCTCCAGATTGTTCACCAACCACTGCGCCGCACGCCGATACTTCTTTTCGTTTTCTGAATTGCGGGTTCGCAGGTAGACATTGAGATTTCCCAACCCCCACTGAGCGATAGCGATTGGGTTATGCTGCAGTCCGATTTCCCCCTTGTAGTCCAGCAACGGAACGCCTTCCGAATCTAGAGCTGCGGCATAGTTCGCCTTTGCGGCGAATGGCATGTAGTATTCGCCCAATTGCGCTAGAAAGGCGTTCGAATTTACTTCCGGAGTTTCGTGCCAGAAAGTGAGCTGGCTGGTGCCGGGCTGAAGATACGCCTGTAAGATCCGACGATAGTAATGTAGTCGTCCACCTAGCGACATAACTAATATTTATCGCACAACGGTAAGCGGTTGGAGTATCACTGAGAAGATACCCGCCATAAGGTCGCCTGCAGATCATCGTCTTTCACCGCAACCGTCGTCACCGCCAGTACGTCTGTGTCGTTATTTCCACCAGGGAAAATTGCGTTGCCATACTGAAACAATCCCATGGGCCAGGCGTCCTTTTCCCAGGACAGGACCTTGTGCCACGCATATCCATCCACGCTCCCATAAACACACACTTCGCGGGTTGGATTCGTTTCACTGGGTTCCACCATGGTGGAAAAGAACATTGCATTAGTTGTGCAGCAACCATAGATGGAGGAACTAGGCAAATCGGCAACCATGCGCAAGGATCGCTTAGGATCCAGGTGGTAAATGTGATTGGTCTCAAAAGGTGTGTCGGAAGAGAAGAACACGCCTTGCTGTGTCGGAATCAGCGCCGCTGAACGGACTTGCTGATGTCCAGCCAGAACAAGGTCGACCTGACGGAAATCGGAGGTCGCCCGAATAATCCTGCACTCAGATCCATTGTCCCCCGTAGACACCCACAGGCAGTCTTCCCACGGATCGCAGACTATTTTGTGCACGTGGCGGATCTCACCTTTCGCAAAGGTATGAGCCACGATCCAGCCAGCGCCATCATCCTTCGAGCAGTAGATGTGCACTTCATCCCGCTCTGGATTGTCGAAGTATTCTCCCCAAAGAACCTGCCCCGCGGGAGTAGCAGTGAGGTGGAGTGGCCGTGTTCCACGCAATAGGCGATGAGTCACGCGAAATTCGCGTTTCATCGTACGCAACGAAACAATCGCACCCGGGACAGCGCCGACGAGCGTACCAGATGGCAGAACCGCGAGTCCGTGAAAGCCGTCGCGCAACAGTCGCGAAGTCAAGTCCACGCGTGAAGAAAGCCCTCTCCACCACTGCGGACGATATCGCGAAACATATTCCCAGCTCACCCGACCAGAGCCGATCTGCGCACGAAACAAATGGTAGCCGCGCGACGCATACAAAACGTCGCCATTCCATGCCAACACCCGCATCCCTGGAAATCTAGCGATTTCCGTTAGCTTCAAGGCTTTCGCCTGAAGAGACGGGGCAAGAGCATTCAAGGCTAATTCTCCGACTTCTTAACCACGTAGGAACCGATGGCAAGCACATCCATGCGTGTGCGCTTAAAGCAATCGATGGCCTCGGCAGGAACGCACACGATGGGCTCGTTTTCATTAAAGCTGGTGTTCAGAATGACAGGTATCCCGGTTTTACGATGAAATGCCTTGATCAGGTCGTAGTACAGCGGATTCTCGTCGCGGCTGACGGTCTGCAGGCGACCGGTGTCATCAACATGATTCACAGCGCAAAGCTGCTCACGTTTCTCCGGGCGAATCTTGTATACGTGCAACATGAACGGAGACGGGTGATCGTGCTCGAAATATTCGTGCTGATACTCCGCCATGATGGATGGCGCAAATGGTCGAAACCATTCTCTGTGCTTGATGCGGGAATTCAAAATGTCTTTCATGTCCGGACGGCCCGGATGCGCAACTATCGAGCGGTTCCCCAAAGCGCGAGGCCCCCATTCCATGCGGCCCTGGAACCATCCGACAACGTTGCCCTCGGCGATCTGGTTGGCAACTTCCTCGAGCAACGATTGGCGGTTCAGTTTGGAGTACTTGAGTCCGGCAGCGTTCAGATCGGATTCGATGCGAACATCGTCGAAACATGGGCCCAGGTAAGAATGCTTCATGAAATATTGACGAGGCTGCTTCAATTCCGAGTGATAAGTATGTAACGCGGCGCCGATGGCTAAACCCTCGTCTCCTGCTGCCGGCTGGATCCATGTGCGGCGAAAAGGAGTCTCGGTGAAAATCTTTCCGTTGAGGACGCTGTTTAAGGCACATCCTCCTGCGATGACAACATTCTCCTCAGGTACCTGACGATGCAAATCATTCAATAGGTGGAAGCCGATCTCCTCGAAACGGTGCTGCATTGCATAAGCAAGATCCATGTCGCGCTGCGTGATTTCCGACTGGAGTTCACGCGGTTCACCAAACATTCGAACCATGCCATCGGAAAAGTGTGGAGCCAGGCCAACCGTTCCATCTGGAAGTATCTGCATGCCCTGGTTGCTTCCGAGCGGCTTGAAGTAGTCAAGATCAAGCTCGAATGAGCCGTTTTTCTCGTGAACAATCTTCCGCACCTGGTCGCAATAGGTTGGCTTTCCATACGGCGCAAGACCCATGACCTTGCCCTCGTCACCGTATTTCTTGTAGCCGATGAACTCGCAGATCATCGTGTAGAAACTGCCGAGTGAGTGCGGAAGGTAGACGCGGTCGAGAATTTCGATGTCATCGCCTTCACAGCGCGCCTTCATCGCGGAAACAAAATCTCCCGAACCGTCGTAGCTGAAGCCTGCAGCCCGATCCCATGGCGAGCAATAATAGGCACTCGCAATGTGTGCGATGTGGTGTTCGAGATGATGCTCCTCAAATTTCAGTTGATCTAGGTCAGTATCAAGGGCTCGTGCCAGCAGTGATCGGACATCCCTCGTCGACTCCTTCCGCTGACGAAGGCGTATGAAATTGAGGATTTTCGCGGGATTCACCAACGCATACTGTACTTTTCTTGCCAGGTTTGCATCAGTGTCCTGGCCGACTGCGACATGGTCGACATCGCCGATTTTCGCGCCGACAAAATCAAGACAGGCTTTCACCGCAAGGGATGGAAACCCGGCGTAATGCTTCACACGGTTCAATCGTTCTTCAGCAATGGCAAATGCAACCTCGCCGTCCACGACGATGGCGGCTGAGGCGTCGGCGTGAAACATGTTCAGGCCCAGGATCAACATGAATTAGAGGGTGGCCTTTCGCAGGATGAATTCATTCTCTAGAATGCAAAACCGCTTTGGCGATGAACTGCGCCGGGTCTACAGCTACAGGTTGACCCGATAAACGGGATTCTGCCGCACGCAAAGTTGTTAGCGTAGTCGCGACGATATCCTCGAAAGCGATCGGAGCGGGACTACCGGAGCGAATGGCCTTGGCGAACACCTGCCATTCCGTAACATGGCCTTTGTCCTGACGCAGATGCGAGCGCGTCACTTTTCGTTTTCCTCCCCGCACCAGTTCGAGTTGGCGGAAATCATCTAGCACCGCAACCGACCCTCCACCGAAGACCTCTACGCGTTCCTTCGAAAACGCCCGGTCGCCATTGGCCAGGTATGTGATAGTGCCATGCGATCCGTTTGTAAACTCCATGGTGATGATCACATTCTCGTTGCTACCCTCGAAGCTGCGTGTTTGTACTTGAGTCGGACTCTCGCCGACCAAGTAGGCCAGGAAGTCGACGAAGTGACAAGCTTCCGCGAGGAGTCGTCCACCTCCTTGTTCGTTATCGTTAAGCCAGTGATCAGCCGGAAGTGAGCCGGCATTCACACGGTAGTGCAGAGCAAGCGGCCCTTTCATCTCAGATACAAAACGTTTCATCTGGATCGACATTGGAGCGAATCGCCGGTTGAAACCAACCACCAGAGAAGTTCGCGCCTGTGCGTGCGCTGTGATGATTTCGGCTAACTCCGCTTCGTGCAAGCAGAGTGGCTTCTCACAGAAAACATGTTTGCCTGATTGGAGGGCTGCGACCACCTGCTGCCCGTGCAGATGATTTCGTGTCGCAATCACCACGGTGTTAATGTTTGGATCGCGAAGTATTTCCGCCTCGTTGGTACAACAATACTCGAACTTGAACTTCTCGGTGCCGTTCCGTGCGCGGCGACCGGTGGCAGAGCACGCACCAACAAATGTGATGCCGTCCACTTGCTTCATCGCAGGTAATAAGGTGCTTTTAGCGAAGGTTCCAACCCCAAGCAGCCCAATGGAAATCACATCTCTTTTCTGCGACGAAACCTTGAATTTCCCCGGCATCATCTCCAGGCGCGGACTTTGGTCGTATGTGTCCTTGTACGTAATCAAAACGCCGAGAAAAGACTCGCTCCTTCCGCCCGTGATGACCTCGTACGCCTCTTTTGCTTGGTCAATCGGAACACGATGAGTGATGAGCGATCTGACGTTAACCTTCTCCTCGGCCAACAGATTGAGGAAGGCCTGCATATTGCGCGTCTCTGTCCAACGCACGTAGCCGATGGGGTAGTCGCGTCCCTTCTGTTCGTAAGCGGAGTCGTAACGTCCGGGTCCGTACGAACGCGAGACGCGGAACTGCAATTCCTTTTCGTAATATCCCTTACGATCGATGTCCATTCCGACCGTTCCGACTGCGACAACTATCCCGCGATCGCGAACCACGTTGCTCGCCAGGTTCACGGGTTCACTGCTGGCAGTCTCGGCAGTGATCAGGACTGAGTCAACACCAAGGCCAGACGATTGATCGATACAAAGTGCCTCAAATTCCTGGCTAGAAAATGTGGCCTGATCCGTGCCCAAGTCTCTGGCCAAGGAAGCTCGTGATGAGGACAGATCGAGGCCGATCACCCGGCATCCAGCAGCTTTGAGCAGTTGCGCAGTGAGTTGACCAACCAGGCCAAGGCCTATTACGGCAACGATATCTCCGATCTTGACATCAGCCGTGCGGATACCGTGCAGCGCCACGGCTCCCATCGTCGTAAAAGCAGCCTCGTCGAAGCTCACCTCAGTGCTGGAGATCTTCGCGTTCAACAACTGTGGAACGGCGGCGCATTCGGCGTGAACAGCGTAGCCGGCTCCGGCGCAGGCTACGCGATCACCCACTGAAAACCCATTCACACCGTCACCAACCTCGATAACAGTTCCGGCACTGCTATAGCCTAGGGAGAGCGGCTCATCGAGCCGGCTGCGCACTGCCGAAACGGCGGTCAGAATGCCGTCACGACGCGCTTTTCCCATCACTTCGCGCACAAGGTCGGGTCGAGCTTTTGCCTTCTGAAGAAGATTCTTGCTGGCAAACTCCACAACGGCGCGCTCCGTCCCGGCGGACACCAGCGACGCGGCGATTTGTACTAAGACACATCCCGGCAGCAGTTTTGGCACGGGCACTTCCTCAACGGAGATCTGTCCTGTACGGGCATGCTGCAAAACCTGCTTCATGCGTTAGCCGCCTGCGGAAGGGCAGAATAGTTCGGCGCAGTCCGCTTTGTCTCTTTGTCAAGGAATACCTGGCACCAGAGTTCTAGTGTGAGGAACTGCCAGATTTGCATCGACCAGTCTCGCTTGCCGACGCGGTGTTCGTCCACATATTCACGAACAACCTCGGGCCGGAATATGCCGCGGTCTCTTATGCGAGAAGGCGCGAGCAGATCGTCCACCATTTCGCGCAGGTCATTGGCTAGCCAATAGTCAACGGGAGCAGCAAACCCCGCCTTCGGCTGCCGTAAAACTTCGGACGGTAATACGTCTCGCATGGCCTGCCGGAAAATGTGCTTCGTTGTCGGATTTATGAACCCTTTCAGTTTTAAATGCGGAGGCACGTTCCACGCGACAAATTCCACCAGTTCGCGATCAAGGAAAGGCACGCGAATCTCTACCGAAGATGCCATGCTCATCTTGTCGTTGTAGGTCAGATTCAGGCTAGTCATGAAAATCTTGGTATCGACATACAGCATCTGGTTGAGAAAATCTGCGTCCTCCACTCGTTTGAATGAATCCCTATGCTGCGCCAGAGGGTCGTATTCCTCGATCTGCGCGGCCCATTCTGTCCGGTAAAGCGACTTCTTCTGCGGGCCATCAAGATATGTGCAATTCATCACGAACCGATCGACACCGGGCAGCGAGGCACTCCGAGACATCTTTTTGGCAAGTCTTATGGAGCCTTTTAGAGAACTGCCACGAGGTTCGCGCAAATTGCCTAGTCCTGACTCTGTGAAGTGCCGCAGCGTGGATGGAAACCGGCGATAAAGCTCGGCCCAGTAGTGCGCCGCGTACTTTCGATATCCGGCAAAGAGTTCGTCGCCGCCAACGCCTGACAGCAATACCGTGGCATGTTCGCGTGCCTGGCGGCAAACGACATACGCAGCAAGAATGGCCGGATCCGCTGTAGGTTCATCCATGTGCCACACCAGACGCGGCAGTAATTCAGCCACGTTCGGCTCAACCACGATGATTTCGTTCTCAAAGCCAAGATCTTTCGCCAAGCGTGCAGGCACCCCGGGATCATCCAGCGTGTTTTCGCCAACCAGATACTTTTCGGGAAAGGTAATGGTGTAAGTTCGCAATGGCCGATGCGCGTGCCTAGCCATCATGGCCACGATACTTGACGAATCCAGGCCCGCGCTGAGGAATGCACCCACGGGGACGTCACTTACCAGCTGAGACTGAACCGAAGCTTCAAAGCGTGCTCGCGTCTCACTGGCAAGGTCTTTTTCCGACCATAGATATTCGTGATCTGCAGGCGGAAAAGCCAGGTCCCAGTACTTGGAGATGGTGAGGCGTCCGGCACGAAATGTCGCGCTATGTCCTGCCGGCAGCTTATACACCCCGCGAAAGATCGTCCCGGGATCAGGTACCCAGAGAAACGTCAGATACTGATGCAGCGCCCGTACATCGATCTCAGGAGACACATCCGGGACCTGCAGTAATGCCTTGATTTCGGACGCAAAAGCGAATCGATCTCCGCAATGGAAGTAATAAAGTGGCTTTACGCCGAAATGGTCGCGAGCCAGGAACATCGTCGGCTCACCGGAACGTAGGTCGCATATGGCAAATGCGAACATACCCTTTAAGCGCCTGACACAATCCGCGCCTTCCTCTTCATAAAGACGCAGAAGTACTTCCGTGTCGGTATTTGAAAAAAATCGATGGCCTTTTTTCTTCAGCCTCTCGCGCAATTCGGCGAAGTTGTAGATCTCGCCGTTATAGGTAATCCAGAGCGTGCGGTCCACGTTGTGCATCGGCATGTGGCCGCTCGACGACGGATCGATAATCGCCAAGCGTCGACTGCCTAAGCCCATGTAAGTGCCATCAGGGAACCGCTGATCCCATACTCCGGCGTCATCAGGCCCGCGATGCGCTTGCACCCAAGCCATGCGAGTCAGAGTTTCGCGATCTCCGCAGTTCGCTAGCCCATTAATACCGCACATGGTCGATGTTCAGCCCCTTGCGTTCTGAAGTTCGTAGATCTTGGCCTTCACTTGAAAGAACTGAATGCCCTGCATGCCGCAATAGATCAACCCTGGGATGCCGTCGAGAAAACCGAAGCGCAAAATGTACTTGTAGATGAAAAACATGAAAGGAGAGCCGGGAAGCGCAAACAACCACTTGCGCAACCAGCGACGGCGCTGAGCCTGTATCCCGAAGAGTGCTGCTGGCAATTCTTCCCTGCCCTGGTTGCCCCGCAGCCAAACGTTCGCTTCCCAGTTGGAATACTCGTCATGTTTGCGGATGTAGCGGGAGAGGGACTCTACATTGTGGTGCGACAAAGGATTCTTGAGCTTTCCAGCTTTGCCGTTCAGCACCACATGCTCGTGTACTTCCATGTCGCACATGCTGGGGTCCTGGTCCCTCAGTCGACACTCAAATCGTCCTTTTTCGCGGCGGAAAAGAGAAAGCTTGTAGAAGTTTGTGCCGCCATGGCGAAGTTTTCGTCCCAAGAAGTGCATTTGCAATTCGATGAAATAGCCGTCACAGTCGGGGTTCTGGATCGCCGTGCGGATTTCTTCTTCCAGCGTTGGGGTCAAAGCCTCGTCTGCATCAATCAGGAAGACCCACTCGTAGCTAAGGGGAAGCGTATCGATGGCCCATTGACGCTTCTTCGGCCATCCGCCTGGGTAGTGAAACTGTATGACGTGTGCACCGTAAGTGCGAGCGATCTGGACTGTGGCGTCCTCGCTTTGCGAGTCGATGACATAGACCTCACCGAGCCCTCGAAGAGAGTCGAGGCAACGCCCCAGATTGCGCGCCTCGTTACGCACTGGGACGATGACGCTGACCGGCAAGCGTGAAAACGCAGCCGGTGCAACACTCATAGTGAGCTCTTCTGATCGCAGCATGAATAATGGCGATTGCTGCCGACATCTTATCGTGAATCGCTGTGAATCGAACCAGAGGAGAATGCGTAACTGTTGCAAGTTTTGGTATCGGCTATAAACGGCGATTTCTGTCCGAGCAGTTCACTTTGCACTGATGCCGTACATGCGGCACCAATTCTCGAGCACATACAAGGCCCATGGTCGTGACCAGGCGGTCTGGCCACGCAGAAAATCCTGCCAGACATCTTGCACAGCAGAAGCATGTAACATCGTTGCTAAGGGCCCGTCCGCTGTGGAATGCAGCATCTTCTCCACTTCCGGACGTAGTTCATCCTTGAGCCAATGCTCGAATGGAAGGGTGAATCCTCGCTTCGTCCTGCTCACGACTTCCTTTGGAATCGCACCGGCGAGTGCATTCACGAGCACCGACTTCGGCGTGTCAGCGCTAAGTTTCCAGTCCCCGGGTAACCGCATCGCGAGTTCAGTCAGCTTGTGGTCGATCAGTGGCACTCTCAGCTCCAATCCGTGCGCCATACTCATCACGTCGGCATCTCTAAGCAACGTGTTCAGCATGTAACCTCGCATCTCCAAATACGACACACGGTTCACAGGGTCAAGACCGCGTGCGTGCTCGAGCGCACGTTTCTGCGCAAGGCTGGCGCGGGTTTCTGTTTGGCTGTCAACATGGGCACGCAATCGATTGCGCAGCTGGTCGGTGAACAGGCCACGTGAGAGAAAACACGAATGGATGAAACCATACTCCTGACGCACTAAGTCCGACAGTTTGCGATTTTGGTCACTGCTGGGTACCAGCGCTGAGAAGGTCCCGGCCGCCGCCTTACGAATCATGCGTGGGACGTGAGACCAGAGGCGCGAGAAGCGCTCCATACGCGGAACCGTCGAGAAACTCGAATAACCTCCAAATAATTCATCCCCACCCAATCCGGAAAGGGCCACTTTTACTCCCGCGGCCCGAGTTTGCCGCGAAATAAGGTAGGTGTTGAGACCGTCGATTGAAGGCTGATCCATGGCCTTCACTGCGTGCGGAATTGCTTCCAGGGCATCGAATTGCGAGACCATGATCTCGTGATGGCGGGTAGCAAACTCGCGGGCAATCTGCCTCGAATATTGAGCCTCACTGTAATCGGATTCGCGGAATACGATTGAAAATGTATCGACATGAACTCCACTGCGGGACAGAATTCCGGCAATCGCGCTAGAGTCAATCCCGCCTGAAAGAAAGACTCCGACCGGGACATCGCTGACTGTTTGCATTCGCACCGATTCATCTACCGCGCGCTGAACTTCCTCCACCATTCGCTCTCGATTCGTAGCGAGCGGACGGTTGGTTCCAGCGCTTGTGGGGATGTCCCAATACAGCTCCTCACGCGCACGCCCTCGGTCCCACGTAAGCGCGTGGCCTGGACGCAGATTCGACACCCCTTCGATCAGGGTAATGGGATCGCAAGCTGAGCCGAATTCCAGGTAGTTCACCAGGCCCGCCGCATCCAGTCGGTGCGGAACCATTCCGGTTCCTAACAGCGTGCGCACTTCTGAAGCGATCAGCAGATAATTGGAGGATTGGCAGTAATAGAGCGGCTTGATACCCATGGGGTCGCGAGCCGCGAACAATCGACGACGTTGAACATCCCAAAGCGCGAAGGCAAACATTCCTCGCAGTTGTTCGAGACAGGCAGTTCCCCAACGCGCATAAGCCTTCAACAACACCTCGGTATCGGAGTGACCTTGAAAACGAACGTCGTCATGTCTCAGGGAGTCGCGGATTTCGCGAAAGTTGTAAATCTCTCCATTAAAGACGATCCAGTTGCCTGTTTCAGGATCCCGCATAGGCTGGTGTCCCAGCGGAGAGAGGTCCTGGATGGCCAGCCGCCGGCTCCCCAACCCGATTTCAACAGGCTCAGGAGTGAGGTCACCAACGATGACCGTGCCGGAATCATCAGGTCCACGGTGCGCCAACGACAGGGTCGCCCGTTCCAGCACATCCTTGGGTACGTTCGCGTTGTATGCTGCGATTGCGACGATTCCGCACATCTTCGCTTCACAGTAGCCGATGGACGAGGCGATCACAACCTGATTCCAACCGGCAGCTGTTGTTGAAAAAGGTATGATTATGGGAATTATGATGTCTCAACTTTTCTTCGTCCGCGGTCCTGGTCGTGCACAACGAAGATTCACAGCGGTTATTCTTCTCTCCCTTGCATTTTCCCTGCCCGCTCGGGGCAGTGATACCCGATCCACGAACGACGCTGGGCTCAAGGCAATCCGTACCTACATCCTGCAGGGCTGGGACACCCTTACAAGGTCCATGTCGCGTTGTGACAGCGTTGTAGATCCCAAGCTGGCCGCGACGCCGGTCCTCTACTTACCTTTCGGGCTTGCCAAACCGGCGTCGGTTCAAAAGATGGAAGCCGCTTGCAAAGTGCAGACGGAACAACTTCCTGAGCCGATCAAGCAACCGGGTCAAATGGATCCCGGGAAACTCAATCCCCCTGGCCTCTTGTACCTTCCGAATCCCTACGTTGTTCCTGGAGGTCGTTTCAACGAGATGTATGGATGGGACAGCTATTTCATCATCCTGGGACTCCTGCGGGATGGCCGAACTGAACTGGCTAAAGGCATGGTCGATAATTTCTTATTCGAGATAGAAAACTACGGAACGATCCTCAATGCCAATCGTACGTACTTCCTGACGCGATCACAGCCTCCCTTCCTAGGTTCCGAAATCGTCGCCGTCTATGAAGCGGAAAAGGCTGCAGGACAAGCGGACCGTGCTTGGCTCCAGAGGGCCTACGATCTTGCTGCCAGGGATTACGAAGCGTGGACGCGACCTCCGCACCTGGCAGGCTCAACGGGGCTGTCCCGCTACTACGATTACGGCGAGGGGCCGGCACCTGAGGGTCTGCAAGATGAAGCCGGACATTATCGCGCAGTCATGGAGTACTTCCTCGCGCATCCTGACAAAGCTGACGGCTATGTAGTCGATACGGTTGAAGGAAAACCGAATGCGGACGCGATCGGATTCACCTTTACGATGCAGGTTTGCGAAAACACCGCCGCCGGGACGAAGTGCAATCCATTCCGTACCACTTCGCTGAGCCGCGACTTCTATAAAGGCGATCGCGCCATGCGTGAATCCGGCTTCGATATCTCATTCCGCTTTGGACCATCTGGCGCCGCAACACACCACTATGCCCCTGTATGCCTGAACAGCCTGCTGTATCGCACAGAGAAGGACCTGGAGCAGGTCAGCACGATCCTTGGGAAGAAAGCCGACGCTGAAAAATGGCATCAGCGCGCCGACGGGCGGAAAGACCTTATCAACCGCTACATGTGGGACCAAAGCCGCGGTCAATTCTTCGACTACAACTTTGAAACAGGTACCAAGTCCACATACGAATACATAACGACGTTTTACCCACTATGGGCCGGCTTCGCTAGCTCTGCGCAGGCGGATGCAGTAGCCGGCAATCTGAAGATCTTCGAACATCCTGGTGGTTTGGCGATGAGCAAAACCGAATCCGGCGCGCAATGGGATTACCCATATGGCTGGGCCCCGACACAGTTAATCGCGATCGAGGGCCTGCGACGCTATGGGAAAACCGCTGACGCCGATCGTATCTCCTACAATTTTCTTTCTACGATCGCCGAGAATTTTCGACATGATGGGACCATTCGTGAGAAGTACAACGTCGTTACACGGTCATCCGACACGCATGTGGCTAGCGGATATCAGATGAACGTGGTTGGCTTCGGGTGGACCAACGGTGCCTTTGTGGAACTGCTACATGAACTTCCTCAGCCTATGATCGATCGTCTTGCTAAGGAACAAACACAAGGTACCGTAACGGGTAAGTAGATTTGAGTTGCTTTCACCAAAAAGGGCGGGCGGCCGTTAGGGCCGCCCAGATCGATCCGAAAAAACCAGTTCCTAGTAGCGGAACAAAATTCCGGTCGAGATGCGCATGTTGTTGTTGCTGCTGGCGCCGTTCGCATGCAGGGAAAGCCAATCGAACTGTACTGCACGGAATCCCAGGTGCTGCGACGCTCTCACATCCACGCCACCACCGAACATCATCGCAAGGCCGCTGTCCGAGGCCGAAACTCCGGCGAAGGAAGCTGAGCTGTGGAATCCGCCCACCAGGAAGTGCGCGAACGGAGTGAACATCTCGTTGCGACGCACGGAAACCTGTGGTCCGAAGGTATAGGTGTAGGTGTTGAAGCTGACGCCGCTCGGAGAGGCATAGGCGCCGCTGAAGTCACCAGCGATGCCGAACCAGTTGTTGAGGTTTCCGGTTACGGACGTGTTCCAGCCGTTCGCGTTGGTACCGCCGTCAAAGCGAGTGTACTGATAACCGCCAAAGATTTCTGCCTTCGGGGCGCTCTCCTGTGCAAATGCCACGACTGAGAACAGTGCGAGCAGAACCACCAGGCCGATATGCTTACGCATTTCGCGAATCCTCCAAAATGTATTTGCACTCATTCCCCGGTTGGACTACCCGGCGGCCATTGGGAGCAACCCCCACTGAGGCCTCAGCCCAGGGCTGAAGTCAAAGTGCTATGCATAGTGAAATCGAGCTTGCGCGAAGGGACAAGTAACTGAAGGCAAACGAATAAACGCGACTTTGGTAACTGCGGGGGAAGAACCTTGTATGCAGCACATAAAGCGGTCGAGACAGCTCTGGCGACCTATTATTGCTGGTTTCGTGCCAACTCTAGCTGCTGCTCTGGGACCTCGTCCGTCGGATGCCTGCGAAGCACCGGGGCATTGAGATTGCCTTCGCCGGGAGCATGTCGGCGCAGAATCGGCCGATCCTCCCATTGCAGCTTCGCCTTTATCTCTTGAAAATCATTCGTATCGATAATGTAGTCATCGCGCGGAGGGACATGGGTTGCCATTTCAGACTGAATCCTGGTGATTCGCTCTTCGGTCCCTGGATAGTTGGAGAGAGAACCCGCGATTTGATGATGAAATGGAATCTTGCCGACCCAGGAGAATAGCGGTTGAACTTTTTCCCGATGCGCGTTTCTCTGCTTTTCCTTGCTATTCCATCTTTCCAGGGCGTCGAGATACGCCTGCGGATCATACCCCGCGTCGTTCTGATACTGGAGAGCTAACAGATCGGCCTCAAGCTCCGCATCCCGGCTGAATTTCTTAAAAGTCAGAGGAACGAGTTGAGTCGCCATGCCCGCTGGCCCGGCTGCGTAACTCAATGGGACAGAAACCATATTCCAGGCGTACTTTCTTGTTGCCAGCCGGGTTCCGTGGCGAGCGGCTATGTGCGCGATCTCGTGCGCAATCAACCCCGCCAGTTCGGCTTCGCTGTCCAGTTCCACAATCAGGCCTTTGTTGATGTACAGATAACCTCCCGGTAACGAAAAGACGTTCATATCCGGTGAATCAACAACCCTGAGGGTAAGGGGCATCTGAGAATCGGAGTGCCGGGCGATCTTTTGTGCCAGTCCATTCAGGTAGTCATACACGTCAGGATCGGGATAGAACTTGATATGCCGATCAATCGAAGCCGCCATAGAAGCGCCAAGGCTTCGCTCCCTCTCCAGCGAGTACATGTTCAACCCGCCACCAATGCCGCGCTCTCCGATATGCTCCGCATCGTACTTGTCCGGTTTAGTTTCCTTCGGGGGTGCGATGTCAGGGGTTGCCAAAGTCGGAGTGGGCTTCAGCGTGGGTTCATGCGTATCGGCATCCGGGTCTTTTGCGCTGGAAGCCGAGGCGGGAAGAACCCAGAGCACCAGGGCTGCAGTACACAGCACGACCCGCACGAACACTAGGAAAGTATTTTCACACCGAGGAAAAATTCTCGACTTTTTTAGACGGGCCGAAGGCCCAAACTCAGCCATGGACAAGGCATTTGGACAATCTGGATGCTGGGAACCTGCTTGGAAAGAATAGCCGTTAACCAGTGGAAGCGCCACGGTGTCACCTCAACGCGGGTCGCATTGGGACTGCGGCCCGAGACGTTGCAGTACTTGGCAGTTGTATGAAGCACGACTGAGGCCAAAACCGGGAGCGGCGAGATAGACCCCAGGGGTAAAGACGTACAACTCTCTGCGGCTGGGAAGCCTATCACTGGATCAATGATCGAGCAAGCTCCAAAATGGCCGCCACATGCCGATTCCAGCCGAAATCGTCGGCCCGAAGACCGCCCAATTCCGACAGTTGCCCGCGCTTTTCTGGGAATTGCGCCAGTTCAAATACTTGGTCGGCCAACTCCTGAGACGAGAAGCGTGAAAAGTAGAGAGCGGCCGAGCCGCAGATTTCACGGTGCACATCCAGATCCGAAGCGATGACAGGCAACCCTGAGGCCATTGCCTCCACTAGAGGATGGGCGAACGACTCGGCGTAAGCAGGGGCGACATAGATAGCGCAGGCTCGATAGACATGATGCAACAGGTGGTAAGGCACGGTACCAAGTTCCAGGACATTCTGACTTATTCCCAGCCTCTGCACCAGGGCAGCAGCCGACTCAGCCAGGTACGCCCCTGGGTTAGCTTCCGAGCGCAGGCTACACGTTAGAACAAGTTTCACCTTCCCATTCAGGCGGTGGCAAAGGTCAGGCATCGCCTGAAACAACGTCTCAAAATTCCGGTAATAGTTGTAATGACTGACCAACAACAGCTTCAAATCTCCGACTGCCCCATCGAGCTTCTGCTGCACGTCTCGCGGAAGGGGTTCGGGATGGTCAAAAAAAGCATCCCGGTCAAAACCATGATGAATGCTCAGGATGGGACGTCGAGTCCAGCCGCGAAGCTCCTCGGCAAACGCTTCACTTGGCGCAACCGTACGCTCCGCCCAGTGAATGGATCGCTTGGCTAAAAAGCCTTTGAAACGGGTATCAAGACACAGGCCGTATTCGCGCCGGGCACGAAGGTCTCGATAGTAATCGGCGGAAGTGTACAGTGAGTTCCGGGATAGCAAGATCTGCGGTACAGGGCTCTTTCGCAAGGCGAAGTTTCCGGCAGAGATGAGAACATCCGCACCAGCTTGGCGAATCAGCTGTGGAAGACAGCGCTGCTCTTTGAAGAATCGACCCGCAGCACTGCCCCCGATATCAGTATCAACGACCGAAACACGCTTATATGCCCCGAACTCCTGCCGGATACACCGACTCACTGCCAGACTCGTATGCACATCATCACGAGCTGCGAGGTGGGGAACGACATTCCGCAAGTAAGTGAGACCGCCGCCCGCACTGGCGGCCAAGCCATTCAGAAAAACGTGAATCATCGATTCGAAGTGGCGACGCACAGCACTCGGGGGCATTCAGGCTGAGCGGGGATGACCGCAATCGCCGGCACCGTCCTTATGGCAGGCATCACGTCGACCATGGCGAAGGCAAGGATCCAAAAAAACACGCATAGGTAATAGCCGACCGCAAACAACCAATCCTCAAACGCGGCGTGCACAAGACCGGCGGTGAGCACGATGGCGATCGGAACTGCCGATACGAATGGATCACCATTCTTCCGCATCCAGACCACCACCCGGGCCACGTTGAAAACAATCAGCCATAACAGAAATGCAAAGGGCAACACCCCCAGAAGTCCGACCCACTCCGAGATTGCCAAGTAAGAGTTACCGTGCTCGCGGGTTGTTACGGTGTTCGATGCGAACTTTCCAACAATCTGGGAATCGTAATTCGTCGCGCTGGTCCCAAATCCGGTGCCAAACCAAGGATGCTGCTGGATGGATATGACGGTTTGATCCCACACGGAACGCCGCGATCCTAGAGCTCCACCTTCTTCGTGACCTTTATACAGGAACGCCGACCTTATTGAATCGTGATCCGTGTCGGGAGGAGGAGCAACGCTCCAAACGAGCACCGCACAAAAGCATGCTGTCGCAATGCCCACCAGTAGCAACCTATAGCGACGGAGACTGACACACAGCACCGAGCAGGCGATTGTCGATCCTACGATGCTAGCACGCGAATAAGTAGACGCCAGCAAAACAATGGCAAGCACGAGCGCGAAAGCCCGGCGGCGGCGATCCATCGGATCTTGACTCACGAGTACACCCCACAACAGGAGCGGAATTACCACCACTCCCATCACTGCGCCGAGCGAGTTCGGGTTTCCGAATATAGGAAAGTGAAACAGTAGGTACGAAGCGCTTGAGATGTAGACGACGAGCTCGCAACTAAGCAGGAGACCAGAAAAGAATCTTAACTCGCGCGAAATGATGGCGAGCCGTCCGCCTGTCGAGGTGTAAAGAAAAAGCAAGAGCAGGCTTCCGGCCTTCAACCTCGCCACCTCGGGATGTGACGAGACTACTGCTGAGACCATCGCCGCCACAACTGCAAGAAGCGCCGTTAGATGCAATATTCCGAAATGATGATTCTGTTCCCGAACATAAATCACCAGGCCCGAGATCGCTCCTATCGCAAGCACGAACCATCTTGCGGTGCTCCATTGCGACGCCAGTGGGAGCGATAGGCCCGCCCAAAGAAACGCCGAGATCATCAGGGGATAGTAGAGTGCTTTAAATCTCCAAAGCGCGATGCAAACAACTTGGAGGAACACGAAGGCACCAACCAGATCGAGGCGGTACAACAAGCTTGACCGGTAAAGCGCGAGGTAAAGTGCGAACAGGCAACCACACAAGATGGCACCCGGGATCGCAACTTTGGTGACGCGCTCGCTCACCTGCAGCTCTCCCGCGCGGCATCGGCGATTCCTGCTGCACATATCTCCGGTGTGTATCCGGAGATTCGTTCGCGGCTACGTTTGCCCATCTCTTCGAGCATTCTTGTATTTTTGGCAAGGGAGTTCATGGCTGCTGCCAACTCTTCGACTTTGCCGGGTTGTACCACTCTGCCGTTCCAATTGTCAGTTACCAGGTCTGCGGTACAGCCTGCCGTACTGCTCACGATGATCGGCAAACCACAAGACATGGCTTCGTTCACAACCAGACCCCAGGGGTCGCTGTAAGTGGGAAAGACAAACATTTCGGAGAAAGCATAGTACTTCGCTAGATCTTCCCGTTGCTTAAACCCCGGGAATTGGATGTTGCCCGGCGTGATCCCTGCGGCGATCCTCTGCAGCTCGGCTCGCACTGCTCCGTCTCCTACAAACACCAGTCCCACCTTGTCTCTGAGTTCTGCAGCCAGTCTGCCATAGGCTTCGATCAGATCAAACACTCCTTTTGCGTGAACCAGGCGTCCGGCGAACAAAAAGTACCGTGGAGGTAAACCCAATGCTGTCCGCCGGACCTGAGCATCCTTCCGTGCTTGGTGGGCCAGGCAACTAAAGAGATCAACGTCCACTGCGTTTGGAGCGGTGAAAATCAGATTTTCAGAGATTCCGAAACTCTTTACATACTCGAAGGACGAGATGCCCGGCACCATAAACCCGCTCGCCCGGTGAAGAAAGCAGTTTTTGAGATATTCGACCGAGCGGTGGTAGCTTCGGTCATCCGCAGCCGTGCTCTCGATCCATACCAGAAAAGGTACGTTGTGCCGGCTTCCCCAGCGCAACGCTTGCCATGACGCTGCATAATTGTATCCGCCGCAAATAATGACGTCTGGGGCAACTTTGCTCAGGGCTCTCGACACTCCCGAGTTTAGGAGGAGAGTGTATTTGCCAATGCGGCTACGCCAAGATGGCAGGACCTCATAGGAGAATCGAATTTCTTCCGCGTAAACCCGCCATTGCCGCAGAGTGGCGTCTGTTTCTGCCAGGAAGATGACGTGCAAGTCGATTCCATCATGCCTTGCAAGCGCGTTGAAAACAGGGAGACGATATGGCGCAATGATCTCGGTCAGGAGGACGACTTTCATCCTATGCATTCCTGATACAGCTGCCCCAGTTTCTGTGCCTGCTTCGCCAGAGTATAGCCCTGCAGGATCGTATTCCGAGCCGCTTCGCCAATACCTCGCCTCAGTGAATCGTCGTCCAACAAAGCAGCCAGGCTTACTGCCAAGGCGTCCTGATCATCGGGCGGTACCAGAACACCATCAATCCCATTCCGTATTACTTCCTCGATGCCTTGGCCAATACAACCAATGATCGGCTTTCCGGTTGCCATAGCTTCCAAGTAAACACACCCTAATGCCTCGTAACGGCTCGGCAGTGCAAAAATCGTACAGTGCTGCATTGCCTCAGCGACCTCATTTCGGCTTCGTCGTCCCAAGAATCGCACATGGCCTGAGATCCCCAGCTCTGAACTGAGATTCGTCAGTCGCATCTGCTCTGATCCATCGCCGATGATGTCGCACGTTAGGTCCTGGTGTTTGTGTTGTACGGTTGCAATCGCGCGCAAAAGGCATTCGTGACCCTTGATTGCGATCAGATTGCCAACACTCAAGACGGTTTTGCCACCGTCGGCACCCGGCGCGAACACTTCAGGGTTGACTCCGTTGTATATAACGCTGGTGTCAGCTTGTACATCCTGTAGCACCGAAGCGCGTACTTTCTCACTTACGCAAACCACCTTGCAGGCGCGGCGGTACACCCATTGCGAGATTCGCTTAGCTAACTTCCCGGAGTAGCCCCGCACCTGGTTTGTCGAATACGCATCCAGGCCGTGAACCGAAACGATAAAAGGAATCTTAAGCTCCCGGCCTAGCAGGGCTGCGGCGTGTCCGCAAGGCAACGCCGAATGCGCGTGAATCAGGTCTACACGCTCACGTTGGACGAGGCGTCGAATTGGTGAGAGCAAATTTGCAAAGAGAAAAAATCCGGCGGTAGGAAGGCCGAAGTGGCTGGGCAGGGGAAAATAGCGGACCCATGTTGCAGGTGGCGCGTTGCTATTTTCCTCAACAGGACCCTCATAGAACGATCGCACGGCGATGACGCTACTCGCGAAGCCCAGCTTCTCCACGAATGGCAGCGGTTCTGAAACAAAGCATCCACGAGCATCATCAAGCCTGCACGGATAAAAAGGGGTTATGGTCAGAATATGAGATGGGCGATCACCGGTCGAAAGGTTTGTG
Source organism: Terriglobales bacterium (assembly GCA_036558645.1). Classification (GTDB taxonomy): domain Bacteria; phylum Acidobacteriota; class Terriglobia; order Terriglobales; family Acidobacteriaceae; genus DATBFG01. Next base: position 69,218 of record DATBFG010000078.1, read on the forward strand.
AAGGAATCAACCAAAGTCGATCACGCTCCGCGATGCCGCGGACACAGGTGCTCAAGTATTTCTTCCCACTGCCGAGTAATCCCATCCCAGCCAAACTTCTGGATGTGCTTTCGGCCAGCCGCACCGAGTTGCCTGCGAAGCTCTGCCCTGCTGAGTAGCTCCTCGGCCCGCGCGAACAGTTCGACATCAGAGTTGACTAAATAACCAGTCACTCCATCGATGACCGTCTCGGGTTCATAATTTTTTCGCGCAATCACAGGGAGACCACACGCCGCCGCTTCTAGAATAACCTTGGGTGATCCTTCCCACGTCGAGGGAAAGATAAAGATGTCCGAGGTGCGATATTGTTCTCGAATAGCAGCAGCATCAATCGAACCGAGCAAGCTGACGTTCGAAAGGCGGTCCTCGAGGATGCGGCGGCTTAACTGCTCTGCCATTTGACCTTCACCCGCCAATAGAAAGTCAGTTGCCCGAAACCTCGTCGCCAAGTCAATAACCAAGTTCGGTTGCTTGAATGGCCGCAGCGAGCCCACGAAAAGCACCTTTAATCTTGCTCTGGGCGGGCAAGATTCGCATGGAGAAAAAAATTGCGTATCCACTCCCGTCGGGACCACTGCACTCGGTAATCGATATTCAGATTCGAGGGACTTCTGCACCCTTCGGGAATTGCTGAACAAGTAATCGCATCGCAGCACAGTCTTCTCCCACATCCGAACCGCCTCGGGAGAAATAGTCGCCTCGTTTCGCAGGTCAGATTGCGATTCAACGGTGCCAATGGTTACCCGCGGATCCCATCCTTTGCGCAGCGTCATATAGTACTGGCTCGCGGGCGCAGACTTTAAATAAAAGACGATGTCATGGTCTCCTGTGAGGAATTCTTGCAGGATGCGCATCGTCCTTCGGCGCTCTGGAAGTTTGACCAGGCGGGTATTAGGCCGCTCAGCGATTCGAGGGTCCGGTGCACCGGTGCAAAACATCGTCGCGTGAAATCTTTCCGGATCAAGCCGACACGTGATCTCGCGCGCATTCGCCATTTGCGCATTCAAAAGTCCCGCATCGGCGAGGCTGTCGACCAACACCCGCACCTTTTTCATGGGTGGATCGCCACGTGCCCTTGCTCAGAGGCTGAGGACATGCCAAGCGAAACCCTCGAAGCGACAATTATCTGTTCTTGCCGTAGGTCGCGAACTCGTGCTGAGAGACGCAAACTCGGATCGCGCATCCGCCTTGTCTCTCGAAGGTGATGTTGGGCCACCTCCAACAATTTACGCCGTATACCCGTATCGCGAGGGTAAGCAATCGACTTCTCCTCAGGATCCGCCTGCAAGTCAAATAGCTTTTCTTCGCCCGATCCAAGATCGATCACAAGTTTGAAGCGGAAGTTTCGCAACGCCATGATTCGATTACCAAGCCGCATCTCCTTCCGGAGTGGATTGGTACAGCCCGCGATACACTCAACCACTACTGCTTCATCACGGTTTACAGATTGATTTTGATCGAAGACATGACGGATTCCCCGAAAGCTTTCAGGAGAACCGACATTCATTTGCGCCAACAACGTTGGGGCAAAATGGATCAGGCTAAAAGGCGCGGCGATGGACTGGAACGTCTTCGCATCTGGAGTTCGCAGCAGAAGAGGAACGCGAATCAGTTCTTCATGCAAGTTTGAAGGAGGGTGGTATCGGCCCTGATGTTCGAGAAACTCCTCTCCGTGGTCGGCAGTCAAGGCAAAGACGCAGTTTTCCCAATCACCCAAACGTCTTAGATTCTGCACCAGACGCGCGACCTGTGAGTCTACCCAGCGGATTCCTGCGTCGTAGAGGTTAACGATCTCGGTACGATGCCGTTTCAGACGCGCCGGACTCAAATCGCCCCGGTTCCAGTAGGAATTGAGATATCGTGCTTGCCACGCATCGCTGGGCTGCCGACTGATCTCCTGCAGTGCCACGTCGCAAGGATAGTAGGGCGAATGCGCATCCATCAGATGCAGCCATAAGAAAAATGGCGACTGGCCACGCTCCGCCAGCCATGCAGACGCCTCATCCACGATCAGATCCGCCGATGGAAATCGCCGCAATTGGTCGAGAGACTCAGCAGGTGCCGAAGCAATCCGCTGGCAGTATTGAAAGTACAACTCATCGTAGACGGAACGTAGAGGGCCAGACGCATGCGCCATGTTCGCCAGTCGCCGATTTACTTTTTTCCACCGACTCCCGTTTGTCGACTGCCCTTGGTCAGATTCGGATTGTGAATCCAGGTGATCGCGAAACGTATCAAAGCCTGCCTCATAACCAAAGCGTGCGGATAGATAGGGATTAGCCGCAAGAAATGCTCCTGTCTGATAACCTTCGCTCTTAAGGACGGCCGCCAGTGTGGGCTCCTGAGGAGCGATCCCGATCACATCTCGGCCCAGTGCCAGTGGATGCCGCGAAGCCATGATTGCCGGAAGAGAATAGTACGTCGGCGTTCCTGCCACGATCGCATTGGTAAAAATCTTGCTTTCTCGCGAAAGGCCATCCAGAAAAGGCGTTATCCCGCGCTCATACCCAAGGAAGCCAACATGATCAGCGCGGAGGCAATCCACGGTGATCAGTACTAACGAACGCCGGTTGCCTCTCATCGTAATCCTCGTGCCATCGACTTTAGCGAAGGTGAAGCACTTTGCGTGACCTGCACCGGGATGCTCCCGTGCGCCGTTCTCAGACGGCCGCGAATTACAACTTCGTAGAGGTCAGAGTCGGTTGCATACAGCAGGTTGGGATACTTGCCTTCCAAGGCTTTCAGCAAGGCGTCAAGCGTCCGCAGTGTCGCGTCGCGAAAATTCTTGAGTGTCGAATGGAAATTCATGGAATGAACCGAGATCACTACGGGAAGACCGTTTGCGAAGCAACTCTGGGCGAGTTGCAAATATTTCTCTAATGGCAATTCTTGTTGTGCTGGTTCAAAATCGATGATCCGATGCAGATGAAGCATCTCGTATTCGTCTAGGTGCGGAGGTTTGGGAGCACCACTGCCGTTCTGCGCTATCCGAACTCCCGCCCTGGCCCAGGCAGCGCGAGTGTCATCGTTTGCACGGTAACCGGGAGCGCATGCCGTAACCGCAGCCGTACCGAATAAATCTTTGAAGATCTCCGCCGCCTGCGCTATCAGAGTAGCTTGCTCTTCAGCGGCCAGAAATCCCGCGCGAGGCTTTTCTGGATTGTTGTACTCGTATCCAATCCATGGCATTCGCCAATAAATGTAGGGAGTCTCCGCTTTCCAGAGCGTCGTGATCAACTCCGCACGCTCTCCGCCCTGGCGAAGCGCGCGTTCAACCGCGTAACGACAAAAGTGAGTGGTGCCATGCAAGCCTGGGAAAAAGACTCCGTCGGCGATCCCGCTACGGTACGCAACCAGTAATCCCGGACGCTGCCAATGCCCGGGAAGTCCGTTGCTGAGGGGACATAACTCGATGCCTTGAAACTCCTTGGCTTGCATCTTCGGGAAATCAAGATTCGCAGTCAGGAAGTTCATTACCATGCAGGCAGAACGCCCGGCATAGTCGCGGTGTTGCTTAAGCATGTCCCGAAGCGCGAGCACATCGTCGGCAGTCTCAAGCGTGTATAAATCGTACGGGTGCTGACCCAGCAGAATGCCGCTATGACGTAATTGCTCGTATCCTTCCTTATCCCGCACTCCAACCCGTCCCCAATCGTCGCTATGCAAAAGGACGAACGGCTGTTCGAAGGTGAAGCTCCGCTCAGGAACCGCCTTGCTGCTCCTTATCCATTTGCGCGCAAGATTGAGCACGTTAAGCGAGTGTACTTCCAATTGACCTTACATCAGTCCAATGGTTCTGAAGCAAGCACAAAAAACGGCAGTCACTTGATTGCTAACACACTGTAGTTCGCGACGAATTGGGGAGCTAGCGAACGAATCACCCTGTCCAAATGCCAACCGAGCAGATTAAGTACCGGCACGACGGTGTAGGTCAGCGTTTGCCTCACCCACCCTGGAGTAAGAGATGTCAGATAAAGATTAAGTATTCTGAAAAACGTTCCGATACTCCCCGTCTCAGGAATCAATTCAACTGATGAAAATGCCTTTAGTAGTGTCTTCAGTCCTGCTGGCAAATACCGCCATCGCTCTTCTGGAGCAAATTGGGGCGCAAACGAAGCAACACTCATCAGAAAGCATGCGCCGAACTTCATCACCCTCAAGACCTCGGCTGCAGCCACCTGCGGTTGCTCGAAGTACTCAAAGGTCTGGGTGCTTATGACGAGATCGAAAACCTGGCTGTCGAAAGGGAGCATCTGACTCTCCGCGACAACATTTACAAGCGGCGTTTGCACAAGGTCGATTGCAAAGTAATTTTGTTCCCTGCCATCCAGGAGTGGACGATACGGTTGGTACCGCCCGCCGATATCCAGTACTTGCCATCCTGCACCCGATTTAACCTTCAACCAGGCAGAAAAAATCTCCGCCCGACCGCGTAACACCAGGTAGTTAGGGTTGAAGATTGACGGGTGGAGTCGAGCGCGACCTATTTTCAGGCATTCGTCAAGCGGCTGAATTTGTCGTGGCATTCAATTCTTTGTCAGATATAGCCAAGGTCCTTCAAACGATTTTGGAGGATGCGTTCTTCTTGTTCATCCATTTTGAGGGCCTCAGCGCGCACGCATTCGTGCAGTACAAAGGTCACGAATTCCTCAATGTCGGCAAACCTCGATCCGAATTGCCGCAGCACCTCGTTGCAGAGTTCCTGCGGCAACCGAACCTGTATGGTTTCATTCGGCATCAACGCACCACCTCCGTCGCAGGAAGCACTCCGCGAATCCGATTCCAGACTGCGCGGGCGATTACACGATCATCCGCATCCAACCCGACAAGCAGCGCGGTCCCGAAAAATACCAGGTACGCGAGAAGCAACGCAGCGCCGACCACAACCCATTCGTGTATCGGCGAGGAAAAGACCGCGCGAATCATCAGCAGAACAATCACGCTCGCCGTCACCGGCGCCAACAGGCGAACATAACTCCGGTTGTAAGGAGATAATCCCATCCTCCGCCTCACTTCGTATAAGTACCAGAAATTTCCCATTGCGATGGTAACCGCCATGGCAACCGCTGCCCCAGTGATGCCCCAGTACGGAATCAGTACAAGATTTAGCAAGACAACCGCCAGTGCCATGTACCCTTGGATCCTGATCAATGCCTGTTCATTTCCTGACATGAGAAGTAGCGTTCCTGCGGAACCTACACCGCAGTTCACCAACTGACCCATGGTTCCGATCACGAGGATGGGCCAGCCGGACACGAAGTCCCGTCCAAAGATTCGCATCAGGGGCGACGCAAACAGGATCATCACCATGGCCAGGGGAATCGTAAGGCCGAAAATCCAACGTGTCAGGGTTTGGAACAGCCGACCCAGCAGTTCACTCTGCTTACGGGCCCACAAGTCGGCGATTGTCGGGGAAAAAATCTGGTTGACCGATTGCAAGAAAATAGGCACAAAAGTGACCAGGGAGTTAGCAACGGCGTACATTCCCACCGCGCGCGCATCCAGGTAAAATCCGATCAACACCTTATCGGCAGAGGTTGTGAAAAACAGCAAGAATCCCAAGCCGAACACGGCCGCAGAGAACGAAATCACTTTCTTGTCAAATGGTGGAAGCCTGTAAAACGGAGTTCGTGCCGGCCCGGGTGTCATCCGCCAAACCGCGCAACTCAGCAGCACCAGCAACAAACCAGCACTCGCCACTTGTGCCAGGATGTAACCTCTCAACCCGAAGCCCATGGAGACGAGTACGATGCTCATGACCATCATGGCCGGATTGGATATGAAGTTTGTGAGCAGCGTCCTTCGTGCCACTGCCTTGTACCCGACCAGCGTCTCTCCGAGAAAAATATTCAGTACTCCCAGAATCATGATCAGGGCAAAAAGCCCGATGTAGCTGGTCAATTGAGGTGCATGATAGAAGTGAATCGCAATCCACGGTCCGGCGAACAGCACGGCTAGCCCTAGTAAAACATTGCAGGTGAGCAACACCAGCATCGAGCGGCCAATGAATCCACGAAGCAGATCCATTTGCCCGGTTCCATAGTAGGTAGCGACGAAGCGCACTGCGGATTTCGGAAGCCCCAACGCATTGAATGTGCTGAGAAAGCCCACGATCGTCATCCCCAACGCGTAAACACCTAAGGCATCGGCCCCGAGAACACGCGCCAGGTAGACTTTAAAAAGATAGTTCGACGCCGCGGCGAAGACTGTACCGAACAGAAAGAACGATGAATGCCGCGAGATGCTGCCCATCTGCCGGCGAAACTGGATGACGTCTGCACTCGGTGTTGAGCCAAGCGCTTCCGGTTCCTCGGAAGCCAGACTGGCTGGCAATGGGTCATTCATTACAATGCAACCGCTGCTTCGCGAAAAGAATGATCATTTTCCAACAAGAATTGGAAGTCGCGCGGTGCGATTTCTCTGGGCATGATACCTGCTGGATGTTTAGCCTCGTGGACTGAAAGCAACTGTGGGATCTGGGCGAAACCATCGACCGATTTCAACAAATATCCAATGTTGAAGCGAGCGAACTGCGAGAGATAACCCGAGTGAGCGTCTTGAAGCCATTGACAGAAGAAAACCGGAATCCCGCGACGAGCACATTCCAGTCCGACCGTCGACTGCACTGTCATCGCCATCTTTACCTTACTCCATGAAAGAGAAGAAAAAGTACCCTCCAAGACCTCAATCGTACTGGCTAGCCGGGAACCCAGATAACGCAACAACAACCGGCGATGATATTTCACACTTTCAAATGGGTGGATCTTAATGACAAGTTTCAGGTCCAACGTTTCGGCAAGTGTCGCCATTGGAGGCAGAATCTCACGATAAACTTCTTCCGTGCGCCATCCCCATGCAGAATAAGGTTCGCTGAAAAACACCACCCATGATTTATCCGAGTCATCCCCGCGAGTTGGACCACCAGAATCCGTTGCATTGCCTACTACGATTTTTTCTGGCGTGACGTTACAGATTCTTTCCAGATAGTCGCGCTCCATTTCACTCTTCGCCAGGTAAACGTCTTCGTGGTGGCGCTTGATCGCCATCATGTAATCCAAGGCCCCATGATGACAAGCTAACGCCGGGCGTCCCCTCTGCTTACTGATAATTAGAGCAATACGCGTGTAGGGATTCGAGTCGTCTGGTGACAGGCACGCCGTGACATCTCGCGATTCGAATACTTCATTCCAGGCATTGCGGATGGCAATCCCCCACTCCAGACTGGACGGCATTGAGTTCAACATTCCTGCAGAATGTGCGAGCCGCCACACCGGTGCATCGACAAGTTTAGCCTTCGTCGCAATCCATGAACCGCGCAGATGTCGCAACTCTTGCTCATCCCAACCAACAAAGTAGGGATCCAGAAATTCCAGAAAGACATTGGCCGGCAGCGGATGAAGTCTTGCGCTTTGTCTAGCGCATACCAGTAAGAATTTCACTGAAGGCAGAACCCTCGCATACTCCACTGCGGTTCGCGAAACATTGATGTACGCGGAAGGAAGAAGCACGACCGAATGTTCAACGGTCTTGCTCCTTGGGCGAAGATGACGGCGCGCTTTGTGCTGCGGATCGAACTTGTCCTGTAACACTTGCAAAAATTGCGCCGAGTTGAGCTTTTGCATCGCATTGTAGTAGTGCCGGACGAGGCGTAACCCAGTTCGACTACATTTTTCATCGATCTCCAGTCTTGCACCCAGAGCTGCGGCAATGGCGGAGCATAGCCAGTCAGGCCGAGTCGCGTGCAATTCGCAACCCGCACCCAATTCAGTTGCCAGGCGTTGTGCCTGCAACAGGCGCAAGAGATCCGGAACCAGAGATACCGAAAGGATGTCCCACCAATCGAGACCCTGGTTGTCCCTCATCTGGTTCATGCCGTACTGCAGAAACTCTCGCACCCTAAGCAGGTCTCGGCTTTGGTCGGCAAGGTCGAATAAGCTGATAACACGACATCGGGCCCGCCTGCTCCACATTTCGTATGTCGAAGCCGGGGCACGAGCGAGGTCAATTACGAGATCCCAAGCCTGACTTTCAGCAAAGGCCTCGACATCATCCTCGGGATGAACCAGCAGTGCTCTCAAGAGAGATTCCAGTACAGCGCGAGTCCTGCGCTCATTGCCTAATACAGGCCTGTCGCGATTCAACTACTGTCTCGTACAGTTTCATCAGTTGGACGACATTCTTGTCCCAATCGGCTCGCTGCATAATCACCAGTTGATTCCTTGCCGATATCGCTTCAATGTCATCTCGGCTCTGGCGAGCGGCATGCAAGAGGCCTTCGGCAAATGCCCGCACCGAGCCGACTTCTGCAAGCCAGCCATTCTCGTTCGGTGTAACCCACTCACGATTCGAGGGGATATCGCTCACCAGAACGGGCAACCCCGTTGCCATCCCTTCCAGCAGGGAAATGGAGGTCCCATCCGATTTGGCACAGCTCACATAGACATCTGCCGAGCGGAACCAGTTCGGCATATTGGCGGGATTGTGCTCGCTGTAACTCTGAACAACACTGCTGAGGTTGTGTTGGACAACAAATTCGTGAATGAAATTGCTCATCGCCCCATGTCCTACCAGTAACAACCGCAGGGATGAGTTCTGACTATAGGCTTCCGCGAAGGCCTCGAGAAGGACATCGATGTCATAGAGAGGCTCCCACGAACGCGTGCAAAGGAAAGTCACAGTTCCGGGAGTTTGCCGGCAATAGGTCATCTTCTTCCCAATGCGTGAAAACCTTCCAGCCTCGACTCCCCAGGGAAACTCGGCAATATTTTCGAGGTTTGCGTAGCGTAGTGCCGCCTCCCGCACCGTCTTGCAGTCGCATACGAAACCATCAGCGCCGCGAAGAGCGTACCTGGTCGCCCTTTCCCACGCGGCACTATTTCGCACATGCAGCAGCAAGTCGGACCCCCAAGACATGACAATACGGGGATGAAATTGAGTCAGTGCCGCAAGGTATCCACAGGTCGGGACCGGACCCGCATGAAGAATGTCCGGCTGCAGCTTCTGCAGAAATGATTCCAACTCTGGCAAAAAGGCTTCGGCCGAGCGCGGATCCAGCGGTTGAGAAATCGTAAGAACTGGACGCAGTTGAGTCACGCCAGCGGGCATCTCGAAGTGTGGTCGCGAACCGGTGATATCAAGGAAGAAAACTTCGTAACCCTCTAAAGCAATTTTTTGCAGGAATCGCCGATTGTGATCCGAGCCATTGTCTGAAAAGTACAGAACCCTCATCAGGCAACCTCGCTCTCGAGCACTGATGCCCAGGAGATATGCTCGCCCGCGCAGACATCGCGAGTGAGCCTCTTGCCAATCAGCCTGGGTAGGTCATAAGGCATCACAGCGTCTGGTGGAGCAGGACGCAATGCTTCGAGCATATCTTCTCGCAACACGGTGCCGGCTACCAGGTTCTTCGCTGCCCGCAAGCATCGTCGCTGCACAATGACAGTTTCCTGTTCGTTTTCCGCGATGTTTTTCTGCGATGTGCCCAGCGCGTATTCCAACTCCCGCGTGCGATCCACCATGTCTCGCCAGCTTTGCGGATTCATGGAAAATGGATGATCCGGGCCTTCGCGTTGATTGTCATCTGTGAAATGCTTCTCGATGACACGTGCCCCCAGGGTAACGGCGCCAAGAACTGTTGCGTGTCCTGGTGTGTGGTCCGAGAGCCCAAGTACCACTGACGGAAACTTCTCAGCATACGTCCGAAGAACGTTTAGATGAATGTGCCTGAAATTCTCCAGGCTGGCCGTGTAGTTTGTATTGCACTGCATTAGTACCAGCCGAGAATTGATGCGGGTGATCTCATTCACCGCTCGCTCAACTTCCTCAATCGAAGAGGCGCCCGTCGCTAGCAACACCGGCTTTTGTTTTGAAGCAACCTTGCGTAACATCCCTGGCCACGTGATATCCCCGGAGCCGACTTTGAAAAGGTCTACGTAGGGATCGAGCATGTCCACGGCTTCCAGGTCGTATGGCGCAGAAAAATAATCAATGCCACACGCGGCACATTCCGCTTTGAGTGCGGGAGTCCAATCCCACGGTAGTGTTGCGTCCCGGTAGACATCAAAGACGCTTTTCCGCCACTTGGACTGATGTGATAACTGCGCCCCCATGCTTTCAAATCCGCGGCGGCTCACAATCTTGGCAGCGCGAAAGTTCTGGAACTTAGCTGCATCTGCTCCGGCTTCGGCGCACATTTGGATCAGTCTCTTTGCCCGATCGAGGCTGCCATCATGATTGGCAGAAATGTCAGCCACGAAGTACGTAGGATGCGAAAGACCGATCTTTCTTGTGCCGATTTCCAGTGTTGTCATTCAACCTCTGCCATCAAATAACTTTTGAGCTGTTGGGCGTAGCCATTGTCGCGCTGTTCCCGAAAACGCAAAATTCCAGATTTCACGTCAGGCAACGTTCGTCGCGTGGCCTCACGAAACTTGGTTGTATTCAGCGACACGTCGCGGGGACGACGAGCCCGCAACTTGGCGTCGGCCAAACAGGCCGGCGTAATGCGCGACGGATGAAAGCCAAATGCCTGAGCCACGCGCCGTGCGAACTCGAACTTGCTGATCCGCTCAGCGCCAACCACGTGGTAAACACCCGCCAGGCTCCGTTCCAGGATAGCTAGCACGCTCTGAGCAAGGTCTGTTGCCAGAATCGGGGTAAAGTAGACGTCCGTAAAGCCGGGAACCTGTGCACCTTCCATCAGTCGTTGAAGGATCCATTCTCCCAAACTCAATTTTTCTTGCGCATTCCAGCCATAGATCGTCACGCGAGCGATTGCTGCCTGCGCATTTCGCTGTAGGACCATCTGCTCACCATGCCATTTTGAGCGAGCATACGCGCTTAGAGGAGCAGGTTGATCTTGCTCGCAATAATTCCCTTTGTTGCCATCAAACACTGCGTCTGTGGACACATAGACAAATCTTGCCCCGAGTTCTGCCGCCATGGACGCCAGTTCGCCGCTGACCGTGGCGTTCAGTTCGTATGCTTCGTTTGGGTGATCCTCACACCAGTCAACATCGGTCGCGGCTGCGCAATGAATGATGGCAGTAGGACGGATCTTTTCCAGTAATCCTCGAGTGGATGGTCTATTGGTGAGATCTTCGCAAAACGTCTCGACACCAGGCATTCGGACAAGGTGTCGATGACAGATGCCGATGGCTTCCAGTCCTCGATCCCGAGCGCTCCAAAGGAGGCTTGCTCCCAACAGTCCGCTCGCGCCCGTCACCAGCATCATTTTTCAGCCCTCGTGCAGAGCCTTCATCCGGATATGACTGTTTAGCTCCGTTAGTTCCGGTTCACGTTCCAGCAATTCCAGCAGATCACGCCAATAAATCTGGTCGAACTCCCCCATCCGCTCATAAACGGTGCGAAGAAAGGCCAAGTCTTCCGCCGTGTCGAGCGTCCAGCGATATTCGCTGCAGTCACTCTCGTTGACAATCTGCTCGATGACGAAAAGTTCGGGGTTTTCGTAGATGTAAGGCGTAACGTGGACGCGCTGATAGTCACGCTTTGCTTCTCGCCATGCGCGACACAGTGCCTCTGAGGTTACGATCTCCGTATCCAGACCGCGCGGATAGCTTCTTGTCAGAGTGTTGCTCACGTAGTCAGGCTTCCGATCTAGAAAGACCTGAATAATTTTTTCACTAACTTCCGGCTCAATTAACGGGCAATCGGAAGTGATACGGACGATAGCGTCTGCCCTCGCTACCTGCGCCGCCTGATAGTAACGATCTAGCACATTCAGTTCTTCACCCCGAAAACAGTCGACGTCCAGCCGCTGGCATTCATTCGCGATGATGTCGTCGCGGCGATCTTTGGTTGTGGCGATGACTACATGGTCAATGAGTCCAATCCTGCGAACGCGCTGAACAACGCGCGCAAGGACCGTATCGCCTCCAAGATCGCGCATGACTTTGCCGGGCAGTCGAGTGCTGCCCATACGCGCCTGGATGATGACGACAATCTTCATCGGATCATGCACTCGCGCGCTGCTTCAGCGACGCATTTTCTTTTTCGGTGGAGTCACCAATCAGTTCGTGCAATTCCTCCGCGCTGAGCCAGTGTGGATTGGTTTCACTTGCATATCGGAATCCTTCCGGTAGCGGTAACGCGTCGGCCCAATTTTCGCGACGCCACCAGCCATGAGTCGGCTGGATGACAAACATGTCAGGAAGTTCCAAGGCATTGCGGGCCTCATCCTCAGAAACCAGCACCTCGTGTAGCTTCTCGCCCGGCCTGATACCAATATTTTCGATCTCGCAGCCCGGCGCGACTGCCTCGGCCATTTCCACCAGCTTCATGCTGGGAATTTTAGGGACAAAGATTTCCCCGCCATGCATTTGTTCGATGCAATTCACTACGAATCGGACCCCCTGTTCGAGCGTCAGCCAAAATCGGGTCATCCGTGTGTCGGTGATGGTGATCTTTCCGCGCTTGGCTTGCTCTAGAAAAACTGGGATCACGCTGCCGCGGCTTGCCAGCACGTTGCCATAACGCGCGCAACTGAAGCGGGTATTCTGTGCGCCCGCATAGGCATTGGCCTGCACGAACATTTTCTCCGCGCATAACTTGGTGGCGCCGTAAAGATTGATGGGATTCACCGCCTTGTCGGTGCTCAGAGCCAGAATGCGTTGCACGCCCTGGTTGATGGCAGCATCGATGACGTTCTTCCCCCCCATGATATTGGTCTGAATTGCTTCAAATGGATTGTATTCGCACGCCGGAACCTGTTTCAGAGCGGCGGCATGGACCACTACCGTAACACCCGAGAGGGCACGCTCCAGGCGCTGTTCATCGCGCACATCGCCGATGAAATAGCGCAGGCTGGGATGATCCATCCCATTTGCTCGCATGTCATGTTGCTTGAGTTCATCGCGGCTGAAGACGATGAGCTTGTGCGGATGGTAGTCACGCAACATGACTTCGACGAATTTCTTCCCGAAGGAACCTGTTCCACCCGTAACCAGAACAACTTGCTCAGACCAATTCATCGACACCCCTTGTGTGACTGCGACCTGCCCGCAGTATAGCCAAGATTTCTCGCATTGCATCGAGGGTTTACGAGGAAGATGCGCCCCGGAATCAACGAAATCAAGGTCGAATCTCGAATGTTATGATGTGCCCACAGCAGGAGTTTGAAGATCTCGACGGCGCCACGCATTAAAGATGTTGGGCGTTTGTTGGATGTGTGTTTCTGTACAGATGTGTCTTTAGGCGAGGAGCAATCATGGATTCGGGCCCTTTGCTGCCGGCGAATGGTCAAATCTTACGCGAGGTTCAAACCGCGTATCCCATTGAACTGAGCCGTCCGATCGGACCGTACGCATATCCCGCCCTGCCTGCACATGAGTCCGGACTACGAGAATACTTACGTGTTCTTGTAAAGCGTAAGTGGCTCATCCTCTCCTGCATCGCCGTTATCTTTGCTCTCGTCGCGGTCGCCACTCTGCGCAGCACTCCTATCTACGACGCCTCGGGCAGCATTGCAATCAACAAGAACGAACCGAGCATACTTAATTTCAAAGACTACCCTACCGCCGCAGACTTCGACGATCCTGCCGATCTGGACACAGAAGTCAGCGTTCTTAAGAGCGATCAGTTAGCCTGGCAGGTCATCAAGCAACTCAACTTAGGGCGACGGCCCGAATTCGGCGGCAACAGTGAAGCCGGCGCTGGCGCGCTGGGACTAACCACCGATCTTGATCCAGACTCTGTACATCGCTCCGCGCAGCTCGATGCTGTCAAAGGAAACCTGCAGGTTGTCTTGCGCCCGAATACGCGAATTATTGACATTCACTACCGTAGCCCTGACAAGAACTTGGCGGCCCAGGTAGTCAACACTCTAATCGCTACTTATCGCGAGCAGAATTTCCGCAGCCGGTTTGAATCCACTACCCAGACCTCTGAGTGGCTGGCGAAGCAGCTGACGGAGATGAAGGTCAAGGTAGAGGAATCCCAGAGCAAGCTGGTCGCCTATCAGAAGGACCACCAGATCTTCGGTATTGATGAAAAGCAGAACATCATCACATCGAAACTCGACGAGCTAAACAAAGAACTCACCTCTGCTGAGTCGGATCGCATGGAGCGTGAGTCAGTATACCGACTCGTACAGGCCGGCGATCCGGATACGGCGGTGACCGCGGCTACCAGCGCGGAAGCTGGCGCTAGCATCTCGCCTTCGACGTCCAACCTACTCGAGAAACTGCGCGAACAGCAGGCTGATTTAAAGATTCAAATTGCACAATTGAGCACGCAATTCGGACCCTCCTATCCGAAGCTGGCACAACTCAATAGCCAACTCAAGGAAACCGAATCTCAGATCCAGATCGAGCTGAAGAAAGTCGCTACCCGCATTCGCGGAGACTATACAGCAGCACTTCAACGCGAGAAGATGCTGCGAAGCGCGCTCGATAATCAGAAGCAGGAAGCGAACCAGCTAAACCAGAGCGCCATTGAATACAACGAACTCAAGCGCCAAGCTGAGACCGACCGTACTCTCTACGAAGGATTGCTGCAGAAGCTGGGCGAGGCCCAGGTGGCCAGTGGACTGAAATCGAATAACTTTCGTGTCGTGGACTTGGCAAGAGTGCCCTCCATTCCTACGGAGCCGAACATTCCTCGCAATCTGGCATTTGCCCTGGCTCTGGGTTTTTCCTCGGGCGTCGGACTTGCTTTCTTGCTGGAGGGAATGGATAACACCGTTCGTACTCCGGAACAGGCACAGGGAATCTCAACGCTTCCATCGTTAGGAATGATTCCGTTCGGATCGAAAAACGGGCTCGAAAGTGAAGGCCGTCAACGTCTGTCAGTAGCGGCGTCGAAAGAGGCGGTGGAATTAGTCACCCAATCTCGTCCTCAGTCGCAAATGGCAGAAGCGTACCGGGCGCTACGTACATCGTTGCTCCTAACCTCATCAGGTGGACCGCCAAAAGTTATCCTCGTTACGAGCGCTCTACCCCAGGAAGGTAAGAGCACAACCTGTATCAACACTGCAATTGTACTGGCGCAAAAAGGCGCTCGGGTCCTCCTGATCGACGCAGATTTGCGGCGCCCGAGTATTCACAAGAGTCTTGGCCTTGGTCCTCGAGTCGGATTGAGCAATGTACTCACCGGAAGCACCTCTTTGCAGCAAGCGATCATCCGATCGCCGCTCCTGCCAAGCCTATTCATTCTGCCGGCCGGAACTCCGCCACCGAACCCTGCGGAATTGCTCGCTTCATCAAACATGGGCGAGGTGCTTACCGAATTGCTTGAGCAGTACGATCACATTGTCATCGACACGCCGCCCACGCTATCGGTTACTGATGCTGTCGTGATGTCTACGCGCGCCGATGCCGTGGTTCTCGTCATTCGCTCCGGACACACAACCAAGCAGGCTCTGCGAAGGTCGCGGGACTTACTTACGCAAGTCAAGGCGCATGTCTGTGGCGTGTTGCTGAATGCTGTCGACCTGAGTTCTCCCGATTACTACTACTATTACGAATATCAAGGTAAGTACGGTAGGAGGTATTACCAGGAGGATGAAAGCGAACACGATTCCCTTCCTCAGGCTTCTTCAACCGGAGACTGACGCTTTTACCCAAGAAGTTGCGTAATGCAGATTCCGCTCCACACGCCGGCGAGAAAGTATCTGTTCCTGATAGCGTGCGGGCTGGTGGTCGCGCTGTACATCACATTATCCGCGGCGAGTTTTCTCTCCCAGTCGTTCTCCAGGAAAACAGACTCGCAAAGCCTGGCTTGGGCCGTGCGTCTTTCCCCGGGAAATGCGGAAGCACAATCCCTGATGGGGAACTATTACCTTCTCAGCGAACACTCGCCGGACCGGGCGCTTGAGTACTTCCGCACAGCAACTGCGTTGAATCCCTATAAATCGCGCTATTGGCTCGAACTCGCCCATGCACGCCAGGCATTGGACAAGCCGGACGAACAGGCGACAGCAATCGAACATGCTTTAGCGATGGCACCCCGAACTCCATCCGTCGCATGGGAAGCCGGCAACCTCTATACGATCGCGGGCGACCGGCCCAGGGCTCTCGCCCAATTTCGGGAGGTGTTACAGGGCGCACCCACCATGGCCGCCAGAACCATCCCCATGGCATGGCGCGTCTCACCAAATGTTGACACTTTCCTGAATGACCTATTGCCACCGAATCCCGAAGTCTACTATGCACTGCTTGATTTCCTCATGGCCAGGAAGGAAACGGCTTCGGTCGGAAGAGCGTGGGACCAACTCGCCGAACTGCGACAGCCCCTTAGGAAAGAACGAATATTTGAGCTGATCCGATTCCTCCTACGCCAGCAGGACGTCGAAAAAGCCAGGATGGCGTGGAAGCAAGCCGCCGCTCTGTGTGATTTGCAACCCTACCAACCGACTTCCGACAACCTAATCGTTAACGGAGATTTCGATCACGCCGTGCTTAATGCCGGCTTCGACTGGACCTTTACCAGGTCAAAGGATGTCACCCTCGCCATCGACCCGGTACAGACACATTCTTCACATCGATCGCTATTGATCACATTCGATGCACTCAAACTCTACGAAGCAGGCATTCATCAATTGATTCCGGTAACACCTGAAACCACATATGACTTTTCCGCCTTCTTCAAGACTGAAGCTCTGGAAGGCGCGGGCGGCCCTCGGTTCGCCCTCATGGACGCTTACGACAGCTCACTTGCTTTTGCAAGCGGCGATCTAAGCTCAAGTGATTCGTGGAAGGAAGTGAGGGGAAGTTTCACTACCGGCCCTAGTACGAAACTGCTGGCACTTATGGTGCAGCGCGTGCCGCGTGAAAGCGCTATTCGAGGCAAGTTGTGGATCACTGGACTGCGATTGAGACAAAAGGACTGATATGGCACAGGCGACGACTCCATTAATCTTCGCCGAAAACCTACGCCGTACTTCTTCATTAGAGAACGCGGTCCTCTACTCCACATTTGGCTTATTACTCTTCGGTCCGCTCGCATTCGGGAGCACAGAACCCTGGTCGATACTCGTCCTTGAAGTATGCGCCGCGCTCCTACTGGCGGTCTGGTGCTTCGCCCAGTTCCGCCATGGGACACTAGAGATAGTCGGCAACCCGCTATTTGCGCCGATGGCGGCTTTTGGAATCGTGATCGTTCTGCAGTTGGTCAGCGGGCAAAGCTCCTATCGCTACGACACTCTTTCCAGTTTTCACCTCTATGCCGCCTTCGCCGTGCTGTGTTTCTTGATCGTGCAACTTCTGCGGCGCAGCTCCCAGATCGAGGCTCTGGCGCGAACGATTTCAACCTATGGCTTCGCAGTCGCTGTGTTTGGGATCGTCCAAGGGATATCGTCAAACGGAAAACTCTATTGGCTGCGTGAACCCCGCTTCGGTGGTTGGATTTATGGACCTTATGTAAACCACAACCATTACGCAGGATTGATGGAGCTGCTCGTTCCAATTCCGTTGGTTGTAAGCCTGAATGAACACGCGCACAGGCAGACCCGAAAGATGGCGCTCGTCGCAGCTTCGGTCATGGCCACCTCGGTCTTTCTTTCAGGGTCTCGTGGTGGGATGGCAGCCTTCGCGGTTCAGGCAATTCTTCTTGGCGGATTAGTCTTGCGCAAGAACCGCGCCAAGATTCGTCGCTCCGCCCTGACCATCGGGATCTTCGCTGTTCTCTCGCTGGGAATGGTTGCGTGGCTGGGCGGGAGTGATGCGTTCGAGAGATTAACCAGCATCAATCAGGAAGCGCGCGCTGAGCTTTCCGGTGGTACGCGCCTGCAGATCGATCGTGATGCCATCAGGATGTTTTCCAGCCGTCCATTGCTGGGATGGGGACTAGGCACGTTTGCCGATGCCTATCCGCAGTTTCGGAGCTTCTATACCGACTTCAGCGTGAACGCGGCTCACAATGACTTCCTGCAATTTCTGGCGGAGACAGGCATCCTTGGATTTGCGGCAATGCTTTGGTTTGTTTTCGCGATGTTTCGTGCGGCTTGTGCCAAGCTTGGCAGATGGTCAATGAACACCAATGGGGGAGTTGCGTTGGCCGCGATGCTGGGCTGTACCGGGATCCTTGTACACAGCGCGCTGGACTTCAATCTGCAAATTCCAGCCAATGCGGCGCTGTTCTACGCACTCGCAGTCGTAGCAGCGATACCGCCGCGCTTTGGTATACATCGGCATCGCCATGAGCATCGTGCGGAAGAAACTGCTCGGCTGTCAGCGTAGGGTGACCGGCAGAGATGTCCGAGACCCCGCAATATAGCTCGCAGGACAAGATCCCGCCAGAGCCTTGAATCTCTTCGAGGTCCTGATCTTGGTCGGGATTCCATCGATCTGTTTGGGGATGATGCCGTGAGGTTTGTCGCGCTCCAAGATCACGACTATCGCTGCCTTGCCTGACTGATCTGACATACCTACTCCCACACCGATTACACCCTGAGTCTTCATCAGGGACTCGACGTGAGTACGCTTCGTGATTGTGGCCCGTTCGATTTCCTCGTCCGACAGTCGCATAACGCTCTGTGCGTTCGATGCCTGCGCCATCGCATTCGAAGCGCCGGTCCCTGCGCACGCTTCAACTTTGTGCGTGGCTCCCCCTACAAACGTCGGCGCATTTCCCTTCGAGTCCTTCAACGCTCCGAGTACATCTGCGATCGGATTCGCGACAGTATCTGAGTCACTTCCGGCATATAACAGACCCACCGGTTGTGCCGTAGATGAATCAACGATCAGAGAACCGGAATCACCTGGTGCACTAAATGTCGTGCTCAGTATGTCGATCTGGTTGTCGTAGTTCACTGTGAACGTGGAATTTGAGCCACAAGAATTTTCATAGTCGACTGCCACGGCGACATTCACTGCAGAAATCTGACTGCAGGTAAGGCCTGTCGTTCGTCCGCTTTTTGCAACATTCATCCCAGGTGTGGGTACGCCTGTCGTATTTGCAGGAGCAGCCGGTTGTGCCAGCCCGCAGCTCACTGTTCCTAGTTGGAGAATCGCTCCGGTAGGATCGATCTGTCCACTTACAACCTGTGCAATTGCTGCATCTGCCACAGAAGTCCCGTTTTTGTTCAGGGGTACTGCCTGAGTGAAGTTAGCAACAATCGAATTCGCATCGGTGCCGCAGCGCGTATCGACCATACCAGGCTGGCTAATGTGCTCGCCCGGTTTTGCATTTCCGCTGCGAGCCAGCACGTGATTATTGCTGAGGACATAGTTCACCCCAGCACGGCTCACGAGCGCACCGAGCGTCCCCGAGCAGCAAAAGCCATTACTGCTGTCATTGACGTTGCCGCCTGACGTACCTAACTGGACCGGCGGGGTAAGAAAGGTTTCATTCACGCCAGGGCCGCCCGCATCGAGTGTCATGGATGCCGTCCCAACTTGAGTTGGATCACCCGCGGACTGCGCAGAAATTGTGAAGACTGGGTTCTGTGGGATTGCTCCCGGAGCCGTATATACTCCGTTTCCGTCGATTGTTCCAAAAATTGAGTCGCCAGACGGAATGCCATTCACTAGCCAGTTGTATCCCGTATTCGAGCCACTAGCAGTAAACGGCATCGTGGACGAGCAGGTAAGGTCGCTTATGTGTAGATTCGCCGAGAATGGCGTAATCCCCAGTGCGATCGTAACCGATGCCGAACCGGATTTCTTTGTGTTGGATGTTAGCACTGCCGTTACTGTAACGGTCGCCGGACTTGGGATAGTGGTGGGAGCGGTGTAATTCCCAACGGTGTCGATCACCCCAATCGTCGCGTCTCCACCCTGCTTGCCGTTCACTTGCCAGGTCACTGCGGTGTTATTCGTTCCGGTCACGGAGGCAAAAAACGGTTGTATGCCGCCCGCTACGACGGATGCAATAGCCGGAGAAACGGAAACCTGAATGGTTGTATTCTGTGGCGGAACGGAATCCGACCCTCCTCCACATCCCACCATGAAAGACAAGGAGAGCAGAAATGCCAAAGACAGTGAACGGCTGAACATGGAACCTCCCCGTTCCACAAACTTACAAAATTCTACCAGCAGGACTTGCGCGACCGGGGAGAAGAAAGAAGATCAAAATCGACGGCTTCCTATTCCGGAAGCACAGGAGCGAACTTCCACAAGAATACTCCGCTTCCTGGATTAGGGACCCTCAGGACTAATGGGATCTCCATCCTGAAGTAATACCCATGTGGTAAGACCCGCAATACCGGCGGCACCAATACCGATGGCCCAAGGCGAATCGAGAATGCCTTTGGTCGCCGCAGGAACAGCTCCCCCCTGTTTTTTCTTATTCTTTTCCTGTTGTGGAGTCTCGTCGCGAGTGGTTTGCTGCCCTTCTTGGAGTGTGCTTGTCCCAGTGCTGTCGCTGACCGTGACCCCGCCCTTCCGGGCCATGATCTGAACCGTCCCGTCCATGCTGGTGACGTCGAATTGTGTCCAGCCCGGTTTCGCGGGAACGACGGTCACTTCTCCAGCATGAGTTGCGAGACTCTTTGAAGTCGCTACACTCACGGCGCCATGCTCGACCGAAACAGCATTCGCCTCGTATTTCACCATGGAATCGGAAAGCACGGTCACCTGCGAGCCTGCGGCATTGATGTCGACGATGGAATCGGAGCGGGTTTGAACCATGTCACCCGGGAACAATGCCGAACTTCGGGGCACAGCACTGCCGTTGATCCAGGCAGTGCCCTTTGCATGAAGCATAGCGCCGTTCGTGTCAGCGGCGAAAAGCGATGCCGGGAAAATCACGATCATGGTCCAACAAAGAATGCTTCGCACGAGGCTCATAGGTGCGGCTCCGCAGGCGTAGAAAGACCTGCCTCATGCTAGCGGT
>DATBFG010000079.1:0-65357 GCA_036558645.1 Terriglobales bacterium
GGTAGTTTTCGTTGTCGCCAACAGTTCTGTCCAGCCCTGGTCGGAGCCGTGGAACTTCTTATACTGGCTCAGGCCATAGGACTGAATCTGAGCCTGACCGGGTGACCCGGCTGCGAGATTCGCGGCGCGTGCGATAAAGAACAGGCCATTGGAGCCATCGATCGGAGTGGCGGTCAGATAGGCCAAGGCCAATGGATAGACATTACGAAGATCATTGGGCTCCGCTTCCACGGCCGCACGCAAGTGCTGCTGCGCGGTCGGATAGTCCTTGTTCTGCAATGCAGCGATTCCCGCCACACCGTGGAAGATATTGGCCATTTGCGCTTTCTGCTTTTCGAAATCCGCATCGGAAACACCCTCGGGCTTGGGAGCCGTCTTAAGAGCCTCAAGGCCCTTTTGTGCGGCTTGTGCGCCCTCGGCCAGATTTTGTTGCGGATTCTGATTTGCCTCCGCGGCTGCGCGCTTTGAATAAGCGGTCAAAGCCAACGCCCGCAGATTATTTGGATCGGCAGTCAGGATTCGTTGTGCCGTTTCCATCATTTTTGCGGAATTGTTGGTTTGCTGGTAAGCGCCCATCAACACTTCCAAGGCATCGACTTTCATGACGCTATTGGGGTATTGCGTCAGGAAGGCTTCCAGGCCGCTAACCTTGGCATTGGGGTCGGACTGCTGGACGGCGCCGACGTAGGCGTTGTACTCAGCGGGATCTTTAATTTCTTTCTTCTGTTGCGGAGCGGCTTGCCCCGGCTGGGCAGCAGCAGGCTGCGAGGAGGATTGCGGCGTTGCGGGTGCTTGAGCGACGGCGATGGAAGCGAACGCGACCACAAACGCCACCAGGCTTCTCTTCATTCGAATGGCTCCTTAATTCTCTAGGGAATCGGCAACGAAATCGGCCTGGGGCTACACCTTCGACTTGCCCAGGCTTCCGGGGAAACATGAGCCTCGCCCATGCGACCGGGCCGGAAACCTCTAGCATCTCAATGACATCAGGGAACTCGGCACGATTTCCGGTGAGCGGATTATAAGTACGGAAATCGCCTATGGCAAGTTTATGCGCTCGGCCACGCCCCTCTCTATTGTGTAGGATGCTGAGAGTTGGCCTGCTGGATGGTTTGATCGACGCACATCGTGAGAGGAGTTTGCAAAGCCATGGCAACGGATATGGCTCTGGACGGGCAAATCGCGGTTGTAACAGGGGCCGGACGGGGAATCGGCGCCGCCATCGCCAGAAAAATGGCCGCACTCGGGGCAACGGTAGTGCTCTGCGGACGCACCCGGTCGACTTTGGACAAGACCGCCGCCGAAATCTCAGGAAATCCACGGGCAGTGGTTGTTCCAACCGATGTCACGAACCTTGATTCGGTGAGGAGGCTGGCTCAAGAGGTCGAGAGCAAGTTTGGGCGTATCGACATATTGGTAAACAACGCTGGAATTGGCGGCTTCGGCGGACCTTTGCACGAACTTCCACCCGAAGATTGGGACCGGGTTCTGAATACCAATTTGCGCGGTGTTTACTACTGCATTCGCGAAATGGCTCCGTTGATGATTGGCACAGGTCGCGGGCACATTATCAACATCTCTTCGTTGGCAGGAAAGAATGCCCTGCCCAATGGAGCAGCCTATGCAGCCTCCAAGTGGGGAGTGAACGGTTTGAGCTATTCGGTGGCGGAAGAACTTCGCTCGCACAATATCCGGGTCGAGGTGGTATGTCCTGGGTCGGTTGATACGGAACTCAGCCCTCATGCTGGCAAAGATCACGCGAAGATGTTGGCGCCGGAAGATGTGGCGCATGTCGTCGCGATGCTGGTAACGCAGTCACCAAATTCATTTGCCAGCGAAGTGTTGTTGCGACCCACGCTGAAGCCTTAGTTCTTGTTGCATCGAGATCCCACTTCTTTGTTCTTCCTATTGACATTCTATATGAGATCGGCATACCCTCTCGTCAGATATCGGGAGGATGTGTGGCTCCAGAACAAACGGCTCTCTTGCAGGGGACGTTAGATCTATTAATTCTAAAATCGCTGGCCCTCGACGAGATGCATGGGCTCGGGATTTCCCGCCGCATCGAGCAAATCACCAAAGGAACATTCCAGGTTAAACCCGGCTCGCTGTTCCCTGCCCTGCACCGCATGCAGCAAGAGGGATGGCTAAGCTCGAGTTGGGGCGAATCGGAAAACAACCGGCGTGCCCGCTATTACAAGCTCACCAAGGCGGGGCGACAACAGCTTGAGACCGAGACGGCGCGTTGGGAGCGGATTTCCGTCGCCATCGGCCTGGCGCTCCAGGCTTCCTGAAGGGAGGGGAAATTCCATGCCATTCCTGTCCAAG
The DNA here is from genome assembly GCA_036558645.1 of Terriglobales bacterium. GTDB lineage: Bacteria > Acidobacteriota > Terriglobia > Terriglobales > Acidobacteriaceae > DATBFG01. The sequence continues at coordinate 2,329 of DATBFG010000079.1, forward strand.
ATTGGGTCGCTGCTGCGGAATCTCACTCACCGCGAGCGGAACGATCAGGAACTCGACGACGAAATTCGCGGGTACGCGGAGCTGCTGGCCGAGGAGAAAATTGAGGCCGGGATGGCCCCTGCGCAAGCACGCCGGGAAGCACTCTTGGAACTCGGTGGTGTGGAGCAGATCAAGGAGCACGTCCGTGACGTTCGTACCGGAGCTTGGCTTGAGACCTTCTTTCAGGACATACGGCAAGGGGTGCGCATCCTTCGCAACAATCTTGGATTCTCGGCTCTGGTAATCGCTACCCTCGCCTTAGGAATCGGCGCGAACACCGCCATTTTTAGCCTCGTCTATGGAGTTCTGCTGAAGCCGCTGCCTTACGCAAACGGAGGGCAACTTGTAGTGCTTCACCAGCAGGCGACGCATGCCAACGTGATGAACGTGCCTTTCTCGGTGAAGGAGATGGCAGATTACCGCGACCATAGTTCGAGCCTGGCCGCAGTGGCCGAGTATCACAGCATGCCGTTTTTGCTATATGGAAATGATGTCGCGGAACGAGTTGATACCGGCGTGGTTTCGGCGAACTTCTTTGACATCCTTGGGGTCAAGCCGCTGCTGGGAAGAACTTTCCTTCCGAGCGACGAATGGAAGGACGCGGATGCGGTGCTGGTGCTGAGCTATTCCTATTGGCAGCGAAGGCACGGGGGAGATCCAAACATCATCGGCAAGGTCTTCGAGATGAACAGCCGGCCACATACAGTCATCGGGGTTCTACCGCCGATCCCGCAGTATCCGCAGGACAACGATGTTTACATGACGACCAATGCTTGCCCGTTCCGGTCGTCTGCTGCGGCTATCGACGATCGAGCGTCCCGGCTGCTCACCGTGTTTGGCAGGTTGAAGCCTGGGATTCCTCTAAACACTGCGCGCGCAGACCTGGGGCTTGTCGCCAATCAGATCGCGACGGCCTATCCGGAAGCCTACCCCGCTGTTTATGGCTACGCCGTGGCGGCAGAATCGCTTCAGCAGGAACTGACGAATCGCGCCCGAACTACCTTATTGGTGCTTCTCGGCGCTGCAGGGTTCGTGCTCCTCATTGCATGCGCGAATGTGTCGAACCTGTTGCTATCCCGGTTGCTGAATCGAGAGCGGGAGTTAGCAGTGCGCTCTGCAATGGGAGCGAGCCGGGGAAGAATCGTTCGCCAACTGCTCACGGAAACAATCCCGCTTTCGCTAGCAGGGGGGATTTTGGGGTTGGTGTTGGCATCGCCAACCCTGGCATTGCTCATACGTTTTGCTGAAAGATTTACGCCGCGCGCTGCAGAAGTAAAGATTGACGGCGTGGTGCTGACCTTCACGTTTGTGATCTCGGTACTCTCAGGATTGCTTTTCGGTTTTGCTCCCGCAATCTCTTCTGGGCAGCATATCGCGGACTCGCTCAAACGGAGCAGCACCCAAGCATCCAGCAGTCGCGGCCGAAGGCGGCTACGCGATGGTCTTGTGGTGCTACAGATCGCCATCTCGTTTGTGCTCTTGATAGGTGCCGGCCTGATGATGCGGAGCTTTGTCCGCCTTATTGATGTGGATCCTGGATTCAGTTCGGAGCGCGTACTGACGATGCGACTCACGCCAAATTTTGCGCGCTACACGCAGAGCGAGAAGCTGGCGAGCCTGGCTGACGAGGTCCTGCGCCGGGTGCGAGCCCTAAATGGCGTGGAAGTAGCGGCTTTGTCGACCAACTTCCCCTTCAGTCAAATGGGAATGACCATGGGGCCCGGAAATGTGGAGTTCCAGATAGAGGGCCAGCCACTTTCTCACGGAGACCTCAAGCCAGCCGTGGATGTCACGTACGTGAGCACAGGATACTTCTCCGCTCTAAGGCAGCCGTTGATCCAAGGACGTGACTTTACCGAGCAGGACAAAGCCGATGCACCAGGGGTCGCGGTCATCAACCAGACAATGGCGCGGCACAAGTGGCCTAACGAAGATCCGATTGGAAAACGTATCAAGTTTGATCAAGCCACAAAGTGGCTGACAATCGTCGGTGTGATTGGTGATGCGCGGGAATATGGCCTGGATCATCCATTGGGAGACGAGGTGTACACCCCAATGGCACAATCCCCACCGTTCGCTTCGAACCTAATAGTGCGCACCTCATTGCCGCGGGAGAGTCTGGATCCGGCCATCCGAGCAACGTTGCATGACTTAGACCCACAATTGGCGATGGATCAATCCGAGACGCTGGAACGATTGCGGTATGAATCGACGACATCGCCACGAGTAACCACCATGTTGCTTGGGATCTTCGCTGCGCTTGCCCTGGTCATCAGCGCCAGCGGCATTGCTGGCATCCTGGCACTTTCGGTGAGCCAGAGAACGCACGAACTGGGAATCCGCATGGCGCTTGGTCAGTCCGCCCGTTCACTGATGCAGATGATTGTGCGCGAGGGCCTCGCGGTCACCCTGGTGGGCACACTTCTTGGCATACTGGCTTCAGCTGCTCTAGGCAGATTGTTGTCGACGCTTCTGTTTCAGACAAGCACTATGGATGCATTGACCTTCGCTGCGGTCGCCCTTGTATTCGCAACCGTGGCAAGTGTGGCTTGCTTCGTCCCAGCGCGGAGGGTGACGACGATCGATCCCTTTGCAGCATTGCGACAGGAATAAAAATATTCAGCTAGGTCATTTCTTGAAAAGATTTTCGAAGGCTTGCCGTGCATCGTTCGGCTTCAGGGCGGCCGGTGTCGAGGTTTCCTTTTCCCGGGTCACGCGAATGGAATAGAAGGTGCACTGGTTCGCTTCATCCTTGCGGGGAATGCGTTCAGGGATCGGCTGCATGCACTCGAATCGCTGGGATGGTTCGAAATAGGTGCACTGCTTACAGGAATGGAGCGCGAAACCGCATTTTGGACAATTGCCCAAGGGCTCACTGAGCGATTGCAACAAGGTGCCGCATTGCGAACAGCGCGAAACGTTGCGGGTGCCGGGCATCTGAATGGGGCGCGGACCGAAGGTGTTATCACGCCTGCTGCCGGGACCTGGTGCGCTGGAACCTGAAGGGTCTCGCTTAGAACGATCTTCACCACTGTCCTGATAACCAGGTTGCCGATATTTGGGGGACAAGGGAGGCGCCTCCTGAATTGCCGACATTGTCTCGCTAGAGCCGATTCTGGACAAGGGGCTATTGGCGTCCCTTTCCGCAATTCGCTGAGCGGCACAGCAGGGTGGTTCATCAGCAATCATTTTCGGGTGTGAAAGGTCTAAAATAATGCCATGTCGCGTGTCTTGCTAGGTGTGGCGTTCAGTGTGTTGTTATGTGGATGGTGTGTCGGGCAAGTCGAGACCGTACCCCGCTCGGATAAAGGACCTGGCGAGACGCAGGCGCCTCCGCGCTCGGATCGCAACGCCGAAGCGGAAGAGAGTTCCAGTCGTGACACACGAATTGACCTCAGCCCACCGAAAGATGACGCGAAAAATCACCCCTACAGCCGCTCAGCGGTAGCTGATGCGGGAGCCGATCCCGATGCAGGAGACAGTGATGTTCAGGAGTTCCATCCCTGGGATCCGCACAAGGCAGCCAAGGACATCGAGGTTGGGGACTTTTACTTCAAGCGAAAGAACTTCCGCGCGGCCCTTGATCGTTACCAAGAAGCGCTGTACTACAAGGACAACGATGCGGTAGCAAATTATCGCATCGCGCAGTGCTTTGAAAAATTGGACAAGCCCGAAGAAGCACGCAACCACTATGAGGCTTATCTGAAGATTTTGCCCCACGGTGAATTCGCGACGGATTCAGAGAAGCGGATTGAGAAGCTGAAGGGTGAAGAAGTTCCGGAAATGAAGAAGTAAAAAGACAGGCCGCCCCGTTACGGGCAGCCTGTGTTGGCGAAGTCCTCCGGGGAGGAGGGAAAAGCTTTACATGGATGGTGGCGTTGCCTGACCTGCGGGCGGCTGCTGCTGTGCAGGGGTAGATTCGCCCGTGGTATTGGTCATAAGGCGAACATCCACTCGACGGTTCTTTGCGCGACCTTCGCGGGTGTTATTCGCTTCAACCGGCTTATCCTTGCCCAACCCAATCAAATAGATCTTATGAGCTGGAACGTTGTGCGCGGAGGCGAGGTATTGAATCACTGAGTCTGCCCGACGCTGACTCAGTTCGTAGTTATATTCCTTGTCACCCACGGAGTCGGTGCCGCCTTCAACCGTAATGATGAAACCCTTGGTGTTCTGGATATCATTTGCCAGCTGATCGAGGGCTTCTTTCGCATTCTTGGTCAGGTTGTCTTTGTCGAAGGCGAAATGAACAGAGGTCTCTGTCACAACGCGATAGTTATCCAGATTGGCAACCGTGTTCTGCAGAGAATCGACTCTCTTCGTGGCGTTATCTGCTAAGGTCTGCGCTTCCGTAGCCTGCTGTCCCGCCGCCATAGCCTTCTGATCAACCTCGGCAGCTTTGGACTGAACCTGCTGAATGCCGGCCTGGGCACGAGAATCCACATCCTTGATTTCCTTTGTGTTCTTGGCCGTCAGGTCGTCCAACTCGTTCGTCTTGTTGATGAGCGGCGTGGTTTGCTGACGTACATAGTTCTTGGTGGTGCAGCCGATCGATGCCGCCATGCCTGCAGCCAACAGAACAACTAACGAAGTGCGATTCATCTAGGAGGCTCCTTTTTCGTACAACTCGGGAAAACCTGGGATCCCGGTGTTTCCATAATCATTGGGCGTCGTTAATTCCCGCTCGTACCAGAGCACGAGCGATGCCAATCGAAGGCTAGCACGATAGAACTCAACTAACTGATTCGCCGAAGGTTATTTGTACGAAATACTCAGGCGAGTGAAGCTTGGCACGAAAATCTGTAGAAAACCGAGGAAATTTTATATGGTGAGAAGATGATTTGAGCGTCTATTTATCAGCTCTCCGCAGCGGGCCGTCGCGATGCCCAATGAATCCGACTCAGGCCGGAATACATCGATATAAAGTGTTTACTGTAGGGGAACACACCCGGCCTCGGTGGCATTTTCGCATCGGTTCTGCCTGATCGCCTTTGAACGCAGTGTGGTCATTCCAGCTTCAGATAAAATTCTCAGCATCCTGTAATGGATCTTCACCAGAAAATTCGGACTCTCCCTGTCTCCGCCGGCGTGTACCTCTACAAGAATGCCGAGGGAGAAATCATTTATGTAGGCAAGGCGAAGAACCTCCGAAACCGTGTAGGGTCCTACTTCCACCTGGGGCGGGTTGAAGATGCCAAGACAGGCACCTTGCTTCGTGAGGCCGTGGATGTTGATTACATTGTTGTCGCAAACAACAAGGAGGCTCTGGCGCTTGAAAATCATCTCATCAAGCAAAAGCAGCCTCGCTTCAACATACTTCTACGGGACGACAAGACTTATCCCTACGTGAAGCTCACGCTGGCGGAGCGCTATCCGAGAGTTTATGTGACGCGGCGGTTGCGCAAGGACGGCAGCGCCTACTATGGTCCGTACTTTCCTGCTAATCTCGCCTACCGGATTGTCGATCTCATCCATCGGCATTTTCTGGTTCCCTCCTGCACGGTTGATCTGAACCGGTCTCACCCGAGGCCGTGTCTGCAGTACTACATTGGCCGCTGTCTCGGTCCCTGCGTGGCGGGACTCACCACACCCGAGGCGTACGCAGAAGCTGTGCGCGACGTTAAGCTGTTTCTCGAAGGACGTCCTACGGATCTCGTGAAGTCTCTGCGAGAGCGGATGGCAAAGGCGGCAGGTGCACAGGAGTATGAGCGAGCGGCCAAGTACCGGGATCTGATCTCGACAGTTGAACAATTACAGGAGAAGCAACGAATTGCTGCCGTGGAAGGAGACGATGCCGACGTGTTCGGGTATCACTATGAAGGCGGCATGCTAGCTGTCAACCTGTTTCATATGCGAGGCGGGCGCGTTTTGGATCGAAGGGAATTCTTTTGGGAGGACCTGCCCTCGCTGGCCACTGAAAAGGATACGGAAGCGGGGCCGGAAAAAGCCGGTGCGACGGCCGAGTTCGATCCGGGAGAATTGTTCTCGACGCTGCTCAACCAACTCTATCTTGGACAGCCATACATCCCGCGACACATCTATGTTCCGGTTGAATTTGAAGACCGCGAAATGCTCGAAGAAGTATTTTCCGAACAGGTCCGCGGAACTGCGCGCGTGCACATCCAGGTGCCGCAGCGAGGAGACAAGCGCTCATTGATCGACTTGGCTGGGAACAATGCCAAACAATCCTACGATCAGCGTTTTCGAGTGCTCAAACCCAATACGAAAGCTATCCAAGAGGCGCTGCAAGACGCATTGGGGCTTCAGGAGTTGCCGCAACGCATTGAGTGCTTCGATATTTCTCATATCCAGGGTGCGGAAACCGTCGCCTCCATGGTGGTGTGGGAAGACGGCAGAATGAAGAAATCGGATTACCGCAAGTTCATCGTTCGAACTGTCGAGGGCGTGGATGACTTTGCATCGATGCGCGAGGTCGTCGCACGCCGCTATAAGCGGGTGCAGGAAGAGAAAAAGAAAATGCCGAGCCTCGTATTGATTGACGGCGGGCTCGGACAATTGCATGCTGCGGCCCAGGCCATGGAATCTTTGGAGATCATCAACCAACCGTTAGCCTCTATCGCGAAGCGGGAAGAGATCATCTATGTTTGCGGACAGGAGAACGAGCCGGTGGTGCTGGACCATCACTCGCCGGTGTTGCACCTGGTGCAGCTCATCCGTGATGAGGCACATCGCTTTGCTGTTACCTTCCATCGCAAGCGTCGGCAAATGAGAGATCGCTCAACAGAACTGTTAGAGATCCCAGGAGTAGGAGAGCGTACTACACGACGTCTGCTCGAACATTTCGGCAGCGTGCAGGCTCTACGGCAGGCCGATGTAGCTGCGCTTTCGTCCGTGGTCACAAGACCGCAGGCAGAGGCGATCCTGAGTCACTTCCGGAAGTAGAGTTTTCGACTTTTTCGGATCCTTGAGAAAAAATCAGCCCGTACCTATTCCTGTGCCCCGCCTGAGGACAATGAACCAAAGTGTCATTCAGTAACCCATCATCTTTTCTCGAAGTTCGTATAATTGAGCTCTTCAGACATGCAGTGGCAAATGAAACCCCGTCACTGGTTCACGCTGGCCGGATTGTTCCTGCTGATAGCGCTGGCCGTCATGGGACTGTTCGTTACGCGGGATACAGGAAAGCCTGTCTCAAAGAAGGGGCCACGCCAGCGCCTCGTCGACCAAAAGCCAATTGAGACTGCGCGCGCCTTGGCAGTAATGGCCAACGACCAAGACGAGAGGCGCTACGCCCAGCAGGCCTTGCGAGTGGCAGACCATGAAGTTGATCTCGCCTTCAGCATTGCAATGCGCCAGGCAAAAGAACATCCGCCAAAACAGACACCGGAAGCGGCAGAACTGTATGCCCGTGTGAACCGAGCGCAGGCACAGATCAGCGCCGATCAGAGCATGATCGACGAGCTGAAGAAGGAATTGAGCGAAGCTAAAGCTGAAAAAGCTTCTGAACTCCAGCAGCAATTCGACCTGGTGCAGGCGCAGATGGAGTTGGATCAGGACGAGTTGCAGGACGCACAGGGAGACCTGGTTCGTTCCGGAGCCGATCCCCTCAGCAGGATTCAGCGTCAATTTGCGCGATACAAGGCTTCCCAAGAAGATGCCGCTAATACACAGGCACAGATTTTCTCAAAGGCGCAAGCCACGCTGCCAATGGATACTCTCGTGGATCAAGTGGTCGCGTGGCGCCAGCTGCAGCAAAAAGCGCGCCCTCTCCAGCAGGCAGGCGACGACGCTCAGTCAGCAGTCACTACCCTGAAACAGCAGCATGACGCACTGGAGAATCAGGGGGGATCCAATGCAGCGGGAGATACAAGCAAAGGAGCTTCTGCTGACAACAGCGCAAGCAAAACCGATACATCACGGTCGGTAATCGCTGCATTGCATCGATTGTCGGATCAACAGAAAGATCTCAGCGATCTGGATAAGCAGATCCAAGATCAGCAAGAACTCGGTGAAATCTATGGAAATTGGCTCCTGCTAGTTCAATGGCACCAGAAGGCTGCCGTGCACGGCATGATCCTGTCCGGGTTACAGATCCTGCTGATCGTGCTGGTGATCTACGGCTTCTCGCGGCTCATCGATCGTTATTTCAGCGAATTGAAGGCCGAGCGCATGCGACTGCGAACGTTGCGGATGATTGTCCGCTTCGCGGTACAGGCAATTGGTGTCTTGCTGATTTTCTTCGTAATACTGGGCGTGCCGAACCAGATGCCCACCATCCTCGGCCTGGCAGGCGCGGGACTTACGGTTGCCCTGAAAGATTTCATAGTCGCATTCTTTGGATGGTTCGCCTTGATGGGAAGGAACGGCCTACGCGTCGGCGACTGGGTGGAGATCAATGGAGTGGTGGGTGAAGTGGTCGAAATTGGACTCCTGCGCACGGTTCTGCTGGAGACTGGGAATTGGACGGATGCTGGACATCCCACGGGCCGCAAAGTGGCATTCGTCAATAGTTTTGCTATTGAAGGACATTACTTCAATTTCTCCACCAGCGGGCAATGGTTGTGGGATGAGTTGCAAATCTTGGTGCCATCGTCGCAGGATCCGTACGCCGTTATTGATGCAATAAATAAGGTAGTAACGAGCGAGACCGAGGCAAATGCACGCACGGCCGAAGGTGAATGGAATCGCGCCATGTCTGGCCAGAGGATTCAGGCAGTCTCAGCCGCGCCAGCCATAAACCTGCGCCCCACGAGCGGAGGAGTCGAAGTTCACATCCGCTATATCACACGGGCAAGCGAGCGTTTCGCAACGCGCACCCGGCTCTATCAGGAGATCGTTCGAGTTCTGCATTCCAGCGGGGAACCAGTACAGGCGAACCCGTCGCGGTCTTAGAAGCCACAAGCTTGTCTCAGTCAATTACTTGAGAACCCGAGAACTTCCTTAGGAGATACTCTCGGATATTCTGCGGCAGACGCGATTGCTTCAAGACTTCCAAGACCTGGCTTGGTGGGAGACTTCTCGCGAACTGCAGGGCTCGGGCCAGAGGCGTCTTTTCGTTACGTAATAATGCCAGCCGAATTTCGAGGCGATTCGACCACTTCGAATGCCGGCACACCGCATCAACAAAGGTGGCCGAAGCTGAGGAACGGCCAAGAGCCTTGACGACTCCGACTTCAGTCAGACGCGGATTCTCTAGTGCTGCCTTGAAGACCCGTGCTTCAGCATCATGCAATAATGCGCCGGCAACACGGCCTGAGGCCCGTCGGGCGAGCGATAATCGCTCGCCGCTTGAAACCGCTTCCAAGCGGTCGATAAGGTGGTCTTCCGCGGTTCGCTTAATATCAGCGGGAACAGTTAACGCCAGCGCGACTTGCATCAGGTCGAAGGTAAAGAGTTGTCGTAAGAGCGGGAGTGTCAGATGGCGCGGAGCTTTTGGATGAAGGGTAACTGACAGCTTGACCTTTCTACTCTTCATCAGGGTGCCGAACTTCGAGAGGCGTTCGATCGCTTCGGATGGGAGATCAGGGCGCTTCAGCAAACTGAGCGCGTGATCCTCCGAGAGATTCGGGTCAAGAGTTATGAGTTCGATTGGACCGGAGACATTAGGTTGCGTGTCATCTGAAGGCATTGAGGCTGGGCTGGTTTCATTCGAGATGGAGTAGTCCTGAGCCATTCTAGGTGAACTTCTCCCGCCCCAGACTTTCCCAAGTCAGTTCATTTCGCGTTACGTGCCAGCCATAGCGCGCCGTGAACTGGATCGCAAACGTCCGGAATGAACTCGGCACTCGGGCAGATCAATCGCAATTCATTGTAGAAAACATCGCGAACAATTGAGCTGTGACGAAAGACACCTCCTGATACGGCCACGCGGGTAGGTACTGTCGGTGGCAACTTGCGCACAGCGATGGCGGCAATCTGGGCTAGCTCATGCCCGGCACGGCAGAGAACGTCGCGTGCGACCGCGTCTCCTGCATCTGCCGTCTGGACAACGATGGGAAAGAGAACTGAAAACTCCGGCGGCGGAACAGCATTCCCTCTTCTTATAAGATCGGCGCGGTCTGAGAGATTCCAGGCGGCCAGCAACGCAGGAATGACTTGGCTGCTTCCTAGCTCGACGTCCTCAGCGCGTAGCGCAGCGCGAACCGCCTCGCAGCCAATCCAGTGCCCGGAACCTTCGTCGGAAATGGCGAAGCCCCATCCTCCCACACGATGTGTCGTACCCTGTGCGTCGCGAGCGTAGGCAATGGATCCAGTGCCTGCGATCACGATTGTGCCGGGGCCCCCCGCAAAAGCCGATTCCATGGCTATCTCCATATCTCCCACAATGGAGACTTCACCTCTCACTGATTCATTAACTGCGCGTTGAACCCAGGCGCGAACTTCGGGATGTGCTGCGCCGGCCAGGCCGATACAAGTTCGCGATATTTGGGCAGGCGAACTGCCCGCAGAAGAGCAGAGATCACGGATTACGGATGCTAGTGCCTGGGCTGCCTGCGCTTCGCCCACGCGGATGACATTGCTGGGTCCAGCCGTTGCGGTTGCAAGGATATGGTCTGTGTCGCCAATCACGCCCGTGGTCTTGGTCCCGCCTCCGTCAATGCCGAGATAGAAACTCATGGCGTAGTTCTATCACATGAGGATTGTTGGCCTGATAGCGAGTGACGTCACGCCGCCTTGTGATGTCGGTACCTGACAAGTGTGTCCAGAGGAGGAAGAATGAATGGGAGAATCACGGAAGGCCAGCGGGGGTTATAATGACAAACCTTGCCACTATGGAACCGATTACGCAATACGAACTTCGCTTGGCCGAGCGCATGTCGCGTCTCGGCACTGAAACCGCTTTCGAAGTCCTGAACAAGGCGCGTGCTTTGGAGCGCCAGGGCAAGAAGATTGTCCACCTCGAAATCGGGGAGCCGGATTTTGACACCCCCAGCAATGTGGTCGAGGCAGGTATCACTGCCCTACGCAAAGGATGGACACACTACGGCCCTTCGGCAGGCCTTCCCGAGCTGCGGCAAGCGATTGCGGAAGAGGTGAGCAAAACCAGGAGAATTGAAGTTTCCCCGGATGAAGTGGTGGTGGTGCCGGGCGGCAAGCCGATCATCTTCTTTTCTATTCTGGCGTTGGCCGATATTGGGGATGAGATCATCTATCCCAATCCCGGATTTCCTATTTACGAGTCCATGATTCGCTACGCCGGGGCACGGCCCGTCCCCATTCAGTTACATGAGGACAAGGATTTCGGGCTGGATGTGGACGAACTGACATCTCTCATCAGCGATAAGACACGGCTGATTATTCTGAATTCGCCGCAGAACCCTACTGGCGGCGTGCTCAACAAACAGGACATCCTGGACATTGCCGAAGCGATTGGCGACCGCAACATCCCGATTCTTTCCGACGAAATATACAGCCGGCTGATTTTTGAGGGCGAGCATTATTCAATCATGAGCGTGCCGGGATTCAAGGATCGCACCATATTGTTGGATGGATTTTCAAAGACGTATGCAATGACAGGGTGGCGCATGGGATACGGCGTCATGCGAACAGATCTCGCCGCGCATCTGACACGCCTGATGACAAACTCGAACTCTTGCACCGCAAGCTTCACGCAGATTGCTGGAATCGAGGCGCTGCGAGGGGATCAATCGTCAGTGGAGCGGATGTGTAAGGAATTCCAGCGCCGCCGCGACGCTTTCGTCGCGGGATTGAACAAGATCAAAGGATTTTCCTGCCGCCTGCCCAAAGGCGCGTTTTACGTGTTCCCGAACATCACGAAGACGGGCTGGAGTTCGAAGAAATTGGCCGATGCATTGCTGGACGAGGCCGGAGTGGCCTGTTTGTCAGGAACGGCCTTTGGAGAATTCGGGGAAGGCTACTTGCGCTTCAGCGTAGCAAACTCGCTTGAGAACTTGAATGATGCGCTGGCGCGTGTCGACGAGTGGACAAGGAAGAATTTGTAGCTAGCTGTTATCTCAGCAACCGACTTTTAGTGGCATCGAAGAAGAAACCCGTCGCGCCGAAAGCATCCCGTCCCTACATGCCGGAGTACGGCATCCCAAAGAGCAAGCAAGGCCTGCTCTCCTGGAGTTGGGCAGAACAGCGCCTGAAAACTTCCCACAACTACTGGATTTCGACGGTTAAGCCGGATGGGTCGCCACATGCCATGGTGGTCTGGGGACTTTGGCTAAACGGTGCGTTCTACTTCAGTACGGGACGAAAATCACGCAAAGCTAAGAATCTGGCGGCGAATCCCCACTGCGTGATCGGAACCGAAAAGGCTAACGAAGCAGTGGTGGTGGAGGGCACGGCGGCTATGACCAAGGATGCAGCAATCCTAAAGCAATTTGTGACCCTCTATCAGAGGAAGTACGAATGGAACATGGAGAACTTCGGCGAACCGGTCTATGTGGTCACGCCCGTGCGCGCATTTGGCCTGTACGAGAAGAAGTTCATGGGCAGTGCAACCCGTTGGGAGTTCGGCAAACAGTAGCTAACTAAGGCTGTCTTATTCCGATCGGGTGCCTTTTACCCGCGTAATTCCTCCGCGTCGAACTCATCCTTTTCCTTGAGAAAGATGCCTTAAATCCACCGAATCGCGTATTCGTCACGCGCCTATGTGATTGCCCTCACTGCCTGCTGAGACATTCGCGACTAGGCTGAACTCGCGGAAAACCCCTGTCTCAGTCTTGTGGAGGTTGAATCATGGCAATCAGAAACTTCATGAATGGAAGCGTGGTTCACAACTATTCGATCGCCGATCTAAAAGATGCTGCACGGCGGATGCGCGGTTACAACCTGGTTGCACTCTGTGCAGCAGGTTCCGGACATGCCGGAGGAACGCTTTCCATCATGGACATTGCCGCAGCGCTGTATCTCCGCGTTGCCGACCATGATCCGCAGAATCCTTACTGGGAGAACCGCGACCGGATCGTCTGGTCGACGGGACACAAGGCTCCTAGCCTGTACCTGGGCCTTGCCTTTGCGGGTTTCTGCCCTATCGACGATGTGGTGTTGCTCCGGAAGCTGTGGTCGCCGTACCAGGGACATCCGCACTGGCTTAAGTTGTCGGGCGTTGAGGTCTCTACCGGTTCTCTGGGGCAAGGATTGAGTTTGTCAGTTGGCATCGCACTGTCAGGGAAACTCAGCAATCGGCCGTTCAAGACCTTCTGCATCATGGGGGATGGCGAACAGCAAGAGGGGCAAATCTGGGAAGCTGCCATGGAAGCTTCTCACCATAATCTCAACAACCTGATCGGAATCGTGGATTGTAACCGGCTGCAGATCGACGGAAAAGTATCAGAGGTGATGAACGTCGAGCCGCTGGATGAGAAATACAGAAGCTTCGGATGGGAAGTCATCCGGATCGACGGCCATGATATGCAGCAAGTTGTAGATGGCCTGGAAAAAGCGAAGAACACTCAGGGCAAGCCCACGGTCATTCTGGCCGAGACCATTAAGGGCAAGGGAGTGAGTTTTATGGAGGACCAGGCCGGGTGGCATGGAAGGGCACCAACGGTTGAAGAGTTGAGGAAAGGTTTGAGCGAGTTACAGCTTTCCAGCGAGATTCCTTATGCAGCCTTGCTTCAGAAGGCGCAACAGTACCAGGATGAAGTTGATCGCCGTTTGGACAACAAGATGCCCAAGTTCAGCAGAGATTACTGGTGGAACGCTCCAACTGAGATGAAAGTGAAAATGGAACCAACGCGAAAGGGGTTTGGGCAGTCTCTCGCGGAAAACGGTGACGATGAACGTGTGGTCTGCCTTGGGCTGGACATATCGGGTTCGATCACCATCAGCGATTTCTATACGTCAAAGCCGGAACGCAAGCGCCGATGGATCAGCATGGGAATCGCAGAGCAGTCAGCAACGTCGGTGGCCGCGGGTCTGGCCAAAGAGGGATACTTGCCGGTGCTGGGAACGTATGCGACGTTCGCGGCCGCGCGCAATCTTGATCAAATCCGCACATCGGTGTGCTACGGAAATTTCAACGTCATGATTGCAGGAGCTCACGGGGGAGTCTCTGTGGGTCCCGATGGCGCTACGCATCAGGCTCTCGAAGATCTGTTCGCAATGTGCGGGCTTCCGAACATGTCGGTTGTGGTGCCATGTGATGCCGTCGAGACGCAGAAGGCAACGACCTACTTGCTGCTGAAGCATGAGGGACCTAAGTACATACGCTTTGCGCGGGAGGCTACGCCTATTGTCACGAACAATCAGACACCATTTATTTTTGGTCATGCCAATGTCATACGATTCAGGCGGCCAGCGGACAATTTCGCCGACGCCTTCGAGACGACTTTGGGGGCGACATATCAAAATGAAGACGAGGATCTCACGATCGTGGCATGCGGCCCCATGGTCCCAGAGGCCATGCGGGCAGCGTGGATCCTGAAGCAGGAGTTTGGCTACGAAACTCGCGTTATCAACATGCACACGTTGAAGCCAATTGACGAAGCAACAATTGTGAGCGCCGCAAAAGGGACGGGTGTCATCCTTACCGCAGAGGAACACCAGATCGGATCTCTGGCGTGGCCGGTCAGCAATATCATCACCAGGACAACTCAGCTTTACGGCACACCGGTGATTACGAGTGCCATCGGAGTGAAGGATCGCTTCGGCGATTCAGGGGCTCCATGGGAACTGATCAAGGAATTTGAAGTTAGTGCGGAGCACATTGCGCAAAAGGCCGCTCAACTGATGGAAATCAAGAGAGGCTCGCGTGCTAGGAAGCAAGAACTGGAATTTGCAGAAACGCGGTAATCTGCTCCCGGAACAAACTGGAAGATCAGATAAACGACTTCATACAAAAAACACTTCCTCCCGACTTTTCGAATTCGGAGGTATTGACCAGCACGGGAGTAAGTCCTTCTTGCTTCAGGATGGCACTTAGGTTCTCCGTCAGACGCGGTGTGATGTAGCGGCCGTTGGCGACGATGCCATTGCCCATGAATTGCTGGGCTTCGTCGCGGGTCAGCTCATGTACGCGCATCCAGCCCTGGCGCAACTCGGCCAGCGAGTCCGGCGCGAAGGCGCCCGCATAGATGAGCACCGCGTCTTTATTTAGCGGGCAGAGGCAGGTGTCCAGGTGATAGCAGTGGTCGTCGATCAAGTGCAGCGGGATCACGGGAATGCCTAACTCCTGCATGGCGGCGGCGAATTTCTTCACGCCGCCCAAGGTCGAGCGGAATCCGTATCCTGCCCAGATCTTCGAACGATCGGGATGCCAAAGCAGGTCACCGTGTCCTTCGAGATACTCTCCCTTGAGATCGAGAGCGAGGACTTTGTATCCTCGCTTTTCGAACCAGTCGACATAAAACAGCACTTCTTTTTGGCGGATCAGGTAACGCATTTCGCTGGGCACGATGAACTTGCCGATCTTCGGACTCTCGCCGACGAAGACTTGGTTAGCGGCGAAGACCATATCTTCAAGGTCTTTCACAGGCGCAATCGTTTCAACTTGTACTCCGGCATCTTCCAACGCGCCACGCAAGGCTTCCCACTGATGCTGGGCCAAAACGTGGTCGATGGGGTGGCGCATGTGGACGTTCTTTACTTCGCGTACGTCGAAAAATGTTGGAGGACACATCAGGACACGGGTGGTCATCGGAGATGATGATAACCCGCCGTAACAGCAGAGTTCCAGCCACGGCATTGTGTGCAGACGCGGGCAGATGGGCCGCACCCACGCAAGCCAAAGTGTTTAGTGTTTCTCGATCACTTTCTTGATCCGTTCAAACGCCCAATCAATCTCCTCACGCTGGATTGTGAGGGGCGGCGCGATGCGAATGACATGGTCGTGTGTCTCTTTGCAAAGCAATCCCTCACGTTTCAGGGCTTCGCAATAAGGCCTGGCCGGACTGTGTAGTTCGATTCCGATCCAGAGACCGATACCGCGTACTTCCTTCAGGTCGTCACTTCGCAGCACCCTCAGCTTGTCCAAGAAATATGCACCCATCTTCGCAGAGCGTTCGACCATCTGCTCTTCCACAAGAACCTTTAAGGCCGTGCGAGCTACTGCGCAGCCTAGAGGATTTCCGCCGAAGGTACTGCCATGATCGCCGGGCCTGTAGACACCCAAAATTTCCTTTGATGACAACACAGCTGATACTGGATAGAACCCGCCCGCCAAAGCCTTCCCGACAACGAGGAGGTCCGGGGTGATGCCCTCGTGCAAGTAGGCAAACAGCTTTCCGGTGCGGCCGAGTCCGGACTGAATTTCGTCAGTCATGAGAAGAACCCGATTTGTACGGCAGATCTCGGCGGCTTCCTTCAGAAATCCCTTAGGTGGAATGACAATGCCGGCTTCTCCCTGCACCGGCTCGACCAGGAAGGCACAGGTGTTTGGCGTGATCGCCTGCCGCAACGCGTTAGCATCGCCGAATGGGATGATCTTGAATCCGGGTGTAAAGGGACCAAAGCCGTCGCGATATTGGTCGTCCGTGGAGAAGCTGACAATGGTCACCGTTCGTCCATGAAAATTGTTAGCGCAAACGATGATTTCGGCCTTGCCTTCCGGAATGCCTTTGACCTTGTAGCCCCACTTGCGGGCGGTCTTCACAGCGGTTTCGACCGCTTCAGCGCCGGAGTTCATTGGCAGCGCCATGTCAAACCCCGTGAGTTCGTGCAACTCCTTATATAGGAGAGGCAGCTGGTCATTGCGGAAGGCGCGCGACGTCAGAGTAACTTTGTGTGCCTGCTCGATGAGCGTCTTCAGAATTTTCGGATGACAGTGTCCCTGGTTGACGGCGGAATAGGCGGCCAGGCAATCCAGATATTTCTTGCCTTCCACGTCATAAACCCACACGCCTTCAGCCCGCTCAAGGACCACATCAAGCGGGTGATAGTTATGAGCTCCGTAGCTGTTTTCTAGATCGACAAAATCCAGCGTTCGAAGACTTTCATCAATGAGCGGCATGATTCCCTCTCTTACAATTCAAAGCGTTTCTCGGGTGTTGCGACGATTAGTCCCTATCGAGCAGCATCGTCAACAACGCCATCCTCACATATAGTCCGTTGACAGCCTGCCTGAAATATAACGCGCGGGGATCGCTGTCGACCGTTTTATCCAGTTCAACGGTTCGCGGCAGCGGATGAAGGATCATTGCATCCCGCTTCATGTGTTGCAGCGCTGCCGAGTCTATCGCATACCGTTTCGCGCCGTGCGCGTCCGGTAAGCGCTCCGGGCGGATTCGTGTTTGATACACCACGTCCACCTCGCCTACAACCCGCTCGATATCCGATTCGAGTTCGTAGCGTGTGCCATGTTCGTCCAGATAGTCGAGGATGTCTGGTTTCATCTGCAGTTCTGGCGGACTGACGAAATAAAGCTTTACGCGCTCAAACTTCGCGAGCAGATATGCAAGGGAGCGGCCCGTGCGCCCGCGGTCAAGCTCTCCGATGATAGCGACGCTTAGGCCGTCGAGAGGACGCTCCCGGTAAATTGTATACAGATCGAGCAATGCCTGCGTAGGATGCTGGCCCCCATTACCATCGCCGGCATTGATCACCGGGACAGGTGAGACCTGTGCCGCACGGCGGGCACCTCCTTCTTCATGGTGACGAATGACGATCACATCGCTGTAACTGCCAACGATGCGTATGGAATCCTCGACTTGTTCGCCTTCGATCTCGGAAGAAAAACTGCGCGCGTGTTCCGTTGATAGTACCCGCCCACCCAGCCGGTGCATGGCAGCCTCAAACGAGAACCGCGTGCGCGTAGAGGGCTGATAGAACATTGTTGCCATGATCTTGTTCTGGTAATCGAGCGTTCCACCACGGGCAACGACACGCTCCATGCCGCGAGAGCGATTGAACAGATCCATCAATACGGGAAGGGTGAATTGTTGCGATTCCACTACGTGTCGTAGTGGCATGTTGATCGGCTTGGTCGGGTCGAACTCCTCGGCCGAATGCTCGCGCTCGATCCAGGTTTGCGGCATGTTTAGCCTCCTCCCACTGGAATGGCGAAGCGGCTGGTTTTTTCCAATCCCGGCTTGGGGATATCAGGAACGATGTGAGTGCCGGCTGATCCTTCAACCGCCAGGCAGATGTCTTCGCACGAGGTGATCACAGCTTCTTTTCCGCCACGATTGAGGAAGCGTAAGGCCGATTCGACCTTTGGACCCATGTTTCCCGGCGGAAAGTGACCGTCGGCATAGTGTTTCTCCAACTCTGACACGGTCACATAAGTAAGAGGATGCTGAGTTGGCTTCTTGTAGTCGAGGTAGACGAAATCGGTGTCGGTCGAAATCACGAACACGTCTACGCCGAGACTGGTTGCCAATAGAGCGGACGCGCGATCCTTATCGATGACGGCTTCGACGCCCTCCAGCCCGTGCGCAGTGCGTACTACAGGGATGCCGCCACCTCCGCAGGCAATCACTAACACTCCCTCGTTGATCAGATCAAAGATGGTTTCGAGTTCTACAATCTCGATCGGGTCGGGGGATGGAACGATGCGGCGGTACCCGCGTGCGGCGTCCTCGACGATCTGCCAGCCCAGGGTGCGCTTGCGTTCCTCGGCATCTGCCCGCGAATAGAAAGGACCAATTGGCTTGGTCGGGTGCTGCATCGCGGGATCGTCCGCCGAAACGATACTTTGCGTCAGCACAGTAACGACGGGTACCTGCAGGCCCGCCCGAGCCAGTTCATTTACGAAGGACTGCTGCAATAGGTAGCCGATCTCACCTTGAGTTGAGGCATCACAGACATCAAGGGGATGTCCTGGAACCTGACTGGCCGCACGCTCCGAGCGCAACAAGGATGCGCCCACCTGGGGGCCGTTTCCATGAGTGATCACAAGGCGATAACCTGAGCGAATCAGTCCGGTTACCTGGGCTGCGGTGCGCCGGGTATTAGCCAGTTGCTCGGAGATGGTTCCCTTCTCGCCCGCGCGGATCAGCGAGTTGCCACCCACAGCGATGAGAATGGTCTCCATTGGGACTCGATTTCGCTACTTCGAGACTTCTACAGCGGCTTCCACGTTCTTCACTTCTGGAATTTCAATCGCCTGATCTTTCATGAGTTCAACCATGATCGCCTTTTGGACATGGAGGCGGTTCTCGGCTTCCTGAAAAACGACAGATCGTGGATGATCAATCACATCGTCTGTCACTTCTTCCCCACGGTGAGCTGGGAGGCAGTGCAGGAAGATGGCGTCGGGTTTTGCGGCTGCGAACAGCTTCTGGTCAACCTGGAACGTGCGGAATATCTCACGTCTCTGATCGGCCTGTTTCTCCTGCCCCATGCTTGCCCAGGCATCGGTATAGACAACATCCGCTCCGGCCACCGCCTGCCAAGGATCATTCGTGATGCTGCAACTGCCGCCGGTCTGGCGTCCGCGGAGCGAAGCCCACACGATGGCGTCGGCTTTGGGCTCGTACCCGGCAGGGCTCGCCACCCACACGTGCGCCCCCAACTGGGCACCTGTGAACATCAGGGAATGGGCAACGTTGTTTCCATCGCCGATAAAAGCCACCTTCAGGCCGGAAATCCTACCCTTGTCCTCCCATATGGTGAGAAAGTCGGCCATGGCCTGGCAGGGATGGCTATAGTCAGTCAACCCGTTGATGATGGGAATACCTGCATACGCGGCCATGTCTTCGACAATCTCATGGGCAAACGTCCGGATCATGATGCCCTGCACCATGCGCTCAAGATTCTTGGCAACGTCGTAAACTGATTCCCTTTTGCCCAGGTTGATTTCGGCAGGCGACAGGTAGAGAGAGAATCCTCCTAGCTGGTGGATGCCGACATCGAAACTGACCCGCGTGCGGAGGGATGGCTTCTCGAAAATGAGGGCGAGAGTCTTTCCCTTCAGGGTTTCGCGATAGGCCGCTGGATTGGCCTTTATTTGCCTGGCTAAAGCCAGCAGGTAACGGATTTGAAGCGGCTGAAAGTCCTTAATCGAGAGAAAGTCTCTTTCGTTCATTTTTCCGCTCCGACGAGGTCCGAGCGATAAGATTGGGCAAAGATTTTGAGGGCATGGACCAGGCCAGGACTCGTGAGTTCTTCCACTTCATAGCTGACGCGAACACTTGGCTTATCAATTCGGATGACCCGGGAGAGGTCAATCGGCGTCGCTACCAGAACCATGTCTGCCGGTGTCCTGGCGATGGTTTCTTGGAGTTCATGGCGCTGCGTGTCGCTGTAGCCCATGGCCGGCAACAACTCGGTCATATGGGGATACTTTTCATAAGTATGACGAATCGATCCAACGGCGTAAGGTCTAGGATCGATGAGCTGCGCTGCTCCATGCTGTTTTGCCGCCACCACGCCGGCACCGTAGGTCATTTCTCCGTGAGTGAGTGTGGGTCCGTCTTCTACCACTAGTACCCGGTTACCCTTGATCAAGTCGGGCATTGAAACCGAAACGCGGCACGCCATCTCGACCACTTGTGCATTGGGATTGACCTTCTTGACGTTCGCGCGAACGATCTGAAGATTCTCGAGAGAAGCCG
The DNA here is from genome assembly GCA_036558645.1 of Terriglobales bacterium. GTDB lineage: Bacteria > Acidobacteriota > Terriglobia > Terriglobales > Acidobacteriaceae > DATBFG01. The sequence continues at coordinate 22,791 of DATBFG010000079.1, forward strand.
TGTCAACCTTGTTAATCACGACAATCTGCGCCCGACGGAGATTTACTTCACCGGGGAAGTAGGACAGTTCGTGACCGGGACGATGCGGGTCGACGACGACAATTTCAAGATCGGAGACATAGAAGGGAGTGTCGTTGTTGCCTCCGTCCCAAAGGATCACATCCGCTTCTTCTTCCGCTTGGCGAAGAATGCGTTCGTAGTCGACTCCGGCATAGACCACCGTGCCGCGCCGGAGATGAGGCTCGTACTCCTCGCGTTCTTCAATCGTGCACTGATGCCGATCAAGATCGTCAAGAGTGCCGAATCGCTGAACGGCCTGTGCGGCAAGGTTTCCATATGGCATGGGGTGACGAATGACTACTGGCTTCATGCCGAGTTTCAGTAACTGCGAAGCAACCATGCGTGACAGCGGGCTTTTGCCGCATCCAGTCCGAACTGCGCAGACGGAAACCACGGGGACTGACGATTTCAACTGCGTCTGTTCGGTGCCGAGCAACCAGAAATCGGCGCCAGCGGCAAGGGTGCGGGATGCAATGTGCATCAGGTTGGCATAAGAAATGTCACTGTAGGAAAAGACAACAGCATCTATGTCATGCTTCGCGATGAGCGCTTCCATCTCGTTTTCGTCGAGGATGGGAATCCCGTCAGGATAAAGAGATCCAGCCAATTCGCAGGGGTATCGGCGTCCGGCGATGTCGGGAATCTGGGTTGCGGTGAAGGCGACAACGTGATAGTCGGGATTGTTGCGAAATACAACATTGAAGTTATGAAAGTCCCTGCCAGCCGCGCCGAGAATGATGAGTTTTTTCATAGTTGTCCTCGCAGAGATGAAGCTGTGACTCTGTATCTTCGCTTCTTGTCGGTACGAGCATCTGTGTGGCACATCACCGGTAGACGTGACCTAAGGCACAAGACAGCGCGATTGAAAAGATCCGTGGGAAGACGCAATCTCACCGTGGTGGTGTGATCAAGGCAGCCTGATTGGCCTGGTTACACACGTCTGGGTGTTGACGATGATTCGGCAGCGTTGACTAAGATTCGGCAAGCAAGGCTGATGTTCTTGCGACGTAGAACATATGCGACCGTCCGTGCAGCAAGAACATCAAGGATTTCGTGCAACGGGGGAAACAGAAGGTATTCGGTCATTCACGTGCAACTTTCGCTGATCTAACTGAACCTGAGGGTTGCGCGTTGAGGATGACAACCATGCTTCAAAAGTGTGCCAACAGCACCTGTTCAAGCCCATTTCGTCGCCTGAGTGAAGGCAAGCTCTTTCAAGTCGAAACTGAATACTTCTCTTCCCCCCAGCTTCCCTCCAAACGTAGTGTGCGAGGCGGGCGCCGGATGAACCGGATTGAACACTACTGGCTGTGCGATGAGTGTTCGTCTTTTCTCACGCTCGCGTTTGAAAAAGGACAGGGGATGATTACAGTCCCCCTGCCCGGTGCAGTAGGCCGCAAAACCGTCAGAGCATTGAGGTTCGAGGAAGCCGACCATACCATCGATTCAGTCGAAGTGGGCATTCCTTAGTCCCTTTACCGGAGCCAGTCGTGGAAACCAAGTTAATGTCCGCCTGTGCCATCTGTGGTAAGGAAACACCAAGATACGAGCAATCGTTCCTGGTCTTGGCCAACCGCTGGCAGGATACTTTGAAGGTCTTGGACTGGGATGACCACCTTGCAGCGCAACCTGGCGTACGACATGTATGTTGCTCAAGGCACGTGCAAGAGTTGGTTGTTCACTGGATGATCACCGGCAGCGTTGCATTTCCGTTTGCTTGTGCATCAAGCCCGCTCACAGACACTGAGTCGTCTGCCTTTCTTCCGCCGCCATTTCCAGATGAGGTGGATGACATCGATACGAATGGCCTGCAGCCTGTTGGTGAGCTGTCAGTTCATCGGGAGAGTATGCAACGGATATTGCGAGACAGTCCATATTCACTATCCAGCATTTTGGAGGCACTGGTCAGCGCACTCGAGAAAAACTCGGGCTCAGTAGCACACAATGGAGATTGTGAAGACGAGCTTGAACTTTGCGGTATAGGCCGGCAGGTCTGAGTCGCGTTTTGCGATGTGTAGGCTTGGAGGCCCGCAGCATCAGGGCTGGTGTCCCTCTCACGACCAGTCTTGATTGCTGCGCAAATGCTGGAGTGCCTACGTCACATCCTCGCGGGTTCGTCGCTTTGCCCCCGGCCGGAATCCCGCACCAAGATCCGAATCGCAGACCTAGGCTATCGACTCAGTTGCCATAAAACGCAGCGTTCATATCGGCGAACTGCTTCTTGTCATCGGGAAGGTCATCGAGAGCATAGATCGAGTCTGAGGTGCAGACGGGCACGCAGGCCCCGCAGTCGATGCATCCAGCGGGATCCACGTACATCTGTGTCGCCTCTTCAAACGCTGCTTCGTCTTTCTTGGGATGGATGCAGTCAGTCGGGCAAACATCAGCGCAAAGCTGGTCTTTAATGCATGAGTCGACAATCACGTACGCCATGAAATGTTCCCCCTGTAGATTTGTGGCTTGCACAGGATACTGAGTGCAGCAATCGTTACGCCGTGACGGATGTCACCCGTATATGTTGGGGATTGGAAATACTTCACAAATGCTCGGCTGAGATAGGGAATCGGCTGTGCTCGCATCACCTCACGACGTGACAACTGTCACATCAGGCAAAGCAAAAGCGGGGTAAGTTGATGCCACTAGTAAGAGGTCTGATAGCGATGATGATTGCCCGGCTCTTTTCATAAACCCCACACAAGCCGATCCCATCGGCGGAGCCGGGTTGTCTAACCCCATAAAAGTTCACATGGATGTCCAGGATTTCTTTGATCCTGGAGCCGCATCCGCAACTTTTACGATCCACCCTGAGAATGACCAACAAGACCCCTCACGATTGCGGCCGAAGGGTGTGTGCCTCCTGACACGGTGCGGTGCCCTTTGCCCACGGTCCGCACGTTGGTGCGACCCACACGGTCTTTCGTTTCAACAAACTGCGGAGAGGAGGGCCAACTGCAACGTGTCAAGGCACGATGCGTTAGGAGGCTTTATGCAGCTTGCTATGACAGCACTTGCGGTGGTGGCAGGAATGGTCTTTTCGCTAGCGATTGCTCTGCTCGCAGAAGAGTTGATCTTCGGAAAATTGTTCGGCGCCATCCTGAAAGGTCACCCCATCGCAGCGAGACCAGACCAGAAACTTTGAGGAGTACTGGAGCGTACCGTGACATTCCTTCGACACTTGCTAATGACAGCCGGCATCGGGATGATTCTCCTAGCGGTGGGAATCCTTGCCTATGACCTATACCTACAGATTCGCTACCGGCAGGCGTCGTCTAATGCCAAGGAGCAGTTGCCGGAGCCTCGTTTTCGGTGGCGTGCCAGCGTGGCTCTTGCACTGCTCGCATGGGGACCGATTCTCCTCGCTCTGTCGATCGTGATCATCCCTAGCGGGATGGCGGGAGTACGAGTCAGCCAAACCAAGGGAACGATGGCAGGAACACTGTATCCGGGGGCTCATTTGCTGGTTCCGCTTGCGGAGAACGTAGTTCTATTCGATGCTCGTGACCAGCTATTTACGACTGGAGATCCAGGCAGCGATAAGGGTAGCAAACCGCAACCGTTGAATGTGCAAGCGAAAGAAGGCCTAACATTGGGCTTGTTCATCACGGTACGTTATCGGCTTGAACCTAGTCATCTGGACTACATTCAAAGCAACCTGCCGCAACCGGTCGAGAAGGAATTGGTGCCTCCGGTTATCGCCAGTGCATGGCGGGAACTGATTCCGAACTACACGGTGCGCGAGGTCTTCGCTACCAAGCGCGAGGAAATCCGGCGGCGCGCCGAGGGTGTCATTACTCAGAAGCTAGCTGCAGATGGCATTGTCGTAAAAGAGGTCATGCTGCGTGACGTTCAACTTCCACCTGAGTACGCCAAGGGACTGGAGAGCCTGCTTTTGAAGGAACAGGAAAATGACCGCATGGCAGTCGAGACGGAACTTCACCAGAAGCAGGTCAAAATTTCCGAACTGGATGCGGAAGCCGAAAAGGTGCGCGAAGTTAAGCAGGCGGAAGGACAGGCTGATGTACGAGTGCTCCAGGCCAAGGCCGAAGCGGACGCAATGAAGTACACACTGCCGCTGAAAGAAAAACAAATTCAACAATCACGCCTGGAAGCCGAGGCACGCAAGGAAGCAACGGTGAAGAACGCGGAAGCCATGGCTGAAGCGAAGGTTATCGACAGCAAGGCCGAGATGGAACGCCGAAAGCTGCTCGCGGACGCGGAAGCAGATCGAATCCGGGTTACGGCTGCGGCAGATGCGGAACGCTTGCGCGGTGAGGGCGTCATTCTCAAACAGAATCCACTACTGATTAATAAGATTGTCGCGGAGCGGCTTTCGGACAAGTTGCAGATCATGATGGTCCCGGCAGACGGCAAGTTCTTTTTTGCTAACGATGTGCTGCGCAGCATGAACGTTTCCAATCATGCAAGCCAGGCGGAGGATTCGGAGGAGATACCGCAGAAATAACATTCAGTGTGAACCTTGTGCATGTCGCCTCCCTGGTTCTGAGTACGCTGGTAACAAGAACAAGCCATGGGCAACGGGTATAATTCGCCATCGCGCAACATGCTGTTAATAAAGCCAACCGTGCGTCGGGCTGCGTTTTGCATACTTCTATTCTTCATGGCGCCTCACCACACGTTCGCTGCGACGACCTGGGGGGCGGAGATCGAGCAACTCGCCGTTAAGATTGCATCCGTCACCGGCCCGGGAGCTGTCTCGGTAGATCTCGAAAACAAATCATCTCTCGCCAACAACCAGCGCGATGAAGTCCGCAGACAATTGCTCACTCAATTGGCTTCTCATGGATTGAGGCTTGTAGATCAAGAACAAGCGGCAGCGACGATACACATTACTCTGTCAGAAAATCTGACAAGTTACCTCTGGATCGCCGCTATCCACGTCGGCAACAATCCAGCGGAAATTGAGATGGTAGCTCTGCCGAGACCCGATCCAACATCACCGCAACGCCAAACCAGCACGATCACATTGCACAAGACGCTGCTGTGGTCGCAGACCACTCCAATGCTCGACATTGCAGTGCTGGATGGCAGTCCACCACATATGATTGTTCTTGAGCCCGATCGAGTCGCGCTCTATCGCTATCAGGGATCGGGCTGGGAGCAGCAGGATGCCATGACCATCAGCCATGCACATCCTTGGCCGCGCGACGTCCGTGGGCGTCTAGTTATACGAAAAGATCATCTTTTCGACGCTTATCTGCCCGGTGTGTTCTGCCAAAGTGGCAACCGGACACCAGTCACACTCAACTGTCGCGAGAGCGACGACTCATGGCCTCTGGGAAATGACTTGCTGAACCTGAATGGGTTCTATGCCTCAGCGCGGAACTTCTTTACTGGGGTACTCGTGCCAGGTATCGGGAAACAAAGCACGGTGTCATCCTTTTATACCGCAGCAGGGCTGCCTCGGGCGAATTACATACTGTGGTTATTCGCGGGTACAGACAGCCGGGTTCACATGCTCGACGGAATTACAGATCAGGTCATGCAAGCCGCGGATTGGGGCGACGAAGTCGCAAGCATACGGACTTCCTGCGGCTCTGGTTGGCAGGTGCTCGCCTCGAGTAGAAGCAGCAACTCCGACTCGATTCGTGCTTATGAGTTTGCTGATAGGGTGGCTTCTCCCATAACTCAGCCAGCAGATTTCAGCGGTAGTGTTGTCAGTCTCTGGACTGCTATGGATGGGGTAACAGCATTCGCGGTTTCTCGGGATGACCGGACAGAAAAGTATGAGGCATTTCGTCTCAGTGTTAGTTGTATTCAGTAGCTTCTTTCAAGGAGCGCTGTGCGTGGGAGGAACTCGTCCACGATATGGCGGGACTCTGCGTGTAAATATGCAAGCTGCGCTGCTGTCAGTTGACCCCGCAGATACAAATTCCACGGATCCAGTCGCGCTCGATGAGATTTCGTGCTTGCTCTTTGACACTCTTGTAACGCTTGATGGACGAGGAGCTCTGGTCCCCGGGTTAGCGAGTTCGTGGCGTTCAGATTCTGGATATCAGCGATGGTCTTTCTCCCTACGGAGCAATGTTCGCCTTTCGGACGGAACTGTACTGACGCCACAAATTGTCGCAGCCTCGCTGCGGAGCGTTAATCCAGACTGGAGAGTGGCACCTTCCGACGACGGTGTCACGATTGAGGTCAGCTCACCGGCTCGCCGACTGCCAATGCAGCTTGCCCTGACCCGCAATTCCATTGTCCAGCGCGATAACGGCCGATTGCTCGGCACGGGAGCTTTTGCCGTCTCTCTCTGGCAGCCGGGAAAACAACTGATACTGAAGGAACGAGAAGACTATTGGAGAGGGCGTCCGTTTCTCGATGAGATAGACGTTGCTTTGAGCCGAAACATGCGTGACCAGATGATGTCGCTCGATTTAGGCAAAGTCGACTTAATCGAACTGGCGCCTGGGCAGTCTCAGCGCACGACTGAGAAGCGCACAATTGTTAGTTCGCGGCCAAATCAGCTCATTTGCCTCGTATTTCAAAACAATACCCCGAATGAAGATGAGCGGAAGTTGCGTGAGGCCCTGGCTCTCAGCACTGATCGGAGGGCTCTCGCCAATGTGATCCTGCAAGGAGACGCAACCCCGGCAGGCAGCATTCTGCCAAATTGGCAAAGTGGATACGCGTTTCTCTTCGCTCCGGCATACGAACTGCGCAGTGCGCGTGAACTCCGGGATGAAGTTCACTTCGTTACACCATGGACTCTGGGCTATGACGTTACGGATCCTTCGGCGCGCTTGCTGGCGGAGCGAATTGCGCTAAACGCACAGGACGCCGGATTGAGGCTGCAGACATCGATGTCATCAACAACCGATATCCGGCTCGAGCGTATTCTTATCTCATCGCCCGATGGCTACATAGCTTTGCTTGATGTCGCTCGACAACTTGGACTCATAATGCCCAAAGTGCCGGGGAATTCTACCGAGAACCTCTACCAGGCAGAGAAAGAACTGCTGGAATCACGACGGATGATTCCGATCCTGCACGTGCCGGCGAATCATGCGCTCGCGCCAAGCGTTCACGGCTGGACCTCGCAGTGGGATGGTCGGGCAGGTCTTGTCGACGCATGGCTAGGGACAGGCCGGCCGTGACCCTTCGCCGCAAACTGCTCCTCGCATTTTCGGCAATCGCCTTTCTATGTGTCCTGGCAGTTACGTGGATCGTACTATCGACAACACGGCGAGCATTCGAACGTTTGAATGAGCAGCAAACGGAAGCATTGATTGCACAATTCCAGCGGGAATTTAAACGTCGTGGAGACGAAGTTCTAAACAAAGTGACAAACGTGACGCGGAACGATTCGACGGCTCGGATGGCCGCGGCCGCAAGCAGTCCCTCACGCGATTACGCCCAATTTCTCAGTGATGCGAAAGACGTAGCTGACAATCAGCAACTGGACTGCCTCGAGTTTGCGGATGCCGATGGCACCATTATTTCCTCTGCCCAGTTCCCGGCAATGTTTGGATACAAGGACAACTCTGTTCCTGTTGCCGGGCCGGATTCGAATCCGGCATTCTTGCGGCGGGAAGCATTGCCGGACAGAACTGCCCTCAGCTTATCGGCGGTTCGCAGGGTTGAGACCGGGAATAATGTGCTCTATGTGATCGGCGGCAGACTCATCGACAACAATTTTATTGCCAGTCTCGAGGTGCCCGCAGGTGTGCGGGCGATGCTGTATCAAAATCTGTCGCCGGAGTTCTCGAGAGGACTTCTGATCGATAGCTCGGGCCAGTTAGCAAGAGGGGAAGCACTGGAAAGCGCAGTGCGACGGGTTCAGGTGGATCGGCGGGAAATCACTGAGCGCATACACTGGTCGTCCGATGCAGCCGACGATGAAGATATGCACGCCATTCCACTCAATGGGCAAAAGGGCGACTTACTAGCCGTGCTCCTAATCGGAAATTCGCGACGACCATACGTCGAGTTCTCACAGAGGATTCGGTTGGCCGCCATGATTGTCGCGGGTTCCGGCATACTTCTTGCGATTCTATTCAGTAGCTGGGTTGCCGCGCGAGTCACGCAACCGGTCGAACAGTTAGCTGTGGCTGCCCGTGAAGTCGCGGAAGGCAACTTGAACACACAAGTTGAAGTAAAGTCTGCGGATGAGATCGGTGAATTGGCGGAGACGTTTAATCGCATGACTCGAGAAATACTGGAGAAGAGAGAACTCCTAGTGCAGACGGAACGGGTTGCGGCATGGCGCGATGTTGCGCGCCGACTAGCGCACGAACTCAAGAACCCATTGTTCCCCTTGCAACTTACGGTTGAAAATCTCGTGCGCGCACGAGAGCAGAGTCCCGATGACTTCGAAGAAGTATTCCGAGAAAGCTCTGCTACGTTGCTGTCGGAGATTGCGAACCTGAAAGCGATCGTTTCGCGTTTCAGTGAGTTTTCCAGGATGCCTAAGCCGCAATATCAGAACGTAGACATTAATAACCTTGTCGAGAACGTGATGCGGCTGTTTCAAGCACAACTCTCGGCAAACTCGATAGAGTGCCACCTGGATCTGATGCAGAACGCGCAAACGATAGCTGCGGATCCGGATATGCTGCACCGCGCTATTTCGAACCTTGTCCTGAACGCCATCGACGCTATTACAGCGGGTGGAAGGCTGGCAGTGAGCACCAGGCAAGATAGAGAACGGACACTCATAAGAATATCGGACAGCGGCGCCGGGCTCACAGCGCAGGAATGCTCGCAACTTTTCACGCCTTATTACACAACAAAAAAGCACGGCACTGGTCTTGGACTTGCAATCGTGCAATCGGTAATAAGCGATCACGGAGGCAAGGTCACTGTACAGAGCGAGCCTGGGCAGGGGGCTACGTTTATTATCGACATGCCGAATGGTTTTCAAAAACTGCCATTGGGAAACACATCCAGTTTCAGTCATTAAGTTAGGGGCGAAAGTGGCGCATAAAGCACGCTTATTGATTGTCGACGACGAAGCCAACACACTGGCGTCGCTGTCACGTGCATTTCGACTGGCCGGGCATGAAGCGACAGTTTGCGACAACGCGGGCAAAGCATTGGATTTGGCGCGGGGCCAAGCATTCGATCTGATCCTCTCCGATGTCGTGATGCCGGGCAAGGATGGCCTGACACTGCTGGAAGACATCAGGTCACATGGAATCCGAACACCGGTCGTGATGATGTCCGGACAAGCGCACATAGAAATGGCGGTGAAAGCTACGAAGCTAGGCGCACTCGATTTCCTTGAGAAGCCAGTTTCAACAGAAAAACTACTACTTACGCTGGAGAACTCGTTACGGCTGCAAAGGCTGGAAGCTGAGAATCTGCAATTGCGGCAGCGCCTTGGAAAGCAGGAGATGGTCTGGACTGGAGACCAGATGCGCAAAATCATGGCGCAGGTCGAGCGCGTGGCGGCAAGCGAAACCAGGGTGTGCATCCTGGGAGAAACGGGTACTGGGAAGGAGTTGATTGCTCGAACGTTGCATGAGCGGAGTCCCCGAGCCGGTGGTCCTTTCATCGCCTTGAATTGTGCCGCCGTTCCTGCAGAGTTGATCGAATCGGAGTTGTTCGGGCACGAGAAAGGATCATTCACCGGCGCTAGCGGAAGGCATACGGGAAAATTTGAACAGGCCGACCATGGCACGATTTTCCTGGATGAAATCGGGGATATGCCCCTAAGCATGCAGGCCAAACTTCTACGAGTGCTGGAAGAGGGTGAGGTAGAGCCTATTGGTGGCGAGAAGCCGCTTCGTGTGGATGTCAGAGTCATCGTCGCTACGCACCGCAATCTGGAAACGCTGGTGCGCGAGGGAAAATTTCGGCAGGATCTGTTTCACCGGATCTTTGTATTTCCAATCACGTTGCCACCGTTGCGGGAACGAACAGAAGACATTCCTGCCCTCGTGAAATATTTCTCCAACCAGGTGTGCGCCCAAAACAGCTGGAAGCCGGTTCTCTTTAAGGACGACGCCATTGAAATGATGCAACAGTATTCATGGCCAGGGAATGTGCGCGAGCTCAGAAACGGCATTGAGCGCATGATGCTCATGGCCGCTGATGGAGAGGTGGACTCGTCGATAGTGAAATCGGCCCTGCCGAGCACGCAAGGAGATTCTTCACGGCTTATGGTTAGAGAAGGGACTCTTGCCGATCGTGTGATGCAGTTCGAACGTGAGGTCATTCTGGCGGAGCTGAAGCGTTCAAACAATCACGTAACCAACGCCGCAAAGGCGCTCGGCCTTGAGCGTAGCCATCTCTACAAAAAAGCGGAACAACTCGGGATTGACGTGCGCTCACTTCGGCAGGACGTTGGTTCTTCCTAGTGGCTGAACCGGCAGTTGCCTACTACTATTGAATCTTGACCACGTTTAGCAACCTTATTATTTCGGAGTTCGGCCCACGCCTACATCATGCCACTTGTTTGATCTTCTTCAGAACTGCGGCAACCTGGCGCAAATCAGCCACAAACTGTTCGCGTTGCTGGTGCCGTGAGGCGGCATCCCTAGCGCGGAGAATGGATGACGGATGCACGGTCGCGATCACGTAGGGTGCCAAGGTAGATTCAAGCACCTGTCCCCGTTGTCGTAGAACGCTGAAAGTCTTTCCCATGAGGGATTGGGCCGCAGTAGCTCCCAGGCAGACTAGGATAGCGGGCTTAACAGTGCGAAGCTCGGCATCCAGCCAGGGCCGGCAAGCTTCGATTTCTGAGTAGCGTGGCTTCTTGTGGATACGGCGTTTGCCTCGGGATGCAGGCTCCCATTTGAAATGTTTCACAACATTCGTCACATACACCTCCCGACGGCCTATGCCAGCTTCTGCCAGGGCCTCGTCTAGCAACCGACCTGCTGGCCCGACAAATGGTCTTCCGACAAGGTCTTCGCGATCTCCGGGTTGTTCACCGACGAACATCACGCGCGCGTGAGCGGACCCTTCGCCGAATACGGTCTGGGTACCGGTCTTCCACAAATCACAGGCTTTGCAATCGGCGGCAGATTGGTGGAGAAGGGGTAGCGTAGCTCTCGGCGGCACCAGTGGAGCAGCAGTCTTGCCTGGCGTTTTGGATTTGCTTCGTGGCACTGGCCTGACCTTCCGGATACATCGCCCTGTCGGTTACTCAGATGGATGTGCTTGGAACCGATTTGCTTCACCAGCCGTTTGCGCATCCAAGAAGGGGAGTGAGTGATGCAGTGAGTGATGCCTCGATACTTGAACCGACGCTTTGGTCCGGAAAATACAGTCGATACTGTATTGGTCTGGGGTGTGTCTGGAGGGTATCCTCTTAAGGCATTCTTCTGTCTTAGGGAGACGTGTAAGCGTAACGGGTCGATGTTCGGTACGAGGTGAAGAGTGTTGGCTTATTGCGTGAACCCTAATTGTTATGCGCCACTGCATTCTTTTGCAGAAGGGCGACTTTACCAGTTCGAGATTGTTTCGATCTCCGTATCTGCCAGCGACGATATGAGCGCGCCATTTGATGAGAAACCGGAACGTCAGACTGCACAATTCTGGTTATGCGGCCAGTGTTCTTCAAGCATGACGTTGTTGCTGGAGCCGGTAAAGGGGTTAAGATTGGTACCCTTGGAATTCGCGTCAGAAGGATCTCAGAGTGCTTCTGAGCGTTCTTCCGACTCGGAATTTCGGCGTCCTCACAATTGCTGATGGGCAAGCTGGGTAATTATTACCGTATGCGGTTGTTTTCCAGAGAGACTTTCCCGCAGATTTAGGATAATTGGGGTTTGGCAATAGCGGTGCTTCCGAAGGTGCGGAGTAATCGCTCAGATTCGTTTTGGTTAGTCCGAGACAGGTTTCTGAGTTCGTGGAGGTGAGACTTGGCTGCATTCCGAATTCTGGTAGCAGATGATCATGAGGTAGTTCGCAAAGGTCTAGTGGCACTGCTTCAGGCGCAACCGGACTGGGAAGTTTGCGGCGAAGCCGGGGATGGCCGGGAGGCAGTCGACAAAACGACGCAACTTCGACCGGATGTGGTCATTCTCGACATCGGGATGCCAAGCTTGAACGGGCTGGAGGCAACTCGTCAGATCTTGAAGATCAACCCGCAGGCTCGGGTGCTGATTCTGACTTTGCACGATTCAGACCAAGTGGTCCGCGAAGTCTTAAACGCGGGAGCCAGAGGGTTCTTATTGAAGTCGGACGCAGCCCGGGACTTGGTGGCCGCGGTTGAAGCTCTCAGGCGCGACAAGACCTATTTCACGTCAAAGGTAGCTGCGATGGTGCTCGAAGGCTATCTCAAGGGTGGTACGCCCGCGGCAGTGCCAACGGTCGGGCGCAGCCGCCTTACGCCTAGGGAGCGTGAGATCGTTCAATTGCTAGCGGAAGGAAAAAGCACGAAGGAAGTCGCAGTGGCATTAGGTTTGAGCGTAAAGACAGCCGAGACTCATCGCTCGAACATCATGCGCAAGCTTCAACTGCATTCGGTGAGCGACCTCGTACTGTACGCCGTGCGGAACAACATCGTGCATGTGGTACAAGCAGGATTAGAATAGTTAAGAACCATCTCCTTTCCCTACCGGAGAGCCCGGATCATCGGCAGGGTCTGGAATGCTAGAGGGCGGGTCGCTGGCGGGATAGGAATCTTCCAAAGTCTTATCCAGGTGTTCTTCGCGCTTCGCCTTTTCGCTCTTTTTGTTTTCCTTTGTCGCAGTATCAATCTTCTTTCCAACATCGAGCATACATTCTCCCCGTTCCAGATCAAGCCACTCTTTTAACTTCGAGGTCTTCGGCGATGCCGATGCGAGGCAGGTCAGCGAGGCTTGGACTATCGCCATTCACCTGTTCGGCAATTTCGGTCAAGTCGCGATCGGCATCCTTTTCTTCTTCTAAGGTCTGTTCCAGTAAGGTTGCGCACTGCGCATCGTTCAAGAGAGTCGCATAGGTGCGCACGGTGCCATAGGCCGCAATTTCATAGTGCACAATGCGCTGAATCGCCGCAATTATCGCCGCGTCACGTAAGCCGGGAGACATGTCCTTTCCTATCCGAATCGCCTCCCTGATAAGGCCTTCCATTCCAATACATTTCTGGCGCGCCACTGAGCTGATCTTGGAGGTACCTGCAAGGATTCTCTCGAGCCGCCCCGCTTGCTCTTGGGCAGTCTCGAGGTGTTCTTCCAAGGCTTCACGAAGATCTTGGGAAGTGCAGTCTTCCAACATCCGGGGCAAAACACTTATGAGCTGCCCTTTGGAATCCAGTAGTGCCTGCAACTGCTCCAGATAAAGGTCTTCCAAGAACCCAATTTTCATCTTGAAACTCCTCGAGAAGCTATGGTGCCCAGGGGCCTAATGCGGTCCAGTTCGGCTGCAATGTTAGGCGTCGTCGCGCAATCCTCTACCAACAAGAACTCCAAACTATGGCCAGAGGCGAGGAGCAGGAGCCGATCAGTAAACGCTGGACCGGCACCTGCCAAAATGGTGGGTTTGATAGAGGGCAACTTTCATGCCTTCGAAGATAGGAGTTTCATCCAAAAACACCAATCCCGCTGACGCTGTAGTTCATCTAAGGAATTTCTGTATCGCCCAAGATGATTGTTCTTCGAGGATGAAGTGTTCTGTGCGCCGCAGGTGATTGCTCTTTTCCCCGGATCATTTTCTACCTCTACCCGCAAAGCGTTCTTCGTGGCATTTGAGAGCACGCGGAACAATCCAGAGTTCCCTGTATGTAGCGTGGGAAGTCTTAGTACTTTTGAGTTAATGCGAGTTCTTTTTCCACACACAAGAGTGCATTCAGCGAAGTCGAAACGGCTGATGTAGGGTTGCAACAGATACGCGGTTTTTCCGCATATCGTTTCTCATCAATACGGTACAGCAAAGAATTGAATTGCCTACAGAGTGCACCGGATGGACCGTTGAGAGGTCGAACTCTACTCTCGTACATGTCATCGACGAGCCCTGAAAGGAGATGCAAGTGAGCGAACTCAACACCACCGCAAAGATGGAATCTGATCTGGACCTGGTTCAGCGTGCTCAAAAAGGCGATGCAGACGCGTTTGCTACGTTGTTTTATGCACACAAGCCCAGGATTTATTCGGTGTGCTTGCGCATGACCAACAACACTGCGGAGGCAGAAGATCTAACCCAAGATGCCTTCTTACAAGTGTTCCGCAAGCTGGCCACGTTCCGTGGAGATTCCGCGTTGTCGACGTGGCTTTACCGGATCGCAGTGAACACAGTGCTCATGCATTTCAGAAAAAAAGCGCTGCGCCAGATCTCCCTAGATGAACCGTACAATCAGGATGCGCGGCTCATCCGGCGCGAGTATGGAAGCCAGGATGACCGCTTGAGCGGCTCGGTCGATCGTATCGCATTGACTCGCGCCATACGCGAGTTGCCCGCCGGCTATCGGACCATATTCCTCCTCCACGAAGTCGAGGGTTACGAGCATCAGGAAATTGCCCAGCTGCTCGATTGTTCCGTGGGCAATTCCAAATCGCAGCTCCACAAAGCAAAGCTTCGTATTCGCGAACTTCTTGGTCATGCGCGACAATCTGCTCAAGTCAGCGAAGAAGAAGTTCCAGTCCGTGCGACACGGCGATCCACGCGTGTCGAACGCGAAGAGTTGCGATCGGAGCTGTTGATGAAGAAATGGGAGCACCAAATGGACGAGGAGATGACGGCTGGAACAGCAGCGTTGTTGCCCACGTTCAGTTCCCGTTCGGCACAACTGGCAGAATCAGCCGCATAGTGCCGTAGAAATCGTATCGAGAACTGCGGTCTACGATTTCGCGGTTAAAGGTAGGACGGACCAGTGTACATCGGTGCCATCGTAACGGTTGCGGGCGGCGGACGGATGGGGGAACAAGCTCTTCCTATGTCCGCCCGAACCGCAGAACCTACGCCAGCGCGCAATTCGCAATTGCTTTTCGATACACCGGTAGCTTTCTGTGAAGTTCTCGGAGAGCCACTTCTGAACCGGGTGGTGAAGCGGCTTCGGGCCTCGGGAGTCGACCAAGTCTCCGTTATTTCCGAAGGGGCCAAAGACAAGGTGACCGCAATTGATCAACTTGTCTTAGGGGGAAACTTCTGGTCGGCGTGGGACAGTGTGGTTTCGCAATACCTGCATCACGGCGTCGAGATGCTTCTGTTGGTGCGGCTGGGACCATACGTTGAAATCAATGTAAATGAGTTCGTGCAGTTCCACCGGGCAAGCGCAAGTCCAATTACCCAGGCCTACGGAAGTGGCCGACCGCTCGACATTGTTTTGGTGGATGCGGACAGTTTGCGCGGAGGTGATACGTCATATCGCAACCAATTCAGCACGTTATTGCCACATCGTGCGCATTTTCGCTCTCAAGGCTATGTGAACAGCTTGAGCAAGCCTGAGGACTTTCGAAAGCTGGTGAGCGACGGCCTGTCCGGTGCTTGTGCCATCCAACCGGTAGGGCAAGAAGTTCGCCCGGGCGTCTGGCTTGGCAGCAATGCTGCTGTGGACGAACGGGCTCACCTCGAGGGTCCGGTGTATGTCGGGGCCAATGCACGGGTGGGAGCGTCCTGCGTTATCAGCGGCTTGAGCTCGATCGAAGAAGGCTGCGAGGTTGATTGCGGTAGCTCGATCGACGACTGCTCCGTATTCCCAGGAACATATGTCGGGATGGGACTGCATGTGGGACATGCGTTGGTTTCAGGCGCAAAGCTTTTTTCTTTGGTTCGAAATATTGAAGTCGCATTCGGTGATCGCCGCCTGATCGCCAGCACTCTGGCTTCGCGATGCCAGGTTACGAGCACTACAACTCGCTTTCTTCGTCCGATGCGAAGTCTCTCGACGACGAGGCTTTCCTCTCGCATGTCGAAGGTCGCATCCTTGGTTTCAAACCGCTGGCTGGGATGAAACCGCTGGCCCGAACGATCGGGACCTTGCTTTGCAGTGGGGACTCGGGGAATGAACATCCAAACTATGACGCAAATAAAAGTTGCCAAGTATCTCGATACTCGAGAAGCGCGCAATTTCGCCAGCCGGATCAAATCAGAACTCGCAGCAGAGGAGCCGTGTGTAATCGTCGATCTTTCCGAGGTGGAGAAAATCGATGCGGCTGCGCTGGACCTATTCTTACGCTGCATTCTTCGGGTGGCGAAACAAGATGGCGTGGTACGGCTGGCCGGTTTGTCTCCCCAAGCCGCGACGGTCCTGGAGCTGACCCGGATGGATCGAATTTTTGCCATGTTCCCCGAAGGAGCGGAAGCGCTGCCTTACTACGAGGCACCGTCTGTCGATATGCCTGCTCGTGAACTCGTTCAGCATCATAGTGCTGCGTAGAGGGGCCGACGGAGAAAGGCGATTATGAGTGAGAGACCTTCTCGTTTTCTAGGTGTGCTGCTGGCCTTGGTGCTATCCGGGGTAGCGGAGCCCGTCTCGATGTATGCGCAACAGGCTTCTCCACTGGAGCAGGCCACACCGCAAGCTGGGAGCACTGCCAGCCCAGAGCAGGCTCCGGCTGCCGAACCGCCTGCAAGTACGGCTAGCCCGCAGCAGCCTTCATCGGTTCCGACCCAAGGATCGACTGAGCAGCGCCAGGAACAGGAAGACAAGGCATCGCAGGATCTGCTCAACGGAAATCGAGAGACCGGCACGCAGTTACCGGAGAGTCCTGATACAACACGTGCACGGCAAGAGGCAGCGGAAAAGGCTTCTCAACAGCAAGAACCGACCAGCGAACCGACAGGAACTGCCGCGGCTCCAGCCGGCACTGTAAGCGGCAGCACAGCGTCTCGGCCAGCCGGAGCGGCCATTGCGCCCGCAAAGCAACGACAGGTCCGTTCCTTTGTCATAAAGCTAGGACTAATTGCCGGCGCTGGAGTGGCTCTGGGCACGGTTTATGCACTATCAAGGGGCAGCTCGTCGACCCCGCCGGGCGCGCGTTAGTGGCGAGTCCGAAACATTTTGCACGGTTAGGCTTCTAATTTTTTTATCGCCGAGAGCCCTTGTGACGACGTTGTTGCCTTGTGAAACGCCCGAACCTTTTTTGATCAGCTTTTCCGGCATGGATGGCGCCGGCAAAAGTACGCAAATCCAAATTCTCTGTGCTGAGCTTGCATCTGCCGGCGTTCCAGTCATGCAGCTTGCATTCTGGGATCATGTTGCGGCATTCGCACGGCTGCGCGCCAACTTCAGCATCAAGTTCCTCAAGAGCGATGGCCGCGTCGGAACTCCGGCGCAGCCGGTGCGCCGCAACGACAAGAATGCGCGCATCTGGTATCTGGTGGCGGCACGAACGTTTCTCTATGCCATTGACGCGATGATGCTGCGTCGAATTATTAAGCGCACTCAGAAGCGCTTTTCGGGCGTCATCGTGTTCGATCGCTACATCTACGATCAGCTCGCAACCCTACCGCTTGAAAACATCTGGGCGCAGGCCTATGCGCGACTGCTTCTGAGGTTTGTTCCTCGTCCGGATTTGCCCTTCGTGCTGGATGCTGTTCCAGAGGAGGCTCGCGAGCGAAAACCAGAGTATCCGTTGGAGTTCCTATACAGATATCGCGGTGCATACGTGCGGCTCTCTACACTCGCTGGGCTGACGTTAATCGACCCGATGTCGCAGGACGCGACGTCGGATGTGGTAACGGGATGTTTAAGGAATGCGGCGGGATCATCAGAAGTCGGGTCTCACGAAAAATTTGAGCCGCAGAAGGATGATATGAACCTGCTCGCCACTCTTTCCGAGAACTCCCATGGAACGTAAGCGAGTGTAACGACAATTTCTTTGATGGCATGGGTTTACCGACGAAGAGCGCGGCTATGTGGGTAAAGTAGCTAACCAACGCGCAGGCGGGGTTGCTCATCCAAGAGGAACCATGAGGGACCCGTCAATGCAGTCGTCGTGGTTGCAAAAAAAGCTAGGCCTCGTTATCCCTACCCTCAATGAGGCGGGCAACATCCCTACGCTTATCGACCGCATTCAGAACTCTCTGGCAGGAGTCGGAATTTCCTATGAGTTGATTGTAGTGGACGATGACAGCAAGGATGGAACTGCGGAGGCTGTACGGCGCTATGCAGAAAGCGATCCCAGAATTCGCTTGCTGGTACGAGTTGGGCAGCGTGGTCTAGCAGGTGCGGTCATCTACGGTTGGAAGAACACCGATGCCGACTTGCTCGGCGTGATTGACGCCGATCTTCAACATCCGCCGGAGACTTTGCCCTCCCTACTAGCGGCCGTCGAGGAGGGTAACGACATCGCAGTGGCGAGTCGTTATGCGTCGAATGGAACCGTGGGCAACTGGAACGCGTTCCGACATTTGGTGTCGCGGTGTAGCACCCTGGTCACAATGCCCCTTCAAAAGAAGAAAGGCGTTCTAGTTAAAGATCCTTTATCGGGTTTCTTCATCGTTCGACGGTCTTCGATTGAGGGACTCGATTTGCAACCGTACGGTTTCAAAATTCTTCTCGAGATTCTGGTTAAGGGAAAGATCAAGAAAGCGGCGGAGATCCCATTTCAGTTCGCCACTCGACTCTCGGGCAGAAGTAAGGCGGACTTCAAGGTTGCGCTTCACTATTTTTCTCTCCTGGGGAAGCTCTCACGTGAGGCTATCTTCGGATCTGGACACCAATGAAGATATGCTTGGTGACTGCGTTTCCTCCGAGCCGGGAAGCGCTTAACGAATACGGATTTCACATCGCGCGCGAGCTACAGTTAAGGCCCGGGCTTGACCTGACCATTCTGGCAGACGATTATTCCGGTCCTGAGCCGGAGTTGGAAGGCTTCTCGGTCATCCGCTGTTGGAAATTTAATAGCCTTCGCAATCCCGTACGCCTCATACGTTGCATTCGCGAAATGCAACCTGATGTCGTCTGGTTCAATTTGGGTTTTGCGAGCTTTGGCGGCAAGCCGTTACCGGCATTTGTCGGAATAGGAACTCCGGCGATGGTCAGGGCGGCGGGATTCTACACGCACGTGACGCTTCATCAGTTGATGGAGACTGTAGATCTCAAAGATGCAGGCATACGATTTCCCTTCCTCTACAAGGCTGCAGGTTTTGTGGCGACGCAGATCCTGTTGTTTGCAAACTCCATCTCTGTGTTGCTGCCGGCCTACCGGAGCCTAATTCGTGAGAAGTACCGCCGGGGGTCGGTTCACGTGCGCCGTCATGGAATCCTTTCCGGACGGCCTGAGTATCCGGATTTCTCCCGCCGCGGGAATCCTGAGCACCGCATTCTCGCATTCGGCAAATGGGGCACATACAAGCGACTCGAGCCGATGATCGAGGCATTTGACATCGTGGCCAGTAAAATCCCGAATGTTCACCTCGTGATCGCCGGAACCGATCATCCGAAGGCACCTGGCTATCTGCAGTCCGTGGCCGACAAGTGCCAGGGACGCCCGCATATAAAGTTCGCCGGATACGTTGAAGAAGAGGCTATCAGTGATCTCTTTCAAAGTACGAGCGTCGCTGTCATGCCGTACACGTCCTCGGCCGGATCAAGCGGTGTCGCTCACCTAGCATGCGCGTATGGCGTGCCTATGATTGCCTCTGACATCCCTGACTTTCAGCAACTCGCCACGGAAGAGGGACTGGCTATCCAATTCTTCAGGACCGGTGATGTACAAGGCATGGCCGAATGCATCGTGGAATTTCTCCAAAACCCTGAACGTCAACTGGAGATGAGCATTCAGAACTTCTCGGCGGCATTGCGCATGAGCATGCCAGAGATCATCCGCCAATACCTGCGGACGTTTGATCTCCAGCGCCATTTGAATGTGTTGATGTCCGTGTCGCGTCTGCGGCGGCTTCCGCGTTGGCTGCCGATGCGGGGAAAGCTATTGCGTGCCGCCACGCGAAGACATCTCGCGCAGATGGCGATTCCGACGGCGAGTAGTGATATTAATCCCCCATTAGTTCACAGTCAGAGTAACGGGTGTAGTGACATGGTCATCCCCGGAGTCACCGTGGATCGTGATGTTGAAGACTCCAACTGGACTCTCCGGCTGGTCAAGCTTGCTGACGGTGTTCAATCCACCGCCGCAGGCGGTCAGAAACCCGATCAGCACGAAGGCAATGGCCAAGATACTTCTTCGTCTCACCGGCGCTTTGGAAGCGAGTCCGGCAACGGCCAGTCCCATTATGCTGAAGGTTGCGACAAGCATGTTCGGCCCGGGTCTGAATCGAGTTGGGATATGCGTCTTATCGGCCCTGAGTGTACCCGGCCCGGAAATGGTAAGGGTGGAATTCGCGGCGTTACTTCCTGGAGTGACGACAGGGGGCGCGAAGAGGCAGAAGAAATCTTTGGGCAGCCCGGTGCAGGAGAGAGCGACAGCGCTGGAGAATGATCCCGAAACCGGGGTCACCGTTACAGTAGAAATTCCTGGCTTCGTCAAGGTCGCGTTCATCGCGGAAGGACTAGCGCCCAACGTAATGGTTGCCTTCCCTGCCGGCGGTGGAGGAGGTGGATTTTCCGTCTCACCGTCTACCGTGTACTGTACAGCGCCTGACATCTGATTTTTTAGAGTCGGTTTGCCAGCCGCCTGAACGTACAAGGTATAAGTGCCCGATTCGAGGGCATAACTCGCCAGGTTGAGACTCCGCGAACCCACGCCCGGAACAGCAAGACTCATCAGATTTTGACCATCGGTACTGATATATACGACATAGTGGTCAATGGTGCTCTCCGCACCTGCGATGGTCCATTGCAGGGTCTTGTCTGACAGGCTGCTGGAGATTGTCACGCAGTTGTCGATACCGGATTCGATCTCGGTTCCCTCCTCGTAATCGTTCCAAGTAACCAGCTGAACTTCGGGCAAGGGTGTGCCGTCACTGTAGTAGCTGTTGAGCTTCGTAAATGTCTCCAGCCAGGTTTGCCCACATTGTTGCGTCATGATGCGGTCAAGACCCCAGGAAGCCAGGGTGTCGTTGAATCCTTTATAGGCCGCACCGAATGTCTCCTGCTGAGGAGCAGTAAGGCCGGCCTTGTAAAACTTATCCAGGTAACTCATACCGAAATCGTTCGTCGTTGTGGTCACCCAGGAATAACTTCCGGATGTCACCGCATGGGTAAAGCCCTTCGCATGTTGAAAAATGAATGATGGATTTGTGCTGGTTTGGGCCTGCACAGCGTCCCAGTCGATGTCGTAATGCAGATCGATATCGAAGTTCGTGATCATCGGACGCCCGGCAATCTGCATGTATGCGGGCGAGGGGATGTATGTCTGTTCGACATACTGGATTTGCTGAATCAGGGTTTGCTGTGGAGTGCATCCATCGCAGGCGCTTAGCGTCAACGCGCCCTTGTCTACCATGATGGCGAACGTAAAGCCGGGATGTTGTTCGATCTCAGCCATCACCAGCTTGGCGGTCACGTCGGAATAGTCCTTCGATCCGTACCAGTCGATGATGATTCCATTAATTCCGCGGCTGATCATATCTGTGATCTGACGATGAATCTGGGCGGGATCCTGGGAGTTGTAGCCGACATTCATGTGGATCTTTTGCCCGAACCAGGGCATGAAGTGAGCAATCACTTTCGTATTCGCACCAGGATAGATAAGCGAGTGGATATCAACCTTACTAACATTTGAGACTCCCATGTTGCCGTTGGTCTGAGACACGAATGTGTCAGCAGTGCTGGTGTTGTTGGAAGTTTCGGCGCTGAGAGTTGTTGTGGGAATAATCTTGATTTCTTGTCCGTACAGAGGAACGGAGGTCAATGTAATGGCTATCAAAGCAAGAATTGCGGCTCGCATCTCGGCTCCCGGCGGAGGGGCACATCGTTCGGCCCTTCCAAATTCCTGGAAATTCTGGGAACCCGAGAGGTTTGCTGCGCCGGGACGGATGTGGCATGACCGTGCCTGGCAGGAGGCTGCGATGAAGCGCTCGTCCCAATGCGACTTGGGTGCGCCTTATCAGCGTAGAGCCCCCATCAGTCCTACCGACTGATGTCGAATACACACGAGAACTTTGGAGATTTGCATCGTGCAGGAACTTAGCTTTCGAATTCCTCGACCTTGGCTCCTGCTCTGTTGGGCAGCAGGTCTTCTCACCAGTCACCGCGATGGCTAAGTTCTTTCTTTCGTCGAAGCAGTAAATACGCTCAGCGCGGCGGCCAGTGTAGCCAGCCGCGGTAAGAAGTATCTGAATGTTTAGGCTTACGAGGGCAGAGTAGACTGCCTCTAGGGGAACCGGCAACGGGACCAAAGCCTTAGCACTTGTGGACAGTCCTGCAGATACTCACGTATGTGGTTGGGTCCGCTCGGTCAAAGTAGGGTAATCACACCTGGTAGACCAAGAGGGAGTAGTACGAAAAGGATGGGGAATCGTTACTGCTGAGGCGGGCTTTGCGGCGGGGGAGCTACGGGCTCCGGCACTGGCTTGTTATCACGAGTTTTGAGCTGAATTGGGCCTTTTTCGCGCTGTTTTGCTTCCCTTTTCATTTCGAGGTTTGATTCGGCGCCTTCCTGGTTGCTGGATGCTACCTGATTCAGAGCTAATCCGACGCCAGAGCGCTGGCTGGCGATCGCCACCTTGGTTCCCGAACCGTCCGCTTGTTTGGCGGCGGCGTATAACTCGTCAGCCGTTTCCTGATCGCCCTCCATCTCAGCGACGTATCCCATGTTGTTTAGTGCAAAAGCATTTCCAGGATCAATTCGATAGGCTTGCTCGAAGAACGTGCGAGCTTGCTGCGGTTCATTGTGATTGAGAGCCGAGACTCCCTGCAGATTGAGACGAGCCACCTTTGCGGCGTCGCTTTGCTCGGTTTCAATCCGTCTTCGCAAGGCACGAACGTTGTTAGCCGCGACGTCGCTGATGCCCTTCCCGCGCCAACGTGGATCAATAGCCACAACGACTTTCTCCGACGAATGCATGTTGGCCACTTGCTGGTAATAGTGGAGGGCAGAGTCCAAGTCCCCTTGCCCTTCCATGGCGTAACCAAGGTTGTTGAGCGTAAACGGATTCTTGGGGTCCGCAGCCAGGGTTCGCCGCAACACATCTTCGCCTTCCTGGACACGCCCCTGATTGAGCAGGCTCATTGCTTCGACATTGCCACGATTCACTCGCAGGTCGCGACTTGCGTAGGAACCAGTAACCTCGGTGAGAGGATGCCCTTTAAGAGCCTCGATACTCGCTTTGTCGACTGTCGTCTCCGAGTTTTGACGCGAGGCGAGTTGATAGTATCGTTGCGCTCGCTCAACTTTCCCCTGCACTTCAGAGATATACCCTAGATTGTTCAAGGTGAAAGGATCGTCGGGATCAATCAAGTATGCCTTGTAGAAGAGCTTTTCGGCCTTTCGGATCTGGTTCTTGCGGATAGCTTCGACACCTTCACGGTTGAGGTTTTGGACCGGCGTGGCATGAGTACGTTTTGGCAGCGTGATTTTGAGGTCCTGTGCCCAACCTGCAGAGGTCAAGATCGACAGCAAAACCGCTGAAAACCAGAGTCTTTTCATGCTACAGGGAGCCTCCAAAGCTAGCCCAAGTTCAGTGCTTGGATGTCATCCAGCAGTTCGCGTTTGCCTAGACAAGGTAAGAAATTCCAGCAACTTTGGTCTACCCTGCTGTCCCAAATGGCATCCAAGAGCAGCGATGAACCGTGTCTCACGATCCCTGCAAATTGTGCTCCCTATTGCCCTTGCGGTTTGCGTTTCCGCACAGACACAGCCGGCACCCACGCCTGCGACGAATCCTCCGGCAGCGCAAACGGCAGCCCCGGACAAGCCGGCTGCAAAGCCACCATATGACCCCTTGCTGGATTTTCCGCCATTGCCCCACGACCGAGTAACGTTGATCGGCGGGACAGTGACCAAGCTGGATCAAGTCCAGGACAAGATGACCATCCAGCCGTTTGGGAGCGGCAAGAAGATGCACGTTGCGTTCGACGTGCGAACGAACTTTCTGCGCAACGGAGCCTCTGCCAAGCAGCATGACCTTCGGGCCGGCGACCGCGTGTACCTGGATACGATGCTCAATGGGACACAGGTTTTTGCGAAAACCATCTGGATCCAAGCTGCCAGTCCGACAGGTGAGGGCGAAGGACAGGTCGTCGACTACGATGGCGAGACACAATTGCTGACTGTCCGCGATGAACTCTCGCAACAGGCCCTTCGATTTAAGCTGACTCCTTCGACCGTCGTGAAAATTGGCGACCAAACACGTCTAGTCACGGACCTGAAACCGGGAACTCTTGTATCTCTCACATTCGGACCACAACAAGACCGGTATGGGACAGTGCGGGAGATTTCCGTGCTTGCGCTGCCCGGCATGTCATTTTCTTTCTTTGGCAGGATTACGTTTCTGGACCTCTCGGCCCGAATCATTGCCATCGATAACAACAACGACGGCAAGAACTACACGATTCACTTCGAAGGCTTGCCTCAGGGAACGCTGCGTGGCCTGCGCCAGGGGAATGAGGTCGGAATCTCCGCTGTTTTCGACGGCAGTCAATATGTGGCGCGCAGTGTACAGCCGGCTGCACCCAAGCCTTCACCTGACGAGGATAAGGAAGAAAAGTAGAAACGAACGAAGCGTGCAGGCTACGCTGCGCCTACCGAGTTATCAGACGAAATCTTCTCTTCGCTGACCGCTCTTTCGATCACATCCTTGTGATCGTTCAAAAAGTAGGTCGCGAAGTGTCGAGCGTAGCGGAGGAGCGTTGACAGGTCAGTCTGGTACCAGCAGCACTCGGTCATTCGCGGCGAGAAGCCCACCAGAAACTGGAATCTGCGCAGGACATCGCCGGGGGAGATCAGGCTCGCAGCGGCCATGCGGTGATTACCTTCGATGATCGTTAGGGGGCCTTCTTCGTCAATCCCAATGAGAAGCACGGAACTTGTAGGCGTCGAATCCTGAGCGAATTCCTCCCGGAGTGAGCTCAGCTTCCTGGAAAAACGATCGGTTTGGTCACTCTCAACGCGGTGCCGGATACCGTCGACCATTTCAGCGAGATAGAAGGTTTCCTTGGCAAAGCTGCGCCAGTGATTGCGGGGAAACACCCTGAGACGTCGATAGTCGGCTGGCTGCAATTCCATTTGCCACCATTCCGTGTTAGCGGGTAGTTCGCGCCACAGGCGTCCGCGCCGAAGGAAGAGAAGAGCGCGCCGCAACTCGTTCTCGCGCGGGCTGTCAAGATCAGGATGTTCCACCATATCGCGAAAGTGTTCGCGATAATCGTCAAATTCCGGATGGTAAAACTCACTTCGCAGGAACTCGGAGATGACCTCGTCTTCTTTCACCAGGCGAATACGATGCATGCCGCTTCCGGCGAGAGCCCGCGTTACGACACGCTGCGTGATGATTCTCTCGGAGCGGATGAATGGGATCGATACGGTTACTAACAGCAGCACCATGAGCACAAGTTGCACGGTAATCACATCGCGTAACGTGCCATGAACCAGGTAAATGGCGACGACGATCGCGGCACTGAAGCCCAGTTGCAACCAGCTTACATGGCCGATCCGGCGAGCGATTTCGTAGCTCATCAGTACGACACTCAAGGAATAAATGCCGGTTGTGGCCGCATAGAGTACCAGCAAGGACGAGTACGGATTCGAGTCGTTGAGGGGAAATCCTTTTCCTAAGACTGTGTGCCAGAAAGATTGTGGGGCAAGCCACGCGGCCAGAGTGAACAGGGTTGTAATCAGGACGACCATCAAGAGAGCGGTCGTCAGAACCGTACGGCCTTCATGCTCTTGTGATCGAGATTCGGCAGAAAAAGGAAACATCCCATTTACTACGGACCACGACAGGATGTAGATGATCCTTCCCACCAGCGCGACCGCGGCATAAACGCCAGCTTGGGTTGCGTCAAAGAAATGTTTTACGAGAATGATGTCCAGGTTGTTGATAATGACCTGGCCTACGAAGAATACGGACGCCTGTACCCCCTCGAGGAAAGAACCGGCCATGATCGGTTCCGCAGGAGTAGCAAGTTCGGGCCCGGGCCGGGCCACGAAATACGCCAGGACGATCGAAACGGTCACTGCGGCAATCACTCCCGCGACTGAGAATCCCAGTTGAACCAGCAGGAGTGCCCCTAACAGCTTGACGACCGCCTCGAGCGCAAAGTTGAACGCCAGATGCGGGAAGTCAAACATTCCTTGCATAAGGCCGCGTCGAACCCCAAGCGGTATGTAGAACAGGATTCCCATGCCAAGCAACAGGATGTAGTTGCTTGTAGGAAGATTCAGGTAGGCGGAAATGACCGGGCTGCTGATCAGTAGTGCCGCTGTGATTCCTGTCGCAAATATCCATGACCGGCGATGGAGATAGCGGTAAATCGCGATCTTGGCCGGCAGCGTCTCGTTCTTGGCTACGAACTTAGAGCAGAGTATCTGGAAGGATAGAGTGACGGAGGACAACAACATCAGCACGGTATAAACAGCACTGGCATGTCCAAAGCCAGCGGCTCCCAGACCGTGCGCGATAGCCAGGTTGTAGACCAGGTTGATGGCCCCGACGAAGCCGGAACTCAACAGCATGGTCATGCTTCCGCTGAGTACGCGAACACGTAATGCGCCAGTACTTCCCTGGCCGCAGATACGCAGCACACTTTCCCTTACGGCGTCTGATACCCGAGTTACGGCACCGTTCTCCTGCATTTGTTTGGTCAATCGTGTTGCGCATCCACGGATGCGTTGTCATGGGGGAAAGCAACGCAAACATCAATTTCGGTTAGAACAGCGTCAGTCTAAGGACCGGCAGTACCTTGGTTTTGCTACCTCCCGCAAAGCTATAGAACGTCTGTTGCTCCACGCCGAAGGAAAATCGCCAGGGGTACGAGACCGGAACCTCCCCCATGCCGTCGTTCAACGGACGTTGCACTGATCTGACGTAGGAAATGAGCACCTGGTTGTGTATGTTGTCGTAATCGTGAAAACCCTCGCCCTGTGACCAAGCGCCGGAAGCCTGAACCGTCCAATGCATGTTGGGCATGTATTCAAAATTGACGCCGGGACGAATTGCTTGTGCCAAGGCGAACTCGTCATCCTGAACCCTCCACGACCGGACATACTCGCCAATGATGGATGCTCGCACCTTATCGCCGAATTTTCGCTGGATGCCAGCATAGGTGCTGGTGGTGAAATACTCCCGAATCAGGGGTCTGAACAAGACGTCTCGCGCTTCGTAGCCGGTTATAAGAGCGGTCTTACCCCAGGGCCGCCCGACAACAAACTCGAGTTTTGCAGCCAAGTCGCGTGAATGCAGGTCTTTGTCGGTAAAGGGACCAGCCTCGCGCATCAAGGTTCCTGAGAAGCTCACCCAGTTGAAGAAAGAGTTGCTGTTCGCATAGAGGTACTGGCGAAACAGGTTCTGATTTAGATCGCGAGGATCGGCGGTATCCCGGCGAATGGTGAACTGAACACCCGGCGTAAACACGATACTGTTGTTACCGAAGTGGAGCACAGGATTAATACCAGCATTGAATATCGTGTCGTAAGTATTCCTATCCTGAATCAACAGTTCGCTGGGAATGGAGATGCTGCCCCGGGCATTCCTTTCCTCGACCAATCCAGTAATAGTCGGCCATCCCGACAGGTGAACCCGGTATCTAGCGCGGGCGATACTCTCATAGGAGGAACGAGGCGGTGGAAGCAACGAAGGATCCGTGATGCCGCGCAGCTTGGCATCCAGCGTGTAGATGTTGATGTCTTCGAAGATCGGCCCGAACGTCGCCTGCGGAATGACACTGAACTTCTCATTAATCTGGCGTCCCTCTTGGGATGCGAGGAATAGCTCGGTTCTCTCAGACGAATCGTTCCCTTCGACGAGTCGATTTGCGCGTGCCAGCGTGGAGAGAGCCTGGGTGTTTTCCTGCTGTTGGCGATAGACGTTCGACAACGCAACGAGGTAATCGTAGTTGTCCTCGTTGTCAGGACCCACGCTTCGAAGCAATTGTCCAGCATTGCGCGTTTCACCAAGGGCCAGGTAAGCGTTGGACATGCCTACGGCGACTAACTCGTCGTCGGCTCCCGCGGTTTGAGCCCTAGCGTAGTACTGCTTCGCCAGATCGAACTCCTGGATGGACATCAATACACTCGCGGCTTCGACCAGATTCTCAGGTGTCACTTGACCGGCATCTTCGACACGAACCTCTGCAAGGGCAAGGCTTACCTGCTGCTGCGCTTCACTGCGCTTTCCCTGGCGTGCGAATAGCCGAGCGATGGCCAATCTTGTCTCGACGCGGTCAGAATCCGGAGCCTCCAAAGCCCGGCTGTAGCGGGTCATGGCGGCTTGCTCGTCTCCCAGTGTCAGCAGTGCGGAACCAGTAAAGAGCAGAACCTGGCTGTTTTCGCCGCTCTTTTCCGCCAAGGCGACGACTCTATAAGTGTCTTCCCTCTGTCCGAGCTCTGCGTAGGCTCGCGCCATCTGCGCATAGATCATCGGATCGTCCGGAGACAAGGTGAGGGTCGCCTGCAGTTCCTTGATTGATTCGTCGTAACGATGCAACCGGTACAAGGTGGTCGCAAGTGCGATGTGCGTCTTTGGATTGTTAGGGGATAGCTTCAAGGCAGCCCTGTATTCGGTCTCTGCTTGCCGGAAACGCAGTTGCTGACGATACGCTTCGGCACGTGCCAAGTGCGTGCCGTTCGATTCACCCATGATCTGGGCTGCGGTTTCGATCTCCTTCAAGGCCGGCTTGGAACGATGCAATTGGAGATAGGCGTATGCGAGGCCGAGGTGAGCTTCGCCATATTGCGGGCGAAGCTTGATTGCCGTCTCGAAGTCTTTCGTGGCCCGACTCGCTTGCTTCATATCATTGAGAACGAATCCGCGGTTCATGTATGACGTAGGTACATCAGGAGCAAGCTCGATCGCATGCGTGAAGTCGTCGACGGCTTCCGGCAACTGATTGAAGTGGGCATGGACGTAACCAGCAACCAAGCGTAAGTCTTTGTCCTTGGGAAGAATAGGCTCATACTTCTGGACGACGGCGAATGCCTCCTCGTGGCGACCTAAGAAGAGCAGATCGTACGCCAGATAAACCGGCGCTTCGGGATCATGCGGGAGTTTCTCCAGAACCTTGTAACCAAGCGCGGCAGACTCCTCATACTTCCCTGTCAAAGTCAGGTAGCGTTCATGCTCGCGCATCACTTGCGGGTTCTCAATTAACGCCGCATTGGTGGAAGCGCGATCGATCCAGTTTTTTGCCACCGGAAGGGCTTTCGCCTGCAGGGCTGCGTTAATCCCTCCAGAAACCGCTGCAGGATTGTTCGGAGCAAGCTCGTGCGCTTTTTCGTAGTTCTTTTGCGCATCCGCGTACTGCTTGTCGGAGGTATACAAATCCCCTAGCGCGAGATAAGGCACGTAGTCGTTCGGATAAAGCTTTACCAGTTTGATGAAGTACTTTTCAGCCGTCTTAGCGTCGGCGATCTCGCGGCTGAGATAGCCCATCGCAGTCAGACCTGCGTGATTATTGGGATCCACAGCGAGAGCCTTGGCATACATCTGTGCGGCATCCTGTTTGCGCTCCATCTTCCACAGGAGATTGGCGTAATTCAGCATGATGTTGACGCTGTTTGGATCGAGGGCCTGTGCCTGCTGGATATCCTTCTCGGCAGCAGCGTAGTCATTCGAATTGGCTTCAATAACCGACCGCAACCGAAAGAACTCGGGACGGCTGGCGTCATCCACCCCACTGAGCTGGCCGATTTGGCTGCGCGCGGCATCAAGCTGTTCAGTCGCCAGGCCCTGTTGCTGCGTAGCTCTATACAATTCGAATAGACTCAGCCGAAGCTGTATGGAATAGAGTGGACCTTCCGGGACTCCTTCGGGCGGAAGGTGATCAAAAGCAAACTTATATTCCCGGATGGCGTCGTCGTTCTTGTTAAGCAAGCCGGCAATCTGCCCTCGGATGGCATGGAGGCGGTAGTGGTCGGGATTCAAACCCTCGGCATGCTTTAGGAGAGCATCAGCCTTATCAAAGTCGTTCACATTGACCATGGCTTGCGCGGCACTTAGTTGAATGTTGTTATCCCTAGGTGCCTTGGAAGCGGCGCGAGCGTAGGTGTCCGCTGCCATCTTCTTTTTTCCGGCCAGTTGGTAGGTGTAGGCCAGATCCGCTATAGCTCCCGGCACCTTGGTATTCGCTACTGCTTTTTGGAGAGTGGCGATGGCCTGGTCGTAGTCATGGGCCTCTCGGAAGGATGCCGCAACCGCGCGCAAGACATTCGGATCATTTGGCGCACGGCTTTGCGCACGATCGAGATACTGCTTGGCCTCCTGCGGCTTGTTAAGGCGCTGGTACGCGCGGGCGATCAGCAGTTCGCTACGGGCTGAGGCTTGCAGGTTTTCCGCCCGCCTCAGCAAATCAAGTGCGGCGTTTGGATCTGAGCTCAGGGCGAGCTCGCCGGCAAGCTGAAGATCCAACACACTCTTCGGATTCGAAGCAATCACTTTCTTGAGAAGGTCCTGGGCCTCGGCCGCATGGCCCATGCGCGCATACGTCTGGGCCAGTCCCGACATTCCCTTGACAGAAGAAGGAGCGTTTTGTAATCCACGCTGATATGCATCAACGGAGACTTGATACCGACCCGCCAAACGGGCGGCGTAGCCTAATCCAAACCACAGATTCGCATCGTGAGGGGCGGAATTGGCCGCGCGGGTAGCGTATTCCACTGCCGCGTTATAGTCGCCGCGTTTGATGGCTTCCTGAGCTGCGCGAGCTCCACGCGCTGTCTCAATTCCCGAGCCCCAACCAATACCGCCTTGTGAACTCGGAGCGGCGGCCTTAGGGGAAGCCTTAGGTTTTTCGGCAGTTTTGGTTTTCGATTTGTTTGGAGGAGGGTTCTGAGGACTGATCTCGAAGGTCTGCGCAGGCAGGTTCATACCTGTCATCAAGAGCAGACAAACGATCACGACATTAGAAACTTTCCAAAACATGGGCGGTGGTGGCAGCGCCCGGTTCGGGAAACTGTGCTTTCAGAACCACGCGCTAGCGGGCATTTGGATGGCAGAGCTGCTGACGTGGTTGGTTGCAAGTCACAGGATTATGAGGAACACGGGAGCCGCTTCTCTCAATTGGCACCTTACGTGCCCGGCGTTAGAGTGCGATCTCAGTAAACCTCTCCGCCCAAAATTGAATCAAACGTGCTGCTCACAACTGTGGGAGAGGATTCACCTCCGTGGAAACAAGCTACCTCCGCCGTCCTATTCCTCTGGGTGCGATCGTCCTATTAACCCTGGTGATCTACGCTCCGCCGCTGATGATGCAGCTGCCGCTGACCACGTCTTATGACGCGAATTTCCACATCTTCTTTGCCTCGCATTACGCACAACACTGGTTTAATCCGTGGAATGAGAAATGGTTCGCGGGATTTTCACAGACGACCTACCCTCCGCTAGGACACCAATGGGTGGCGTTACTGTCCTATGTTGTCGGACTTCGCATGGCCTTCATGCTGGTTCAGTTGCTTGCAGTCGTCCTCACCCCGATAGGAGTTTACCGGTTCGCGAGATTGTGGGTTAGCGAGCGTGCGAGCAGCTACGCTGCTTTGTTCAGCGCATTTCTGGGCATTCTGGAATTCCTGGTGTTCTCCGCTGGGCAGCTCTCTACGACGCTCTCATTGCCTCTTTATCTGCTCGCTGTGCCGTATTTTTATCACTGGGTTCGCGAGGCCGACTGGCGCTCGCTACTTAAGGGCCTTTTCTTCACTTTGACTGCAGCATCAGTGCACCACGTCACTTTGATCTTCGGCTCCGCCATGGTGGTGCTGCCAGTTCTGTGGCTTGCCTTCATCGATCGAAAAGAAGACAGCGCAAGAGCTGCTTTGCTTTCACGAGCGGTTGTGTTCGCAGTGCTGGCGGGAGTGGGCGTAGCGATTGTTCTACTGCCCTACTGGATCGCTATCATCAAACACCCCATCGAACAGATGCCGATCCCGCATGCCAGCCGGTCAAACCTGCTGCTCAGCCTGAACTACGCCATCAACTATTTCTTCGTACCGTATGGGGCTCTGGTCCTCGCGCTGCCTTTTATCGTTTGGCTCGGCGCGTCGCAGCGACGACTGCGACCGCTGCTGTTGGGCTTTTGGGTTGCCTTCATTTTTGGACTTGGCGGCACTACACCGCTGCCAAAGTGGCTACTGGGACGTGCTTTCGAAGTCTTGACATTCGAGCGATTCACATTGCTGGCTGCAGTATTGGCCATGCCATTCGTAGGAATGTTAGCGGAACGGGCAATTGATCGGGCGGGCGCCAAGGCTGCCTTGGGATTTGGGCTTGCGGCCATCGTTACATTGGCCATACCCATGGCATGGCTGAATCTCAGTCCCTTCCACCCAACGAGCGGAATGAATGTCGATTCAATTATTTCTTTCTTGAACCGGGACAATCATGACCGCTACCGCTACATGACTCTGGGCATAGGAAACGCGTTGCCGAAAATTTCGACATACACGGAGGCGCCGAGCGTTGACGGTGAATACAACTCGGCTCGATTGCTGCCCGAAATGACGCAGTATGGGTCCGCCCAACTCACTAGTGCCAAGTATTTCGGAAGCGCCGGTATGGCGTCATTGCGCGCAATGTTACAGCACGCCGACCATTACGGATTGAAGTACATTTTCCTCCATGATCCGTATTACCGACCGCTACTAGCTTTTGCTGGCTGGAGACAGATTGAAAGCTATGACTCCGGATCGATCGAAGTCTGGGTGAAGGACGACGCACCACCGGCGCGTCCGGTCGAATCCGACGCGATCCCCGCACCTTGGGAGGGCCTGTTATGGGGAACGTTGCCCATGGCCTGCAGCATTATCTCGATACTCCTGGCATTGCTCCTGCCTGACAGCTTACGCGCCCGTGAACCACTATTGGAGTTTCCAAGGCCGGCCGAAGGTGTGTATGCCCAGGAGGTGCGTTCATGAACCGTATCCTCGCCGGTGGAATTCTGGTGGCCACTCTGTTGCTGATCGGGCTTGCATGGCTACAGTCGGGTGGAGTAGAACGGCGCCGCATGGAGGCTGCCGAAACACCAGATCAGGCCGTGAAATTGATGTTGACCGACGTCCAGGCACATCGGTGGGCCGCAGCCCATGACCGGCTGGCGAATTCGGCCGACATCGATCTGAACGCCTACATTCACGATCTCGGAGGAACCAACGGCAGCCTACGCACTTATGCCACGTTGGAAGGGTTTGAAGTCTGGGGCCTCCACACCGCTGGTGACGAAGCAACAATGCGGGCGAAGCTGCATTATTCAACCGCGGTCGGACCGCTCGATGACGTCCGCGACATCAAGGTGCAACGCACATCGAAGGCGTGGAAAGTAGTGTGGCCCACAAATTCCGCTCCGAAGCTCGCACCCCAAGTGATTCCGGTGAATTACCTGCGCTGGGACATCATCAACCGCGGCTCATCCGATGACTGGGGCGTGCAAAACGTCGATGCGCCTCAAGTCCGAATCATTTCGATGAATGCGATCCAGCGTCCCGATCGAGTGGTCGTCCTGGGTGAGGTTGTGAACGAGGATACCGTTCCGGCTTATGTAAACGTAGGTGCAGTTCTGCTCGACAAGAACGATAGGGAGATCGCACAAGAGATAAGCTTCGACAAGATCTCGCATACGTTGTTGCCAAAACAGGTTTCGCCATACCGCATCGATTTTCCGAACATCAAGCTTGAACAATTGAAGAGCGTGCGGATGGAACCGAAAGCCATGCTGGTTCCGGCTAGCGCCGATCCTGTGATTGCCGTAGATAGCCAGCAGATTGAAACAGATGCTTTGGGGAAGAAGGTCCTACGCGGACGCTTGATCAACCAGAGCGGTCAAATCGTGAATATCCCGCACGTGCTGGCTTCGTACTACGACTCAAACGGCAAAGTTATCTGGGTGTCCGATGGTTACGTAGACCAGGAACTGCTGCCCCAAATTCCTGTCTCGTTTGCGGTCGATGTTCCGAACGACGTCGCCGCGAATATTCACAGCTATCACGTTGTCGTGAACTACTACAACAACAACTCATAACCATGCGCCACTACTTTCCAATTCTGCTTTGCCTCGTCGCCTGCCTCTTGCCTGGTGTGGCTGCAGCAGCGGACCTGCATCCTCCGGCGCAAGTAACGGCCGGTAGCGACTTTTCGATTGCGAGCGATGCGAATGGCGAGGGGACCTTTTACCTGGTCGGACCAGCCAATGTCAGTAAGAGGAAAGTGATGGTGAATGGGAGCATTGCAGTGGACGGCGAGGAAATCGAAGGCGCCGGCCGGTACACCGCGATCCTCTGCGTTTCCGGACACTGCGATAGTGCGGCCTTCTTTGTTCAGCCTGATGCTCCCTCGCGGTTAAGCCTGCTAGTTCATCCGTCTCGCGTCCGTGTGAATGCACCCAATGCCATCAGTGCAGCGGCGTTCGTCTTCGATAAGTACCGCAACATGATTTTAGCGCCGCAAAACGTGCAATTCAGTGCCACGCCGCGAGAGGGTAATGCAACGACAACAACCCGGTCCGCTGAAAACGGTGTCGCCTGGATTCGCCTGACGTCCGCCAGCAAGGAAGGGCCCGCAAAGATCGGTGCGACGATCGGTAAGGCCACCGAAGTGCGCGTTGTTCAACAAGTGGCTTCGGAAGCCTGCAATCTTCGCATCAAGGCGAATTGGATTTCACGGCAACTTTGGGTGGAGACCGATCCTATCCGCGACTGCAGCGGCAACGCCGTGCCGGATGGAACAGTGATCAGCTTCACGAAGCTTGACGATAGCGGCAAGACTACGGTGGATGCTCCGGTGAAGCGCGGCATCGCACGTGTCCAGATGCCTGTGCAGGGAAACGCACGCATCTCCGTTGCCTCGGGCGTAGTTACGGGAAATGAGATTCAAATGGCAGGTGAACGATGACTGGACTTGGGCGCAGAACTCTACTGGTGGTTGCTGTGCTCGTGACCATGGGCTATCAAATCCATGCGCAACATGGAGGGCCTTCCCTGCCGTCAGTCCAGCTGAATGTTGATGACCTGGGTCCGCGATCGATTGAAGATCTCACCAGCAAGAGCGTCCCTCGTGACTACGCTCTTGCCTGGCAAACCATGGCTCGCGCTCTGGCAGAGAATCGTGTCGACCTGCTCAACGGATACTTCACAGGGCTTGCTAAGGAAAAGCTCACCCAGAGAATCGAGGCCCAGCGAAAGGCCGGAATCCACGTCATCTACACGGATCGAGGCCATAAGCTGACAGGGCTGTTCTACTCACCCGCCGGTGACGCCATGCAGCTTCGAGACAATGCTCAACTCGAGATTCAAACCCTGGATGGCAATACCCTTCTGCAAAAAGAACAGGTTGGCCTGCAATACATGGTGATCATGACGCCTGGAGCGGACCGCTGGCTGGTTCGAGACCTCCAGACTACACAAAAGCACTAGGTTGCTCAGCAGTTTTGACCCGCATCTAAATTACACGGGAGGAATATTCGCGATTGCAGAATGCGTCTCAGGGGAATACCGCAAAGGTTGTGCGCATGAGAATCTATGCATTGATCATGGCCGCGGCCGTGTTTGTGATCGGTAGTGGCTGCTCCCGCACGAACGTCAGCCGCACAGTGGACCAGAATATTAGAACCGCGGAAGGAACAACACCGACCAGGATGCTGGCCGACTACCAACCATGGTTTGGAGACAGGCAACACATCAACATCGGTTACAACACCCAGGACCCGGATGTATTGCGTCGTCAAATTCAGCAAGCAAAGGATGTTGGCATTTATGCATTCGTGGTGGATTGGTACGGCGATCGCAAGCCCTTTCTTAATCGCAGCTATGCAATCTTGCAACAGGTAGCCAGTGAGAGCAATTTTCACGTCGCTCTGATGTACGACGAGACGGAAGAAGATAATGGGCACGCGACGGAGGATGCACTCGATGCATTCAATATGGCATATAAGCGCTACATCGGGCCGAATGCAAGCACACAAAGTGCTTATCTCTTCTACGAAGGCCGCCCGGTAATTTTCATATTCCCGAAGAGAGGCCACACCGATTGGAATCGCGTGCGTCAGGTTACGAACCGGTGGGAGAAGCCGCCACTCCTGATCTATAAGGACCGCCCGCCGAAGGAGTTTCCTGGTCTTTTTGATGGATATTACGCATGGGTACATCCAGGTCCCCGCGGTTGGCAATCTGACGGAAGCGAGTGGGGCCAGAAGTATCTGGACGCTTTTTACCAGCGAATGCGGAGTTTAGGTCCCAAGAACATTGCAGTGGGAGGTGTGTGGCCGGGCTTCGACGATGCGAAGGCTTCCTGGAGCCTGAATCGCTTTATGGATCGGCGGTGTGGCAAGACCTTTGAAGATACGTTGCGAATCTTCCGTCAATACGACGATGGCAGCATCAATATGCCATTTGCGATGATTGCCACGTGGAACGATTACGAAGAAGGCACGCAAATTGAAAATGGCGTGGCACAGTGCAGCACTCGAACACACAGACTGCCGGGGGAATAGTACCCATTGAAATCGACCGAGGCGCGAACCGTGATTACAGACCAGCACATGGCAATGCTGTCGAAGCTGCTGTTTCAAGGATGCGCCGATGATTTTCACATTCCTGCGACGGACGCCGAGGCATTTAAGCTCGAGCTTGCGTATGCAGCTTCGCTGACCCAGCCAGAGTGGAACGCATTTGTACAAGCTGCTAACACTCACCACGTTGTCGTTCGCGGTTTGCAGGTCCTTGAGCGCGTGGCTTTCTCGCACGACGAAATAGTACGAGATTTGTGTCGTAGCGAATTGGAACGTGAGCAGCGCCGAATCAATCTTGCTCTAGATTCGCTGGCTCCCATCTGTGCCGGCCTTGAAGCCGGAGGGTGCCCCGTTACGGTTATCAAGTCGCTGGACCATCTTCCTGATCTTGGCTCTGACCTTGACTTGTATACGTCCGCTGACCCTGATCGCGTCATTCATGTCATGCAACATGTTTTTCATGCAGAACTGGAAGATCGCAGCTGGGGCGATCGCCTAGCGAATAAGTGGAATTTCAAGATCCCCGGCTTGCCGGAACTCATCGAGATTCACGTCCGTTATCTTGGCCAAACCGGGGAACACGAGGAGATGGCACGGCGCGTGATTAATCGGGCTGTGGATCGTAGAGTGGGGCGTCATGTCTTCTCGGTACCCGCGCCGGAGGAGCGCATCATCATTTCAAGTCTGCAGAGGATGTACAGGCATTTCTACTTCCGGCTCTGCGACATGGCAGATACAGCGAAGCTGCTTAAGCAGGAGTCGGTGGATTTTCATGAACTCCGGCTTGCGGCCGATACAGGCGGCGTCTGGCCTGGAGTCGCAACGTACCTGCATCTTGTCGCTGAATATGCTAAGGCATTTGGACTGAGCGTTGATCTTCCAGATTTTGTTTTGGAAGCTGTGGAAGATGCGAGTACCAGGGTTTTTCTCCGCAGCAATTTTCTGCGCGTACCGCTCTGGCCGTCCGCACGTCTTTACGGTTCACAGCTGCTCAGTGCAGGTGCCAAGCGGGATTACCGCGCGATACGACGACTCCCTTTGTTGCCACCCTTGGCGGTCACGGCATTGATTGCATCTCGCCTGACCGGGACAGACAAAGGCATCTGGTAACGCTACCTTTCAGTCCATCAGTCGATACAGGAACTACCGGATAGAAGGTAGTCACTAGGGCCTTTACACTGAACCACATGAGGGCTCTTCAACTAATCCGCACGCGAGCCGTGCCCTTGGATGGCTCGTGACGCCGCTGGCTCTCTCATCCCTTTAGCGGCATGTTGACTGAAATAGAAAGCAAAATACTGCCCCGCTCGAATGGGCGAACGGAGAATCTCATTTGCATATCGCCACTTCCAAAATCGCATTGAAGAAGAATGGGCAGGGCAAACGCTTAAAGATTGCCCAGGTAGCACCACTCTATGAGAGTGTCCCGCCGAAACGTTATGGCGGTACAGAGCGGGTCGTTTCAGTTCTCACCGAAGAGCTGGTCCGTCTTGGCCATGATGTCACACTTTTCGCAAGCGGTGACTCGCTGACCAGCGCTCGACTTATTCCGGTATGTCCTGAGTCACTTCGAACCAGCAGGCGATGCATTGATCAGTTGGCACACCACATCGTGATGCTGGAACAAGTGATGCAGATGAAGAAGAACTTCGATCTAGTCCATTTTCACGTCGACTATCTGCATTTTCCGATGAGTCGCCGCGAGCAAGTCGTAAGTCTCTCGACGCTGCATGGGAGACTCGACCTTCCGGACCTGGTTCCAATCTACCAAGTCTTTCAGGAAATGCCGGTGGTCTCGATCTCTGATGCGCAACGAGAGCCGCTTCCGTGGCTGAATTGGCAAGGAACGGTTCATCATGGACTGCCTGAACGCAATTATTCGTTCTATCCAAAAGGCAGCGGGTATCTTGCGTTTCTGGGAAGAACCTCCCCTGAAAAGGGCCTGGATCGTGCAATCGAAATTGCTACCAGGGCCGGGATTCCACTGAAAATCGCTGCCAAGGTCGACAAAGTTGACGCGGAGTATTTCGACTCGGCGATAAAACCGCTTTTGAAGAATCCCTTGGTGGAATTTTTGGGTGAGATTGGATACCCGGAGAAAAACGATTTTTTGGGAAACGCTGCTGCTGTTTTGTTTCCGGTTGACTGGCCAGAGCCGTTTGGTCTCGTAATGATCGAGTCCATGGCATGCGGAACGCCAGTGATCGCCTTTAATCGCGGGTCTGTTCCTGAAGTGATGAAAGACGGAGTCTCAGGATTTGTGGTGAGTGATGTTGAAGGCGCCGTTCGGGCAGTGCAAAATCTATCAAGTATCTCCCGTCGAAATGTTCGGCGGTACTTTGAAGATCATTTTAGTGGCGCTCGCATGGCGGAGGATTATCTTGGAATCTACCACCGTCTGCTGGAACGCGAGTCCGAAGCATTGCCACTTGCAAACGGAGTTCTGAGTTGGATGAAATTGGAGTCTCCCAGCAATACTACATAGCCACGCGGTCGTCGCCAGCCGACGATCGCACGCGCGTCCTGAAATACGGCTCCCTTTTTGCCGTATTCGATCGCTACGGAGATATCGAACCCCTTGGAATGGGGGAACAGGGCATCTTTGCGCACGGAACGCGGTTCCTTTCTGAAATGGTGCTGTACCTGTGGAACTCACGCCCTTTATTGTTAAGTTCAACGATTAAGGACGACAACCTACTCCTCACAGTCGACTTGGCAAACGTCGATGTCTACTACGAAGATGAGGTGGTAATCCCGAGAGACACGCTGCACTTGATGCGCTCAAAATTCCTCTGGAAAAACGCTTGCTTCGAAGAGTTCAAACTTGTCAATTACGGGCTTTCGCCGATTGTGATCCCGTTCCGCCTCGCCATTGGCGCCGACTTTGCCGACATCTTTGAAGTTCGCGGAACACGCCGGGAAAGAAGAGGCAGGCGCGTGGATGATGAGGTTAGCGGAGAGCACGTCACCTACGGTTACGAAGGACTCGACGGCAGGCTGCGTCAAACTCGTCTATACTGCGATCCGCCGCCGCAACAAATTTCTTCGTCTGAATTGGGCTACTGCGTCTCTCTTCGACCGAAGGAGGAGGCTCGCCTTCATTTGACGATCTCTTGTGACGTCGATTCACGAGGTCGAGCGGTGAGCTTTGGTGAGGCCCGTTCTCACTCGCTTGCAGAATTTCAACGGGTACGAGTCAACAGGTCTCGCATCCGCAGCACCAATGACCGATTGAGCCGATGGATCAAGCGTTCTGCGGCGGATGTTGAGATGATGACTGTGGGCAACGATGAAGTGGGCTATCCCTACGCCGGAGTGCCATGGTTCAGTACGGTATTTGGACGCGACGGCATCATCACCGCCCTCGAAATGCTATGGCTCGATCCGAGCATTGCGCGTGGAGTGCTGGAGTTTTTGGCGGCCACGCAAGCAACCGAGATCAATGCCGAGATCGAAGCACAGCCTGGAAAGATCCTGCACGAAATGCGCCACGGGGAGATGGCCGCTACCGGCGAAGTGCCTTTCGGCCGGTATTACGGATCCGTCGATGCCACTCCATTGTTCATCATGCTGGCGGCGGCATATTTCCAACGTACCGCAGACCTTGAGTTTGTTCGTGGGCTGTGGCCACACATTCAGATGGCGCTGGGCTGGATCGACACATACGGCGATCTAGATGGTGATGGTTTCCTCGAATACGCCAGGCATTCCAGCAAGGGCCTGGTGCAGCAGGGGTGGAAAGACTCGAATGATTCTATTTTTCATTCAGACGGAACCCTCGCTGATGCTCCCATTGCGCTATGCGAGGTGCAAGGATACGTATACGCGGCAAAACTCGCTATTGCAGAACTAGCGCAGCTGTTGGGAGACGAGCGATGTGCAACCAAACTGAAGTCAGAAGCAAGTCGTCTTCGTTCGCGATTTGAAGAGGCGTTTTGGTGCGCCGAACTAGGGACCTATGCCATTGCGCTTGATGGCCGTAAGCGCGCGTGCCAGGTGCGTGCCTCAAACGCCGGTCATTGCCTTTACTCCGGAATTGCCAACTACGACAAAGCAAGCCTGGTGGCGAAGACACTTCTGAGCCCTGCTTTCTTCACAGGATGGGGTGTACGAACAGTGGCCTGCGGTGAAGCTCGTTACAATCCGCTTTCCTATCACAACGGCTCAGTTTGGCCACATGACAATGCAATCATTGCAGCGGGTTTGGCCAAGTACGGATTCAAAGATCTAGCTGGACAGATTCTGCTTAGCCATCTGGATGTGAGCAGCGTTGTGGAATTGCACCGGCTACCGGAATTGTTTTGCGGACTCGACCGCCGCCAGGGAGAAGGTCCGACTTTGTATCCCGTCGCCTGTTCCCCACAGGCTTGGGCAGCGGGGGCCGCATTCATGATGCTGCAGGCATGCCTCGGACTATCCATTGATTGCGTGAGAAAACGCATTGTCCTCGATCGCCCGTACCTGCCTGAAGGCATTCGTCAGCTTCGAATTGGACCACTGTCGATTGGAGACGGTACTGTAAAGCTCCATATGGAGCGTGGTGCCAACACGGTGCAAGTTCATCTGGTGGAAAAGCAGGGAGAGGTAGAGGTGGTATTAAAGTAGGAAAAGCCCACGATTCAAATCCGTTAAAGACAGGTGCTCTGTACCAGAAGGTTCGTAGTCTGCTACGGAGAATACCCGATTGCGAAGCATGTAGCACGTCTCTAGCTTCTAAATAACCACTCTCGGAGGCGTGCCATGTTTAGAGGAGCAATGTTTGCTTGGGCGACACTGCTCGCAGCAGCACTGGTGACCGCACAGAATGCCCCCACACGCGGTAATGCCGGTGAACCGGCTTCTTCGACAACAGACTCGAACACAACCATTCGCGGATGCCTGAGTTCGTCCTCGCTGGGAGACAATCATTTCACCTTGACGCAAGACCAAACTGGCAAAGTCTTCACGCTGAGTGGCATCGCTGAGCAATTGCGTTTGCACGTGGGACATGAGGTAGAGGTCACAGGTCAGAACATTTCGTCCACGGGTTCCT
Organism: Terriglobales bacterium; assembly: GCA_036558645.1. GTDB lineage: Bacteria > Acidobacteriota > Terriglobia > Terriglobales > Acidobacteriaceae > DATBFG01. The sequence goes on from DATBFG010000079.1 coordinate 64,253, forward strand.
CATCCTCTCAAACAGACAAGGAGGCTGACGCTGACAAGGCTGGCGTGCCTGCTCCGGAACGCTCTGAGGACGATAAGGGTGCTGGTAAGGCGTCAGACACGGGGGATCACGCACTGGAAGCCACCCGCGTGAGAATGCTGACTGACCATTGCACTGCATCTAGCGTCGGCCCGCGAAGTTCTACGCCAGCACTGCCAGTCGCGAGCCTGCATGGCGCTTCCCTGGATCCGGAGATCAGGCTGGACCCACGCTCGAATCAAAGCACCCGCTCGCTGGATGGTAACCCAGGCAATTCAATTGCGATTCTACGGTTGGTTGGCATAGTCGGCCTGTGCTGCCTGGTAGCAGGATTTTTCGCACGTCGTTAACCCAACGTTGGCGGCTTGCCGGACGATACTGTAAATAACTTGCGTAATATTTATCATCCGTGCGCTTTGGTCAGCGGCGTACACAGTTTCCGAAATTGTTCACGCTAAGGGAAGAAATTCTAAGTTCTCGCGGGTTTTTCCGTAGAGAACCGTCGCCATTGAACTACAGCGTCTACCGGATAGGAGCCTCTGGCAGGTCCGCATACCATCAAGCCGTAGCTCGTGAATGTGATTCGAAAGGGAGAAGGGGTTTTTACATGAAATCGCGACACTACGTAATTCGGGGGCTTTTTATTGGGTTGAGCATTCTGGCACTAACTTTTTCAAGTTTGTGCTGGGCTGCCGATGATGAGGACAAGGAAAGCGATATTGCTAAACGACTCGACACCTCAGCCACTGTGCTCACTGAGATTATGGGAGCACCGGACAGCGGCATTCCTGACAAGGTTTTAGACGATGCCAAGTGCATCGCTGTAGTTCCCTCCTTGGTGAAGTTTGCTGTCGGAATTGGGGGGCAGCATGGTAAGGGAGTTGCCACCTGCCGGACAGCCAGCGGACGCTGGAGCGCACCGGCTCCGATAACGATTACCGGCGGAAGCTGGGGATTGCAACTCGGTGGCCAGGCAACAGACTTGGTCATGCTAGTGATGAACGACAACGGCATGCAGCACTTGCTCTCTAGCAAGTTCAAGATCGGCGCTGATGCCTCTGCTGCCGCTGGTCCCGTTGGGCGCCAC
>DATBFG010000080.1:0-29397 GCA_036558645.1 Terriglobales bacterium
TCCACCAATACCCTTCCTCCGAGAATCCGGTGCTGATGTCGGTAATACCGGGAACCTTCGCCAGATAGCCTTTGAGAGGCTCGAATATGGTGTCTTCCGCCATGCTGGACATGCTAAGCCTTGACTGGTCGTGAGTGTAATGGGGATTTTTCGTTAACCATCCTTCTGACCAGGACAAACGTCTACAATTCAACTGTGACACGACGACTGGCCATAGCCTTGTTATGCGTGGGATTCTTCGTCTTCCATGACGCTGCTATGGCTGAACCTTCCGCAAAAGTCCAAACAATCAAAGGTCGAATCGTCGCTTACTCTAACGACCCAATGTGTCTAAATGGCAATGCGTACTGGTCAATGCTCATTCTTGTTCAAGACAACGCGCCGCGCACTTCGCCTCAATACGTCGCAGTACGTTTTTCTCTTGTATGCAAAGAGTTCCCAAAATGGCTCACGCGCAAACCGCCGATTCAGAATTTCCGCTTGAAGCGAGACGAAGTCGGCGACGCAGTTCTCAAGGAGTTCTTTGAGTGTGCTGCTGAGTCGTCGCAACATTGTCCGAAGTTGCCAATGTGGAAACGTGTTCCGAGCGCACAACATGAGAAGCTGCCATTCGGACAGACAGTGCCGAGCTACCAATCTGTGGACCTGCCACTTGCGCCTGTAGTTTGATCGAACCGTGGTTGGCAGCAGTCGAGTTGTTAGGACATGAGGTCCATAATTCGGCCGTCAGACGTCTTCACCTTAGACTGAGCCGAAGGATCTTTCCGCAGCTCCGCTTCGATGGCATCTTGGGCCGCCTCTAAATGCTTGGCGAGGGTTTGCACACTTCCGGAGTCCCAATATCCACCCTCGTCCTCGACGCTGAACCGGCCAAAGAATGGCTTCAGAGTCCTGAGTAGCTCCACTACTGCGACGTGTGTTTTAGGACCTGCAAATTGTGTTTTAACGAACTCTTGAACGTACAGGTCTGTGTCAAATTCGAGGCGCACGGGATCGCAATCTTCGCTTGGATAGAGCACAACTCCTCTGGCTGGCCCTGAATAGTTCCACTCTTCCTCGTTGTCGCGTACTCGTAGGAGCGTAGTTTGCGCTGACTCGATTGGCTGCGTGAGCCATTGGTGCGTCGTGGCGAAAGCGTTCGCCGTGGCGATTAGACTGCGAAATGCATCTTCGCCAAGCAGTTGGCCCTCGAAATGGATCGTTACGCCCATCGCAATCCTTAGACCCTAATCCTAACAAGGGACATGTTCAATAAAGAACTCTGTCAATTGTTGAAATTAGGCGATAACACTCAAAACCCCGAACAGAGTCTTCCGGCCCACAACGAGTCCATGAGTGCTATGCGCGATTTCTCAACAACCATCCGACTGGCCAACACCATGCATGCCGAAGTACGATTGCATCCCTATGCGCAGGTCAGAGCGACGCCGGTGTGCGGCTTTCTCCTCGAGGCGTGCGCGGCCAGCGGGAGAACATAGGTCTGTTCAGTATGACGAGCCTGTGAAATATCTTCAGGGGACAAGCGACAGATGAAGCTCCTTGATAAGGGGAAATCATGACAGACCCCGGATTGATCGGCCCGGCTGAGGGCAGTACCTCTGTTGAATCCGGGAAACAGCGTGATCGAGCCCGCCCTCTTCCATACGATCTCCTTAAGGAGGCGTCCAGGCGGTTAGAGATCATGTCGCTCGTCGGTGCGGTTCTGTGGGTAGTCGGCACAGTGGGCGATCGCATCGCGCTTCTGGCCATGACTCATGGCAACCGGATCTGGCTCCATGGGCAAACGACTGACATCATTGCCTCCACAAGCGTGCTCGCGTCACTGGCGCTCTTCTTCTACATTAGAAAGGGTGACCGGGACCCGAGATTCATCCTGGATCTCGGACTGGTGTACATGGTATTCACGGCGGCCGCTCTCGGCCTGATGATGCACTGGTTCCCGGTGCCGAAAGAATGGCCGGTGTCGCCCATGATCAGCTGGATTGGGGCCGTCGTCCTCATGTCCGCGGCGATCGTGCCTAACTCGCCGAGGAAGACGTTAGTTGCCGGGCTGATCGCCGTTTCGATGAACCCGCTCGGAATGTTGATTGCCAAGGCCCGTGGAACCTGGGACTTCGGTTCCCTAGGCAATGTGTTTGTGATGCACTATCCCGATTACCTGCTGGTGGGCGTTGCCGTCGTAATCTCGCGCGTGGTGACAAGATTAGGCCAACAGGTCACCAAAGCCCGCGAGATGGGAAGCTACCAACTCATCACTCGATTGGGTATTGGTGGGATGGGAGAGGTCTGGCAGGCCCGTCATCACATGCTGGCCCGTGACGCGGCAATCAAGTTGATCCAACCTGACATGCTGAGTCGCAAGTCTGGAAGCGACGCCGTCCTTGTACGGCGCCGGTTCGAACAGGAAGCCAGAACGACGGCCTCGCTCCGTTCCCCGCACACGATTGAGTTGTACGACTTTGGGGTAACGAAAGATGGTGTCTTCTATTACGTGATGGAACTGCTGGACGGAATAGATCTGGAGACGCTGGTCAAGAAGTTTGGGCCCCAGCCTCCGGCGCGAGTCGTCAGTATCTTGAGACAGGTGTGCCGCTCCCTCGCAGACGCGCACCAGCACGGCCTCATCCATCGCGATATCAAACCCACGAACATATTCCTTTGCCGACTGGGAAACGAATATGACTATGTGAAGGTCCTCGATTTTGGACTGGTCAAGGTCTTAGGCGAGAATGAAACCCATATGACCGTCGAAGGCGCGACCACGGGAACACCCGCGTATATGGCGCCAGAAATGGCCTTGGGGAATTCAACAGTGGACGGTCGAACCGATCTCTATGGACTCGGCTGCGTCGCCTACTGGCTGATTACGGGCAAGCTAGTCTTTGAGGAGAAAACCGCCACTGCGATGATGCTGGCCCACCTACAGAAGGCTCCAGTTGCTCCCTCGAAGAGAACTAGCTGCGAAGTGCCCGCCTGTCTCGACAACGCGATCATGATGTGTCTCGCAAAGGCACCGGAGCAACGGCCGGCTGATGCCGATGTGTTTGCCCGTTTGCTCGAAAGCTGTGAACAAGCTGGCGCTTGGACTCCGCGAGACGCGGAGCATTGGTGGCATACCAACATGGCCGCAAACGATGTTCGCACCGACGATTCTGCCCCAGCTAAGCACGGACATCCGGATCTGCTCACGACTTTATGATGCGCATGGCACGTTCCACCTTGTGTGACGGGCCGCTCGGAACCCTGTCGCCTTCATGGTTGTTGTGATAAGGCGAATAGTTCACATCCAAAACAGGGGTCTTTTGGCCAACATCTCGATCAATGAGTGAAATAGGGATTTATCGCCAACCATCATGCCGATTGACAAGCAACGCGCTTGAGGACATGCTGCTTTCCGAAATTTCGGGGGCTCTTGCTGGAGGGAGAAATGACAGCCATGTCCTCTTGGGTTTTTTCTGCGGCACTTCTGGTTCTGCTTGGAAGCGGTCCCGCCACGAACGCAAGTGTTGATCCAGCGAAGGCCCAAATCACCGTGCTGTACGATGCCTTCGGCCAAACCTCGGGGATGCAGAAAGATTGGGGCTATGCCGCTTTTGTCGAGTACGGCGGCAAACGCATTTTGTTCGACACTGGGAATAACCCGGATATCCTTGAGCACAACGCGAAGAAAAAAGGAATCGAGCTCTCTAAACTGGATTTCGTGGTCATGTCGCACCGCCATGGGGATCACATGGGAGGCTTGGCCTACCTCCTACGCATCAATCGCAAAGTAACCATCTATGCGCCGAAGGAAGGGTTCGGCGTCTACGGTGCGGACTTGCCCAGCAGCTTTTATCGCAAAGACCCCTCTCTTCCGCCCGAGCAGCGCTACTACAATGGTTCGCCACCAGAAATTATGCGATTTGGCTCGGCTTGGCCCACCGCTAATTTCCAACTCGTGGACAAGAGTACTGAAATCACGCCGAACATCCACTTAGTTACACTTGTCTCCGATAAGCCGGGCACTCTCGAACTGCACGAACTCTCCTTGGTCATCAACACCTCCGAGGGACTGGTCATTGTGGTTGGTTGTTCGCATCCCGGTATTGACAAGATCATCGAATCGGCAAGCGCGATCAATTCGCACATTCACTTCATCGTGGGCGGCTTTCATCTTGTTGTAGCCCCCGATTCTGACATTGAGAAGATTGTCAGCGCCTTGCATGAGCAGTTCAAAGTCGAATATGTCGCCCCCGGCCACTGCACCGGAGAACCAGCTTTCTCAGCGCTAAAGAGGGCGTTCGGCGACCACTACATTTATGCGGGATTGGGCACAACGTTTACGGTGTCACAGGCAGGAAATCTCAGATAAACAGGAGGCTGAGATGGTAGGCCCGGGCGCTTTGAGTGTAATCGGGATTTATCGCCAACTATGGCTTCGCTGATTTGCGCTTTACCGTTCTTTTCACGCTTGCACCAGCCAACCATTTACTTCGGGCCGGAGCTTCCGAGAGTGAGGACATCACACGCGACGAGGTGAGCCCCGTCACGGAAACTAACCGCCCGCAACGACTAGCATGGCCGCGCCTCTCCGAAGAGCATTTCTCTCCATCGAAGTGCGTATCCCCGAGGCAAATGGGCCTCAGTTCGGCAAAAAGCATCCTTCCTACCGTTTGACTTCAAAAGAGAGTCATGATGACGAGCACAGAATCTCGGCGGTATTCGGCAGTGGCTGTGTTGGTGCGAACCACAGGGCAAGCAATACGGGCAAAGAACTGGTGGAGGATCTCGACAGTAGCGGCAGTCATGCTCGCAATCGTTACTGCCGCAATTCCTATTGCGGTCGCGCCACAATTTAAGACTTTGATCAAATTCACGAACGCGGATGGCGGCGTTCCCGGTAGCGGCCCATTAATTCACGGTTCTCGGAAAGCGAGGATTGGATGTTTGCCTCTCCGGCGATGATTGGTCGGCAACCTTGGTCCTACGATGTTGTGCTTCGCGCCTTCCAGAAGGCGGCGAAGGATGCCGGGATCGGATGGATCGGTACTCACACAATGCGCCACACCTACCGCAGCTGGCTCGATGCAGTAGGCACTGCGATTGCAGTGCAGCAGAAGCTCATGCGACATGCGGACATCCGCACGACGATGAACATCTACGGTGATGTTGTGACGGACGAAATGCAGGAAGCTTCTGGAATGGTGACTCGGCTTGCCCTGAACGGCATGGGAACGGAATGTAAGCCTAGCTAAGTCCTTTGTTTTGGCGGAAGCGAATGGGAGTCGAACCCATCAGCGACGGGGGAACCCGCCGCCCACCGGTTTTGAAGACCGGGGCAATCACCGGACTACATGCGCTTCCATGCCGTAGACACCGAACAGCTTAAGCCAGTTACCAAGGTGACGCTCCGTTCTCGACTTGTGCTCGATAAAATTCGCGCATGTCGAAACCAAGACGGCGCAAGCCCCAGGCCGGCTCGATCTGGCTCAGGGATCGAGCTTCTACCTAAGATACTACGGCCCGGATTCGCAGGCAGCGGACGGAGTGCCTCTGCACGAGGGACGTCAAGATGCTGGAGGCCACCTCCGATAAGAGGTAGCATCGCTACTGCTTACAACTTAGTTCTTGCTTCTTTTCTTTGATGAATACGTTCAGCTCAGAGACGGAGATTGCTTCTCCAACCATGACCTGACTCGCGTCATAGAACTCCTTCAGAACTAAAGCGAGGACCGCTTGGTCGGAAACGAAGACTTGTTTTCCGTTAGCGTCTGTCCCTGAAAAGGTGCCGCTGGACCGGATTGCAGAATTGGCAAATCCTTTGATCGCCATTTCAACGTTTGGTGACCAGAGCGCCCACTTTTCCACGACAGTGCCAATGACACGGCCGGTTTCCCGGTTTATGAGTGGTCCTCCTGAGTTACCCGGGTTTAAGGCACCGTTGACAATGAGGTGCTGCACGGGTGGATTCTTCGGTTGGCCATTGGAGTCCTTGGCCAATGTGTATCCCGCTACGTAGCCTCTGCGCAGAATAGGCGCGGGATCCTGGTACCGCAGCGGGTATCCCCATGTCTCGACTTCTGTATCGATGGTAGGGGTCTCGTCGCCACTCAAATCGAGACTGAACGACAGCTGGTTGGTGGGGCATAACAGTGCTAGATCTCGGTTTGGATCACGCACAAGCTTGGAGAACTTAATTGGATTCTGGCTGACGGACGAGATCCCCTCCAGTTGCTCAGCGCTACAACTCCCAATCACATGGGAATTCGTGGTGACAATGCCTTCACCTGACACCACAAAACCCGTGCCCTTCAAGCTATCCTTCCGGCAAACAATCATTAGAACGGACTTAATAACGCTCCGGCTTTCTCGGCTCTTGACTCCTTCCAGCAGGGCACGAGTCGAGATGGGAATGCTCATCTTGTCGCTATTCTTGGGAGCTTGTGCGAAGGTTGCCAGGCCAAACAGCAAGACGATTATTGGTGCGGCGCCGGTTCTGTTCATTCCCAAATATAAACACCACCGCGCCAAATTTAGCCAAACGGATGTATTCGTGCCCAAACCGGGCCCACGGGCTCAGGCCCATGCCGTTGGATTCATTCGGGTGCCAGCACAATGGTCAGCTTTGAAGACCGGGGCAATCACTGGACTACATGCGCTTCCATGCCCTATTCTTTCATCAGCAACTATCGGCTGTTTGCTATTACACCGACAGGAACACTGAAGAGCGATAAACAGTTCGTAGTTACACCATAGGATTCTGCGCAACAGTTTGAAACAGCGGATGCTGTTGGGCACTCATCCCGTTATCTAATCGGCTCGCCCCCGAAGTACCGTCATGGACGCTGCCGGAAGAGTGTAACGGGCTGTACCGCCAGGAAGAATGGATCTTGCGGCCGGTCCGTCCGGATCGGCATAGCCATCCCTCAACGCGGGATGCCAGGCATACTGCTCCTTCCCAAATGTAATCCGCGATACCGGGCCTGCAAATGACCGATCTTTCTTTGCATCATCGTCGTGGAATTGAATGCTGATTGTGTGAGGATTGTCGTAATCCTTATTGATCAACATCAGAGACCACTGTCCGTCCGGGCGCAACACTGCATAGGCAGTTACCAGAACATTCCCGTTTTTGTCCTTGACATCGCTCGCCGCATGAAAAAGACGATGTTCCGCATCCTTTGGTTCAGCCCATTCCTGGGTTAACATTTGCGCGGCAAAAAACTGTGACGTGCGTTGTTTGATCAGCCAATTGTGGTCGGTGGTGAACATGTGGTAGTTTCCCCAACTGTTCGAACACGCTGGATGGGGCGTGGAGTATGGCATTGCATGATGGTAGTAGGACGCTTTGCCACCGGCAGTCAGAAAGGCCGGGAAAGTTTCCCCCAGCCAGAGAGCGCCGAATACATCAACTGCAGCATCTCCACCAGGCGCGTTTGTTTCGGTATTAAACATCGGAACGCCATCGGGCAACCCGTCATCACGCCAGACTTGCACTATATGCGTCAATATTTCAGGTTCCTTGAAAAGATTGCTCCACGGGCCCTGACAGGTGCCATCGTAATAAGGATAGTGCTCGTATGACATGAACGAGAGGTCGGAAAGGCGGCCGTGCGCCTTTAGGTATGCTAAGAAACGTTTGAACCACGAAGTCTCGCCCTCTGCATTGGGCCAGAATTTGATGTCTTCACTCACTCCTTCAAAAACGGGTCCACCGAGTTTAAGGTTTGGGTCCACACGATGCAGGGCTGTGGCCCATTGCAGGTACAACGTTGCGTAGTCCTCCGGCGCGAAGTACTGGCCGTCCGGTTCTTCTCCCATTTCGATATATGAGATTGGATAACCCCGCTTTTCGAGATAGGCGATCTGCGCGGCCGCATCCTCGGGCGTTCCGTAGAGTAGGGATACTGGAATCATGGCGGGTAGCCCGCGCGTGAGTCCGCTGGTGTAGAACAGATCAAGGCCGACCTGATCTCCCGATTCCATGCGGTCGGGGATCACATAAAGATCCGTGGGCTCGTGCCACGGATCGATGGAGGAGCTGTAAGTGAAAGTCTGTTCCTGTCCCGGGACGTGATAAAGAAGGTCGTGAAATGATTCTCCTTGCATCGTGCCCAAATAGACTTCCTTCACGGCGTATCCAACGCAATTCCGGCGGTCGCTTTTGCCATGAGTGTCACAAGTGTTTGAAGACTCGGTCATCAGAACCCGTACGTATTTAGCAGCAACCGGGGCCGGAGAAAGTTGAACCGTTACCGTTCCCCCTTTTCCGTTTGAAATGGCTCCTGCCGGAAAGTCCTCCCACTCACCATTCGCTGGATCATCAATAGCATCCGCCGCGCCCAGCCAGTACTGCACTCTGTAAGTTCGCGCATACGGCTCCGCCCAGGCAATGCGAATGGCGGTAACAATCTGTCTCTCTGGCAATTTGATCGCAATCCACTGTGGATGAGAGCTATCCTCCTCCCCAGTAAATGCTTTGGTCAGATAGGGATTACTCTTCCAGTAGGTTTTGAGATCTCCATCATCGAGCCGCGAATAGCCATCAAATTCGGCACCACTGTTTCGCGTGACGCCGCGATGGGGTAGAGAGTAGCCAAAGCTATGCCGAATCATCTCTGTCGTGGGGGTTGCATCACCAACGAAATAGCCCTTGCCGGAAGGATCGCTCCATTTTCCCTTCGGATTCCAATGCCACGCTTGAACGAATAGTTCCGTATTCTGGCGATACGTCACTGGCCCCCAGCCCGCTTCCAGGATCTGCTTTATCTGGTCTGCTCGAAAGAAGATGTCAGTGGTGTTGCTGGGAATACGATCAAGAGTGGTTCCCAACGCCTGGAGAGGACTGAAGGTATTGGCAACGTGGCTCGGAGTCGCGTCGATCTTCACCATTTGCGCCGCCGACAAGGCCGCCAGCAACCCAACCATGAGTGACCAGCAACCTGTTTTCGCTCCAGTAGAGCAACAAATATGCAATCCCATTTGTAATCCCCATACGTCGTTACGAGAGTCTGATGAAGCAGTCTTCACTAGGATGAGAATCACTTCCCATGCTTCTGTTGGATCGCGCCGACCAGGGTGTTCTTCCAGTGTCGCCAACTCATCTTCCTGCCGCCAAATGCGGTGTGGCGCAGGCGGACTAGATGCGCTCCGTCCGTATTAGCTTACAACGTGTTCTTGAGAGCAGGAATCGAGCAGATGTTTGCAGATGTCTTAAGAACAGGAACCAACCCCGAAAGAGAGAAAGGTGTGAGGCTCAAGGGAAGCTGCACGCAGCGGACAGGTTCTAACCCATCCGCCGCTCGACCGTTTTGACTAACGACAATGATTAGCGACCTACGACTGCCTTACTTCGGCTGCGCAACCACCCGCAGATACGGCTTCAACGTCTTCCAGCCTGCCGGGTATTGCTTCTGTGCCTCATCGTTCGAAACTGCCGGCACGATGATGACGTCGTCGCCCTGCTTCCAGTTCACCGGCGTCGCGACTTTGTGCTTCGACGTCAGTTGAATCGAATCCAGCACACGCAGCACCTCGTCGAAGTTTCGTCCGGTCGTCATCGGATAGATGAGCATCAGCTTGATCTTCTTGTCCGGGCCCACCACGAATACTGTGCGCACGGTCGCGTTATCCGCGGCTGTTCGGCCCTCGGAGGTCGTGCCGCTCTCCGCAGGCAGCATGTCGTACATCTTCGCGATCTTCAGTTCGGGATCGCCGATCATCGGAAAGCCGACCTTATGACCCTGTGTTTCCTCAATGTCGGCGGCCCACTTGCTGTGGTTGTTCACGGGATCGACGCTGAGACCGATGATCTTGCAGTTCCGCTTGGCGAACTCCGGCTGCAGCCCGGCCATGTACCCCAATTCAGTGGTGCAGACAGGCGTGAAGTCCTTGGGATGAGAAAACAGAATCGCCCATCCGTTGCCAATCCACTCATGGAAGTGGACGGAGCCTTGCGTCGTTTCGGCGGTGAAATCAGGAGCGGTATCGTTGATGCGTAAAGACACGGGATTGATCTCCTTCTATATGAGCCTGGATTTAGGACTTGGACCCCAACCGGCGCTGGGTGGATTGAGAGCTGCGTCTGGCGCTAGCCCGACACCCGCGCCCGGCTACAACAACGCAGATTGAAGGGCGTGGAGTTGCTGCACATTCATCCGGTAGAATACGCGGCGGCAGTTTTGCAGTCAAATTCCTGGATCGCCGTATTCAAGAGTCAAATCTATATTAAAGGCGTATTGCAAAGACGATGACGAACCCATCGCGTCGCTACTCCTTCGTGCAGGTTGATGTTTTCACCTCGCAACCCTTGGCGGGAAATCCGTTGGCGGTTTTTCCCGATGGCAGTGGACTCTCCGGCGGCGAAATGTTGTCCATCGCCAAGGAGATGAACCTTGCCGAGACAACATTTGTTTTGCCCCGCGATGAAGCAACTGACGCCGAGCGTGGCAAACAAGTGCGAATCTTTACCGTCCAGGAGGAGCTTCCTTTTGCCGGTCATCCCACTCTCGGGACAGCTTTCTATCTGCGCGGCTCGACCCGCGCAAAGGAAGTTGCCCTCGACTTAAAAGTCGGCAAAGTGCCCGTACGATTCGAAGATGTCCCGGGGCATCCCGCATTCGGCGAGATGACACAGATCGACCCCAAACTCGGCCCCTATCACGATCGCGAAGCCGTAGTACGCGCGGCCGGTTTGCGCGACGGCGATATCGACCCATCGCTGCCGATTCAGACGGTCTCGACCGGTGTCCCGTTCACGATTGTTCCTTTGCGCGGGCTGGAGACCATGCGCGACCTGCAGATCGACATGAAAGCATCGGCCGATTACTTATCGCAGTCGGGAGGCAAGTTCTTTTACTTTGTTTGCCGCGAGACGGTCGATCGCAACGCGCGCTTGCATGCGCGGATGTTGTTCTACAACGGCGAAGATCCCGGTACCGGATCGGCGGCGGGTTGCACGGCCGCCTGGATGGTCGCCAATCGCGTCGCACAGCCGGATGAGCGCGTCCTCATCGAACAGGGCGTCGAAATGAATCGTCCTAGTCAAATTCATGTTCGCGCTTCGTTGAAGGATGATCGAGTGGTTAACGTCCGCGTCGGTGGAAATGTCGTTGAGGTCGCGCGCGGGGAAATTTTCTTTTGATTGAAGCCGCAAATTTCCCTGAAAATTTGATGCATGCACAAGCTTCAAAACTTTGCAATGGGGCTATCTGGTCATTAGCATCGACGGCACTTTACACAACAGCATCTTCTCGTTAGGATTCATTTCGCTCTTACATTTTCCAAGTCAAAAAAACATTTGTATCACTCGCGTCGGCTCAGCGAGGCTACGCTGCTTCCCGGAAAATAGGAATGAAGCCCAAAAGAACAATCCTTTGCGTAGATGATAATGAACAATCTCTTTCCATCCGGAAGGTCTTGCTTGAGACGCGAGGTTATCGCGTCGTTGCCTGCACGACCGGAGAAACCGCTCTGGAGCGGTTTAAGCGCGGCGGAGTAGACCTGGTACTAACCGATCTCGTAATGCCGGGGATCGATGGTACCCGCCTGATAGAAGAGGTTAAACGACTATCCCCCCAGACGCCCGCCATTCTGGTTTCCGGAAAAGTAAAGATGTTCGATCGTGATACTCGCGCTGACTGCTTCCTTCCCAAGGGGATGTATGCTCCATCGGAGTTGCTGGAGCGTGTGCGATTGCTGCTGGTGCGGAAACGTGGTCCCAAGCGCGCCCCGAGCCGTACCCAAAGCCCGGGCGGCGCAATGAATGTGGCCTGAGCTGTCGGCAGCTGGTTTCGACGACTGGAACTTGCCGCTAGGCCAAAGAGCAGGGAAATCTGCACTCTGAAATCCATAAATCTGCCAGCCCTCAATTCTTCAATCCTGAAATTCGTCAATCCTCAAGTTCCGCTACTCAGTCCTGAGCTCCCACCTCCGCTCGATGTCTCCATCCCTGCCTTCGTGTAATATCAAGTCTTTGCCATGGGCGCATTTATCGAAGCTGTAGATCTCGTGAAGACCTACCACGTGGGGAAAATCGAAGTGCACGCATTGCGCGGCATTTCTTTCAGCGTGCAAAAGGGTGAGTTCGTGTCGATCGTAGGACCCTCCGGAAGCGGAAAGTCAACGATGTTCTACATCCTGGGAGGTCTTACCCGCGCCGATGGGGGACACATCGTGGTCGATGGCGAGGATTTCGCCCGTCTTTCCGACGCCGAGCGCACTAACATGCGCAAGAAGAAGATCGGATTCGTCTTCCAGAAATTTAACTTGCTTCCTACACTCGATGCGCGCTCCAATATAGAGATTGCAATTGATGTAGCCGACAAGAACGGCTCCCGGGATCAGGCTTATTTCGAAAAAATTGTGGGATTGCTCGGCCTGCAGAAGCGCCTGACACATCGTCCGGCAGAACTCTCGGGTGGAGAACAGCAGCGGGTAGCGCTGGCACGCGCCCTGATCAACAAGCCAGCCATCGTACTCGCCGACGAGCCCACCGGGAATCTGGATTCTGAAAACTCCGAAGTCGTCTTGAACATGCTGCGGCACTCGAACAAGGATTTGGGGCAGACCGTGTTAATGATCACCCACAATCCCGAAGCCGCAGCCTACGGAGACCGAATCATACATATGCGCGACGGCCGCATCGTCGCCCCGGAGAAAGATCCGCAGTGGGTAGGCGCGCAACATACTTAGCCGTTGCCGCGAAAACTCTTTTCAGGACTCAACCAGCATGAATGACATGACCAAACCGATCCTCCCCGGCAAGGGAGCGTCTGACTACGAGCGCTACTTGCGAACCGATGAGCTGCTGGCTTTGCAGAAAACTGCAGACGAGTTTCTGCACAAGGACGAGATGACCTTCCAGGTTGTGCACCAGAGCTCGGAGTTGCTACTGAAGGGCGTTGCCTGGGAGTTGGATCGCGCCCGCGCGAACATCGCAGATGGCGATTTCGGGAACGCTGCGCGGCTCATTCGCCGGTCGAATCAGATGCTGGAGTTCCCGGTCTCAATGCTGCATGTGCTCGAGACCATCACTCCCTACGATTACCACATCATCCGCGCAGGTCTCGGCCACGGCAGTGGATTAGATTCGCCCGGGTTCTTGTCCCTGTTGCACACTGGCCCTAGGCTGGGCGACGCCTTTTATGCGCAACTCAGCAAGGCCGGATTGAGCGTCGATGACCTGTATCGCCGCCACGAAGAGTTCTTTGGCCTCCACGACGTGGCTGAGCGGCTGTTGGATTTTGATGAGCGCGTGCAACTGTTTCGCTTGCACCACCTGAAGCTCGCTCAAAGAATCATTGGCGGCGGTGTGGTCGGCACAATGGGCACGCCCGTCGAAGTTCTCCACCAAAGAATGGAGCACCGCTTCTACAAGGAATTGTGGGACGTTCGTAACCAGATCACGGCAAAGGCCAACGAGGCGATGCAGAAGCAGTCGTCAGTTGTCAGTCGTTAAGCCGCGGCTATCAGCCATGACGGCCGCCAAAAGCTGAAGGCTGACGACTGAAGACAGGCGACTCAAGACTAGCGACTGAAGGCTGACGACTCAATGCTGGCGTTGCTGTCGGTTGAACTGCCGTTTATAATCAGAACTGCAAGGGCGGGAGTAACTCAGTGGTAGAGTGCGACCTTGCCAAGGTCGAAGTCGCGGGTTCAAATCCCGTCTCCCGCTCCATCGATTTCTGACCCGCCCCGCTGAGGGGCGTTCTTGCAGTAGGACACATTCTAGGGCGCGGTACCCAAGTGGTAAGGGAGAGGTCTGCAAAACCTTTATGCGTCGGTTCGATTCCGACCCGCGCCTCCAGCCTTTTCAGCTACTTACAGACGTCACGTCCCACAGTCAACTTCCGAGTGTAGCGGAATTTGTAGCGGCTACCTCTCTCGCTACTCTCAATCCGCGGTTGTCCCTGACGTACCAGTCGCCTGGGCAAAATGGACCTCGTGGCCCTACACGGTGGATCAGTGAGTGAAATCGGGATTTTTCGGCAACTACGGCCAGTTGCGCCCTTGAATCCATTCGGAGCAAACTAGGCGCGAAACCGAGGCGACATGAAACCCGCTTGTTCGATCATCTTGAATTGTTGATCGGGTTGCTGGATGCCACAGCTAGTTGTTCAAGCTGTTCGCTGAGACGGCCCCGCCAGTGTGGTTCGCCCCCCTTAGAAAAGGAGAAATCACATGAAAACTGTCACCATCCGAAATCCCGATATGTATTGAGATATCGCAGCAGACATTCACTTCCCGCCGAATTTCGATCAAGCAAAGAAATATCCGGCCATCCTCAGCGCTCACCCCATCGGCAGTTGCAAGGAACAGACCTCGGGTAATGTATATGGCAAGGCACTAGCTGAGGCTGGCTTTGTGGTCATCGCCTTTGACCGCAGTTTCCAGGGCGCAAGTGGCGGCGAGCCTCGATCGATCGAAGATCCAACTCAAAGCGTCGAAGATTTCCGGCGCGTCACCGATTATCTGATGACTCTGCCTTATGTGGACGGCGATCGTGTCGGCGTGCTCGGTATCTGTGGCGGTGGCGGCTATGCCATCAACGCGACTATGACCGAGCGCCGGATCAAGGCTCTCGGCACCGTCGTCGCCGCCAATTATGGTCGCCTGATGCGAGGGAATTTCAGCGGACTCCACCCCATTGACGCGCTGGAGAAGATGGCAAACCAGCGGACCGCCGAAATTCGCGGTGCGAAGCCACAAGTCGATGACCTATTGCCTCCTTCGGTCGAAGCAGGTAAAAAGGCGGGCATCATCGATATCGATGTGCTGGAAGCGACGGACTACTATCGCACGCCGCGCGGGCAAAAACCGAACGGACTTAACCGGTCAATGCCCTCGCATCAGGCCGCGGCGCTCGGATGGGATGCGTTTCTCCAGGCTGAAGTGCTGCTGACACAGCCCATGTGCATCGTCGTCGGTGACAAGCCAGGCGCTTTCGGCTCCTATCGTGACGGCTGCGAAATCGTCGAACGCGCCGCATCGAAGGACAAGGAACTGGTCGTTGCCGAAGGCTGGTCGCACTATGACTTGTACGACAAGCCAGAGCCGGTGAAGATCGCGCTGGACAAGCTGATCCCGTTCTACACTCGCGTTCTGGGCACGGTCGAAGCGACCGCGACGGTTGATCAAGAGGTTCGCAAACCGGCCGCGTAAAGCTCCAATCGCAACAGGGGGCGGGACGGGCAGAATCGGGCGCGTTAAGACTGGGATCACGAGGGTTCGGGGGCAGCATGAGACGAGGAAGTTGCAGACTGGGTGTTCTGACGGCACTGTTGTTAGTGCTCTTACTCCAAGCTTCAGGTCAAGGCACGGAGCCGACGCTGCAGGACACGATGAATTTCATCGCAAATGCCTTGAACAGCCGTGGAACTATTTCATGGACTGAGACGATCCCTGATCTGTTTGGAGCTTCCTACGCAATGAACAGTAGTCTGAGCGATGTAAGTGCGAATCCGTCAGAATGTTCGTTGAAGTGGACAAATGTCTACACTTCATCCGATGACAAGATGGTCGAAACCTACTTGGTGGATCTCGGAACGGTTTCCAGCGTGGGTGTTGAGCCGTATTCACAGTACAGGAAATCAGACTTTCAGTTTGAATTCGAGGTTTCGCCTGAGACATACGTAGTTGTGATGAAGACTGCCGCTCCACTTCCGGGAAATAGGGAGACGTATCACAAGAGCAAGTTGAAATCGAAGAAAAAGTTATCGAACGAGGCGAGACTCTTATTTTCAGATGACCAGACGGCCAACACCGTTAGCGATCGCATCCGCGATGCCGCTAAGACTTGTCGGGCGACGCGATCAGGCCCATGACGGTTGCCGTCGAACAAAAGTTCTCGGCATCGAGCCTTATTCTTATTGGCTTTCAAGATGAATATTGCGCTCGCCTAGAGGCAAGGTCAATGAGCCAGGGACCGATATGCAGCACACTTCTTTATCCAAAGAAAGCGTACTGGCTATGCTGATTTCTGTGAAGCCGTCGTGGGCTCCGCCTTAACATTTAGCACTCCGGGCAAGAATCGGGCCATTCTCGTCAAGAGTGCTTCGCCTTGAAAATGTTGCGTTGTAGTACCCTTGCCGGCATAGGCCAAAAGTGCGTCGGATTCCTCCCCGAATTCCCGAGCTTGCCTGCGTAGATTCTCTGGAAGCGCTGGATGCTCGGCTAACTTCTTGCAAATTGCGGCCAAATCCGTAACAACCATCACCAACATTTCGTTTTTGGATTCCATTGTGGCCATAGCGACTCTCCGCAAGGTTGGATGCGTAGTAGAGGGATTCATGAACGCCGTCAACCGAATTGGATTAAGGTTCGTTCTCTGCCAAATACATCGCGCGCGAGAGTTTCCATAAACTGGCAGAGTTATCAGGTGGCGGCCCGAAAGCGAAATGTCCAGAATCAACTTGAGTAAAGCCGGGATTCATGCGTCTCGTTACAAAATTGCCATTGTTGCTTGCGATTGTGCTATTGCCACAGCCCCTACTTCTAGGGCAGGATTTGGCGCCACGCGCGTATGTGGTAACGCCGGTCCACAGCAACGCGGTTACTCTTACATGGGCCTTTTACAACGGTGGGCTGAACTTCACTGGCACTATACCCATAACCACCACTGGCACGTACAACGGCAAAGTTCAGGTGGTCATCAAGCGTGGCACACGCGTGTTTCTTTCTTTTCCCACAGTCGGAATGAAATCGTCAGCTTATACGATGCCATAAAAGACGCAGTGATCAATCCGCAGTTCGTTGTTTCCGCGCCAGCCACGATCAAAGTGGAATTGCAGTCCAACCACCCGAAGACTGAGTTTCTGTATTACATCACGCGGAGGCTGCGTTAGGCGCGGCATATTGGTCGTCACTATTGAGGGACCGGACGAAAAACTTCCACTCTCATCTTTCGCTAATAGGGCTCAAGCCTTCCACCCAATTCGGCGCATGAGTGAGGAAAACCGTGAGTCGCCGCGCATTCCGTCGAACACCGGTTCGGAGTTAAGTTCGATCAGATCGGGGTTTCCTCCCTCGTAGGCAATCTCCAGCCACTGAAATGCCTTCTCCGTATTGCCCCCGGCGGCGTGGATCTTGGCAATGTTGTAAGGCAACACGTAGCGCTTTTCTTCCGGTTTCTGAAGGTGGCGAAGAATGACCTGTGCCAATTTTCGCGTTCCTGCGGCAGCATATGCCATCGCGAGGGCTGCCTTCGTTTCCGTACTCTGATCGGCCAGCTGGGAGGCTGTCTTCAATTCCCGTATCGCATCGTCATACTCGCCCTGTTGAGTGCGCACCAGGCCCATTCGCATGTGTGGCAGGAAATGATCGGGATCGATTTCCTGCGCATGCGCCAACACCTCAACCGCGTGATCGTACCTGCGGGCGAGATAGAGGATCATAGCCAGCGAAGCCGCAATGACAGGCGACAATGGATCCATTCGATAGGCACACCGGGCCATCTCGACTGCGTCATCGGGCCTTCCCATTGACATCAGAAATTCGGCATACCAGTAATAGATGATTGCATTCGTGGGTCTGAGATCAATGGCAAGCCGGAACTCCTCTTCCAGCCCTTCCCAGTCCCAATCGTGCAGCCGCACATGTGCCAGTGAGCCGTGCGCTTCCCCTAGCTGACTATCGAAAAGCAAGGCCTTTTCCGCGGCTACCTTGGCTTTTCGAAATGTTTCTTTGGCCGGCACAATGCCGCGGCAAGCAAGCATCACATGAGAATCCGCAATGCCCGCATATGCCGACGCGTATTCTGGGTGGTGCCGGATCGCCTCCTCGTATTGCGTAATGCTCTTGCGCATTCCGTCTTCAGTGCGCCTGTTCCACAGGTGACGGCCCTTCAAATAAGCCTCGTACGCTTCCGGTGCAACCTCAGCAGTTTCTGCATGTCGCCGCTGCTGGCTGGACGTGAGCTTCACTTGAATCTGTGCCGCGATCGCGCGCGCCACCTCGCTCTGCAGCTTCAGAATGTCTCCAAGGCTGCGGTCGTAAGTCTCCGACCACACATGCGTCTCGTCGCTTACTCGGATAAGCTGTGCCGCAATTCGCACTCGACCGCGCCCTCGTCTCACGCTTCCTTCCAGCATGTACGAGACCCCTAGTTCCGCGCCGATCTCACCAATGCTCTTCTTCGTGCCTTTGTATTTCATGGCAGAAGTCCGCGCGATGACTCCCATCCGGTCGGGGTTTAACCGTCCCAGTTCGCCGATCATTTCTTCGGTCAAACCGTCGCTGAAATAGTCCTGTTTTGCAGTTTTACTCAGGTTCTCGAAAGGCAGCACTGCAAGCATTACTCTTTCCGACGCAGATGGCACTGGCGATTCGACCATCTGCGTGACGGGTGCAACAAAGCGGTAGCCTTTCTTCGAGACCGTCGCGATAAATTGCCTCCGCTCTTTTCCCTCATGCAGGACTTTGCGAAGAATGGAGACGGTACGGGTAAGACTTCCTTCCTCCACAATGGTGTCGCGCCACACCTCCTGGAGCAAGCGTTCCTTTTCCACAATCTCGCCCGCTCTTTGCACCAATACCAGCAGTGTCTCCGCGGCCTTGGGAGGCAGAGAGACGGCACGGTTCCGGTCGAAAAGGATCCGGCCACTGGCGTCGAGGCGGAAGCTGCCGAATTGATAAGTCTGTCGGTTGGCCAAAGGACGCCCCCAGGTAACAGATTGGTAAGAAAAATATCACTTTCTGAAAAGGACTTCTATCCACCCCAGGCTCTATATCTGCTGCCTACAGGGAGCCGGTGGGCAGAATGAGAACGATTCGGTCGCCTGGCTCCTTCGCTAGAAGGGGGGGACAGTCGTCATGTTCTTTAGACTTGTAGATCGATCGAGGATTCTGTCCACACCGGCGGCAACCATCTTGAGTTTCATTCTGCTCACCTGCATTCCTGGCGTGGCCAACGATCACACAGCGGGAAAATATCTCTTCATCTGTGGTGGCGATCAGGCACGGTCCGCCCCCGATTTCCTTGCCGTTGTCAACTTCGATCAAAACTCCGCTGCCTACGGCAAGGTGGTAACCACGGTGTCGTTTGGCGCGCCCGACGCCTCGGGCAACGAGCCTCACCACATCGGTCTCTCGCAAGACGGGAAGGTTGTGGCTTGTGGCGGTCTGCTCAGTATTCTGAAAGGGCAAAAGGAAATCTTCTTCTTCGACGTTTCCAATCCGCGGTCACCGCAATTCATGTCAGCTGTGGACCCGCCCCTCTCCGCCATTACCGACGAATTCAACGCTTTGCCCGAGGGCGGGTTCCTCGTCACCATGATGGGAGGTGCGGAGGGCCATGCCCCTGGGCGCGTGGCAGAGTACGACAAGGTTTTCCATCTGCTCAAGGAGTACCCCGAAAATCCTCCAGAGGACGGTTTCAACCCACATGGCATTTCCGTGCGTCCTGGCTTGAACCTGATGGTTACGAGCGACTTTGTATGTCCCTCGACTACGCTGAACGCCGTGCATGGTGACATTGATTTCCGCGGCAGTGTGCGCGTGTGGGATCTGCGCCGCCGCGAGATCCTGCGTACCATAATCATTCCCGGCAACGTAGGCACTATCGACGTGAAGCTGATACCAGGCGACCCCAAAGCCCGCGCGTTCACCGCAGGCATGCTCGACGACAAACTTTATCTCCTCGATACCCGGCATGGCACGGCAAAGCCGGTCTTTGATTTCGCGTCGCTTTCCCCTGGGGGATGGCCGCAATTGATGCGCTTGACGCACGACGGTTCACGGTTGTTTATCTCCATGAATCAGGCAGGCAAGGTCGCCATGCTAGATATCTCAAACCCCGAGCGGCCGCGCCTGCTCAAGGTGCTCGATCTTGGCCAAGGCTCCGGCCCACACTACATCGCTTTGACCAAAGACGAACAGCGGCTGATTATCAGCGATTACTTCCTAAACGAGGACGACTTCGGCAAAGTTCATGCCGAAGGCGATCACAAGATCCACGTGGCTAGGGTTACCGGCAATGATCTTGTGTTGGATACGAAGTTCAACCTCGATTTCAACACTGCGTTTCCTGCCGGGCCAGCTCGCCCGCATGGCATCGCGATCAAGTAGGGAAGCCCGAACACGTTCGACAAACATCGTTCGCGTCCGGACCTACGAAAACGTGAGCAGAGAAAGAATAGGAGCGAAGGCCATGGGTTTAGTGACAACACGACGACCAACGACACCGCACAATTTTCCGTATAGAGAACTCGCCTCCCAGGGTGTAGCCCGCTTTACGACAGTCGGCACTCTGCTCCTGGTACTAGGATTAGCGTTGGCCGCCGCTCAAACAGTACAAGCCCAATCGGAAATCGTGCTCCACAGTTTTGCTGTTGACGGCGCTGACGGCTACCATCCCTACGCAACTTTGGTCATAGACAGCAGGAGAAATTTGTACGGTACCACTCTGCACGGTGGTTCACACGGATTTGGCACGGTGTTCAAGATCTCTGCGTCAGGAACTGAAAGGGTGTTGTACAGCTTTGCCGGGGGAACCGACGGTGTCCAACCCTCCTTAGGAGTGATTCGCGACAACGCAGGTAATCTGTACGGGACTACTTTTGATGGCGGTACTGGAAGTGTCGGCACCGTATTCAAGCTTGATTCTTTCGGTAGCCACACTGTTGTCCATAACTTCATGGATGACGGTACTGACGGGTACCGCCCAAACGGGGATCTGGTTCGGGATGCAGCGGGCAACCTATATGGCACAACGCAAATCGGAGGCGCGTTCGGCTTCGGCACAGTCTTCAAACTCACAGCGGCTGGAATCGAAACCGTGCTATACAGTTTCGCCGGTGGCGCAGATGGTTGCAATCCTAATGCTGGGTTGATCCGTTCCAAGGGCAAACTCTATGGCACAACTGTTGGTTGCGGTGCGTTCGGCCACGGCACTGTGTTCAGAGTTACGTTGTCCGGAGCTGAGTCTGTGCTTCATAGCTTTGCCCAGGATGGAGCGGACGGCTACGAACCCTACTGTCAACTGGTCGCCGACGCGGCCGGCAATCTCTATGGCACGACGCTTTGGGGAGGAGTGCACGGCATCGGCGCAGTATTCAGGGTCACGCCAACTGGGGCGGAGAACGTCCTGTACAGCTTCGGCGGGAGTGATGGTTACCATCCTTATGGTGGGCTGGTTCTTGACGCGGCAGGGAATCTTTATGGAACAACCAACACTGGCGGCGATTTTGGCTATGGGACAGTCTTTTCCTTAACACCGTCGGGAGTTCATACGCTCATCCACAGCTTCACGCCAAATGGCACGGATGGATTATTTCCCTACGCAGGCCTGGTTCGCGATCAACTTGGCATTCTCTATGGCACTACGTTGCAAGGTGGATCAGGAAGTTCCATGGGCACGGTCTTCAAGGTGACGCCGTAGCGCACCGTTGTACTAGCCTTCATCGGGCATTCACCCACTGGCCCAATAACGAGCGATATCAGAATTTATCGCCAGTTAAGCGAGGTGCGGTAGCATTGGAGGAACGTGTTTTGAAGTTGAGAAGGTCTCGACGCGGTGGTCCGCGCTCATAGCTGGTATGAGCGCCTTATGAACGGGCGGGTGAGAAACTGCCAGGAGGTGGCTGCAAAGCTCGGCCTGGGAGCTTCCTACGTCAGTCGCGTTCTTCGTCTTGCCTGTCTGGCACCAGATATCGTCGAGTCGATGCTGGACGGGACACAACCGCCGCATCTAACCTTCGCCAAGATGGCGCGAAACATTCCTCTGAGTTGGATCGAGCAGCGTAAACGCTTCGGATTTCCTCTTTCGCCAGTTCAATAATTCCGCATGGTGCTCTTCATCAGGGAACTCAATTTCCCTGTTCCGTTTTGAAAGATGACGCCCGGAGCCGCCCTGGATTCCGCCGTTTGGTCTGCCTTCGATCGAGGAGAATTGTACTCAGAATTGCAGATAATCCCTGTAAATTTCCCTGTTCCCGGGAATTCGCAAGAGAATAGTTAGCTCCAGACTGCCCTCTCCGCCAGCTTTTTCCTTTCAAATACTTAGCCCCGCTTTCACTGCAAGGCATCGTCCTCAAATTGGGTTTCTAGTGTCCGGAAGATGTCCATTCCGACCAAGAACTAACTGGAATGCGCTTCGCGCCGCTCGATCGTGTCCGCGTTCGGTAAGTAAAAGGTGATGACGGTCTCGGCTGAGCGCACCAGTGTCTTCCAATCTTCAGAACGCTCTTGATAGTGGCGCCGGGCAGGCCGCGCCGGATAGTCATTTCCAATGGCTGTACATCTCAAGCGGAATCAACGTGTGCAGGTTCTGCATGAACTTGCCACTGGACGCCGCTGGCAGTCTATTTCAAGGTCGTCAACTACAAATCTGCACTTCAAGGCCTGACGCCTCCTGTTGGTTGTAACAGTTGCAGCGAATGATCAGGAAAGGTAGAAGCAGCGAATGATTAGAGCTGTCCACTCTCGGGATTGCGGTATGAAGATGGGCAGTCGCATAAGACCGTTCCGTATCATTATCCGAATTCGCGCACCTTCTGGTTTTGGCTTGAAAGAGGGGTTCCGAAAGGATCTCCCAAACTGAAGGTTGAGGTACGAGGAATGCAAACAGTCCGCTCCCGCATTTCTAAAGCACGGTGGACGCGAGAATACAAGCGTGCCCTGCTGGAGATCAATCCACTGCTCCGTGTTATACGGATCGAATACCCTCACAACATGATGTCAGCACTGATGCGTCAAGTTCCGACTGGGTCCCCAGAACACAAAGCACTGAAACGCGGCTTGGGCATTCTCGACACGTTGCGCGAAGCCTATTTGATTCCCATTCAAATAAAGTCAAGAAAGAGGGTTGCTTAGCCAAAGTAGATCCCTTCCGCTGTAAGCGTCGAGAATGCATCACCGCATAACGTAAATGCAGGGGAAACAAGATGAGATTTCACGTCGTCGGTGTGGGAGTTCTTGCTGTGTTCCTTTTTCCGGGTGCCTCAGCGGTCGGTCACCCCCAACAGGCAGCGACTTCGGAAGGTACGCGACGCTGCCCTCATCCATTGAGCGGATGAGGACGCATTCATTTTCGATGCCTTATTACCAATGCGCTCTTGGGTTAAGCCGCTACTCTAGATCGATGAGTGAAATCGCGTGATAACAGGAAATGGACCCTCGGGACGTGTTGCTGGCAAATCCGGGGTTGTCGTGAACGACAAGTTCGCATTTTCGAGTTGATACGTGTGAATTACGAGTGGTTTAAAAATCGGTTTGCGGCAGGCATTCTCTTGGTTGGGTGCTGGTGCCACGGTGTGTTTTCTCAGGATGTCAGTGCCGCAAATAGTTTGAAGCCGCAACTCGTCAATGCAAACTTGTTGTTGCGTGCGCCGACGCTAATGGCACCGTTTGATGTGAGTAGTTCAAAGCGCGCGAGCGTAAATCCGGCCAACCCTGTAGGTGCCGAAGTCAGAGCGTCCCCTGCCGGGGAACTATCGAGCAGCTTAGACTCTTCTTTACACATGACGCCGGTAGTTGCCGGGTCTCCCGTTGTGTCGGCGCAAACCGAGGACAAGAAAAATTTCGAGTGGAGACCTGCGCTTCAGCAATCGTTTGCGTTCCTCGTTTTCGAGCATGCTGTTCGTATTGCACGCGAGCCGTCTACACGGAAGGAACTTCCGGGAAAATTCTGGAAGGATTATTGTGATTCGGTTCTAGGTTTAGACGGCTGGCGGGATGGCGATCCTTTCTATGTGAATTATGTTGGGCACCCGATGCAGGGCGCGGTTGCTGGTTACATCCAAATCCAAAACGACCCGAGAGGCAAAAATCTCGAATTTGGTGATCCGGGCTACGCGCGTAGCCGTTCACTCGCCATGGCATGGACTGCTGCGTACAGTATTCAGTTCGAGCTGGGGCCGATCAGCGAAGCCAGCATCGGCAACGTAGGACGGGGAATCGATCCGCGCACTGGTCGCAGCGGAGCGGGCGCCGTCGATCTAGTAGTCACGCCGACGCTTGGGGCCGCGTGGCTAGTAGCAGAAGATATGACTGACCGATATCTGATCCGGAGGCTGGAGAACACCACGCGAAACCGCTTTCTCAAGAGCGTGTACCGCGGTTTGCTCAATCCCGACCGTGCGATGGCAAACATGCTTGCGGGGAAGGTTCCATGGCATCGTGATACACGCGGGCCGATCTGGACAAAGCCCCTAGAACGCCCCTCTCAAAAAGCAACGAAGAACGATGTGCACGACCCGTCGGGATCGTCGTCAAGAACCGCCTCCGCTTTAGATTGGAAATAGATCAGAAACAATAACTGGCCGAATCCCCATTTTGGAATTCGGCCCCATTGATCAGTTCGGTATCGTTACTTTGGCGCAGCAGTGGACGATCGTTCCGCTGGCGCCGATTTCTGGGCCTTGCGCTTATTCACTGCTTTTTCCCGCTCTTGGCGGTACTTGGTGCGCTGCTCAGGAGTGAGAACACCTTCAATCTGCGACTTATATTTCTGGTGGATCTCCCTCTCTTTGGCTCGCTTTTGGTCCTCCGTCAGGTTGGGATCATGGCGTAAATCCACCATCTCCTTTTGTTCCTGATCCAAGACCGGTCGGAGCTTGTCTTTTTGGTCGGACGTAAGGCTCAGCTGGTTCGAGACGTGCTCCATCCGGTCGGTGGCTTGACGCGGTTGAGCATTGTCGTCCTGAGACATGGTGGAGTTCGAGTTTTGTGCCGACGGCGATTTCTGGGCCTTGCGCTTGTTCACTGCTTTTTCCCGCTCTTGGCGGTATTTGGTGCGCTGCTCAGGAGTGAGAACACCTTCAACCTGCGATCTGTATTTCTGGTGTATCTCTCTCTCTTTGGCTCGCTTTTGGTCTTCCGTCAGGTTGGGATCATGGCGTAAATCCATCATCTCCTTTTGTTCCTGATCCAAGACCGGTCGGAGCTTGTCTTTTTGGTCGGGCGTAAGGCTCAGCTGGTTCGAGATGTGCTCCATCCGGTCAGTGGCCTGACGCGGCTGAGCATTGTTGTCCTGGGACATGGTGGAGTCCGAGTTTTGTGCCGCTGCACTCCCTACCGCCAACACGATGCAGAACAGCGCCAACAGAACCCAGGTGTAAGATGCCATCCGGCTCTTTAGCATAGTTTCTCCAAGTTTCCTGATAGGTCGACCGCCAACATATTCTACAGATCTCTGTGCGGCTGTCGAACTTTCCAGGCACGATCAAAACGGAGGTATGCTGACCGGTTCCGCTACGGGCGCTTGACCTTCGCAACCATGTGATGGCTTCTACCTGCCGCCAGACCCTGGAGCGGCCATCTCTTGCTTTTCGCAATCTTCAATGCATGCAGCGTCGAACTTGTTTAGCTTGACGATGCGTGCGCGATTGCGCACCAAGGGCGGGACCACGAGCCGTGCCTGTGCCTCGTTTTCCGCCTGAATGATGATCCACCCGCTGTGGACGCCAGCTTTGCATCCCCAGTCAAAATTCCAGAGATAACCCTGCGCGTTTAGCACCTTGATCAAATCAAGGCATTCCGACGCCGTGTGGGGCGTCTCGATCAAATAGCGATTCAAGTTCTTCCTCCTTGCGAAAGATCGATCCTGCGCTTTAGGCGCAACTTCAGTGAACCCTTCCGACCCTGAACGTCACAGGCATCCGTGGACATCTGAAGCCGGTTGAAAGGCCTTACCTGGGGCATCGGGCGGCCAGGAAGGCGATCCGAGCGATGTATCAGGCGCGCGTTGCGACAACCTCCAAGTACTCTGCTTGAACTACAGTCAGCTCATCGCCCGCCCGATTATGTGCGGACCACAAAGCTTCGAGTTCCTCGCGAAGCCGTCCCGCAGCAGATTCATCCAACGATGCGAACGCGCGATTCGTGGGCCCATAGTACTGACGAAAGAACTCCACTACTTCAGCCGGCGGGAAGGGATAGGTAAAGTCGTATTGGTGTCGCGCCATTTTAAGATCAGAAATCCCGTGGCCCAACCTCTCGCGCACCACTCCCTCATTACCCCACAACACCGGGGCTGGCATCCCCGATGGTGCGATGAACTTGGCGAAGGTCATAAACATTTGTCCCACAAATCCTTCATGCGTCCAATTTCCCATCGCGATAGTGCCTCCGGGGCTGCACACTCGTAACAGTTCGCGGGCCACGAGCTCCGGCTGTGGAGCAAACATAGCTCCGAACAAGCTGGTTACGACGTCAAAACTAGCGTCTTCAAATGGGAGGGATTCGGCATCGCCTTCCATGAAACGAGCGTTGAGGCCTTCAGCATTGGCACGCGCCTGTGCCCGTTGTATCTGGTTTGGGGCAATATCCACGCCGGTGGCATTCACTCCATCCCGTGCCGCCCACAACGCGACCTGGCCGGAGCCACAAGCCACATCGAGCAGCTGGCAGCCAGGGGGAATATCGAGTTGTTCGTAAAAAATGCGTGCGCCCTGCTCCATATAGCGCGAGAACCGGTCGTAGTCTCCAGCCATCCAGGTTTCTTTCAGGCGTGTTTTCAGCCCATCTATTTCCACCGTTGTGCTCATTTCTCCTCCAGTGCCTTTCGGTTCTTACTTTTTGCCTGCTGAAAGCGCGGTTGTTACCGCGCCTCGCGGGGTAAGGAACGCCAGGACGGCTGCGAAAAGAAGTAGTGCCGGGACATCGCCCCAAAGGTGTGCAATCTGGTCCGAGTTTGTCAGCGCCTGGACTGCCATGATTGCAGCGTGTACAACACTGGACCACACGGTGAACCAGATAAGGCTCAAGTGTGCGAGCGGGTTGCGGCTCGCAATCAACAGAAATACGCCCAGCGTAGCGTAAACCCCGAGAATCATCTGCAGGTAATGTGGCAGGTGTTGCGACTGTCCGGCGTGCCAGGACCAGCCCGACGGCCAAACATGAACGAACGTGTAAATCCCCACGATGAAGGCCACGCCCACCATCCGTAACGCGATACGCAAGTACTTTGTGTGATCGTGTCCGGCCACGTGTACGCTTGAGGCCAGAGGATAGGACTGCGGCTCTCTGGCGAGGATTTCCTTGATTGATTTCTCTTGAATGACTGGCATACTTCATCCTCCCCGAATATTTAGATTTGAATCGACCAGCGATGCTTTGCTTCGGCTGTTTTGACGTAGCCAGTATGCGGCAGGATTCGCAGAGAACTTGCCCAAGCGTCCGGCTTTCTTGTCCACGACGCAACTGCCGTATGATTGCTTGCTCCAGAATCCGGAAAGGTTTGCCGACGTTCGGCGGAGACCGATATGGATGTGCTGTCCGAAGTGTTGAAGGTGGTGAAGCTTCAGGGAGCGATGTTCTACAACGGGGAGTTTTCCGCTCCGTGGAGCTTTCGCTCACCCTCATCGTGCAACGTTGCGCCCTTCGTGGCTGAGGGCGCGAAGCACGTGATTATCTATCACCTGCTCACGGAAGGGCACGCTTCTGCCCGGGTGGAAGATGGCGAGCACGTGGCTCTCGATGCCGGGGACGTGGTGATCTTCCCCCATGGCGACGCGCACATTATTGAGAACGGCAGACCGATCAAAACTGTAGACCTGATGCAAGAATTGACTAAGATTTTCTCCCAGGGGTTGAGGTTGGCGCGCGCGGGTGGGGGCGGAGTCGTTACGAAATTCGTTTGTGGATACATGGCGTGCGAGCCGCGCCTGAGCCAGGTTTTTCTGAGCGGGCTACCGAGCGTCTTCAAAGTCAGCATTCGAAACGATGCTTCGGGGCGGTGGCTGGAAAACTCGATCCGCTTTTCCGTCGATCAAACGGACGCTTCCCGGGCTGGGGGAGAGGCTGTTCTGGCAAAGCTGTCGGAGGCCTTGTTTGTCGAAACACTGAGGTTGTACATCGCGCACCTGCCACCGGAACAGACTGGTTGGCTGGCTGGCGCGCGCGATCCAGAAGTCGGAAAAACGCTGGCGTTGATGCACCGCAACCCCGCGCATCCGTGGACGCTCGCCGCATTGGCTCAGGGAGCCGGAGTCTCGCGTTCGGTACTGGCCGAGCGCTTCCGCTACTACCTCAATGAACCTCCTATGGCGTACCTGACGCGCTGGCGCCTCCAACTTGCTGCTCAGATGCTGGGCGCAACCAGTTATTCAGTAGCTCAGATCGCAGCCGAAGTGGGATATGAGTCCGAGGCTGCCTTCAACCGTGCGTTCAAACGAGAGTTTACAGTTCCGCCTGCGCGTTTCCGCATTCAATTGAGATCGGGGTCAGGCCACCGCGCATAAAGGTGCGCAAACACCGAGAGATCATGGCACTGAACTTGGCCAGGAGTGGATCAATTGCCATTTTGCTCTCTGAATTTCTTCAAGCATCGAAACTCGTTTGTGATCCAGCAGCTCAAACGTAAGGCTCACGCAGGTGAACTGGCGCTGCGACTCTCCGGGCGCGCAAGTTGATCATTTCCACAAACACGGAGAAACCCATGGCGAAATAGATATATCCCTTCGGTATGTGCATGCCGAGGCCTTCGCCCACCAGGGAGATGCCAATCAGCAGTAAAAACGATAAGGCAAGAACTTTCACTGTGGGGTGGCGATTAACGAAGGCGCTGATGGTTCCGGCCGAGAACAACATTACGCCGATTGCCAGGATCACCGCCGTAACCATGATGGCGATCTCGTCGGCCATGCCGACGGCGGTGATAACTGAATCCAGAGAAAAGACAATATCCAGGATCGCGATCTGAGCAATGACAGCTGCAAACGACGGGCGTACTCGTGCTGAGCGGTGGCCTTCTTCACCCTCCAGGCGCTCATGAATTTCAGTCGTCGCTTTCGCGAGCAGGAACAGGCCACCCCCGATCAAGATGAGATCGCGTCCGGAGATAGGGCGCCCCAATATGTCAAACAGAGGAGCCGTCAGCCTGACGATCCACACAATGGAAAGCAAAAGCAGGATGCGCATCCCCATCGCAACCAAGAGCCCGATCCGTCGCGCCGGTACTTGTTGCGGCCCCGGAAGCTTGCTCGACAGAATCGAAATGAAGATGACGTTGTCCACCCCGAGCACGATCTCAAGGAACGTCAACGTGATGAGCCCGACCAGACCGGAGGAAGTGAAGAATGCATCCACGGTAAGTGTTCTCCTTAGAGCTGAGCTGCATATTAAGATCGGGCCCCGCTTCTTTCAATGGCAACTGTCGCTAAAGGCTTGCGGCCTACTACGCCAACTGTTGCAAAATCTCGATTTCACTCATTGATCAAGATGTGGGCCGAAAGACCCTTTTCGGGGTTTTGAGTGAAATCGCCGGGTTTCAACAAGCGACTGACTACATCCATAAGGCTTGGTAGTAGAGCTTCTTGAGCTAGAATTTCTTGCGGATCGAAAACTAAATCTAAAGCAAGTCGGGAGTAGCGAACGTGAAAAAATTCGTGCTGTTCCTGCTGTTGGCACAGGGGCTGCGAGCGCAAGAGCGGCAGACAGACCCCACATGGCTGCATCGCTACGTTCCAAACCTTGCCGAGA
>DATBFG010000081.1:0-15053 GCA_036558645.1 Terriglobales bacterium
TGCAGTTGCGAGCAGTGACTTGGAGAACGCCTTGACATCATCTTCGCTAATCCGGCCACCCGGGCCGGTGCCCTTTACGTCGTGGATGTCGACGCCCAGTTCGCGAGCGAGACGCCGGACGTGCGGCGCCGCAGGCACAGGTTCACGATGCTCGGTTCCGGCAACTTTGCCCAGTTGCGTCGGCATGGTGAAAACCGGCACTGCCGGCGCGGGAGGATCCGGAGGTAATGCTTGCTCTTCGGTTTTCCCTTCCGCTCTCATCGCAGCCTGAAATGCCAGGCGAGCCGCCTGCTGTCCCGAGACATGCTCGACGGGTCCAGGACGTGGACGCTCCGTTGTCGTAGGGACTCCGCCTTCTAACGTGAAGATCACCTGTCCTACTTTGATCTTCTCGCCTTCCTTCACGCGAAGTTCTTTGACCACGCCATTGACCGAAGAGGGGACTTCCACCACGGCTTTGTCGGTCTCCAGTTCCATAACCGGCTGGCCCTCGGAAACCTTGGAACCGACTGAAATCATCAATCGCACAAGATCGCCCTGGGTAATGTTTTCTCCGAGTTCCGGCAGTTTGAATTCCGAAGATATCGCTGCTCGATCCTCTTTGCGTCGATCTTGCGCCGGAGTGGGAGGCGAAGTCTGTTTTTGCGGTTCTGCTGCTGCAGGAGCGGGTGCAGGCTTCGCTACTGCCGATGTGGTGGACGGGGCTTTCGGGGAACTCGCGCCATTTTCCACGGTGAAAATAACCTGACCAACCTTGATCTTTTCACCCTCTTTAACCCTGATCTCTTTGACCGTGCCACTGAGCGACGATGGCACTTCAATCACAGCTTTGTCGGTCTCTAACTCCATCACCGGTTGTCCTTCGGTGACAGCGGAGCCAGGTTTGACCATCAACCGCACGAGATCGCCCTGCTCTACGTTTTCGCCGAGTTCCGGTAACTTAAATTCAGTCACTGATGTCTCCTAAGACTTAAGCCATCGCGAAGGACGCGCCCCCGCACAAAGGATGAAGAAAATGCCAACCCGGTTAGCTCACAGCAGGGTTCGCTTTGTCAGGGTTAATCCCCAGATCCTTGATTGCCCTTTGAACGATCGAGGGCTCGATTTGTTTCTCTTTTGCCAAGGCATGGAGGGTTGCCAGCACTATGTGCTTGGCATCGACCTCGAAAAAGTCGCGCAGTGAAGCGCGGTTCTCGCTGCGTCCGAATCCGTCCGTACCTAGCGAGAGCAGGGGACGCGGCACCCACTTCGAAATCGACTCCGGCAAGACCTTCATGTAATCCGAGGCGGCCACGAATACTCCCGGCGCATCCTTCAAGCAAGTGGTGACGTAGGGAACTTTTGGAGTGTCGCCCGGATGCAGCATGTTCCAGCGTTCGCAATCGTTGCCATCCATGTAAAGCTGCTTGTAGCTGGTTACACTCCAAACGTCCGCCGCAACTCCGTATTTGTCTTCGAGAATCTGCTGCGCCTTCAGAACCTCGTACATGATCGTGCCACTGCCGAAGAGCTGTGCCCGTACCTTCGCATCCTGCCTGCCTGATTTCTTGAATCGGTACAGGCCTTTCAAAATGCCTTCACGAATACCATCGCCTGACGGCATTTCGGGCATCGCCAGAGGTTCATTGGTGACTGTTAAGTAATAAAAGATCGACTCCTGCTTGGCGTACATCCTCTCGATGCCGTCACGAATGATGACTGCAATTTCATAAGCGAACGCGGGATCGTAAGCCATCAGGTTCGGTACCGACATTGCCAGTACGTGGCTGTGTCCATCCTGGTGTTGCAACCCTTCTCCAGCCAGGGTGGTCCTGCCTGCCGTGCCTCCAACGAGAAAACCGCGTACACGCTCGTCGGCTGCTGCCCAGATCAGGTCGCCGATGCGTTGGAACCCGAACATGGAGTAGTAGATGAAAAACGGAATGGTGTTGATCCCATGGTTGGAATAAGCGGTTCCGGCAGCGATAAACGAGCACATCGATCCAGCTTCGGTGATGCCCTCTTCCAGGATCTGCCCATTCTTGGCTTCCTTGTAATAAAGGAGGGTGTCCATGTCGACCGGTTCGTAGAGTTGTCCCACGTTTGAGTAAATTCCGACTTGTCGGAATAGAGCTTCCATTCCGAAAGTGCGAGCCTCGTCCGGAATGATGGGGACAATCAGCTTGCCGATATCAGGATCCCGGAGCAACTTTGAGAGCAGGCGAACGAAAACCATGGTGGTCGATGCTTCGCGACCATCCGTGCCTTTATAAAACTCTTCGAAATGTGTGTCGGGAACCGAGCCAATCGGCTTTGAGCGAACCTTTCGTTCGGGGACGTATCCACCCAGCTGTTTACGCCGTTCCTGCATGTAGCGGATTTCAGGGCTATCGTCGGAAGGACGATAGAACGGGGCATCATGCAGTTCCGCGTCGGGGATCGGGATCCCAAAGCGAGATCGGAACAAGCTCAATTCTTCATCGTTAAGCTTCTTCTGCTGATGCGTGATGTTCTTGCCTTCGCCGGCTTCGCCGAGTCCGTATCCCTTAATTGTTTTGGCGAGAATAATGGTCGGTGAGCCCTTGTGATCGGCTGCAGCCCTGTAGGCCGCATGTACTTTGATGGGGTCGTGTCCACCCAGCCGCATACGAGCCAACTGCTCATCTGACAGATGTTCGACCATCTTCAGCAATCGAGGGTCGGTGCCGAAGAAGTTCTGCCGGAAGTAGGCACCGGTTTCGACAAAATACTTCTGATACTGTCCGTCGCAGAGCTCACCCATGCGCCGAACCAGCAGTCCATCACGATCATTCTGAATAAGGCTGTCCCAGTCGCCTCCCCAAATAACCTTGATAACGTTCCAGCCTGCTCCGCGGAAAATCGCTTCCAGTTCCTGAATGATTTTGCCGTTACCTCGAACGGGGCCGTCCAGGCGTTGGAGGTTGCAGTTCACCACAAAGATCAGGTTGTCGAGACGCTCGCGTGACGCGAGGGTGATTGAACCTAGCGACTCCGGCTCATCCATTTCGCCATCGCCCAAAAATGCCCAAACCTTGCCGCCGGTGGATTCCTTAAGGCCACGATTTTCCAGGTACTTGATAAACCGGGCGTGGTAAATCGCCTGGATCGGTCCCAAGCCCATTGACACCGTCGGAAATTCCCAGAAATCCTGCATCAGCCATGGATGCGGATACGACGACAAGCCACCACCTGGCTTTAGCTCGCGACGGAAATTTTCTAACTTCTGTGGCGGGATCCGACCCTCAAGGAATGCACGAGCATAGATTCCCGGAGCTGCATGGCCTTGGAAATAAACGACATCCCGATCGCCAGATTCTGTGCGCGCGCGAAGAAAGTGATTGAACGCTACTTCATACAACGTCGCAGCTGAGGCATAGGTTGAAATATGCCCGCCGATTCCTTCCTGGAGTTTGTTGGCGCGAACGACCATGGCCAAAGCATTCCACCGCACCAGGCTCTTGATGCGTCGTTCCATTTCCTGGCTCCCCGGAAACGGGGGCTGCTGGCGTGCTGGAATTGTGTTCTGGTAAGGCGTGGTTGCAGTAAAAGGCAAATTAATGCCGGCTTCGCGTCGGGCGTGCAACGAGAGTTGCTGCAAGAGTCGTCCGGCACGTTCCGGGCCGCCTTTCGACAACACGTAGTCCAGGGAATCAATCCATTCCCGGGTTTCCAACACTTCCAAGCCGTTGGTCTGGGTTTCAGCCACGATTAGTCTTCTCCATACATTGCGTGTGAAATTCCCATGATAGTAAATAATCAGGAATTTTGCTGGCGCCGCACCTGGAGTTGCGGAGGCTGAGAGAAAAGTCGAAGGAAAGTCGAACATTTCCTCACTTGTTCGCTGCTCGTTTCATCAGCGTCTGGTCTAGACAAGCCGGAGTTTGATAAATCTGGCATCGAAAGCTGCGTAGAATTCATCAAAACACGTTGTTCTGCTAGCCTTCGATGTTTTCGCGGCAGTCTATCAAGGCGCAAGCTGCCGCCAACCCTGCTCTGAAGGAATTAGGAGGTCAAATGGCGAAGAAAACCGCTGGTAATAATCATCACAAGGTCAGCCCTAATCCACACTTCCATCAGCGCGCACGTGAGATTCAGGAGTTTGGAACGGTGGTCCCCGCGCTGCCAATCG
The DNA here is from genome assembly GCA_036558645.1 of Terriglobales bacterium. Lineage (GTDB taxonomy): Bacteria > Acidobacteriota > Terriglobia > Terriglobales > Acidobacteriaceae > DATBFG01. Next base: position 4,130 of record DATBFG010000081.1, read on the forward strand.
ATCTGGAGGAGCCTGTCCGTCTGGAGATGACCGAGCAGTTAAATCAGCTACTTGCGGATACGATGGTGCTAAGGGATCTTTACAAGAAATCGCACTGGCAGGTTGCCGGTCCGACCTTCTATCAACTGCATCTTCTGTTCGATAAGCATTTCGGAGAACAAGCTGAACTGGTGGATACGATTGCCGAGCGTATCCAGATTCTCGGTGGCGTAAGTGTTGCGCTGGCACACGATGTAGCTGAAACGACGCAAATCGAGCGCGCGCCCAAGGGCAGGGAAGAAGTACCTGTGCAGCTCTCGCGTTTGCTGGATGCGCACGAGATCATCATCCGTCATTGCCGAACGCTGGCGAAGAGGGCCTCATCTCTTGGCGATGACGGAACCAACGATATGGTGGTCAGCGACGTACTTAGAACCAATGAGATGCAGGTCTGGTTTGTCAGTGAGCATCTGGTCAATATGCCCTTAACCAAGGCCGAAGATTAATTTATTTCTCGTAAACCGTAAGAACCTGATTCGCGGGTTAGGCATCATGGAACAACTCTGTTTGGGCTAAGGGTGTGCTGCTGAAGATAGGCCTTAGCCAACAAGCGCTCTGTTTCCTCCTCTTGGGGTAGACACGATCACGCGAAACGACATCCAAGGGCATGATTTGACCCCTCGCATGTTGCAAGGAACCGGGGAGGCTTGTGCTCATGAATGCCCGTCCAGAGCCATTTCCTAATCAGCGACTAAACGACGCCGGAGAACTGGATTTTCCGGGTACCGACGCCTCACCTTTCGGACGGCCGAGCACTGTTGATATCCAAACCGCACAGCCCTGGGTTCGCAGGACGGCGCACTCGTTAAGAGAGAGGACGCTGACTACTGCCGCTCGAGCATGTGAAGGCGCGTCTGTGTTTTACATAAATGCGGCGAGACGTGCAAAGAATGTCCGTCAGTCAGCCGACCAAGTGCTTGCTCGGGCGTTAACACGAGGTCGGTATTTTGCTGATGAACGTCCTATGCACTTCATTGCAGCCATCGCCGGCATTACTTTCGTAGCTGGAGTGCTTTTACGATTGCGGAGACAAAGCCGCCCATGACGAACCATGAAAAATCTCATGAGTCCCAGTCGCAGCGTTTTGCGCAAACGCTGGGAGAGATAAAGAACGAGTTCATTGAGTTCATCAGCACTCGAATTGAGCTCTTTCAATCGGAAGTGCGCGAGACGACAGCCACATGGAAATCTGCAGCACCACTTTTGCTTGCTGCGCTCGTTCTCCTCCTGATGAGTTTTCTGCTGATCACACTTGCTGTGGTCGCATTGATCGCGGTTGCATTCATGGGCAATCCGTACGCCTGGTTCTTTGCGCTGGTTATTACTGGCGTCGTCTGGGGCGCATTGGGCGGAATCGCCGCTTATCTTGCCACAAACACCTTGCGCACACGAGGTGTGTTCGCTCGGAAGACGATCGAAGTTTTGAAGGCAGATCGTGCCTGGCTGCAGGGAGAAATGAGGACCTAACATGAGCAGCGTGCCTGAACATGAATTGGAGTTGCGTGCGGCAGAAGAACGCTTGCGCCTGCGGAACAGTCTCCAAGAACTGAAGTCAGGGGTCCGGGAGACGCTTGATATCAAGCGCGCAACGCGCGAGCACTTGCCTGAAATCGCGGCTGTGGTCGCCGTCCTAAGCTTAACCTTCGGGTACTCCTTTGCAGGAATCTTTTCTAGACGCTAGAACAAAACAATTCAAATTCCCATGCCGCCGCGATTTCGCCCGCAAGTCTGAATCTTCCCGCGCCTTTCGGATATCTCAAGAAATGTTCATGTTTTCTTCAGGTTGTGGCTGGCTAATCGAGGTTTCCCGAACAAATTGGTTTTGAGCGCAAGATTCGGATAGTCCATTGCAATAGCGTTACGTAAGCTTGGTCCACTATGAGATGCGATGCCATACTAAACCCCATAGAGACGGTTGCCATGAACCAGAATCTTGAAAACCAAAGGTGGCAGGCGGTTGTGGACCGCGACAACGCCCATGACGGGAAGTTTGTTTTCGCCGTGGCGAGTACTGGCGTTTTCTGTCGTCCATCGTGTCCTGCACGCCGCCCTCGCCGCGAGAATGTCACTTTCTTCACCACCACGCAGGACGCCGAGAACGCAGGCTTTCGGGCGTGTCTGCGATGCCGGCCAAAGGTTTTGGGTGGCACACCTCAAATGAAGATGATTCGAGCAGTCTGCCGCTTTATCGAGCAGCATCTGGACGAACCGGTTTCGCTGGCGCGCCTAAGCTCTGAATTTCACTTGAGTCCCTTTCATTTACAAAAGACCTTCAAGGCGGTACTGGGGATCACGCCTCGAGCCTATGCCGAGTCATGCCGTCTAAATCAGTTAAAGCAGAACCTGAGGGCGGGGCACTCGGTGACTCGTGCCATGTACGACGCCGGTTACAGCTCCAGCAGCAGACTGTATGAGCGAACGGCATCGCAACTTGGCATGACGCCTGACAAGTATCGTCGCGGTGCGGTTGCGGCTCCCATCCGTTATGTCCTTACTGACTCAGGCTTCGGTCGCTTGCTGATTGCGGCAACAGACAAAGGGATCTGCGCCATTCAGTTCGCAAACTCTGATGATGAGCTTGAACACGGCCTGAAGCGTGAGTTCCCATTCGCAACACGTAGGCGCGACGACAATGGCATGCAGTCTTGGAAAGAGGAACTGTTGCGGCGGCTGGATGGCGAAAAACTGAAGGAATCGTTGCCGCTCGATATTCAGGCGACGGCCTTCCAGCGACGGGTCTGGACCTACCTGCAGTCCATTCCAGTGGGTGCAACCCGCTCATACGGAGAAGTGGCCAAGGGCATCGGGCAGCCAACAGCCAGTCGAGCGGTTGCGCGGGCTTGCGCCACGAATCCAGTTGCGATTGCCATACCATGCCACCGCGTAGTGCGTGGTTCCGGCGACATGGGGGGCTATCGCTGGGGAGCTGAACGCAAACGTGCGTTGCTGGAGATGGAAAGAGAAACCCAGGAGGCAGTGCAGTAATGCGCCAGGCCCTCAGATGTTAGCTGCCTGGCAATCCGGTGTTTTGGGCTTCGAGGCCCTAAATTAAGAACTATGGAACCCTATTGTTCCAACTTTTCGTAAATCTTCCGCGCGCGGCCCAAGAGGCCTAATGTCTGAGTTTTTTCAGCATCAGTGTCCCAATCCTTGTTGGCGCTTGCGTATTCGGTAAGGCGATCTATCCATGCAATGAAGAAGGCCGCGTCCTTTTTTGCATCCGGCTTCGATCCCGCGACTGTGATGTAAATTGGGCTCGTCGTTCCGTAAGGATAAATATCCAAAATCGGGTGCTCGGCCTTATCACTGAAAGCTCGTAGTACGCACCATCCGCTACGCGAGAGTTCAATTGTGTCTTGGACGTCTGCTGTTTCATGATCAGGCTCGATCGGCAGATCACGCACAATGTCGCCATTGCATATCACTTGTAGATGATCAATCGGAACGATGGAGCGCATCCAAGCCGAGAGCTTCACGTTGTTTTTGCCTGCGGGAAGCGGTAACTCATCTCCCGGCTCCTTGCCTTCCAATGAGAGGCCCAGCAAAGGAGCATTGGTGGCAAAGGTTCGTCCCTGTTTGAGGGATTCCAACCAAGACCGCATATCGAGAGGGCCTTTTGGCACCTTTGCATAGACTCGCGTCAGACCCACCGGGCCGCGCAATGACGCGAAGTTGGCCATGGTATCCGAGCCAGCTCCAGTGGGCAGATGAAAGCCGCAGTTGAGCAGTCGGTACCAGACGTCGGCCGTCGATTTGTGATCGCTGAACCCTAGGACTTCGATGTAATCAACTTTGCCTAAGGCGACATCAACTGGTAATTCCAGAGCCACGTCAAGTGGTTCATGGTGGGTGAGAGACGAATCGCCAATTGGATCAGGAACAAAATCGAACGGATGCACATATCCCACGAGTCCCTGTTGCTCATGGGCCAGGTCCGCAACGTCGGCGTTTGCCGGAAAGAGACTTGCCGCGGCCGTATTGCCGTACGAAGCGTAGTCGGGGATCAGATAGTTGCGAGTCAGATTCAGCAGCCCAAGATGTCCCCAATAGCTGGTATGGAATTCCTGGGCATGCAGCAAAATGTTGTTGGCTGTTGAGGCCGGATCAGCCTTGGTCGAGAAGTATGCAATGTCGGGAATCCGCTGCTCTTTATTCACAATGAGATTCTCGACGATAGGCAGATCTTCCGCGGCAGCTACCCTCACCAGATTTTCAGGAGTGTTTCGGTAGATCCCACCGTAGTTCATGTGAACGTGCAGGTCGGCGCTTGCCCAACTACTTTTTTGAGGGATGTTGAGAGCTTGTAGCTTAATCGCGAGACTAGATCGCTGGTTCTGAGTAATCTGTGCGCTCTGCGTCACGATGCGATACTCGAACCCTTTCATGATCTCGATGTTCACTCGTCCCACCGGCACCGTAAGTTCAGCAGTTCCGGTGGTGTGGAAATAGTGAGGCTCGAATGGGCGTTCAGCGCGCACAAAGTTGTCCTCGGCATGCATCCAGGCATCGTTCGGAGCGTAAGCCCTGCCGTCTTCCCCTGTGACAAATATGCGCGCGGCAGTTGGATGCCCGGTTGAATCAACCACCTTGATTGCCAGCGTTCCGACCGGCTTCAGGAAATGTCTTGTGGTTGCAACTACCTCGGTCTGTAATCCGCCGAGGACATCCTGGAACCACAACGATGTATTACCGCCGCGATTCGAGATGAATGCGATACGCTCCCCATCCGGCGACCAACGCGGATACGTATTGTCGAAGTCGCCATAGGAGAGCGGAAATGCATCTCCGCCTTCCGAGGGAATCGCCCAAAGTTGATGCCACTGCCTGCCAAGATACGAGGCATAAACGATCCGCTTTCCGTCGGGTGAAAACTGCGGCCTTGCTCGCCAGGCTGTCTCCTCGTAATGAATTTCTCTTGCCTGCTCGCCAGGCTCCGCCTTCATTCGCCAGAAGCCGCCGGTTCCGTAGATGTGATTGTGATTCGAAACATATACGATCTCGCTACCATCCGGCGACCAGGCAGGACTGATTTCATGATCGATCGGACTGTAGTAGAAACGCTTCAAAGTGGTGCGATTTTCTCCGGTGAGACGCTGTACGTTAGTTAATCTCCCATCTGCAAAGTCTCCGACGAAGATATGGAACCGTCCATTGAACGAGGTCGAAACAAAGACCACGCGCTTGCCATCCGGCGAAAACCGAGGATCGACATTCACCGCGCCGCCTGTAGTCAACTGATGGGCTTGTCTAGAGCTAACGTCGAGTACCCAGAGCTCAATTGCGTCTTTCCAGTAGGACGCATAGATAATCCACTTCCCATCCGGAGAGCAGTCGGGTTGGTAGTCATATCCGGAGCCAGAGGTAATCTGTTGCGCTTCTTGTGAATTTAGTCTCTGTCGCCACAACGTTCCACCCATGGAGTAGATCAGCGACTGGGAGTCCGGCGACCAAGACATGGATCCCGGGCCTGTCGTGAGTTGTGGAAGGTACATTTCGCGGTAGTAGTACGGATGCGGCACAGTGACCTGCTTCAAAACGGGCTCGGCCTGTTGAGCAACAGCCATCATCGAACTGATTGCGATCAGCACAAGTGCTTGCGTACGGGACAGGATCACGGATTCTTCCTTAAAGGTTTGAATGATCGGCGGGATTATACCCGTGCGCATGCGATTGCGTCGAAAGCCATCGCACATAGAGTTTCATCCTCACCGAACGCTATCGCGGCACTACGGGCAAGACGACGCGTGAGGCGTGTGCACGTTCTGTATGAACAGTGATCTGAGCCTTCTGCATTTTGGCTGATGAATTCTCCAGTTCTCCACTTTGCAGGTTTCGCGAGAAGTTGGGAAAGAACGTGGCTGAAACTTGCACCCTGATTCGATGCCCCTGCTTGAAGACGTTGCTGGTGATCAAGTGATCCAACTTCAGTTCATATACCTGATTTGGCATCAGAAGTTGACGGCCAGCGGCAACGTCGCGATAACTGGCGCGCTGCACATCAAGCCCCGGACTCATCAAGTTGAACGCTGTCTCATCAGGCATTACGTCAAGCACACGCACCCACAAATCAGTGTCGCGGCAGTCACACGAGAAAAATATATCTGCCTGAATGGGGCCGGTGACCTCGACGTCCTTTTCCATTGGCGCCGAGTCAAAAGTGAGTACATCGCTTCTCTTGGCCATGTCCCGGTAATCATGCGCTCCAGATGACGAATATGTGTTCGTTACGGGGTGAGCTGGATCGGAAAGGAAGGAGAGTGATCCGTCCGCGTCACTCGGGATATCGAGCGAAAGTGTATTGATCTTTGCACCTGGGCTCCCACGATGAAGGTAGTAAGACGTGGCAGTCGCTCTGGGCGGCCAAGAGTCAGACTCCTTCCATTGATCGTCGCCCATTACAAAGTAGCGAACCGTCCTCGCTTTTTCCAATCCGTTCTTCACGCCGCGCAGATAATGGTCCATCCAGTTCAGCACGACGTCGTCATAAATAATCGCCGCTTGAGAACCGAACTCGCGCTCCCCGGCTTTCGACTTCATGGTGGAGTCCACCCCATGAACCCATGGCCCCAGCAGGAGATGAGTCCCCGGATCTTTGCCCTTGCGAGCCTTTAGAAGTCCAGCGAAGTTCGTAGTGGCGCCTTCGGGTCCGTAGTTATCGTCGTACCATGCCGAAAGGTTGAGAACTGCCGCATGATTGCGATCATACTTGTTACGCAGTTCTGCCCAATCCCACCATGGATCTTCCATAGGATGGCTGAGCCATTCGTAATAATAAGGAGCGATCCCTCTCAGCTCCGCTAGCTGATCAAGCGGAACAGTCTCAAGCATTTTCGGTGATACGGTCTTCCACGCTTCGATCGCTTCCTCATAAGTGCGAGGTCCATCGAGATTCTTCTTTACGCGGATGTCAGGGGCGATGTTGTCCCATATCCACTCCATCCATGAGAGATCCCACAGCCCCCAGGAATAAAAGAAATTCTGAGGCGTGGAAAACGTCATCGCAGGAACCATGGCTTTCAAGTGAGGGGGACTTTCGACCGCTGCAAGCCACTGCACGGCGCCGGGGTAAGACAACCCAAATGTACCGACAGCGCCGTTCGACCACGGCTGAACTGCTGCCCACTCAATCGTGTCGTACCCATCACGGCCCTCATTCTGGTAAGGGGTGAAGACTCCCGCAGATGCATAGCGCCCCCGAACATCCTGGACCACGACGGCATATCCACGTTCGACGGCATGCTGGAATGTGGTGTACTCCTTCAAGGCATACTCCTTGCCGTAAGGTGTCCGATAGACGAGGGTTGGAAATCGGCCTTCTTGCGCGGGCAGGAGGAGGTCGGCCCGCAGGGTCACGCCATCGCGCATCCGGACTGCAATATCCCGTTCAAGATGAACACTCGATTGCTGAGAGTTTGTGGGTGTTTGCGCGAAGAGCCTAGGAAAGGTTGCAACGAGAACAAGCACGGCGAGGATTTTTTGCCGCATACAAGACGTTAGGCTAGCACCTCGGATTCACTGCCACAATACTTCGCGATTTGCACGCACGAACGGTTTCTCCGAACGCACCACGATCCAATTTATGACCCCGACCACAACCGTGACGCCCAATACAATGGAGCCACTCAGGTCCACTTGGGTCGCGAGCAGCAAACAGCAACCTATCCCGACAATGGAAAACACGATACCTCCAGGCAGTCGGAAATAAGCGGCATTTGGTTGTTTGTGGCGAAGGGCAGGCAGGGCAGCACATCCAACCGCATAGTAGAACAAGCGTGCAATGGCAGAGAGTGGGGCATTCCAGGCGAAGCTTCCGAGACCGGCTAGCAAGAATGTAAGCAGAGAAAAAACTAGAATCGAAAAATATGGTGTACGAAATTTGCTGTGTATGGCGGAGAAGATCGAAGGAAAATCACCAGCCTCGGCGAGGGCAAACGGAACGCGTGGCACACCGAGTATGTTTGCGCTCATCCCCCCGTAGAGGGAGATGAGTGCCACCAGGGAAATGACGCTTGCGCCATGCGTTCCGAAGATTACACGCGCCACTTCTGCTAGTGGACGCTGACTGTGCGCCGGATCGACCAGCACGCCGACCACAACCCACTGAATGCCGGCATATAGCAGGATACATATAAGGATGGTCGTGAACAGGGCGGCGGCAACATCTCTCCTGGGGTCCTTGGCTTCACTTAGCAGAGTAAGCGCGTTCTCAAAGCCGCCGTATGCGAAGAAGAGAAGCAGAATTGTCTTCAGCCATGTTTGAGGTGATGCTGCGGTCGAAATCGTCGGTGGTGCGCCGTGTCCGGAGAGCAGGTACAGGCCTCCAACTCCAGCCAGAAAAAAGAGTGGGACGAGTTTCGCAAGGATGAAAAGGTTACTGACATAGGCGCCGCCACGCACGCCTCGAATGTTGATCAAAGTCAGAAAACCGAGCACCGTGGCCAAAATAGCCAGCCGCGGAAGGGGTTGGGCCGCCTTCGGCCAGAATTCTTCAACATACGTGACAAACAGGTTTGCATTTGCCGCAGGCCCAGCAATCCGTGCCAGCAAGAGCATCCAGCCGGTTTGTATGCCGCAAAAACGTCCGAACGTAACGCGACCATAAAGGTAGGCTCCGCCAGCCTCGCTGAATTGGGAAGCAACTTCGGCATAACAGGCAACAATAACGGCATTTATCGCTCCGGCGATCAACATCGCCCAGAAGCTATTTCTTCCCAACGACAGGGCGATCGTAGATGGCAAACCGAAAATGGCGCTCCCAATAATGGAGTTCAGCATCAGTCCTGTCAGACTCCATCGACCAATGGCTCGCATCAAGTCAGGCGTGCTCCGACTCAACGAATTGGTACTTCTCGTTGCAAGCGACATCTCGCGTTTGACACACTTCTTTCTGCGGATTCTCCTTGCAGACATGGCAAGGCTTTTGGAAAATCCATGAGGCTGTTTGTCGCGTACTCCTAGTGGTTAAATCGAAAACAACGAGGGATTCCGGACATATGTCCAAGCATGTTTTTGTGACGGGAGGAAGTGGATATCTGGGCCGCCCGCTTATTTCCAGACTCCTCGAACGTGGACATGAGGTGAAGGCCTTAGTGCGTCAGGGTTCCGAGGGCAAACTGCCGGCCGACTGCGTGCCTGTTCGAGGGAACGCCCTCGATCCCACTTCGTACGCCAATCGCATCCAGCCGGCTGACACTTTTGTGCAGTTGGTAGGCGTTTCCCATCCGAACCCCTCAAAGGCGGAACAGTTCCGAAATGTCGATTTGGTGTCCGGAACTGGGGCGATTCAATCCGCACAGCAAGCGGGAATCCAGCACTTTGTCTACTTGAGCGTTGCTCACCCTGCTCCGGTCATGAAAGCCTACATCGCTGTACGTTCCGAATGCGAGGACCGACTCCGGAACAGCGGGCTGAACGCTACGGTCCTGCGTCCTTGGTACGTTCTCGGGCCGGGTCACCATTGGCCGTTTGCGCTATTACCGATGTATTGGCTTCTCGCGCGAATCCCATCTACCCGCGACGGTGCCAAGCGCTTGGGCCTCGTCACGCTGGAACAAATGGTGAGCTCAATGCTGTGGGCGATCGAGAATCCGTGCCGCGGTGTCCGTGTTCTCGGAGTGCCAGAAATCCGCGCCAGTCAAGCGTTTCAGCCGCTCCACAACCGCACGATGAACTCTGACACAAAGGAGTCAGACCAAAGTAATAGCTCGAATTACCAAAGCGCATGATCGTGGGACATCTTCGCGCTCCCGTCTGTCGATGAGATGTTGAGGACGTGAGGGCGTACTCCTAAATGGATCGGGAAGACTACCTGGACGAAGTACAGATTCGTATTTTGCGGGTGACGGAAGACCTGCGAGCCATTCAGCGTGAGCTGAACTTTGCTGCCATGGAAGCGCCGAACGATCCCGAACTTCTCGAGGCCCTCAGTCAGTTGCCGGAGTTGGAGGCACTTCAGACGCTCAAGTCTGCGCTCGATCAGATGCGCCACTTCCTGTGGTTCTACATGCAGGTAATTACCAACGAATCGGATACGGGCGAGAAGATTCGCGAAACCCTGAGGGAAAAGAACTCGGAAGAGATGATGATCAGAGCGGAAGCGTCTTTTCTCGAAAAATTCAAGATCGCCGGCAACACCATATTTCTTCGCCATCTGGCGGATGGCAAAAACCGCAAACCGAACTAGCATTTACTCCAAAGTCACCGATTTCACCAGGTTCCGCGGACGATCTACGTCCAGGCCCCGCTTCACGGTCACGTAATAGGCGAAAAGTTGCAGCGGGACAATCTCCAGAATTGGCGATAACAGTTCAGGAGTTTCGGGAAGATAGATAACGTGATCCGCCAACTTTCGCATTTCATTATCGCCTTCCGTCGCGACCGCAATCACACGTGCCGACTGTTGCTTGAATCCTCTGATGTTTGCGACGTTGCGATCGTAGCGCAACATGGATCCGGCGTCATTGCGATCGCGAGTGGCAATGATTACGACCGGCAAAGTTTCATCGATCAGTGCGTTGGGTCCGTGCTTGGTTTCCCCTGTTGGATAGCCTTCGGCGTGGATATAAGAAACCTCTTTCAGCTTCAAGGCGCCGTCCATGGCGACCGGATAGTGAATGGCGCGACCCAGGAAAAGAAAATCCTGCATCTTGTGGTACTTCTCAGCAATGTCTTCGCATTGGGGAGCCCCCTCGAGGACTTTCTCGACTTTTCTAGGCAACGCCAGCAGTTCGCGAACGTGTGTGCGAATTTGTTCTTTGGTTAGCTTGCCTCGCACCTGCCCGAGATAAATGGCAAATAGGTAGAGAACTGCCATTTGTGCCGTAAATGCTTTCGTGGATGCAATGCTGACCTCGGGCCCAGCATAAGTGCTCAGCCGGCCATCGGC
>DATBFG010000082.1:0-7108 GCA_036558645.1 Terriglobales bacterium
TTGGGGATTTGACGGTCTCAAACTCGACGGCCAGCATATGAACGGCGTTCCTGCCTGTTACAACCCTGCCCACCACCACACGCACCCCGAGGACTCGGTTGAAGCTTTGCCGGATTTTTTCCGGGAACTCTACGACGCCGCACAAAAAGCCAAGCCCGGATCGCTGGTGGAATTCTGCCCATGCGGAACTGCGTATTCTTTCTTCACTATGCCGCATTTCAATATGTCAGTGACCTCAGACCCGACGAGTTCTTTCCACGTACGCTCCAAAGGCAAGACCATCAAAGGGCTCATGGGGAACGATGTCCCTTACTTCGGGGATCACGTTGAGCTGAGCGACAATCACGACGATTTCGCGTCGACGCTTGGTATCGGCGGAGTAGTGGGCACGCAATTTGTGCTGCCTTCTCTAGTTCAGAAACATGGTCGTTTCGATCTCACGCCCGAACATGCTGAGAGCTTCCAGAAGTGGCTGGAGCTTTACCAGGAGAAGGGTCTTTCCCGAGGTCAATATCTGGGGACGCTCTACGACATTGGTTTTGATCGTCCCGAAGCCCACGTCATTCGCAAGGATACGAAGATGTACTACGCCTTCTTCGCTGGCCAATGGAAAGGCAACGTGGAGCTGCGCGGCTTGGACGATCGCTCGTATCACGTCGTCGACTACGTTGACGGGACAGATTTCGGAATCGTTCGCGGACCGGTCGCGCACCTGGCTGCAGATTTTTCGAAACACCTTCTGTTGGAGGCAACGCCGCAGTAGCCGTACGCCGCAAGTCGCAAAAGGTGAACACAACATAATTTCGCGTTTAGGAGCACTCATGTACCGACGCACGTTCCTGAAGTCCGCCGCCGCCGCAGGACTCTCGGTCGGCTTATATACCGCACCCGCTAAGGCCTACGTGCCCGAGCACAACTGGGACAAATACGATTGGGGATCAGGGCCTCCCGTTCCTGACCGGCTCTACCAAGGACCATTCCCGCAGTATGGGCCCGGCGCTGTGGTCCCCGACAGCGATGTCTCGATGATCACTTCTCCCTCGAAGGACATCGTCAGCAACTATGGCATGGGTCTCATCGTCTACCTGTCCGATGACACCGGTCCACTCCACGTTCCCGGCCAAACTCTGGAACGCACACTCGAAGACCTGATCAAGCTACCGTTCGCGCAGAAGGTCTATACCCGACCCAACTGGCGTGACATCCAGAAACAACCGGGACGGCTCGAATTCCCCGAGTCGTGGAAGATCGCGTTCGATCTCGCTCGGCGCTACAACAAGCGCATCGGGTTCCGAGTCATGCTGGAGAATCCAGATTTTCCCGATCCGGGGATGCCAGATTTTCTATTGAACAGAGTTCCTTACGTAAAGCTCAAAGGCGAGTGGAAGGGCAATCCTGCGGAAATGCGGTACCGGAAGGACAATCGGGTGCCGCAATACGATCACCCGGCGTATCAAGCTGCATTTCGCGAATTGAATGGATTGCTGGCCGACGAACTCAACGGCCATCCGCAAGTCGAATTCATGGACACGATGATGTACGGCTTTTGGGGCGAAGGGCACACATGGCCGTTCGAGGGAAATCCTTTTTCGAGCCAACTTGTTGCAGAGCGAACATGGTCGTCCATGTTTGAGATGCAACTTGAACACTGGACGAAAGTCCCGCTGGCTACGAACACCCAGCCCGACTTCAGCAACGTCGGAAACTCCGACCTCGTCGATCGCACGATGCGTACGGGCAATTGGCTGCGCACCGACACCATCTTTATTGAGAACACTCAGATCGAGGCACTCAGCTACCGTCCGCCCTGGGCCGCTGCAATCTGTGAAGTTGGTTTCACCACAGGCGATCCGAAGGAACTGCAGAGTGATGAAGACGGGGTTACTTACAACGAACAAATCATCACCCACGCAGCAGATGTCGGTGTCAACTATCTGTCGCTTTGGAGTTGGCACAACCAGTCCGCCGCCAACATTCTCAGCTACTATGACAAGTTTCCCGAGCCGATTGACAAGATCGCTCGCCAGATCGGCTACCGCATTCGCCCCTCGTTCATCTGGACATTCACGCGCGATGGAGTCACCGGCCTGGTGATCGGACTTGCCAACGATGGCATCGCGCCCGTTCCCGGCGTGCTTCGTCTCAGCGTGCTCAGCGAGGATCAAAAGATCAACGTCTCCGGCTGCGTCGACGCTGGATACCCGAAGCCGACCGGCGTTCATCAAGTCATGCTCATGCTTCCCGCAGGCGCGCAATGGGAAGGCCTATGTCTGAAAGCGGAACTTGAGGTGAAAGGCGTGCGTTACCCGGTCCGTTGGGCATGCCGCCAGAAGGTCAACTCCGATGGCTCACTGACGCTACGCCACAATTACAAGCCAGATCGGCCTTTGGTGTAGGCGACGAAGGATGATGCACGGTGGAAGGTAACGGATCCTAAGTCTGACTTAGTCGAGCGCTTTCATGAGAGAGGCTATGAAATTTCCAATCCTTTTATTGCTATTATCGTGCGCCGTCCAAGCTTCCGCCCAAGTGAATTCCTCGTTCTACGTGTCCACGGCAGGCAGCGATTCAAATCCCGGTACCGAATCCGCTCCGTGGCGTACCGTTCAACACGCCGCCGATATAGCTCGTGCGGGCAGCACGATAAACGTGCGCGGTGGAGTCTACGAAGAACTCGTGAGCATCAATGCATCCGGCAACGCGAGTGACGGATTCATCACCTTCAAAAGTTATCCCGGCGAAACAGCGATCCTCGACGCGGACCATTTCACGCCCTCTGGACGGCAGGCGGTCCTTACCATCCAGAATCAGAGTTACGTAAGAATCGAGGGTTTCGAGATCCGGAACTTTCATACCGCCGAACATCGGCTCGTCCCATTGGGCATAAGTGTCATGGGCGCGGGTACGCACATCGAGCTTTTGAAGAATAATGTCCATCACATTCAGCAGACGTTTCCAGGGCGAGACAAGCCCGGAAGCGGTGGCAACGGATTTGGCATCGCCGTATACGGTACCGATGCCAAGACTCCCATTACGGACCTCATCATCGACGGCAATGAAGTGCATCACCTCAAGACAGGTTCAAGCGAGTCGCTGGTTGTGAACGGAAACGTCACAAATTTCCGCATCACGCACAACGTCGTCCACGACAACAACAACATCGGAATCGACGTCATCGGCTTTGAGCGCACTGCTCCCGACCCCGCCGTCGATCAGGCGCGTGATGGAGTGGTGAGCAACAATTTGGTTTACAACATCACGTCGAAGGGCAACCCTGCATATCGCAATGATGAATCTTCCGATGGCATCTACGTAGATGGTGGCACCAGAATCCTGATCGAACAGAACGTGATGCACGACGTGGACTTTGGAATCGAACTGGCCAGCGAGCACAAGGACCGTGCCACGAGCTACATTACAGCGCGGAACAACCTCATCTATCACAGCCATACCGCGGGCGTTTCCATCGGAGGCTATGCGCCCGACCGCGGACACACCGATCACTGCACTGTGGTCAACAACACTCTTTACGAGAACGACACGTCAGCGACGGGCACCGGGGAATTCCAAATGCAGTGGAACATGGCAGACAATCTTTTCGAGAACAATATCGTGTACGCAGGACCGCGCTGCCTCATGATGCTGAACAAATCTGAGCTCGACAAAAACAGGGCGCCCGCCATCATCGATCACAACCTTTATTACTGTGCGTCCGGCGCAAAGGCGAGCACGTGGGCAGAAGCTTCCAACACCGTGACGGGATTTGACAAATACGTCGAGGCCACCGGGAACGACCGGCATTCCCATTTTGCTGACCCGAATTTTATTGATCCGGCCAAGAATGACTTCCACCTTCAGTCCGATTCTCCCGCCCTCGCTGCAGGCACAATGGAGAACATTCCAGTGGGAGAACTCGATCTTGAAGGCTCCCGGCGAGTCAAATCAGGGAAGATCAATATCGGCTGCTACCAGCGGCAATAAGGCAATTTGGCGCGTAAATCGTTGTGACTTCGTCAAACTCGCCAGTGGAACGGGTGCGCCGGACTTTGTTCGGACGGCTTGGCAAGTGTCGACGACTTACCGACAGTCATCCGATGGTTCTACCCTACTCGCCGCATCGCCGGACGAACTCCCGCACACAACTGGCGCACTGCACTTTGCACAATCCGTTTTCCCGGCCAGACTAGCAACATTGCCTTGACTTCCCACAAGGCCCTCTGTTGATAGTTGAGCTCGGGGATTTTAATCATTATTTTTGCGCTGGTGCCAACCTTGCTCCACTGCTCCGCCGTGATGCCCGGTTGCCGCTTCCTCCGAAGAAGCATGCTAAGCCGAATAGATATCCGAAGTTGTACCAGGCCCCATTGTTGTGGACCTCGTAGATATTGAGGTCGTTCTTAAACAGCGAGGCCACAAATACAAGCGGAGCAATAAAGCCCTGCCAGAGGCCGAGCCAGAAGCCCGCGATTTCGCCGTGTTCAGTCGCCATTTTCTTGAATGAGTTAGGACCCGGTGCGCATCCAGCCAGGATGCTCAGCAGCAGGACAAGCACAAGCACGGTCAAAGAGATCTTCATCGCAATTCCTCCTGCCCTTACGCTTCCTACGAGGCACGGGCATGAAAAGTTTCAGACGGGCCCGCCACCGCGCCTTGGATCTTTTTTAGGTGCTCACCCGTATATCCGGTAGCATGGACGCCGCAGCATATTTCCTCATGATCGAGATGGAGTCCGAGGCCAGAGCAATTGCTCGCGGTCTTCGCCGACGCGATCCGCTGTTGCTGGACCGTCTAATCGAGCAGTATCAACACCGACTGCTACGTTATCTGGTATACCTGGCGGGAAATCGTGAACTTGCGGAGGACCTCTTCCAGGAAACATGGATTCGCGTGCTGGAACGCGGCCATCAATACGACGGTAAACATGAATTCATTACTTGGCTCTATGCGGTGGCAAGAAATCTCACCATCGATTATTTGCGGAAGAAACGTCCAGTCAGCCTGGATGGGCTGATGGAGGACGAAGAGCACGCCCCAGCGGAACCAACCGACACCCGGCCGCTGGCTTGGGAAGTTGTGGCGCAGCACGAGCAGGCCGAGCGCATCAGTACCGCTTTGGTCGGCATTCAATCGGACTATCGCGAAACGGTCATATTGCGTTTCCGGGAGGGGCTGGCTTTAGAGGAGATTGCCACGGTAACCGGAGTTCCGGTGGGTACGGTGAAGTCGCGGCTGTATCGGGGATTGAACCTGCTGATGTCGCGGTTGAAGGGAGCACAGGCATGACGCGGGACACACATGACGAGGCGCGGGAGCTAATCGCTCTGGGTAATGCTCTTTCGGATGCGCAGCAGATCTGGCTTCGGAACCATCTCGGGGAGTGCGCATCGTGTCGCAATTATGCGGAAGGCACGGCCCTGATGGTTCGCGCTTTGCGCTCCCTTCCCGTAGCCGCTGATGCCCGATTGGTACGAGCTACGCAGTTGCGGGTGCGCTTCCATGCCGCCAGGCTTCGCGAGACTCGGGAGCGCATGTGGCTGGTGGGGATGGCTTGCTTGGGCGTAGGGCTCACCGCAACACTGACCCTGCCGCTCCTGTGGCGCTTGTTTGCCTGGATGGGAGAGCAGGCCGGAGTCTCTACTCTGGTTTGGCAAGCAGGTTTCCTGTTTTTCTTTATTGCGCCAGCTCTCGTGATAAGCGTGGTGTTGTTGGCACACGGCACTCACGTGAAGAGCCACGCACAAGGGTCGCGGCAATGGTGATCAGAAAGTGGGCAAATTTATGCTAGCGAAAGAAGAAACTCAAACTGGACTGGCGGCAGAAGTCAAAATTATTCCGGCCTGGGCATGGATCCTGGCTGGCGTCGCGTTCGTCGCGGCGCAGTGGTTTTTCAATATCGCTGTGGTTCGCCACCCACAATCCCATCCGATACCGGCATGGAGCCGGCCGTTGCTCGGGCTTCTGCTCGGGCTGGTAGCGGGTTCTTATCTGTTGCTTATCGGCCATATCAACCGCGATGCCAAGCGCCGCGGCATGAGCCCGATCCTTTGGACAATTCTGGCTGTTGTTGTTCCCAACGCTCTGGGCATCATTCTTTATTTCTTGCTACGGTTCCCATTGCGAAGTGTTTGCCCGCAATGCGCCCATCCCGTACAGTCTGGGTTCAGCTTCTGCCCTCAGTGCAGTTACAAGCTTGGCCCCAGTTGTCCGCAATGCCAGCGCGCGGTTGGGGTAAACGACTTTTACTGTCCGCACTGCGGAACCCAGCTGCACAGTTCAATGGGCCCGGTCTCTAGCCCTCCAACCGGGGTTCCCAGCTAGCAGACCACTAAGATACACCCCAGGGGCGATCACCGATGTGAAGGCATCTGAGAAGGGATAGCGAACGGCTTACCGACAACCCTATGCGGCGCATACCGATTCCTAATACCTCGGCCCCGGCAAAGCCGGTGTTGCCAAAACCTGAAGCTGCCAAGGCGCTGCAGGCAATGGCTAACCGTAGAGACGCGCTTGGAATTCGGGATTACGACATGACGAGAATTGGAACATTTTGTGCGATACGTTCGGCCGAGCTCTTTGGATTGCGTTGGGAAGGTGAGGTGGGCAGAGACCTTCTCATCCAAAATTCAGCTTGGGAAGGAATGTATGAGCGGCACACGAAAAAAGCGAAACCGCGAAAGGTTGCCATGGATGGCGGAACTCGTGAGGCGCTCGCGCGCTGGCGCAAAGTTTGCCCTGACACGCGCCCGCAGGCGCTCATGTTTCCTTCCCAGAAGCCCGGCGTTCCCCTGACCAGCCGAAATTGGCTTAGGCGGAATCCTCAGCCAATTGGCAAGATGCTTGGCATCCGCACTCCTCTGACCTTTCAAGTGCTGCGACGCACCTATGCTACCCATAACCAGCGGCAGTTGAAGAACGTTCAGGCACACCTTGGGCACGAGAACCCACTCACGACAGCGAATCTATACGTCGTTGAAGTCCCACCAGAAGTTCGACGAACCCAAGCGAGACATGCGATGCAGATCGACAAGCTTCGCTCATCGACAAAAATGCGCCACGGCCGCGGCAAAGAAGCCTTCCCAAGAAGTGCTTCGAAAGTTGGACGCAAGTT
>DATBFG010000083.1:0-29423 GCA_036558645.1 Terriglobales bacterium
AGCAGATGCTCCGCCGCAACCAGCCGGAGAAGTGCCAGACGAACCGATCCCGTCCCGCGATCAGCCCGATCCGAATAACCCACCACGATAAAAATCTAGTTGTGAATTAACCGTACTGCGACAGGTGAGGCTCCTCCACCAGTGATAGCGCTGGGCCGCGCTGCATCGCCGCAGCCAGACACGTTCAGAATGTAGCCGGTGAAGCTTTCTGGCGTGATACTCGCGTCTTCGTTGACTATGAAGACCTGCATGTATCCGACGATATCGACTATTCCGCTCACCGGCAGGGGACCGTTGTAGATCATTAGAGTGATCACAGAGTCGCTGGTGCTGACTGCGTCCCCACTGTGAACTACGGGGCTGGTGCCGCGGACCAGCGGATTGTTCGGCCCGGCGAGAAAACGGAAAGGACTGCCCGCGGCAGTGGGGAATCCGCCGGGATCGAGGCTATCCATGCCCGAGGCCGGCTGCTTGTGAATTAGACACTGCAGCCCGCTCGTCAACGGCCCACTCGGTCCTGACACATTGGTAATAGTATCCACTGTGACGGTGTTGCCTGTAGCCGTGTTGCAAGCCAGTGCAGCCGCATTGCAGCAGGAAATATCATGCTCGAACTGAGTTACGCTGCTCCCCACGCAGGCAGGACAAAATGCTCCGCTGGTAGCCGTGGGTAGTACAGCGGGAACGAAATCAAGCTGTCCGGGAAGGGGCGGGGTTTGGGAAGGATCCGGTGCGGTCGCATTGGGCGAATGAAAAACACCAGGTCCGCATGCTGGGCAATCAAGGTTGAACTTTATGAATTCACCGACAATCCCAGTTCCGTTAGGGGCCGCCCGTCCAGGGTTTATCAGTGCACCGTCAACGTTGACAAAGCCTTGCGGCAGATGTTCCGGATCTTTATTGGGCACAATGAATGGCTTCACGCACTGGACGTTCACCGCCGGATTGGATGCGGTTTCCGACGGATTGTAGGCTTCCGCCATTGCGGTAGCACTCACTGTGTTTGGGGCACGGCTCCAGATACGGGAAAAAAAAGTAGGTAGTGCGGTTTGCTCAACCTTGACCGTCACTGTGGGATTGCTTTTGACCGAGAAGGGATTGGAGAAGGAAAACTCCATCGGATCTAGGAGTCCAGGCCGACCCGCAATGTTGTTGGTTTGCACAGCGGCTAACGCTTGCTGCTGGGCTAGGGTCGTGGCTACATCCTCGGCGGTCGGGTCACCCGGGGCAGTGGTTGTGCTGGCCAGAATAAAGGCTCGCGCTGCAGCTAAAGCCGCCGCGTCGGCTGCGCGTTGTGCCTCGCTCTTTGCCATGTACAGCGTAGCAACGTCGATAGCAAGGGCAGCCATCGCGAGCACAAGCACGATCGCGAACACCATGAGCGGGAGTGTCACGCCCCGTTCTCGTGCTCGACTATATCGAACCATACTTCAACATTCCATTTACATGAAATTGGCGATGGTCGCATTAGACGTGAGCTGACTAGGGCCCGAATAATTAGCCCCAGGTGCGATCAGCCCAATCACCCGATTGAATTGCCAAAAGTAAGGATAACTGATTGTGACCTGCGTGCTTATCATCCACTTGGGTACGTTCGTATCCCCACCGGTGGTTCCCGCCTGCGCCGGAAAGCCACGGTCGATAGTCAGCGTAAGCGGACAGGAACTACCGGTATATTGCCAACCCAGCGGTGCGATCGGTCCACTTATCGTCCACGAACCCGTCATGAGTCCGCAATCATTCAAATTAGCATCGTGAAGATATTTTCCGACCAGTTGGGCGATGGCATTCACTGAGGCTGGAGCCTGCCCGCCACCAACTGTGCTGTATAGATCTGCGGTCGGTTCGTTCGCACCGAAGCGAGCGCCTTCGCGGACTGCATTATTCAACTTGTGTCTTAACGTGATAGCGCTCCCAAAATCGCCAATCCCCACAACAAACACCATCAGCAGCGGGAGAGCGACTGCGAATTCGATGATCTGTGCTCCATGAGAATCACGAAGCCGGAACAAAAGCTCACGGAGCCGCCATCGGAGATGTGCCACCCCTCTCTGTGCCATTCAGTCTTCCTGTCGCGCCTGTGCGGTGGCGTTCATAGTGATTTGCGGCTTAAGCGGGGCGAGATGGAGAGGGCAACATCCTATCCCGTACAGCTGGAATCCGTATGTGTACGACACAGAAACACTCATCTTAGTTTCAGGCGGAGTGGCGCCAGGGTTCATTAGAACATTGGTAGTCAAGATCACTGTCGCCGGGGCAGGGTCGATGTGCGACGCGCTCAATATTGGATTCACGACGCTAGTTTGTATGTATGCCTGGTTTCGTATTGTAGGTATGCACGTGGCGCAGCTCGAGACGGCAGCTGCTTGCGCTCCTTCGCGTGCCGCCCGATTTAGAGTCGCGTAAATGTTAAATGCTCGCCCAAACCATACAATGGCAAAAAGCACCGCGAACAGGATTGGCAGAACGAATGCCGCCTCGGCGATCTCTGCTCCTGAGGTCTCAGCCGCGATTTTCTTCCATTGCTTCATTACGAGCTAAACCACTCCCCATGCCTGCCGAGCCGTGAGCAATACTACGGCCACGGCAACCGCAACCCCAAAAGGAACCTTCAGCGCCTGAGGGTTGTCGAGCGAGACATCAGCCGGCGGCACGTGTAGCGACATCATTGCCACCAGCATACTCCGCAGGTTCCGAAGCGTCTGCCCAACGCGCCGCTTCCAGACGATCAGGATCACCGCCATCACTCCTGCGACTATGATCGTGGTCACCAGGATATCCAGCAAGGCCGCCGGTCCAACGATCGCACCCAAGGCGCCCACCAGCTTCCAGTCGCCCGCGCCAAGGCTCCGGACCCACACGAAGGGTAGCAGCACCAACAAACCTAGCCCTGCCCCCAGAAGAGCAGCCTTTGAGCCCGGCCATCCCCAAGCGACCGTATTTGTAACAAAACCGGCTATGAAGCCCGATACCGTCAGCCAGTTGGGAATGCGGCGGGTTTTCCAGTCTATCCCACCCGCGACCAACGCCAACAGCAGAGCCAGGCCCCACACGATCTCTTGCTTCATACGAAGCGAGGATACGCCAGCTTTTCACGAACACTCAGAGTATGGTGGAGGAGAGCCTCAGAAGTGAACATTCTCCTCTCCGGGCCGGCGATTACCAACGCGCAGAAGCCGCCAGGGGAGTGGCCATCTAAGCGGATTTTCCCATGTGAAATTCTTCAAGTCAATGTGGATGCAGGAAGGGGAATTGCCCCTATCCCTTGCGGTCTTCGAAGGATGGTAGCAAGCAAAAAGGGCGGACAAATTTTGTCCGCCCCCTGTAAAACAAAGATTACTAACGTGTCAAAGCGTGATTGGCTGCGCGCTCGGCAACAATTTTCCGTGCTCCTTCTGCCAGAGCTTTAGCCTGGGGCAACAAATCAAGTGCCTTTACGACCTCCGGGTCAGCCTCCGCTCGCACCTTAAGGCCTTCTTCCTGCCCGAACGCGTCCACGAAGATTTCGCTCTTAATGCTCGAGCGAACCCAGTCATTATTCTCAAGCAGGTCGGCTTCCGTGTAAGGAATCTTCTCCTCATCCATGAACTTGCGGAAATCCTGCATCACCACATCGTCGACCTCAAATCCTTTTGTCGGATGATGACTGATTACGTATCGCTTGGCGAAGTTGAAGAATGTGTAATGCTGCAGTAGCGAATCCTGGAACCGATTTGACTTCGGCGTTGCAATCTTCACGTCGGGTGTGATTCCGCCTCCGCCATACACCGTCCGCCCGCTATCTGTAAGCTTCACTTCGTGGTTCGCGTTGTTGTCTTCACTATCGCGGTTGAAGTAGTAGTCGTACAGCGAAATGTTCGAATAGTCACGCTGAATAAGGCGTCCGCTCGGCGTGTAGTACTTGGCAGTGGTTAGAGCCAGGCCCGTATTCTCAGATAGCGGATACACCGTCTGCACCAGACCCTTGCCGAACGTGATCTCACCCGCGATCAATCCACGATCATGGTCCTGAATCGCTCCGGCCACAATCTCCGCCGCCGAGGCCGTCCCCCGATTTACCAGCACGACTAAGGGATAATCCTTGCCGCTGTTGCCGTGACTTGCCACATAGCGCTTTTCCGGGGAAGAACGTCCGTGGTGAGAGACGATTAGGGCTCCCTTATGCAGAAACTTATCCGCAACGCCTACACCCTCGCTGAGTAGACCGCCAGGGTTCTGGCGCAAATCGAGGACCAGACCCTTCAGATCGCCCATTTCATCCAGAGCTTGTGCAACCTCGTGCTCGGTTGTCTCATTGAAGCCCGATACATGCATGTATCCGATTCCGGGACGAATCATGAAGTGCAAATCCACGCTATAACGGGGAATCTCGTCACGAACCACGTTAAAGTCCAGCGGCTTCTCCGACCCTTCGCGCAGCACGGTGATATGAACTGTCGTCCCCTTAGGTCCCTTCAGCAGGTCGGCAACATCGCTGGTGCTCATGTTGTCTGTCGGCTTGCCATCCACCGCAACAATGATGTCTCCAGGATGGATTCCAGCCCGGTATGCGGGTGTTCCGACAAACGGAGCTATGACGATAACCTTGTTGTTGCGAGGTCCAACCGTCATGCCAACGCCGTAATACTTGCCGCGCTGATCTTCCCGCAAAAGCGCGTACTGCTTAGGATCGAAAAAGTTGGAGTGTGGGTCTAGCACGTGCAGCATGCCCGGGATAGCGCCGTTATAGATGGCCTTGTCGGCATTGACCGGGTCGGCATAGTTTTGTTCAACAACGTCATAAACCTGTGCGAACTGGCGCAGGCTTTCCCGCACATCGGTGTCGCCGCTGGTGGATGCTGCAGGGTTCAGCTTTTGGCCGAAAAGCATCCCCAGAAAGCCACACATTAGCAGGATAAAAACAACTAGAAAGAGAGAACGACGAGAACTACGACCCATCTTGGATGTTCCTTTAATTAGGGGACACAACCCCCCACTTTGCCGCACGCTACGCGAAGTATAGCACGTGGTTTGGCATGAAGAGCAGCCAATCCCACCCACTGGTAATCACCTTGTAGACGCCGTCGGCAGCCCTTTTGGTTGGCCTGTTTGCTGTCGGTTTCAAGCGGCAGTATCATGACTAAATGCAACTCGGTTTTCCAGAGATGATTTTTCTCTTCTTGTTGGGCCTGATTATCTTTGGCCCCAAGAAGTTGCCGGAAATTGGCCGCCAGATCGGCAGGGCAATGAATGAATTCAAGCGCGCTTCCAACGAGTTCAAGGCGCAAATCGAGTCTGAAATCGCGACTCTGGAGGTTCCGACCGAGAAGCAGATCACGAATTACCTGGAATCTCCCTCCGGCACCGTAGCAACCAGCACGTCGACTCCTGAGCTGCCCGCCAGTCAGGAGCCCGCCAGCAGTACAGCGGCTTCCGTTAAGGCTCCCGATGCCTGAAATTGCCGCTGAAGTGCCGCCCTCCGGGCAGTCACACGACATGCCAGCGATGAGCTTCCTTGAACACCTCGAGGAGCTGCGGCGGCGCATCATCTACTCCATCATTGCCGTCGCAATTGGGTTCTTTTTCTGCTGGGGATATGCGGAAAAGATCTTTGCCCTAATGCAGCGTCCCATCCTGGACGCCCTGCACCGCAACGGCATGCCCGAAAAGCTCGTCTACCTCAATCCCACTGAACCCTTCAACCTTTACTTGAAGATTGGTTTGATGGCAGGCATTTTCGTGGCCTGCCCTTTCATCCTATATCAGGTATGGATGTTCGTCTCTCCCGGCCTCTACCGGCACGAAAAGCGCTACGTTTTCCCGTTCATGCTGTCGACAATCCTCCTTTTCCTCTCCGGTGCCCTGTTTGGATACAAGATCGTCTATCCGGCTGCTCTGGACTTCCTGATCGGGTACGGCAAGCAGTTCCAACCGATGATCACGATCGGGGGATATACCGATCTGTTTCTGACGATCATCCTTGGCTTGGGAGCGATATTTGAGCTGCCAATCCTGGTGTTCTTCCTGGCCCTTATGGGGGTGGTCACAGCCGGATGGATGTGGCGCAATATTCGCTATGCAATTCTGGCCATCTTCACAGTCGCCGCAATTCTCACCCCGACCACTGACATCCTGAACATGTGCATCTTCGCAGCGCCGATGGTCGCACTCTACGTACTGAGCATCGGCGTAGCCTGGCTCGTGCATCCCACACAGCGCAAGGCACGACGAGAACGCAAGGGAGATTAACCAGCTTGCTTCCATATCATCGCCTCGGACCACGACCGGCCATTGCAATACCTTGTGCAGTATCTTTGCTGCTCGCTCTTTCTATGCTCGCCTGCGCCAAGCAGAAGACCGAAGCCAACGACAAGCCCGCAGTCGCATCCGCTCTCTTGCCGACGGAGATGAGCCCGACCGGCCAGGGTGCGGATCCCCATCCGCCGAGCATCGATTCCGATCGCGCCATGAAATATGTGCGCGAGATTGTTGCCTTTGGCCCCCGTCCCGTCGGAAGCCCGAATCACAAGAAGCTTGAGGAGTACATCTACTCCCACTTAAAGGGAGATAACGTGCAGGACGACGCATTCGTCGCCGATACTCCCGAGGGAAAGTTTCCAGTTCGGAACATCATTGCTAAGTATCCGGGTTCAAAAGATGGAATCATCGTGATTGCCGGCCACTACGACACGAACTACCCTCTGCGCGATACAGGGTATGTCGGCGCGAATGATGGCGGCAGCTCCACCGCGATTTTGTTGGAACTGGCGAACCAACTCCGTGGCAAGCAACAGGACGGGTACAGCGTATGGTTGGTCTGGACGGATGGCGAGGAAGCCCTCAAGCAGTGGTCGCCAACCGACAGCCTCTACGGAACGCGCCACCTCGCCGAACGCTGGGAGAAAGATGGCACCCTGAAGAAAATCAAAGCATTTCTCCTGGCAGACATGATCGGCGACGCCGACTTGAACGTTGACAAGGACGCGAACTCAACAGCTTCGCTGCAGACCATCGTTTATCAGGCAGCCACCCGTCTCGGTTACCAGTCGCATTTTTTTGCGCGCACTATCGCAGTCGAGGATGATCACCTGCCATTCGTCAAAAAGGGCGTGCCGTCTGTAGACCTGATCGACTTGGATTATGGCTACAACAACGTCTTTCATCACTCGCCGCAAGACACGATCGACAAGTTGAGTCCCAAGAGCCTGCAGATTGTCGGGAGTGTGATTCTCGAAACAGTGCGTATCCTCGACCAGATGAAATAGCCAACCGAGACCTTCATCCGCACTTTGCGCTTTTATCCGTTTTCATTTCTAATGCCGCCCTATGCGAAAAGTGATTCTGTGTTGGGCGGTGTCAAACCTGCTGCTCGCGGCAGCATTTGCGCAAGGACAGGCGGATCGCGTAATCGCCGAAGCTCTTAAGCCTTCTCCACTGGAGAACAATCTTCAGCGTCTCACCGACGGGATTGGAGGTCGTGTTCCGGGTACCCCTGCCATGGACAAGGCCGTGCAATGGGGCGTCGATGCCTTCAAGGCGGCGGGTGCCGACAGCGTGAAAACTGAAGACTTCACCATCCGCGCGTCGTGGTCGGAAGGTGCAACGCAAGCCAGCGTTGTCGATCCGGAACGCTTCACTTTGCGCGCTGTTTCAATCGCATGGGCGCCAGCCCTTGCAGCCCACAAGCATGTTCCAGTTGTTGACGTAGGGGATGGTTCTGCCGAGGGTTTCGCCAAGGCCGGTAACATCGCGGGCGCCGTACTGCTGGTGCACTCGGACGAAATGAAGAAGTGGGATGACCTGTTTGCCGAATACCTGCGCGCGCCGGGCATTATCGACAGGGCAGTGAAGGGTAATGCTCTTGCGATCCTGTTCCAGTCCACGCGTCCCCACGATCTCCTTTACCGCCACAACAATTCAACCGACGGTGAAATCGATCGCATTCCGATGCTGATCGTCGCTCGCGAAGATGCAGGCCGCATGGCACGCCTATTGGCGGCAGCGCAGAAGCTTTATATCGATATCGCGATTCCCAGCCACGTGGGCGGTCCCATCACCGCAAAGAATGTTGTCGCTGAATTGCTCGGGGAAGAAAAGCCGGACGAGTTCGTCATCCTGGGAGCCCATCTTGATTCTTGGGACTTGGGCACCGGCGCCCTCGACAACGGCTGTAACGCAGCACTGGTAATCGATTCTCTGCGGGCCATCAAAGATTCCGGCCTGCGTCCAAAGCGAAGCATCCGCTTCATATTGTTCTCCGGTGAAGAAGAAGGCATGGTCGGCTCCCACGCTTACGCCGCCGCTCATCACGCTGAACTCGACAAGGCGGTGGGAGTAGTCATCCTTGATTCCGGAATTGGCCGTGTGACCGGTTTTTCCGTCGGTGGCCGCAAGGACGTTGTCGATGCCGCAGCCAAGATTACTGCTCCGCTGCAGCAGTTTGGCGCGTCTGAGCTCACGACAGATGCCGAGTGGGGGACGGACAATTTCGATTTCATGTTGGAAGGCGTTCCGACGATGGTCGCAAATCAGGAGGAGGACAATTACCTCATCAACTATCATGCGATGTCCGATACCTTCGACAAAGTCGATCTTCAACGCCTCAAGAAACACGTAGCCGAAGCCGCCGCGGTGACCTTTGGTCTAGCCAACGCATCTGAGCGAATCGGCCCACGATTGAGTCGGGCACAGATCGAGCAGACTCTTGTCGAAACTCATCTGGATGAGCAACTCAAAACCTTTGGTATGTGGGATGATTGGGAAAAGAAGAAGCGCGGCCGAAGCGACTAGCGGCCGCGAACAGGGTGTCGCGTTTGTTGTCCTGCGCGCCTTCTTCGGGACCATCATTTGAACGAAATCATATTTTGGGTTGCCTTCAACGTATTTGTCGTCCTGTTGTTGATCCTCGACCTGGGGGTCTTCAATCGGAAATCACATACGATAGCGTTTCGCGAAGCACTGTTCACCAGCTTCGGCTGGATCGCGCTGGCCCTGCTATTCGCGCTATTGCTTTACTTCTGGCACGGCCGGACAACCACCCTCGAGTTCCTCACCGGTTACGTCATTGAATTGTCCCTAAGCGTCGATAATCTCTTCGTCTTTCTTCTCATCTTCCGCTTCTTCAAGGTTCCACCAGAACATCAACACAAAGTCTTGTTTTGGGGAATTCTGGGCGCGCTGGTGATGCGCGGAATTTTCATCATGCTGGGCGTCGGCCTCATGCGACGCTTTGAGTGGCTGGCGTACATCTTCGGAGCCATGCTTATTTACAGCGGCATCAAGCTCTTTACGCAGAAAGACATGGATATCCAACCGGAACGGAATCCAGTTCTGAAAATGTTCCGGCGATTCGTCCCCGTTACCCCTGACTATGCTGGTAACAAATTCTTTATTCGGCAGCCCCGCTTGCTGGCCACACCGCTGCTGGTTGTGCTCCTGGTCGTCGAAACCACCGATTTGATCTTTGCAGTCGATTCCATTCCTGCGATTCTGGCAATAACCCTCGATGCATTTGTGGTTTACACCTCGAATGTCTTTGCCATCCTCGGACTAAGGTCAATGTATTTCGCCCTTGCGGGGATGATGGACCTCTTCCACTATCTGCACTATGGACTTTCGATTGTCCTGATTTTCGTGGGAATCAAAATGATTTTGGGGCACCACGTCCACATTCCGACCGCTGTGGCTTTGGGTGTTGTGGCTGGAGTCCTGGCGATCTCAATAATTGCGTCAGTACTCCACCCGCAGAAGACTTAAAGCTTTACTCGAAGCGGATGGTTTCTCCCTTGACGATCGAGTGTTTCAGATAGTGAGCGTCATCATGGGAAGGGAGGTCGATTCGATAATGCGCTCCCCGGCTCTCTCTGCGTGCCAAGGCTGAACGCGCGACCAACAGGCCTGCAGTGTGGATGTTCTGTGCTTCATAGGCGCACCGCGTCCTTGCCTGCTTAAACTGCGATGCTAACTGCTCAAGTTGTGCCACAGCTTGCTGCATGCCCGCTTCGGAACGCACGATTCCCACATCCTGCCACATCAGGTCCTGAATCTGCCCGATCACCTGCTTCATGCCCGAATCGACGGGCCCGTTTGAAGTCGCCGCGCGCGGCAGCTTCGAGCTCTTCCCGGTTACTTTCTTGAGATCGTCGCGCATCGTTTTTCCCGCCCGAGCCCCAAACACAAGCCCCTCCAGCAGGGAATTACTTGCTAGCCGGTTTGCGCCGTGGACGCCCGTCGCCGCCGCCTCCCCTGCCGAGAAGAGGCCGCTCACATTTGAGCTACCATTGAGGTCGCTTCGAACTCCTCCCATCGCATAGTGTGCGGCTGGACGGACAGGAATCAATTCCGTCGTTATGTCGATGTTGTACTCGAGGCACGTGGAGTAAATCCGCGGAAAACGCTGCTTTACGTGAGCAGCACCAATGTGCGTGAGATCAAGATAGACCACCGGGTCTTTCGCGCGAACCACCTCCATCTCATGCACAATCGCCCGTGCCACCACATCGCGTGGAGCAAGTTCTCCCATGGGGTGATACTTGTGCATGAACCGGTTCAATTCCATATTGCGAAGATATCCACCCTCTCCTCGCAGGGCTTCGGATAAGAGAAACCTGGGGGCATTCTTCAAATAAAGCGCGGTAGGATGGAATTGAACGAATTCCATGTCGCTGATTTCTGCCCCGGCGCGATGTGCCATCGCGATCCCGTCTCCAGTAGCAACCGACGGATTCGTAGTATTGCGGTAAAGCTGCCCAAGTCCTCCCGTGGCCAGCAGAACTGCGGACGCCGACATGTGGGCATGTTCTCCGGCGGCATCGAGCAGGTGAACCCCACATACTCGGCCATTTTCCACATCGAGATCCGTTGAGAACTCAAACTCCAATACGGAAATGTTGGGCAGAGTCTTCGCTTTCGCGTAAAGCGCACGAAGAATCTCGCGGCCGGTAGAATCGCCGTGAGCATGCAGGATGCGGTTGCGGCTGTGGGCGCCTTCGCGGGTGAACGAGAGCTTGGTGCCCTGCCGGTCGAACTGCGTTCCCCATTCAATCAGTTCTTCGATTCGCTCTGGGCCTTCTTGAACCAGGACTTGCGCGGCATCGTGCGCACACAAGCCATCACCGGCCGTCAACGTATCCTGCAGATGAAGGCTGATTTCGTCTTCATCACTCAGCGCCGCAGCAATACCGCCTTGCGCGTAGTGAGTCGCAGAGTCGGTGACTTCCTGCTTCGCGAGAACGACGACTCGGCCCGCCTCAGCCAACTCAATGGCGGCGCGAAGCCCAGCCACTCCGGCTCCGATCACGGCGAAATCAGTTTCGGCTGGAGCATGCTTCATGTTCAAAAAATGGTATCACGCATGCCTGGAGATGATGCGCGTTGCCGTAAGCTATGATGGAGTTTCATGATACGCGTGCCGGTCGAGGTTCAACCCCGGCCTTACGATGTCTTAATCGAGAGCGGCCTGCTATTGCGGGCGGGCGCGGTTCTGCGCGATGTGCTCCCTCGCCGCGGCAAGATCTTCATCATCACCGTTCCTACAGTCAGAAAACGCTGGGGCAAGAAACTCTTGGATTCGCTCGCGAATGCCGGCATGGCGGCGAAGATCCTCGAGATGCCGGATGGGGAAATCCACAAGAAACTTAACACCGTTGAAAACCTCGCACAGAAACTTGCCTCGCTCGGCGCCGATCGCAACTCTGTCGTGATTGCCTTCGGCGGCGGAGTCGTGGGAGACGTAACTGGATTACTGGCATCCCTCTATATGCGCGGCGTTGATTTCATCCAGATTCCGACCACAGTCTTGGCGCAGGTCGATGCAGCCATCGGAGGAAAGACTGGCGTAAACCTGCGTGCCGGAAAGAATCTGATCGGTACATTTCACCAACCCTTGGCCGTATTGATTGATCCCGACGTCTTGTCGAGCCTTCCTGAAAGACATTTTCGTTCCGGCCTCTATGAATCTCTAAAGTGCGGTGTCATCGGCAATGCAGAGCTGTTTGCCCAATTTGAGGGCAGCAAAGACAAGGTCTTGCAACGCGATCCCAAAGTTCTCGAAAAAGTGTTGGCGGAGTCGGTCAAACTGAAAGCTGCGGTGGTCTGCGCCGATGAGCGCGAGAGCGGGCTTCGTCGTGTCCTGAATTTTGGCCATACGATCGGCCATGCCCTTGAGGCCGAAACTCGTTACCGCGGCTTTCTTCACGGCGAAGCCGTCGCGTGGGGAATGATTGCTGCAACTAACATTTCGCTCGCCACCGGCAAGGTAAACAGCGTGATAGCCGGCCGGATTACCGATGCCATCCTCGGATTGGGACGGCTCCCGCGCGTTTCAGTCAACGGATCTCGGATTCTGAAGGCCCTGCGCGCGGATAAGAAGACCGTCGATGGAGTCGTACACTTTGTCCTTCCTGTCGGAATCGGCAAGGTTGAGATATCCAATGATGTACCCGAGAGAGTTGTCCTCGGTGCAATCGAAGAAATAAAGCGACTCTCTGCTCCTTAAGCGACTGTATCCTCAGATCACACGTGCTCAAAGTGGACGATCCACAAAAAGAGGTAGTCGGTGCGGCGCCGCTAGGTTCCAGCGATCCTGAATCCGCTGCTCGAGCCGTACGCGCGATGTTCACCTCCATTGCCCCGCGCTATGACCTTCTCAATCACGTTCTTTCCATGAACATCGATCGTCTTTGGTGGCGCCGGGCCGCGGGGACATTCGCAAGCATATTGTCCCGGGGCAACTCGACTGTCCTGGACTTATGTTGCGGAACCGGCGATATGACTCTGGCGCTCAAACGTCTCGCAGTTCCATCCATTCAGATTGCCGGTGCCGACTTTTCACACGCCATGCTGCAACGAGCCCATGCAAAGGCCGAAGGAACCACCCTGCGCTGGATCGAAGCGGATGCTCTCGATCTGCCCTTTCGCGATGCTCAGTTTGATTTGGTGACCTCCGCATTCGGCTTCCGCAATCTCGCAGATTACGACGCCGGCCTACGTGAGATTCTTCGCGTGCTACGCGAAGATGGCGAGTGTGGCATCCTCGACTTTGGCGAACCCAGGGGATTCATTGGACACGCCTACCGCTTCTACTCCAAGCGTGTGCTGCCAAAAATCGGAACCCTCATTTCGGGAGTGAAAGGTCCGTATGCGTACCTGCCCGCTTCGGTACAGCGTTTTCCCGCGCCAGAAGTAATGATCGAGCGCATGCGCCGTGTCGGCTTCAACGAGCCATCCTGGACGCCCTACACCTTCGGTATTGCAGGGTTGTATCGCGGGCGCAAGTAGCTATTCGACTTTGGCTGAGGAACTCATCGCTGGCGTGGGGTGCTGCGAGGAGAAGCTGTCTGCGAACGCATCCGCAATCGTGTAACGGATCACCTTCTCGTAATCCTTTCCCAGGAAACGCTGCAGCTTATCGGTGTTCATGAGGTACTCGCCGGTCATGTAGGGTACGGCTTCCGGTGGAATCGCACAGATTTTCAGGTTCCAAAGCAGACGCAGAATTCCTCGAAACAACGCCTTGCTCGGTACACGCCGCAGCTTGTTGTGTGACATCTCAATACATTGCTGAAAGGTCACAGGCTCACCTCGGCCAGTCACATTCATGATGGTGAGCCGCTGGGCCTCCGGTTCCGTGCGCCGCAAGATATAGGCCATGAGTCGCGACATATCATCTACGTGCACAAATTGAAGCCGCCTCTCTAGATAGGCTCGCCCATAAGGCAGCAGGCAGGGAAGCCGTTGCCCCCTTCGTCGCATCTTAGCTGCGCGTCCTCCCTTACCATTCGGTGTTCCCCGAAATGCTCCAAGTATGTAGTTCTGCACACTTGCTCCGGCAACGATGTGAGGACGCAAGAGGAACGCACTGCACCCCCGCAAAGATGGCGCCCGCTGCTGCACCACTTGGTCGGCTTCCATCTTGTGAAGCGCATAGGGAAGTGTATGCGCAGCCAGCGGGGTCTCTTCCGTTACTAGGCCGGGGAGGTCTGGACCATATGCCGCAACACTGCTGGGGAAGATGAACTTCTGCACAATGACTTCATCCCGATTCGCTTCCGTTATGGCCTCCATCACGCGTGCGGTGCCAGCAACGTTGATGTGCCACATGCGGTCAAGATCCAACACACCTGTGCGAACGGGATCCAGAACATAAGCGAGGTGAACCACTCCGACAGCCCGTGATTCTCGCAACAGAAGATAAAGCTGGCGGCAAGATTCCTCCTGCCCCAGATCCATTTGAACAAAGCGTAGGGGTTGGCCGGTGTTTGGCGGATTCAGGTCCACTCCTATGACCTGGAAATCCGCCAGTTGAGACAGCAATCGGGTTCCGAGATTCCCAGCAACGCCAGTGACCACGACGGCCGGGTTGGATGACGCCATTACTGGTGCTCAGTCGTGTGTGGCGCCTGCGGGTTCGCCCCTGGTGGAGGCATGGGAGTGCCAGGCATCGGTGGCGGAGCCGGAGCTGCAAAGTACTTGTCGTTCAGCGTCGGCGTGGCCATTTTCTGAATGGCCTGCATAGAATCCTGCAGACGCTGTGCCCGCAATTTAGTGCGAATTTCTTCTTTCACCTGGTCAAGTGGCGGAGTCGTCTTTTCACCACCCTTAAAGATGAAATAACCTGATTCGTCGGTGATGACCGGAGAAACCTCTCCCGCCTTCAGATCAAACGCTGACTGTTGCTCGGGTGTGAGTCCGTCTTTACGAACTTTGTCCATCTTCGTGGTTGGAGGCTTCGACTTCATGCCCGCAACCGTGAAAGCCTCAGCCTGTAGCTTTTCGAAGTCTCCGCCAGCCACCGCGCGCCTCTGTAGGCTGGTGGCCTCGGTCTTCATTGCGGTAGATGCCTGCTTCTCCCGAAGCTCAGTCTGCGCCGGGGTGAGCTTCACTTTGCTCGGCGCCATTTCTTTTGTGACCGGAACAAAGACGCGTTGAATGTCGACTTGCTTGAAAGAGTCGAGATTCTTCTTGTAATAGTCATCGATGTCGGCGTCCGAAATTTCTCCCGCTTTGTCGCGCAGCGATTGGCTCAGCAACTGTGCCAAAGTCTGCATCTGCGAGAGCTTTTGCATCTGTTCATACTTTGGACCCTTGTCCAGACCCTCTTTTCGGGCTTCCTGAGCCATGACGAGCGCCGACGCATAACGTTGCGCCAATCCGCGGTGTGCTTGGGAAGGCATATTGGGAGCGACTGCCTTTACTAGTTCTTCAAACTCGGCACGCGTAATCGTCGTCTTGCAGTCGGCCGGCTTGTCGGCCCAGTTATCGCAAACCCCGGGAATGGTTATGATGACTTCATTCATCGGGACCTGGTCAGGGCTGGTCGGCTGTGCTGCCATTGGGGTACTGGGAGCTTGGCCTTGCGCCGGTGGGGTTGTCGGAGCAGGTGTGGCGTTCGAGTTGGCCGCTTGCCCCCATGCCATGGAAGCAAACAGCAGACAAACCAACCCACGTCGTATCATATTGAGGAGTTCCTCCAGAAGAATATCGAGAAGTTGCAACCGGAAATCCTAGCACAAAAGCTCGATTTTGAACGCTTCGCCTTGACCGGCTCTCTATCGCTTGGCCAATCGGCTGGTGTGCGGAGATAATGCAAGAATGTCGGCCACTGTCGCCTATACACCGGAGTCCATGCGCTCAGAAAAGCGCTCAGTCGCCGGAAATTCCGTTCTTGCGGCAGTCGCAATAACTACACTGAAGATCATAGTAGGAGTAACCACCGGAAGCTTGGGTATTCTCTCCGAAGCTGCCCATTCCGGCCTCGATCTTATCGCCGCGGTGATCACCTTCCTTTCG
The DNA here is from genome assembly GCA_036558645.1 of Terriglobales bacterium. Lineage (GTDB taxonomy): Bacteria > Acidobacteriota > Terriglobia > Terriglobales > Acidobacteriaceae > DATBFG01. The sequence goes on from DATBFG010000083.1 coordinate 15,769, forward strand.
ATCCGCGTCTCCGATAAGCCGGCCGATGCGGATCACCAATATGGACATGGCAAGGTCGAAAACTTTTCTGCATTTCTCGAGACCGGCCTCCTGCTGCTGACCTGCGTGTGGATTATTTACGAATCCGTCACCCGCTTGTTCTTCCGCAAAGTCGATATTGAACCCACGATTACCGCCTTCGCAGTCATGTTCATCTCCATGGCCGTTGACTATTGGCGATCACGCGCCTTGGGCAGGATCGCCGCAAAGTACGACAGTCAGGCCCTCGAAGCAGACGCACTGCATTTCTCCACTGACATCTGGTCGAGCGGGGTGGTTATTCTCGGTCTGCTTCTCGTCTTGGCCGGACGCCGCTTCGGCATCGACTGGCTGCGCGACGCCGACCCGCTCGCCGCCCTGGTGGTTGCCGGAATTGTCATCTCCGTGAGCTGGCGGCTCGCTCGCCGGACTGTTGACGCGTTACTGGATGCCGCCCCCTCTGGCGTGCGGCACAGCATCATCTCCGCTGTCTCTCACGTCGATGGACTGTTGGAAGTAGACCGTGTTCGCATTCGTCGCGCGGGGAATCGCTTTTTCGCCGACCTCTCCGTTGCCTTGGCACGCAATGTCACCTTCCAGCGAGCTGAACAGGTGGTAGATGCCGTGACTGAGGCAGTGCATCGCGTTCTGCCCGACGCTGACGTCGTGGTACATTCGATTCCTCGTCCCGGACAGGGTGAGAATATCTTTGACCGCATACGCGGCGTCGCGACCCGTCATAACTTCAACCTGCATGATGTGAGCGTGCAAGATCTGGGCGGCACTCTGCATGTCGAACAACATCTTGAATTGGACGAACGGCTCAGTCTGAAACAAGCACATGACAGTGTTAGTGTCCTTGAGGGTGAGATCCGCGCAGAGGTGCCGGAGATTTCTTCCATTCTTACCCACATCGAGAGCGAGCCCGCCACCATCGAAACCGGCGATCGGGCCGTCCACGATCCCCAGCTTGAGAAGCGCCTTAGAGCAATTGCATCGGAATTTCCGGATATTCTGGATATGCACGATGTCGAACTAAAACGTGTGCGAGGTCGGCTATACGTATCGTGCCACTGCACCCTGTCGGACGATCTCATGCTCTCACGGGTGCATGACATCCAGACTGACCTGGAAATTCGCTTTAAGCAGGAGGCGCCTGAATTGTTTCGTGTACTGATTCATCCTGAACCAAGAACCGACAATCGACGTTAGCCAGAACGCCGGAAGGAAAGAGGACTTGTGACCGAAGCTCGGGCAGTATGGACTGATAACTACCGTTTTGTTAGCGAAGCGACGAGCGGCCATAGCATTGTGGTCGATGGCGACAAGAAAACTGCCAACAGTCCTATGGAATTAGTGTTGATCGGACTCTGCGGCTGCACCGGTTACGATGTCGTGAACATTTTGCGCAAAAAGCACGAGCAGCTGGCAAGCCTCGAAGTTCACGCGCAAGCAGAACGGGCCGCTGAATCACCCACCGTCTATACCGAGATCAAGCTGGTCTATCGGGTGGGAGGCGCCGTCTCAAAGAAGGCGGTAGAAGACGCCGTGCGCCTCTCCGAAGAGAAGTACTGCTCCGTCGCCGCGATGCTCAACCGCAGCGCAAAAATCAGTTACACGATCGAATATGTGTCTCAGCCGAAACATTCGTGCTAGTCCGCTGTTAGGAAACAATTTTTCTTCACGCAGTCGGAGTGGATTCAACTCTGAGGGTCTCGCCCAATTGTTTGGCCACTAAACCCCATCCTGTTCGCGGTTATCTCTACATCGCTTCCGCGACTCTCTTGTGGGGAATATCTGCCAGTCTCGGAAGGGCTGTGTTTACCGGCAGGCTACGCCCTGGAGGAGAGACACTCGGACTCATCAGCCCATTGATACTCTCCCAGTTCCGCACGACGTTTTCCATGCTCGTGCTGTTGCCAGCACTAGTTTGGCTAAAGGGAACATCAGTGTTACGTCTGCCTCGGCGCGACGTCATTCAGGCCTTTCTGCTGGGCATTCTCGGCGTAGCCGCCTCGAACTATTGTTACTACCTCGCCATTCAGCGGACGAACGTTGCGACAGCGATCATCCTTCAATACACAGCTCCGGCATGGGTTCTCATCTACATGGTGCTGCGCGGCAGGCAGCGGCCTGCCATCGCTCGAATTTCTGCCGTAGCGCTGGCTATCGCGGGAATTGCGATTGTGATCGGCTTGATTGGCCCAACTCAGTTGCATCTGGATACCGTCGGTGTCGCCGCATCACTCCTGGCCGCTTTTTCATTCGCCTTTTACAACGTGGGCGGACACAGCCTGCTCTCCCGATACAACCGATGGGTCGTACTGCTTTGGACGCTGATTGCTGCTTCGATCTTCTGGAGTTTGATCGACCCTCCATGGGCAATTGCCGCCCAGCATTTGTCCGGCATGCAGTGGTTGTTTCTCCTGGTCTTCGCGATCGTTTCGGTACTCGGGCCCTTCTCGCTTTACTTCGCCGGACTCCAGCATCTGGAGCCGACTCGCGCGATTGTCGTAAGTTGCCTGGAACCCGTCTTCTCAATCATCATTGCAGCGCTGACATTAGGAGAAGTGATGAGGCCGATGCAGACTCTCGGAATCGTGATGGTGCTTGCAGCCATTCTTCTCGTTCAAATGCCGGACCGCGAGTCCAAGCAATCACTTACCATGGTGGAGCCGATGGAATGACTCCAACACAGAGCTCTTAATTTTGAAGCGTTAACCAAAAAACGCCCCTGAGGTGCCCTCAATGAAAGCTGTACGTATTCATGAATTCGGAGACGCGAGCGTCCTTCGGTATGAGGACATCTCCAATCCGGTCCTTCGAAAGGACCGGGTTCTCATCCGCGTGCGCGCCTGCGCCCTGAATCATCTCGACCTCTGGGTGCGAAAAGGCCTTCCTGGAATTCCGTTGCCGCACATACTTGGCAGCGACATCGCAGGCGAAATTGTCGAGATTGGGGAGTACGTTTCCGGTTTCAGTCCGGGCCAGCGTGTGTTGCTCGCCCCGATGGTCTTTTGCAACCGGTGCGAGCACTGTACATCCGGCCATCAGAACCAGTGTGCCGAGTTCACGGTTCTAGGAAACCGTGTGGATGGCGGCAATTGCGAATTCATCGCTGTTCCAGCGGTAAACGTGATTCCCATTCCAAACGATCTCGACTGGAATCCAGCGGCAAGCGTTCCACTAGTGTTCCTCACCGCGTGGCACATGTTGGTGGGTCGCGCGAACGTTCGGCCGGGACAGACAGTTCTAGTTCTCGGCGCGGGATCAGGTGTTGGTATTGCTGCAATCCAGATTGCCAGGATATTCCATTGCCGCGTGATTACGACCGCAGGGAATGAGGTCAAGCTGGAGAAAGCCCGAGCCCTCGGCGCAGATTTCGGCATCGATCACTACAAACAGAAGATCTCAAACGAAGTGAAGCGGATTACCAATCGTGAAGGAGTCGACATTGTGATCGAACACGTTGGGTCGGCTACTTGGGACGAGAGCCTGAAGTCGCTAAAGCCTGGTGGCACTCTGGTCACCTGCGGCGCAACTACCGGACCACAGGCTTCCATCGATCTGCGCTTTATTTACTCTCGCCAGCTTTCCTTGCTCGGCTCCTACATGGGAACGATGGGGGAACTTCATGACGTATTGGGCCACGTATTTGCAGGGAGGCTGAAACCAGTTGTGGATCGCTCGTTTCCTTTATCAAACATTCGCGAGGCACACGAATACCTGGAGAAGAGCCAGATGTTCGGGAAAGTGGTGATCAATCCGTAGTTGCGGTGTTGCCCACCCTTCGTGGTTGGGCTCTTGGGGAAATCACTCTTGGACTAAAGTACTGGAATGGCAGGAAAAACCTCAGCCCGTAGGGGCGAATGATAGTAGCCCAGCGCTTCAGCGCTGGGAAATGTGGAAAAATCACCTAAGTCCCGGAGGGACGACTGAGTTTGCGTAACCCCTTCTCGGGGGGTGAAGTCCCGAACAGTGCGCATGGCACGAACTACGCCACAAAAGGTAAAATCAATTCATGAGTAGTTTCGGCAGCTATGTCACAGTCGAGAACGGCAGGAAGGTCGTCAAGGAACTGACCTATGGCAACCCGACGCCTGAAGGCGTCGTATTGACGACATTCGACGCCGCAGTCAACTGGGTGCGTAAGAATTCCATTTGGCCGATGACATTCGGTCTGGCGTGTTGCGCGATTGAAATGATGTCGATGGGGGCCTCCCGCTTCGATATCGCCCGCTTCGGGGCCGAAGTATTCCGCCCTTCGCCGCGCCAGTCCGACCTGATCATCATCGCCGGCCGCGTCTCCAACAAAATGGCGCCAGTCATTCGCCAGCTGTGGGAACAAATGCCAGAACCGAAGTGGGTCATCTCGATGGGGGCCTGCGCAACTTCGGGCGGTGTATTCAACAACTACGCCTTGGTCCAGAGTGTGAATCAGGTCATCCCGGTTGACGTTTATGTTCCAGGTTGTCCGCCACGTCCTGAGCAGTTGATTTACGCCATCACGCTTCTGCAAGAAAAGATTCAAAAGCAACGCGGATCGTTTAAACAGGCTCTGAACCTCACGTAGCAGAACGCACAATCCGGCACACGCTCATCCCCGCCTTTGGCGATAACGACATTGCTAGAATCTCCTCCCATGAGATCTCTCGACATCTCGCCGGAGGAATTTCGTCGTTTAGCGCAAAAGGTGGTTGAGCTTTCGACGGAATACGTCGACAGCCTGAATTCCCGTGCCACCTTTCCGTCTGTCGACGGTACAGAAACCGAAGGCCGTTTTCACGCTCCTAGGCCGGATCAGGGAATTGGTGCCGAAACTCTCGCGGCTCTCACTGACATTGCCAACTACTCCCGTATTCAGAACGGACGCTTTTTCGGGTACGTCTTAGGCTCAGGAGAACCGGTCGCCGCGGTGGCCGATCTCTTCGCAAGTGTCTTGAATCAGAATCTCACCGCTTGGCGCTCTGGACCCGCAGCCATCACGATTGAGCGTACGGTCGTTGAGTGGATCGCACAGGCCCTCGGATGCGACTCATTTGTCGGCAATCTCACTGGCGGGGGCTCTTCTGCGAACCTCGCCGGACTTGCCATGGCCCGGGAGGCCAAGTTGGCGGTCAACGAAATTGGTTTGGCCGGACAGAAGCGCTGTGCTGTGTACATGTCTCGAGAAGCCCATATGTCGATTGGGAAGTCCGTTGCTCTTCTTGGCATGGGACGAGAGAATCTCCGCCTGATTGATATCGACGACGAATTCCGCATGATTCCTACGGAACTGGATCAGGCTATTGCTAAGGATGAAGCAAATGGTTTAGTACCCGTTGCTATCGTTGCCTCGGCGGGCACGGTGAACACCGGAGCCATCGACCCGCTTGTGCAAATCTCAGAGATCGCCAAACGCCACGCCTGTTGGTTCCATATTGACGGAGCTTACGGTGCCTTGGCCGCAATTGCCGCTCCTGAAAGATTCGCCGGTCTGAACCTGGCCGATTCGATCTCGCTCGACCCGCATAAGTGGCTCTACCAACCCTTGGACTGTGGTTGCCTCTTGTATCGTGACTCGCAAGTCGCCCGGCGGACGTTCTCCCATACCGGCGACTACGCCAAATCGTTGGCGACCGACCCCATTGAAGGCTTTGAGTTCTTCGATCAGTCCATCGAACTCTCGCGCCGATTTCGCGCACTCAAGCTTTGGCTATCGCTCCGCTACCATGGCTTCACAGCATTTCGAAATTCGATTCGCGAAGATCTCAACTTAGCCCAACTTCTCGCCCGCTCAATACAAAGCAACGATCAATTGGATCTACTGGCTCCCGTACCACTGAGTGCCGTCTGCTTTCGCTTTCGAGGAACCGGACATCGATCGAATGCGGATCTCGACAACCTCAACGTGGCTATCTTGAAACGCATGCTCTCACGCGGCCGCGTTTATCTTTCGAACGCAACCATCCGCGGCACGTTCGCTTTGCGCGCCTGCATCGTGAACCATCGCACAACCGAGGCCGACGTTCACGAGATCGTGCACGAAGTACTCACATCTGCGAACGAAATCCTGGCCCACAACTGACGCGACATCACAAGTGCTAGGGCAGTCACCTGTCACGCGGCGACTTCAACTAAGAGTTTCACCCTAGCGTGCAGGTTCATGTACTTTCGAGTACAAAAAGGTTACAAAACTGTGATCATTTACCTTGAGGGTAAGTAGATGCTTTCATAGACTCAGCCCACCGAATCCCAGGTAAGAGCCAAAGCCACTTTTGGCGAAAAGTCCAAGATGGAGAGTGTTGATGAAGAAGCTCTATGTGTGCCTTATTGTTTCAATCTTGGCAACTTCGGCGTTCGGGGCTGGTGTTACCGTTACAAAACCGCAAAGCGGTGCCACCGTGCAATCCCCCGTCCATTTTGTTGCCAGCGCAACCACAAACTGTTCTAAAGGGATCTCCGCTATGGGGATCTACACGGCTCCCTTCCAATTAGCGTACGTGGTCAATGCGGCCCAGATCGACACCTATGTAACGATTGCCCCTGGAGACTACAACACCGTTGTCCAGGAATGGGACAACTGCGGTGGTGGTTTGAGTACCACTGTTCCCATAACCGTCACTGGCGGCAACACTGAAGCCGTTTACGTCACTGCTCCCGCTAACAATGCCAACGTTTCCTCTCCTGTCCATTTCTCGGCCACGGCAACCTCGACCTGTGCACAGGGCGTCTCTGCCATGGGTATTTATACGGCTCCCGGAAAGCTGGCTTACACCGTAAATGGAAATAGTCTCGATACTGATCTCACCCTGAACTCGGGAACCTACAACACGGTAGTACAGGAATGGAACAAATGTGGCGGCGGAGCTTCGACTCCAGTCACAATTACTGTCGGCGGTGACGGTGGCGGCGGCTCAACTTTGACCGGCCTTCAGAACAAGGTCGGCTGGGCTGGCTTCGCTCTCCTTCCACCGAAATACCTGATCTGCGACGACTGCAAGAAGACGGGTCCCAAAGTGACCTGGGACATGACGCAAGGTATCAAGGATCCGTCTAAGAGCGGCGCTTCCGCTCGGTTCGACATTGGTGGGACGTTGCCGTTCTCTGATGTCCTCTACAATAATCACCTCATCGGAGCGCTCTCCTCACAAGGAGTCCCCGACAAGGATCACACCTTGCTGCCTAGCCTCCAGCACTTCACCTATGACGTCTGGTTCTTCGGAAAGAACCTCGAGAAGTCACAGGCGCTGGAGTTCGACATCAATCAGTTCTTCAACGAAATGGGATTTATCTGGGGACACGAATGTCGTATTGCAGGCGGCCACGAGTGGGATACTTGGGATAACGTCAACAAGCATTGGGTTGACACCAATATCCCTTGCAACCCTGTCAGCAACTCGTGGAATCACCTGGTCATTCAGGTCTCACGCACCGATGATAATCAGTTGAAGTTTGAGTCGATTACCTTGAATGGCGACACTCATACGCTCAATATCCTCCGCCCGCACGGATCGGCCGAGGCGGATTGGTGGGGCGTAACCATCAACTGGCAATACGACGGAAACAAGGTTCAGGAACCTTACAAGGTTTATCTCGACAACCTGAATTTCACTTACTACTGATCACTTGGGGCGCGCCTGCAGGCGCGTCCCTTCTTCTCTCCCCGAAGTACCTGTACGCTGGCGGCCTCCCCCAACAAACCGCTCTCCTTGCGGCAATCGGCGCTATAATCTAACCAATCCGGGTCCTGTAGGTGTTCCCATGAAGCCACGGTCGGTTTGGGTCTCGTTTTTCCTTGTTCTGGGTATCGTGGTCTTCGCCGCTGCCTCCGACACGCCATCATCTTCCAGCCAGTCCCAGATGTCCAAGCAGACGCGTATGGACCTCGTTCGTGCCTTCAACGCGGAACTGGTCTACATCCGGTGCCCATTTCCCATGGGCAAGAAGGGACTGGCGCTGAAAAATGGCGTCATATCCCCCGGACCCGACGAGTTGCAGCAACTCATCGCCATGTGGGGACCGGCCGTTAAACCCGGCGATCAGGCTCGCATCACAGACATCGAGATCAAGGACAAGCAGATCCATTTCGAAATCAATGGCGGCCCAGTCAAAAAACTCAAGTGGTATCAGCGCATCCAGGTCAGCGGAAACGGTGGTTCTGCCCCGATCGCGCCCAGCGACTCAAACGCCAATCCCCGTGGTTCCTACGTCGACCTGATGTTCGACAAATATGTTCCTGAACTGAACCCGCAGGAACTCAAGGACCTGTTGCGCCCCGTCTTCGACTTCAATGCCAAGTCCGCCGTTGAGGCCTATCTCGACACGGTACCTCCGAAGGTAAAAGAGGCAATCACGAATCACCAGGTGCTGGTCGGGATGAACCGCGAAATGGTGATCTACGCCAAGGGTCGCGCTCCAAAAAAAATTCGTGAGAAAGACGGCGACCTCGAATATGAAGACTGGATTTACGGAGACCCGCCCGCAGACGTCGACTTCGTCCGGCTCGTAGGCGACGAAGTTGTCCGCGTTGAGACCATGAAGGTCAACGGCGAGAAATTGGTGCGGACGGAAAAAGAAGTCGTCATCGAGCAACAGCCCACCGTTGCCAAGGACGAATCTGCGCCCGATCGCCCGCCCAGCGCGCCGAGTCTGCGTAGGCCGGGTGAATCCCTTCCTACCGACGATCCTGCCGCGCCAAAGCCGACCGGCCCGTCGTCAGCCCCTCCTGCTGCTCCACCAGACATGGGAGGAAGTCCACCCTCAGGACCGAATTGAGAGGAAGTGCCTCCTAATCTTTCCCACCAGCAAAAAGATGTAGTAATATGCCGCCGCTTGCGCGGAATAAACTCGTCCATTAGACAACCTGGGACAACCTGAACACGACTTTCGTGTTCCAAAACCCTCACCTCTAGTCTGAGTCAAACGCAGTTCGTCCAGAACCGATCCAACCTAAGGAGTGCTCCTAATGACAAGCAGGATTCACCATCAGGGCCTTCGCAGATTGATTTTCGAAATAATCACGGGCGGCACCCTCGCGGTATACGCCGCGATCATGTTGACTGCAGCATTGGCCGCGGCACCGGCGCTGCATGCGCAGACGTTTGAAGTCATCCACCATTTCGAAGAATCGGTTGATGGATCTCTGCCAAGCGGGTTGACTCGTGATGCTGCGGGCAATCTTTTTGGAACGACCACCGAAGGCGGGTCTTCCGGGCGGGGAACCGTGTTCAAGCTGGATGCAGCCACGCATACGGTTACCGTCCTCTACAACTTTACCGGCGCTCCCGATGGAGGGAATCCGCTGGGTGGTGTGATCCCGGACCCTTCCGGCAATCTCTACGGTACGACGTTTGGGGGTGGCGCCAATGGCGGTGGTACGGTCTTCAAGATTGACCCAAGCGGAATAGAAACGGTGATCTATAGCTTTAACCGTACGCATGGTATGCAACCTTCGGCTGGGCTGATTCGAGATCCCGCCGGAACCCTGTATGGCACAACGGTCACCAGCCACATTCAGGGCGACGGTGTCGTATTCCGGATCAATGCCGCCGGAATAGAACGCACTTTGCATGAATTCGCTGGCGCGGATGGATCTCACCCGTATGGAAGTCTAGCGAGAGACAGGGCTGGCAACCTCTACGGCACCACTCGAGATGGTGGGGACTTTAGCCATGGGACGGTTTTCAAACTGGCACCGGATGGCACCGAGACCGTGCTGCACAGCTTCACTGGTGATGCCGACGGAGATTTCCCTGACGCCGGACCTCTCCTGGACTCTACCGGAAACCTATACGGCACCACGGAACTCGGAGGGGATTTTTCTCGCGGAACGGTTTTTAAGATTGATAGTTCCGGAGCGTTCCAGGTGGTATATAGCTTCCAAGGCCGGGATGGCAGCGGGCCCTCTTCTGGCTTGGTCATGGACGCAGGCGGCAATCTTTACGGCACAGCATTTTATGGGGGCGACTTCAACCTTGGGGTGGTATTCAAACTTGATCCCTCAGGGAATGAGAGCGTGCTCCACAGTTTTGCGGGAGGAGCCAATGGCGGTACCCCACTTTCGACGCTTCTTCTCACCCCGGATGGCACCATCTTTGGTTCGACTAAGGGTGGCGGACTCCATGGCGCTGGCACGCTTTTCAGGATAAGACCTTGATGCCCACACCTTGGGCGCGTCACGGGGTCCCATCCCTTTGTCTCGTTCGGCGAGGGAGTTTTGAGTGACGAGATATCCACCAACTATCTGCTCCCCTCGCACGTAAAACCTTGCTTATCACGGAACGAGAATTCTAGTCAGTACGCTTCCTGGATAGCGGCTCAGTTGGAATCTTGGGTGGGTTCCTCGGCTTGTCCGCCTTCCCGCAGGGCATGCGTGAGTTCTACGGACAGGATCCAAATCATTTCTGGGTCGGTTGCCGCGATCAACTCTTTGGCAACTTCCTGCCACGGGCGTGAATGGTACCCACTGGTGGCTATAAGGCCCCCCTTCGGCAGACGGTCAGAAGTGTACTCCAGGCACAAGGGACGCACGAAACATGACAAAATCTGCGGTGCGATGGATGGACGTACCGTTTTGATAGGAGAGGTAGGCTCGGGTGGTTGCCGCGCATCAAACCGTCGATGTGTGAAATCGGGATGTTACGCCAACTGACGATATAGACTCGTATCAGGCGATTCGCTAATATCAACTTCAGCAATTTCCCCTTCCAGATGTGACGGGCAAATCCATCTAAGGAGAACTGCCATGGAACGCGAATTCTTCTCCGTGCGCAGCAGCAAACGTCGCAGAGGATTCCCGTCAGAAACGAGAGTCAAACGCGGCTTTCCGCATAGTTCATTCTGACAAGGAACTATTCGAGAAGTTGGGACGGAAAGATCCATGTCCATGCGGCTCGGGACGCAGATTTCAAGAATTGCTGTATGCGAACTGGCCACTACGACGGATCGCTCCGTAACCACTACCAACGATAAACAACAAGGGCACGGTTAACGCCGTGCCTTTTTCGTTGTGAGTGTAAACGGGATTTATTAACAAGTTCGAGAGCAGTCTCGTAAAATTCCTACAAAGATATGCGCACCCTCGCATTTGCCATTATCGGTATAGGCATTGCCACTGTCCTTCCTAAAAGCACTCCAGTAAATGAATACGTCGACTCCAGGATTTGCGCGGATTGCCATAGTCAAATCTATGAAGACTATCGGCAGACGGGGATGGCCAAATCCCTGTTTAAGCCCGCTCCTGCGAACACAATCGAAGACTATAAAGGGAACACGCAGTTTTACCACTCCTTGTCTGACACGCACTTCTCGATGATTTCTCGCGACCAGGCCTATTACCAGAGACGGTGGCAAATCGGCTTCGACGGAAAAGAGACGAATGTCGAAGAGATGAAGATTGACTACGTGATAGGCGCAGGCGACCACTCGAGGTCCTACCTGCACCGTACTAAACGAGGAACGTTGATCGAACTTCCTTTGGGTTGGTATACGGAGCGAGGTGGATATTGGGGCATGAGTCCAGGATTCGATTCCCCTTATCCGCAGACCCGACGATTGGTTTCGTATGGATGCGTATTTTGTCACGATGCATATCCTCAAGTGCCCTCCAGAAGCGATGTTTCGGGCGCTGATCCGGTCTTTACTGCGGACCTTCCTGAAGGGATTGATTGTCAACGATGTCATGGTCCGGGCGCCCAACATATTCGAGCAGCCCAGGCAGGCGCTGAGTTGTCGGACATCAGTAGCAGAATTGTGAACCCGGCACGGCTAAGTTCAAAGCTCCAGATGGAACTCTGCATGCAATGCCACCTGGAGCCGACGAGTGGCCGCCTCGCAGCTTTAGTTAGGCGATTTAATCGCGGGATATTTTCCTACATCCCTGGGCAGCCCCTTGAGGACTATGTCCTGTACTTCGATCATGCCCCTAACACCGGATACGATGACAAATTTGAATTCGTGAGTGTTGCGTATCGACTTCGGAAATCTCGTTGCTTTTTAGAGAGCAAGGGGGCGCTGACATGCCTGTCCTGCCATGATCCGCATCGCAAGCTCCCCACGGGCGAGGAAGCAACAAGCTACTATTCCAAACAATGCCGTCATTGTCATGAACCTGTCATTCGCAACTTGGTTGCTCAGGGCAAGCACCCGGATGCAGCTGACTGCGTTTCGTGCCACATGCCAAAAAGGAGAACTGAGGATGTAGTTCACGCACTTATCACGGACCATTTCATTCAGCGTAAGGTCCCAATGCGTGATCTTCAGGCAGAGCTTGAGGAACGTCATTTGACTGATGCAGAGGAATACCACGGAGAAGTGGTCCCGTATTATCCGTCGCCCCTGCCGAAAACGAGCGAAAACAGCCGATACCTTGCTGTAGCGCAAGTCGCTCGTCAGAATAATCTGAAGAAAGGGGTAGCCGACCTCGCTCAAGAAATGAACCAGGATCCTCCTCGCGAAGAGGAGTTTTACATGGCACTTGGGGATGCATGGAAAAACAGCGGGGATTCGAAAGAAGCCGTTGGAGCGTTTGAGCAGGCTGTTCGGATTAACCCGGAATCAATGACAGCATTACGGTCCCTTGCCGCTAGTTTGAAAGCATCCGGGAATGTCTCACGGAGCGAGGAGATATTGAACCGGGCGTTACACCTGGCACCTCTCGACGGTAGCACCTGGAATCAATACGCGATGCTTGAGGCCGACCTTGGTCGAACCAGCCCCGCAATCGAGAAATTTCAGAAAGCGCTTGCACTAGATCCAGATTTGCCGGAGGCCGACCTGAACCTTGCCACCCTTTTTGTCCAGAAAGCGCAGATGGAACCTGCCGAAACAGCCTTGAAACGCGCACTAAGCAAGGATCCATACGACGCGGCTGCTTACGATCTGATGGGGCGGGTGCTGACAGGGAAGAATGAAATGTCTATGGCTCTCTATAGCTTCCAAAAAGCAACGCATCTTCGTCCGGACTATGGACCCTATCTTTATAACTATGCTCTGGCGCTGGTCGCCGCCCAACGGTTAGACGAAGCGCGGACACAAGCGCAGGCCGCAGTAAAAGCGGATCCTAGTCTTGCGGAAGTCCACGTGTTGTTGGGTGGACTCTTCGAGAGAGACCAGCGATTGGCGGAGGCGGTGGGCGAGTATCAGCAAGCTGTGAAGCTACAGCCTGCTTTCAGTCTGGCACACCTGGACTTAGGTTTGGTTCTGGCCGCACAAGGAGATCTGCGGAGCGCGGCTGAGCACCTACGCAAAGCCGCAGCCGGCAGCGACCCGAATGTCGTCCGCCAAGCAGCCCAGGCCCTCCAGCAAATCAGCAATCATTAGGCTGCCCACCTGACGTCATGCGGATTTCTTGTCGCGGTTTGGGAGCATCAGGTCTCCGACGTAAGCTGCCAACGCATGGACCGCTTGTCGGCGCTGGGCGTTTCGGTCACGTTCGCCGTTGCAATCCGGGCGGGCCGGCGAGGCCCGCAGCCGTGGCACAGGGAGGCACGCGTGTGACAGCCGAGCGCAAAGTCGATGAGTGTAATGATTCCATAACAATGTCGGCTCCCGTCGGCCGAGTAGACTTTGGAAGCGCAAACCACCAAAGGGCTCGGAGGAAAGGAGCCGAACATGATGATTATAGGGTGTGACTATCATCCGAGCTTCCAGCAAAT
>DATBFG010000084.1:0-11621 GCA_036558645.1 Terriglobales bacterium
ATTTGCTGGAAGCTCGGATGATAGTCACACCCTATAATCATCATGTTCGGCTCCTTTCCTCCGAGCCCTTTGGTGGTTTGCGCTTCCAAAGTCTACTCGGCCGACGGGAGCCGACATTGTTATGGAATCATTACACTCATCATCCCGCCAGGGCCGAAGTAGGAGTGCTGAGTCTAGTCGCCCTGTTCTCGTCTGGTTGACTTTTGCGGTTCATGGGAAACGCCGGAAACACAGTCACTGCTTACGACGTAAGGGCAAAACCGAAAACCAGTTCACGTCCGACGGCTCTGGCGAGCTCGTTCTTTTGTTGTGATCCGTATCGTTTGCGTCAGGGGACGATAGTGCGGAAGGGCAATATCTCCCTCCTTGCATCCCCTTTGATCACAGCGACCATGCTGTAATTGCCGACCTCTTAGCTGACCAAAATCTCTCATGGCGCCCTAGATCCGCATGACCCCAAATTCCATGAAAAGGCGCGCTTGTTAATGATCCTTGCTTCTGAACCTCACCCGGAGCAACGGACTGCAGGCTTTACTCAATTCCGGAATTGAAGGAGAAGAAAATGAAAAACGCTCGTTTTGCCGCCTGGCTACTCATTCTTGGGCTCGTTACTGCCCTCACCTCGCAAGCTCATGCGCAGTTTTCGATTGGCCCGCTACGACAGCTCAACTCCTACTTCCAAGGTCAGCCCAATACGATCACCGCCACCTGCGCTGTCATGAATTGCACCGCGACTCCTATGCCGATCTTCGTTCCGACCCCTTTGCTGGTACAGTGCCCTAAGCCAGCAGGCTACTTCTGCGACTTGTATATTCACCTGGAGTCGCAAGACACTACTCTGACGAGGAATGACACCGGCCTATTCCGCTTCTGGGTGGACAACGCTGCCGCAACTCCCGGTCCCGTGGATGCCCTCGGTTACTTCACTTGGGATAATAACGATCCAGACTCGCGGATAGCCGCTGCGTTTTCCCATTCCTACGCAGTGGTCGCACACGTCTACAACTTGGACAACAATCAGTTTCACGGAGTTGAAGTGGACGTGAACTGCATCGATGCCAGCGGGAACGGTTCCTGCACTGCCTCGACCGGCTTTTCTAGCCTGGAGGTAAATATCTATTAGCCAGAGTCCCGGAGGAGTTCAGACAACCCTCCCTGGCTCGATCAAACCTATAGAAAGCTGAACCAAGAGCAGTATCCACTGCCAAAGAGAACATGATGTGGTTCGTTAAATACCGAGGGATGACCTTGCAAGAGGTCTTGATCATGGCGTACATGAACATCCTGAATGGTCGAAACGAAGATTGTGTGTTCAAGATCGCACCGTAAAAGCGAATCGCCCGAACTCTCCGCGTTTGACTGACGGGTTTGAGTGCAGTGTGATAGTTGGCGAAAAATCCCGATAGCACTTATCGACCCGCCTGTCGCGGTTCTTAAGTGCTCACACTTGACGGAAGTCGACGAGGGTACTGAAAAAGGGGATATCCCGTTACGGATGCGAGAAGTTCGTCTCGCTGGCGCAGACACTCTTGAAATCAGAATAGCTACTCCAGTCAAAGGTCACAGAGGCGTGGTCCATTCGCAGGCCGGAGCGGAATATGCCTGCGAATTCACCGCGGTCGTCCATCACGAGTTCCTTGCCATGCCAATAGCCGAAGAGGTCGAAGTAGCCTTGGCGTTGGCCGACATCGATAAGCTTTTGTTCGAGCAGACGAAACTCCATCAGGCTGCCCTCCGTGCTCCGCCAGCCGCCATAAATCGTCCCGCTCAATTTTAGGTACTGAACCGTTCCGCGAGACGTACAGAGCCAGCCCGCGCCCTGCAAGCCTCCGGAGGGCCGCAGCCCGTCGAGTTGAAGCCGTGAGAAATGCGAATCAGGAAAAAATAGACGTAAAGGGGATAGACGCCGTTCTTGGTAACTAGTTTGCCGCGGCCCTGCCAGTAGAGGAGCGGCGTCAATCGTCCACCGATGTGAAAGGCCCACGGGCTCGTGATGCCAGCGACGACGTAAACGACAGCGACGCAAAGAACGAGTACCCCGAGAAGATTCGCCAGACATCCGCGCCGCCGGCCAATCGCCATGCGCAGAGTATATCGGGCTGACAAAACTCACGGAAGCTACATGACCATCTTCACGATGGCATTCACCAGCTCAGCGGTGGGAGTAACCACGATGATCACTGGAACAAGTGGCAAGGCGGCTTGAACGGCGAGAAAGATGACCAATCGCTTGGTGATTGGCGCAATGGACATATCCTGGATCACAGAATAGCTGTTTCCCAGGTCAGCGAGAGATTGAAGATCCGCTGTGCCAAGCAGCTGCTCCGAGGCAGGTTCAATAGGGTGAACCCACTTCCGGTCGAAAGATTCGGTGTATCGATTCGCCAATCTTCCATATTCCAGCAACCCCGCCTTGCGCACGCGTTGCATCCGCGGCGACAACAAAGTCAGGGGGAGCAGCCCGAGGATCAAGGAAAGGACTATGTATCCACCCATGAGGACCTGGAACGAAGCAATTTGCTTGCCCTCAAACAAGACGCTGTTGGCAATCCTTCCGGCGAAGGCGCACCCAAGTGCTGCGAAGACGATTCCGAAACCACGTTGCGTCAGGCTAAGAAAATCCAGGCCTGCGGCGCGATCAGGATGAGTCGCCATGAGGTGCAGGTTCAATCGGCCAATCTTCCATAGCAGGACCGCCCAGATGAAGTAGCGGTATACCCAACGGTAGATCATGAAGCGCAGAAATGGCGTGCTAACGACCGCGTACCACCATCCGGGCAATGTCAAGGCACCTGTGGACGTTGAGTGCCAACTCGACGCCGCAGCCGCTGTCCATTCGCGCTCAAAGAAGAATATGGGGAAGAACGCTAACCCTAGCAACATCAGTTCAGGAATCTTGGAGTCCCGCAACCGCTGTACGCGGTGTAACACTCCGCGGAACTCGGGCAATCCCTCTTCCTGGATGATCCCGGCGCTTACGAACTGCTTTATAGCACGCCGAATCGATGGGTCGATCACCACCTCGGCGATCATGAGCAAAGGCAGGCAGAGCACAAGGCGCCCGTAGGTAGCGAAGTCGTAAAGCAGCGGGACCTGCACCTGGTGACCATAGGCGAGTGCATCTTTCAATGACAGCACGAGGAGAGGAATCCACGTAATCGCGATGATGGCCGCGATTCGTCGCATCAAATTCGGTAGCTCGAAACGAATGAGCCCGACGCGCAAAAGGTAATCGTACACAGGACCGCCGATCACAAGTGAGAAATCATCGAGGGTATGATCAGGGCTCCCGCTCTCCGGAGTCCTGTCGGGCTCGAGGGCTGGACCGTCCCGCGTCGGTGGTTCTGGATTCCTCAACGGTGCTGCTCCCATGGCTTGTTTCCTTCCCCGCTCGCTACTTCTTCTTCTGTAAGAGGCCGTTGAGGTGAATGATGGCGGCAGCAGCCGTGTACCTCACGATGTCCTTTTCGTCATCGAGACTGGGATCGATGGCGCCGAGCGCACCGGGATCTCCGCGACGAGCGAGCGAATCGACAGCGGCTACGCGGATAAGCCAATGACTGTCCTGCGAGGCTTCCACCAGGGCCTGACCGCTCTTGGGATCTGGATCTTTCGCCAGGATTCGCGCGGCAGCGGCCATGACGGGGGAAGTGTCGTCCTTAGTCAAGGCTTTGACGGCGCCCAGGCCAACACCGGCAAAGGGAATGAAGCCAATTCCCTGTTCAAATCCGAACTGCGCCATCTTCTTCGGATCTTTCAACATCTTTTTTTGGTCGTCGAGCAGGGCGCCGCCGCTTTTGCGTTCGCCTGTAAGAATGGCGTAATAGACGCCATAGCCCATGGGATCGCCGAGCGCGATGAGGGAACGCCCACCTGCCATGACCACGGACACCTCCTCGTCGGTCTTCGTCACTTCCTGGATTCTTGGCACGGCAGACTTTGCTTTCATATCGGCGAGAGCCTCGATTGCCGATGCGCGCACTTCAGGCGCCTCATCTTTTAGCGCATTGAGTGCAAGTTCGGCTGCCTTCGGATTACCCTCAAGCAGACCGAGGACTCTTATTGCTCCAGCGCGGCGCGTGACGTCCTTCTCTGCAATTCCAGCTTGCAGAGTAGACCAGGCTCTATCAGATCCGGATTGAGCAAGAGCCGGCCTGATCGGTAGGGAGAAGAAGGCTAGAAGCACTACGAAGGCTGCATAGTTGAATAGTCTCAGACTCGGCCTTAAGTCGGCGAAGCGTCGGGATCGTACTTCGCTGGAGGTGTCGATTAGTGGCATGAGCGTGCAACTCCTTCTGGCTAGACGTAGGTAGCGTCTGACGCAGAATGATTTGCCGCCCCGGCAGAATCTATAACTGTCAATTTTGGCAGTGCAAAGCAAGCTGGCCCGGGAAGGGCGCGATCGTAGCTCGCATCCATCTCAGGCCAGGGCTAAAGCAATCCTATGGCATGAAGGCTTACTCGGTCAGTTGAAACACAGTACCCTTGCCGAAGGCGCCGCCTTGGGTTGTGGTGCCATAGATTCCATCGGAGCGCAGGACGAGTGTTGAGCTCGACCCGAATCCATTAGGCCCGCCAAATGACACAAGTGCGCGCTCGCGCCATGGGTCGCCGCGAACCGCCGGTGGATTCAGCACAAAAACGACGCCTCCGAAGTCAGGACCGCCGCTGCCACCTGTTCGGGCCGTACCAAAGAGCCTTCCTTTTTGGTCCATCACAACGCCAGCTTCAGGACTGCCACCATCCTTCCCGCCGGAGAAGTTGTATAGAACGGTCTGGGTCCAAGGGTCACCAGGGTTTCCCGGCGGAATGAGCTGATAGATGGTGCCCGCTTGCCCACTTCCTCCGCCGCTAGTGGTCGCCCATATCACGCCCTTCGTATCCACGAGCAGACGGCCGAAGGGACTGGAGCCGTCTGGTCCACTGAAAGAGTAAATCACGCTTTCAGTCCAAGGATCACCCGGGTTGACGGGCCGAGAGAGCTTGTAGATGGCACCTACGTTGTTGGCTCCACCTTGCAAGCTGGATCCGAAAAGATTTCCATCCTGATCCAAGCTCAGTTCACTCGACGGAAATGCCGCATCACCGCCGGGCGCAAAGTTATAGAGGACGGTTTCGACCCAAGGATCGGTGGGATGGGCTCCGGGAGCCAATTGGAAAACTGTTCCCCGACGATTCGCTCCGCCGGCTGAAGTGACTCCGTACAGCACGTGATCCTGCCTCCCTGCTATGACTCCATTATTCGGGAGAGTTCCATCAGTCGGAGTCGCGCCGAAACTATAGAGCACTTTTTCCGTCCAAGGATTGCCAGGCGCGGTCGGCGGATACGCTGCGAAAACAGTACCCATATTGTGGGCGCCACCTTCGAGTGTAGTCCCGTACAACACGCCGTTGGCAGTGAGAAGCAGGCGGCATACTGGGACGGCTGCGGCCGGCGATGGCCCGAAACGGTGGAGGATGGTTTCAGTCCCACCCTGGAGCTGGAAGATGATTCCGTCTGAGCCCGACTTGCCTCCTAGAGCGGCAGCTCCATACATGTTGCCAGCCTGATCGAAGACGACACCAGCCTGCGGATTTGCACCATCGCCACCGGGGCCGCCAAAGTCGTGAAGGGTGGTGAGCGTCTGTGCTGAAACAAACAGACTGCACAAAAGGAACATTGCCAGACTTAACACGATCCGAGTGGACGAGTTCCCACGCAAATCGCAGGCACGGTCAGAGGATTGTTTACGAGCGCGATTCTTCATGCGATGCATAGTTCGAGGACCTCGAATCAAGAAGGAATTTTGCCGCTGAAGCTTGGCCGAATGGCTGCTGGGCGCCCGTTTCCTTGGAGACGGAGGGCGCGAATAAGCCAGTCTACGCTTCTCTTCGACAATCGGAAAGCCGCACGGGAACAGAATTTTCAGATCGATGACAGCCCGCGAGCTTACGCAGGCCTGCGCCGGCCCTGCTGTAAATGCTCATCAAACAACCTATTCTGCAGGAGCACTAAGTCCTATTTGCGGTAGTAAGAACCCTATTTCGGAATGACTTCCATGGCCCAGATGGCTCCCGGTCGCATGTACATGCTGGCGCGGTAAAGGCCGTCGGAGTTGTACGCCTCAGGTGTGCGGAAGAAGTATCCACGGTCTCTCCAGACGACGTTGTAGACGCCTTTTGCGGCTTGGAATGCCTGGTCGCGCATACCCAGTGTCAGCATGTGCGAAGCGACACTGAATGTCGTGCCCGCCCAGACTTCCTCTACCTGGTTATTATCGTGAAGAATATCTCCGTTGGCAGCGATTCCGTTGATTGCGCCCATTTCACCCTGTTTGAACTTCATGACGTTGTAGTCGAAGACGTGTTGAAGGGTTGAGCGCTGCATGGTCTGTGGCACCAGATCTCCGAGTCCGGTGAGGGCTGCGTACCACTGCCCAGCGAGCTGCTCGGCCATGATGTTGTCGTGATATGAACTTCCCTGGTCGTAGTTGAAGTACGTGCCGTTCCACAGATCTTTGATGTAAGCAGCTTGCGCTTTCTTGAACAGGGCGTCGTAATTCGCTCCTGTGTTGTTGTCCCCCAACTTGCGGGCAATCTCGGCTGCTGCGCGTAGCGCGCCCAGGTACAGGCTGCCGCTATAGGCGCTTTCGCCACGTGCCACCCAGTCGTCATATGTCTGGTCGGGAAATCCGCCATTTTCGATCATGCCATTGCCATCACTGTCGAATTGGCGCACGTGTTCCATTACGTGCTTGATCGAATTCCACGAGTATTGCAGGAAGTCTTTATCTTGGCTGCCGGTCAGCACATAGTCGCGCCAGACCATCAGCACGTACTTGCTGTTCAGGTCCCGCCAGTTGGAGACGTCCTGATAGTTATATTGATTTACTGCGACGAAGGGATCTTCGAGGGGCGAACCTAAATCGTGGGGCGCCATTCCGGCTGCCTTGCGCTGGTGAGTCGCGAATTCGTGCTCGTGATCCATTTTCCATTGCCAGAGATATTGTTGCGGCAGGCTTTCCGAAACGGTATCGATGTATTGACGCATCTCCTGCTTTTCAAGATCGGGCCAAAACTTGAGCAAGGGGAAGGAACCGTAGAAGCGAACATCAAACGATCCATAGAACGGATAATCAAAACACTCCATATAAGAGAAGCTGTCCGCACTCTTGGAAGAAGGATGGAGAGGGTTCGATGGCCCATTCAATTCGTGGGCCCAAAGCGTGCCGCCGTCCGCCAGGATATAGAGCTCATTGAATAGCTGGCCTCGATACCATGCGGGCTTGGCGCCATCTTCTATATACGGCTTTTGCCACGCATCAATCTGGTTGCTCCAATTCTGGTTGTTTTCCAGGGCTGTGCGGGCAATTTTCCAGGCGTTGGTTCCAGAGGCGTCGAAGTAGCGTGTATAGTGACGGACCCACTTGCGGCCGCTGCCAAATTGGACAATCGGGAGATCCCAAGACAGGACCATCGGGATCATCTTCTTTTCATTGGGAGCGAGGGTAAAGCGAACCGCGATGGCGCCCGCGATCTGCTCGCCGGCGCTGGCGATTTCAATCGACCGACTCGGCAGACTTCCTGACTTCGAGAATGGTTCCCATACTTCGTTGCCGGCGCGCTGCGGATCGAAGTAGTTGAGATAGCTGACCTCAGTGTTCTCGCCCCCGAGGGTGGCGATGACGAATTGACCATCCCACTCATCCGTCACCGGTTCCTTGCGCAGTCGGTCGAAGACAATTCCCTGCATGGTTCCGGATTGAATGTTTTCGGAGCGGAATGTGTTCTTGTTCTGGGCGTTGAGAGCAGTATCGAAGCCTCGTGTGTAGTCCCGAAACCAGCCAATCATATTCGTCCAGGAGAACAGGATTGAAACGGTGATCCGTTTTCCAGTTGTGTTCTCCGCATACCAGTTGTAGAGCGCCACCGGATAGCTCGTCTCCTTATAGTTGCCGGGGAGCACGGGAGAAAATTGCTCGAGCGTCAACTTTACCGGCAACTGTGGAGATCGATAGGCGAACCATGACTTCGGATAAAGAGCCGCATACTCTCCGGCTCCTGCGGGGTAGCTCCAATTCCATGAGGATAATGCGCCTGATTGGGGTTTCCCGGTCGAGAGAACTTGCGCGAGCGGTTGCTCACCTTCCGACTGGACGAAAACCGCAAATTGATTTGCTGGGACATTCTGATACTTATGAATCCCAGCCTTGACGTGCCAACGCTCAAAATTCCCTCGATACGAGCGGGAGAAAGTGCCAGCGCCAAAACCGCCAACCGGTGAGCCTTGCCAGAAACCATCATCAATATTGCTGGCAGCGATCGGTTCCGGTTTCCCTGGATTTGCTACCGGTTGGCCGATCGGAATGCGCCATGCCACATCGGGGATCTGATCGCCGGCATAAACAAGGGATGCCGCAAGGCAAAAAGCCGCTATGAAAAGGAAGTTGCGCTTTGTCATTTTCTTTCTCGTTGTAAATGGAATGATGGCGGACGGAAGAAGCATAGTCTTCGCAGAACGTGTTGATAGCGTTATTTTAAGGTCGCGCTAGCATAGCAGGAACATCCTCTTTGGGCTCGAAAGCGACGCCAATCCCAAAATGGGGAAGGGCCATCAATAAACTGTTGATCCTGACAGTTACCGAAGTGAAGACGCTACTGATGCAACAAGCGTTTCAGGATAGGAACGGACGTTTCATCTGTGATATAGTTTTCTCGCTCAAGGCCAGCTTCCCCCAAGTGCCGCCCGCTCGGAAAAGATGCTCCCTGCAGGCGGCACCTCCTTTTACAGGCTGAGAGCAGGGGCCGAACCCATGGAGCACGCAAGAATTTGCTGGAACCCTGAGAACCAAGAGTGGTTTTGCA
Source organism: Terriglobales bacterium (assembly GCA_036558645.1). Lineage (GTDB taxonomy): Bacteria > Acidobacteriota > Terriglobia > Terriglobales > Acidobacteriaceae > DATBFG01. The sequence goes on from DATBFG010000084.1 coordinate 8,845, forward strand.
CGAAGTGTGGCCGCACGTCCGACCACGTGGCCCAGGCAGATGCTATGGGCGAGCTTGCGCAGTTCGAGTGTCGGCTTCCGTTCGCTGAGGAGACGCTCAGCAGCGTCTGAGTTCGAAGACTCAGTGACCTCGGATTAAGGAACCATCACAATAGCGCCACTCACCGGCCCGGTTGGATTGGCATCCAGGAATGGCGAGCCTTTTACCGTCTTGAGGGCACCGCTGGTGGTATCCACTGCGATGGCGATAATTGCCTTGCTGCCTCCGCATCCCGGCCCCGCAACTCCCACGCTGTACAAGAACCTGCCAGATGGATCGGAGCGAATAATGGGCCCAGTAGTCACTCCATCGAAGCACTGTGCACTCTCACCCATCAAGTGAATGGTCCCGCTGGCGTGATCGATGGAGTAGCTAGATATGGTTTGGGCGATCCCATTCGCGGCAAACAAAAACTTTCCATTGGGCACAACCGTCAGGGTGTCTGGGTTGAAATTGACCATGGGATCGATACAGGAATAGTTGGGGAACGGGGAACCGGGAACCGGAGTGAGAACGCCGGTTTTCAGGTCAATGCTGAAGCCAGAAATTGCGTTGTCGTACGAGTCAGAGGTATAGAGGTGCGAACCTGTCACGTCTTCCACGATGTCAGAGGAAAAAGTCGCGGCGCATCCCGGGACAGGAGGAACGACAAAGGGAGACCCAGCTATCGGCGTCAGCGCACCGCTAGTTCCATCGATCGAAAAGCCGTCGATGGCACCCTCAAACTCATCATCCGCCACGTACAGATACTTGCCAGTCGAATCGACCAACAACGAATCCGGGCTGATCTGGGTTGAAAATGGAGATCCTGGAATGGTGGTGAGAGATCCATCGGGATTGACCGAGAACGCCGCGATCCCGTCACCTTCTGTGGCATTCGAACGAGTCATGTACACAAACTTGCCCGAGGGATGCACAGCAACTGCCGTCGCTACACGTCCGACGTCGTATGGCGATCCTGGCACTTCTTTCAAATATCCGGTGGCATGATCGATGGTGTACGCCGAAACGTCATTCGTGCTGACATTCGCAACGTAAAGGTGAGTTCCCGAGGGATCGGATGCGCCACGATATGGTTCTCCATGGGCAGGCACAACCTCCTGGCCAGTAGGAGTCAATACGCCGGTCAGGGCATTCAAAATCCATCCCGAGATACCATTTCCTTCCATCGCATAGAGAAGGTGGTGTGATCCACCCTTATCGGTGACCGTGATCGTCACTGGAGTTTTGCCGACAGCGCCGCAGTTATCCCAAGCCTGGACCACCGTGTTGTATGTGCCGGGTGCCAGAGAAAGAGTCGTATTAAGATCGTCGCTCTTGACGGTGTAGGCGTTGACTCCGGGAGCGGTATAAATCCGAATGGCCGCGATCCCCTTATCGCAGGTTGGACTCATTGCATGCGCCCGAAAAGGGACCGGCGAATAGCCAGTGCCATCGTTTCTCGGCGACATGACTTCCACAGTCGGTACCGGATCGGACATAACGCCGGTGGCTTGAGCGAAATCAGATGCAAGACTGGATTTTGAGGCGGCCAAAGACACGACGACGAGGAGAGAGAGGGTGGCACACAACCTTGATTTCATTTGGGACGCTGCCTTCTATCGTCATTCCGGAGTCCGGGAGGGGGATGACGATCCTCATTGACGTCACCTAAGATGACGGGAGTTCCACGAGGCGTTGCTATGAACCTAGCACACTTTCCTGAGGTAAGTAGAAGCTAGCGTCGTTGTAATAATTAAAATCCAGCAACTTACCATTGCATAGCGTATTACGTCTTGTTCGCGCGTGTAAGTGATCGTACTCTGCGCTTACTTCGAATTGCCTGGCTTAAGGAACGTTCCGCGCTCCAGATCCTGGAAGGCCTGCCTGAGTTGTTCCTGTGTATTCATGACGATAGGCCCGTACCACGCAACTGGCTCCTGGAGCGGCTTTCCGGAGACGAGGAGAAAACGAATACCTTCGTCGCCGGCGTGCACAGTAACCTCATCGCCTTGATCGAAGAGTATCAGTGAGCGATTATCGACTTCGGAAGGCGGTTTAGTATCAGCCCATTCAATTGGTTCCGTGGGTACAGCTAACGGGCCGGATGCGTTACAGAATTTACCCCCTCCGGCGAAAACATACGCGAAGGCGTGGCGCGTAGTCTCGACAGGAAGATTCTTATGCCGTCCGGGAGCGACTGACACATCGAGATAGATCGGGTCAGCGGCAATACCATCTACCGGGCCCGACTTACCCCAAAAATCTCCGCACACGATCCGGACGTGGGTGCCGTCGTCGTCCGTGACCTCGGGAATGTCAGGCGCCTTCACTTCCTGGTAGCGCGGCGAGGTCATCTTGAGGGAAGACGGCAGGTTCGCCCAAAGTTGGAAGCCATGCATCCTACCAGCAGTATCGCCTTTCGGCATCTCTTGATGAATGATTCCGCTACCAGCCGTCATCCATTGAACGTCTCCGGCTGCGATGGCGCCCTTGTTGCCCATGCTGTCGCCATGCTCTACGGTTCCAGCGAGGACGTACGTGATGGTCTCGATGCCGCGGTGAGGGTGCCAGGGAAATCCGGCGAGGTAATCTTCGGGCACATCATTGCGAAAGTCATCGAGCAGAAGAAAGGGATCGAAATCGGAAGTATTTCCGAAACCGAACGCACGGCGCAGGTGCACGCCCGCACCCTCGAGAGTGGGCTTGGACTTAATCAGGCGCTTCACTGGGCGAATCGACATCGCTCCCTCCTGCAC
>DATBFG010000085.1:0-13028 GCA_036558645.1 Terriglobales bacterium
ATCACTCTCGCGTCCGGTAGTCTTGGCCCGCTTGCGAATCGTATCGTCGGGTACCTGAAGACGCAATGCTACCAGTCTCAGGTTCAAGTCCGGAAACATCTTTGCCAGGTCTTCAGCCTGAACCAGCGTCGCGGGATAGCCGTCGAGTGTAAGCCCGTGGCTCATGTCGGTAGTCTTCAAGCGCTCACGCAAGTAACGGCTCATGGCCGGGTCGTAGCGCATCTCAGCCAGCGAAACTCCTTCGCCACGCAACTTGTCCAGCTCCGCAGCATTGTCGCGAATAAGGTCTTCGATAGAAATACTAGGAACTCCGTAATCGCGGCCGATCTGTTCGGCGAATGTGGTCTTGCCGCTTAGGGGTGGACCCATCAAAACAATGAGTGGCTGCGCTGCAGTCGGTGGCGTGCCGGGACTTGTCGTCTGCGCCCGCAAGCTTCCAAGCAGCAAAGGAAAGATGAGCAGGATGCTTTTGAGCATGACGCCTCCAGAACAGCCGGTATTCCGAGCTAGCTAGTATGCCACGAGATCCGTGCTACGAAGGCGCAAGTTGATTGGCCAAAACACAGCTGGAGCTCAACGGATGAAATCGAGATTTCACAAACAACTATGACTAGTGTGTCGCAGAATGCCCGATCGAGCCAGACGACTTATTGGCCTTCGGCATTCGTTGGCGCAGACATACCTGAAATGATTTGCCAAGTTTCACCGGCTTTTCGTACCCAGGTGTGGATGACGCGAACGGTTGTGGGATGTCCTGCTCCAGCTTTGTCCGCCCAAGTGATGCTAACGCGATATGTCGTGGTCGCGATGTCGCCCGTCACTTGCGTAGTGAGCCGCTCCAGATCGTAGGATTTGAGAGTCTCGCCTTTGCTGGTATGTGCCGTTATCCAGTCCGTGATGTGATCTTTGCGGAGAGGCTCCGGGCTGACGGACGGCCAGCCGAGAAAATCGGTATGCCACAGACTGCGATACTTTTGGAGATCGTTGGCCTGCACGTACTCCCAGTACGCTTTTTCCAGTGACCATAATTTGTCGGCGTCGGAAGAAGGCGGCGTAGCGTACAGCGTTGCTGTGAGCAGAACACCAATCAGAATGGAAAGACCGATTCTGGGCATGTTGTCTCCTGTAATCTGCGCCGGGTGATTATAGCTGGCGTGAACAGGCCATCCATTCCTGAGCAAGCTGGCGGGGCCCTCTGCGATCGACTTATGAACGTACCTCGCCATCCAGCCCTGCTATGACGACCACATACCCATCAGGATCGCGAAGCCAAATCTCTCTGTGTTGGGGTGCTGGATTGACGTGAGGTTCCAGAACTACTTCAGCACCTAGTTCTCGTGCTCGATCAACCGTCGAGTCGAAGTCATTAACTTGGAACCAAAGTAGGACGCCGTGCCCGGGAGGCGCGGCGTTGGCGTTGACAAGATTTGGATGATCTTCTTCGTCCCAGGCGTGGAGTTGAAGAATCAAGCGACCCGACGAGTAGACCCGATCATATCGATCACGGTGCTTATGATCAGGCAGCGAGTCTGCCGCCAACAATTTACCGTACCAACGGCTACTCGCCCTAACGTCGCGTACCGCAATCAGGGGTTGAGCTTCGACGGACGTAGCCATGCGCAATAGCATAACTGCTGATCATGGCCAGTGCGCTTGGTTGAGAAAAATGATTTGATTCCAGGATTGGCGCTTTTTCAGACGCGAGGGCACCAGTTGGGTCTTCTGAGCCTTTCAATCTGCGAACCGCTGTGTCCTCTGTGGTTAAAGCTTTTGGCTCGCGTTATTTTTTCGTCGCCTTCAACCGCTTTTCTAAATCGTCGACTTCGCTCTTGAGGCCTACCGGCAGTCGCATCCCGAACTTCGCAAAGTGCTCGCGAATCAACGGAACCTCAGCCAGCCAACCATCGACGTCCACGCTCAACAATTTCTCCAGCTGCGCCTTGGACAAACTGAGTCCCTTGGTGTCCAGATCATCCGGAGCGGGCAACCGGCCAATCGCAGTATCCACTGCGTTCACTTTTCCGTCGCAGCGGTCAAAGACCCATTCCAGCACGCGGCTGTTCTCGCCATATCCCGGCCACAAGAATTTGCCTTGCTCATCCGTTCGGAACCAGTTCACGTAGAAAATCTTCGGAAGCTTCGCTCCCGGCCTGTTTCCGATCTTTAGATAGTGTCCGAAATAGTCGCCCATGTTGTAACCACAGAAGGGAAGCATCGCCATGGGATCCCTTCGCAGTTGTCCGACCTTACCTGCCGCCGCCGCCGTTGTCTCACTGCTTGCAGTAGCTCCCAGGAAAGTGCCGTGCTGCCAATTGAACGACTCGATCACCAGCGGCACTACTCCCGCACGCCGTCCGCCGAACAGGATTGCATCAATCGGCACACCTTTCGGGTCTTCCCACTCAGGCGCAATAACCGGGCATTGACTTGCTGGCGTTGTGAACCGCGCATTGGGATGCGCCGCCCGTCGTCCAGAATCCGGTCTCCACGGCCGTCGCAGCCAATCCATCAGCTCTGGCGGCTTTGGCTCGCTCATTCCTTCCCACCAAACGTCGCCTTCCGGCGTCATCGCACAGTTCGTGAAAATGGAATTTCGCGTCGCCGTTAGCATGGCATTCGCATTCGATTTCATGCTGGTTCCGGGCGCCACGCCAAAGAACCCATACTCGGGATTGATGGCATATAGTCTGCCGTCCGCACCGAACTTCATCCACGCGATGTCATCACCGACCGTTTCCACCTTCCACCCTGGAATCGTGGGGATGAGCATCGCCAGATTCGTCTTGCCACACGCCGACGGAAATGCGCCCGTCAAATACTTAACTTTTCCCTCAGGATTCGTGAGCTTGAGGATCAGCATGTGCTCCGCCATCCAGCCCTCGTCGCGTGCCTGGACCGAAGCGATGCGCAGCGCGTGACACTTCTTTCCGAGCAGAGCATTTCCGCCGTAACCCGAGCCGTACGACCAGATTTCTCGTGTCTCGGGGAAATGGCAGATGTATTTCTCTTGCGGATTATTCGGCCAACTCGAATCCTGATCATTGGGACCAAGCGGTGCGCCGACCGAGTGCACACCTTTCACAAATTCACCGTCTGGTCCCAGAACTTCCAACACGCGGCTGCCGACGCGCGCCATGATGTGCATGTTTGCGACAACGTATGGTGAATCGGTGATTTCTACACCGATCTTGGCGATGGGCGAGCCAATTGGACCCATGCTGTAGGGGATTACGAACATCGTGCGCCCGGCCATGGATCCGCTGTACAGGCTGCGCAGCTTATCTTTCATCTTGGCCGGATCCTCCCAATTATTGGTCGGACCAGCCTCGTCCTTGGTTCGCGCACAGATGAACGTCCGGTCCTCAACCCGCGCCACATCCGCTGGGTTCGATCGCACCAGCACGCTATTGGGACGCTTCTGCGGATTCAGTGGAATCGCCGTCCCGGCCATCGTCATCAGCCGTAACATAGACTGGTATTCATCCTGAGTGCCATCGCACCAGTGAACCCGCTCCGGCTTGCATAACGCGGCAATTTCCTCTACCCACTGCACCAGGGCCCGGTTCTTCTGTTCGCCACTCAACGATTCCACTTCCATAGTCAGGCTGGACATAATGGCATCTCCAAGGCGGTATCGGCCCAAGACTCCATGATGGGATTGGGTAGACCGCGATAGGCCCTTACACCAAAGGCCGTTATTGTCCCTTATTTACGGGACCCTTCCAAGTACCCTCTGGCGAAACACCTGCGATACGCGCAACCCCAATTGTCCCAGCCATCCTGCGGGCCGCGTAGTGCGCCTAATCACAATGCCTTGTGATTTCTAACCTTCGTACCGGGTTGCGTGGGGCGAAACTCAAAAAGCGTACGGACCGTACGCCTGGCGATTTCTCTGCGGCCTTGCGACCTCGTGATCGGCTTTTCCGATCGCCGGATCTAACAAAACCCAAGAAATCGCTTTGAAAACGGCAAGAAGTATCCTCAGTTCTGAGGGATTTTCAATCCTTCCGACTCGGCCACAACCCCTTCCAATTGGCGAAGGGTCTCGTCCACCGAAAGCGAATACATCTCGCGGCCGACTCCTTCCCCGGATTCCAGCGCGGTCTTCAGAAAGCGTCCTGCAATCTCAATGGCCAATCCGTCGGTGATGAGTCTGCCGGTTCGGTTCTGATACTCCACCCAGGCCGGCAAAGGCAACGCAACCCACACCGGACGACCATCTACTAAGTACTTTATGTCCACCGCATCGGCGTGACGCGTCGCGATCGCTACAATCAACGCCTGGTACATGCAATGGACATCTCGCCGGGACCAACGGTCGAGTGCGTGGAAGTCTTCGAACATACCCAAGAAAACTATAGCGGAGGGATGCGATGGTGGGCAAACGGCGTCATTCCTCGCGCAACGCCTGCATGGGGTCCAGCTTCGCGGCGCGATGGGCAGGTAGAAGGCTGGCCGCGACCGCGACCGCGGCAAGGCTAGCTCCGGCTGTAACGAGCGTAAGAGGATCACTCGGCTTCATTTGGAACAACATCGCGCTGGCTGCGGTGCCGGCGAACAACGCCAGAATTGCGCCGATCCCCAGGCCTATGCCTACAAGGCGCGCGGCTTCTCGAAGAATCATTCCAAGAATGCTGGTTGCCTTCGCGCCCAGAGCAATGCGGATCCCTATCTCATTTTTCCGTCGCGCGACCATGTAGGAAACAACCCCGTACAGGCCGACCATGGCAAGAATTGCCGCCAGCAGCCCGAAGAATCCGGAAAGCGTCGCCATGAGCCGCTCTCTCAGCAACCCTTCCCGTACGATCGTGTCAAACACACTGAATTTCAGAACAATTCCAGGATTGAGCGCAGCCATCTCTTTCTTCACTGCGGCTATGACATCTGCCAAAGGGACATCGGCCCGAAGGAGCACTTGGCTGTACGGATCCGGTTGCTGGTCTTGCAGCTCGGAGACAAACACAATAGGAGTGAACTCTTCTCGAAGGCTGCTGTATTTCACGTCCTTGACGAGCCCCACAATTTGGTACGCGCGTTCGGGTTTGCCATCTCCGAGCACGACGCTGAAAGTCTTGCCTACGGGATTTGTGCCCTTAAGAAATTTGCGCACGAACGTTTCAGTCACCACAGCAACAAGAGGCGACGACAGCGTGTCACTCTCACTGAAATCGCGGCCGGCGATCAGAGGCGTGCGCATGGTGTGAAAATATCCCGGCGTAACTTGATCGAAATTGGCAACTGCTCGCCTTATTCCGAACTCAGATACGTTGATATTGTCATTCCATCCTTCACCGCTTACGGGAATGATGTTGCTGCCTGCGGCGGAGTCAACGCCGGGAATGGACCTTAGCCTCTCTAATATCTGCTGGCGGTATGTAGTCCGCTGCGGCTGGGGAATATTGAGGGCTGTGAAGTCCATGGTGCTGACCAATACGTTTGTGCGGTGAAACCCGGTCTCTACCTTCTCCAGGTTTTGCAACGTCCTCACGAACAGGAGTGCTCCCACCAGCAAGACGAGCGATAGCGCAACTTGGGAGATTACCAGGGCGCGCCGCATACTGTGGCGATCACGTCCGGCGGTTGTGCCTCGTCCGCTCGCTTTCATGGCTTCTGCGGGTGGAGTCCGCGCTGACTGAACGGCCGGCAACAGCCCGAAAAGAATAGCGGTAAGCAAGGTCAGACCCGAAGTAAAAGCCAGCACTCTCCAGTCTGGTATCAGTGAGACAAATACTTGTGTGTTCTCGGTGCTTAGAAAGGAAACCAACAGGCGACTCAATAGTTGAGCAAGCCCAGCGCCGACTGCAGCTCCGATCCCCGCCAGCAGCAAGCTTTCCGCCAGCATCTGGCTTGCTAAACGAAAAGGCGAAGCTCCCAAAGCCAGACGCACTGCCATTTCTCGCAGACGGGAATTCGCCCGGGCCATCATCAGGTTTGCCAGATTGGCGCAGGCGATCAGGAGGACTAGTCCTGCAACTGCCAGTAACAGCCAAAGCGGCGTTTCGTATTCTGCCCGGAGCGATGACACACCCGATGCTGCTGGGCGCACTCCCAACTGGAACTTAAGGTATCTTTCGCGATCAAGCGCGTCGTAACCTGATGGAATCGTAGCTGCCAAAATTCCGCTTGAAGCAGAGGCCAGTTGTGCCGATGCCCGCTCTGCTGTCCAGCCTTGCTTAAGCCGCCCGATCGCTGCGAGCCACCATCCCGCGGGATTCTTCATCCTCGACGGACTATTGGCAACCGGTTCCGCGCACGCAGGAAGGGCGACGTCGAAATTTCGCCCGACTTCTACTCCATAAAAGCTCGCCGGAGTAATTCCAATGATTTCGAAAGGGTGCCCTTCCAGCCGAAGAGTGTTCCCAAGCACATCTCCGCGACCGCCGAATTCTCTCTGCCAAAATGCGTTGCTGATCACCACCGCGCCACCGCAACCCGCTTGATCGTCGGCCTCAGACAGTAAGCGGCCGTGCGCCGCGCGCACACCTAATGTCTCAAAGAAGTTGCCGGTGACCCAGAGAGCGTTCGCGTAGCGCGCCTCACCGCCTTGGGTTAGATTCAGTGACTGCATGTTCCAGGCCGCGAGATGCGAGAAGCCTTGCTGCTCCTGACTGATCTGCTGCCACAGTGGCGACGTCAACTGAGGATGTTCACCGGAGAACCACCCAGTACGGCCCCCTTCGGCCTTCACGATTACCACATCAGCCAACTCCTCCGGATGATCTACCGGCAAACTGCGTAAGAGAATGGCGTCAAGCAATTGGAAGATGGCGGTGTTGGCGCCAATCCCTAACGCCAGTGAAAGAATTGCGACCATTGCGAAGCCTGGATTGCGTTGCAACAAGCGTGCACCATACCGTATGTCCCTCCATAGTTGAGCGATATGGCCGCCAGCATGCCTCTCTCCCATTGCCGGTAGGTCCGGCGCTGGCCGTAACAATGGCTGTAACTCGGCAACTAAACCGCCGGAATCGAGTTCACTGATTATTGTGCGCGTGGCTTCTTCAGTCGTGGCCCCGCTTGCCAGGACCTCCTCATAGCGATCGTTTAAGTGCTGGTTGAGTTCCTCGATGATCTCAGCCTCGCGCGTGGGCGCAAGGTTCAGCCCTTCGAGACGCCGGCGAATCAGTTGTGACCAATCAGGCATGTTCCGCTCCCGTGATCTGGTTCATCGCGTTGACGAAGTCACGCCATGTGCTGCGCTGTTCCTTGAGCATCTTGCGTCCCTGCGCGGTGAGCCGGTAATAGCGACGGCGGCGCTGGCCAGCCTTTTCCACCCAGCGGCCCTCAATGAATCCTCGCTGCTCGAGTCGATACAGCAGGGGATAGAAGGAAGCCACGTTAAACCGCAGCACGCCGTCGGAGCGTGACTCAATGAGCTTGCTGATCTCGTAGCCATGGCGCGGACGGTTCTCAATCAAGGAGAGGATCAGCAGCTCGGCGCTGCCTTTTTTCAACTCGCGGTCCATCACTTTCGTTGGCATATGTGTTATAGCCATATATGTTGGTCGCAGTCTTGCGCCCTGTCAAGCGTAATTTTCGGAATAGATCCAGAAAGACAGCCCTGATCTGAGGCTCCGCGCCGTTTGCCCACTTCCGCCGTTCCGAATTGATATGATTTCCTGAGTCCATCATGATGAACGGGAGCAGGCATTGAGAAACATCGGCATACTTCTATCCGGCCGGGGCTCGAATTTCGAGGCCATCGCGAAGAACATCGAAGGCGGCAAGATTCCCGACTGCCGGATTGCGATCGTGATCTCGAATCGCCATGACGCCGGCGGACTCGAGATCGCCCGTAAGCTTGGAATCGAGTCCCGTGTGATTGCCTCCAAAGGAAAAGAGCGCGAGGCTCACGATCGCGACATGGCCACTGTCCTGCGCCAGTTCAATGTCGACCTGGTATGCCTTGCCGGATACATGCGTCTGCTCTCTCCATGGTTCGTCCAACAGCTCCCTCACAAGATCCTCAACATTCATCCCTCGCTCTTGCCCGCATTTCCCGGACTCGAAGCCCAACAGCAGGCATTTGCTTATGGAGTGAAAGTCGCGGGCTGCACCGTGCACTTTGTGGACGAAGAACTCGATCACGGCGCAATCGTCGTGCAGAAATCCGTCGCCGTACTCGACACCGACGACGAACATTCGCTGTCCGCTCGTATCCTCGAACAGGAGCACATCGCGTATTCAGAGGCAATCAGCCTCGTGCTAAGTGGAGAGTATGAGGTGAAGGGGAGGAAGTGGGTGAGGGTTAAGAAGCAGACCGGCTAATAGTAGGAACTGTCATTTTTGGATTGTTAGATTTCCGGATTGACGGATTTGAACTCACGCCTTTGGCGGTTAGTTGAGACGCGACGAAGATTGCAAGCAATTCGTGCGCTTCCCTTCGGAGGTCTGTCAATCGCGCGGGCTTTATAATGCCCGACTCCGTCAGGAGTTCCAGCCAGAAGGCTGTTTCATCCATCTCCTCGACGACTACTCCCAATTTCGCGATGAATTCCGCTTTCGATCTTGATCGACAAACGGCCCGGTAGTTTGCGGCTACCGACGTGGACGAACGCAAAACCTGCTTGCCGAGCGTTCGGGCCTCCTCCGTCTGAGGCAACGCTTGAAAGAGTTTGATAACGCGCGAGGCGAACTTCTTTGTTCGTAATTTAAGTTCTTCCGTTTGCTTCAAAAATCACTTCCCTCGATAGAATCAATAGCGGAATCGTTTCAAGTGTGGCTGTGACGGAACTCACATGAAGGGTTGTAAATCCGTAAATCCGACATTCCGTAAATCTCAATCCCCCTCGGTATAATCACTCCCAATGTCCAACTTCGCCCCCGTTCCCGACCAGCTTTCCTACATAAAAAAGGGTTCTTCCGAGATCGTGAAGGAATCCGAGCTCCAATCAAAGCTCGAACGATCCCTGGCCTCGAACAAACCTCTTCGCGTCAAGGCCGGATTCGATCCCACTGCTCCTGACCTGCACCTTGGCCACACCGTTCTTCTGCGCAAGCTCAAGCACTTCCAGGATCTGGGTCACACGGTAATCTTCCTGATCGGAGATTTTACCGGCATGATCGGCGATCCCACTGGCCGCTCGGTCACGCGTCCGCCGTTGAGTCCGGAAGAGATCATGCGCAATGCGAAGACTTACATGGCACAGGTCTTCAAGATTCTCAATCAGAAGAAGACCGAAGTTCGCCATAACAGTGAGTGGCTGGGCAAGCTCAAGGGCGAAGACTGGATTCGGTTGGCTGCAAAGTACACCGTTTCGCAAATGCTCGAACGCGAGGACTTCCACAAGCGCTTTTTGGAAGAAAAGCCGATTGCCCTGCATGAGCTGCTCTATCCGTTGTCGCAGGGATACGATTCGGTCGCGTTGCAAGCAGATGTAGAACTGGGCGGAACCGACCAAAAATTCAACTTGCTCGTCGGCCGCGAGCTGCAACGCGCTTACGGGCAGGAATCGCAAGTCGTCCTGACGATGTCTATCCTCGAAGGGCTGGACGGGGTGTAGAAGATGTCGAAGTCGCTGGGCAATGCCATCGGCATTCAGGAACCGCCCCTTGAGATGTACGGCAAGGTGATGTCGATCTCCGATGAGATGATGTGGCGCTATTACGAACTGCTGACTGACGTAACCATGGCGGACATCGAGAAGACAAAGGCAGATGTCGGCGCCGGTCAGGCTCATCCGATGGCGGTTAAGAAAGAACTCGCGCGCAAAATCGTCAACGATTTTCATTCAGCCGACGCGGCCAACAAAGCCGGCGAAGACTGGGCCAAGCAGTTTCAAAAAGACGAGACGCCGGACATGGTCGAGGAAGTGCCGGTGGCTTACTCCGAAATCCAGTGGACAGGCCAGGAATCGCAGGGGCAGTTATGGATTCGCCTGGACAAGCTTCTGGCGAAAACCGGCTTAGCCGATTCGGCCACAGATGCGGCACGCAAAATGAAGCAGGGCTCAGTGCGCGTGGAAGATAAAGTCGAACAGGGGCCGCACATCGCGATCTTAGGATTGCCCGCGAAGCTGCGGCTACGGGTGGGAAGAAAAATCAAACTGGCTGTAATTAGCTAAACGAAGTTAAGAAAAGAAGCCTCCTGAGTTCACCTTCGCCCTGAATACTTGGTTGGGCTCCTACCATGTGGCCTCCCCCAAATGCTCATCCTGAAGGTAGCAGGCCCTAGCCAAACCGAGTCAGGACCCACTGTTTGGCTGACGGCTGCCTCCGACGCAAGCTGAGGACTGAGGCTGACGACTGACGACTGAAATCCTGTTACTCTTCCGCCTTCATGCGCGCCGCGGCGATCTTCGGTCTGGGATCCTCCCCCAAAGACCTTGCGCCGTTCCAAAAGAACTCCTCCATCGAGTGGCGTATAGGAATGCCTGCCAGTGCTACTGAGGTTAACGCGATCCTCGTTTTCGGCGGAGATGGCACCGTCCATCGCCACTTGCCGCAATTGGTCAAACTTGGAGTGCCGGTCCTCATCGTTCCATGTGGGAGCGGGAACGATTTTGCGCGATCGTTGAAACTTAGGAACAAGAGAGACTCGCTGGCTGCGTGGAGGAGATTTGTTGCCCGTGCTGCAAATGTAAGAACGATTGATCTGGGTAAGATCACCGAAGCCTCGGCCGATTCCCGGAGTAACCATCCTGCGACAACACATTACTTCTGCTGTGTCGCCGGAGTGGGACTCGACACCGAAGTAGCTCGCGCCGCCAATCGGCTTCCGGCATGGCTCCGCGGCCACGGCGGCTATGCACTTAGCATCCCAGGAGCGCTTCTCCGATTTGCACCGTTTCCAATGAAATTGCTGGAAGCTGATGGCGGTGGTAGCTGGTTCCTTCGCAGTGATGTTCCAATCTCACTCGTGGCGTTTGCCAATGGCCCGTTTTTTGGCGGCGGCATGAAGATCGCCCCAGAAGCGAATATGGAAGATGGCAAGCTCGACGTTTGCCTCGTGAGAGGAACGAATCCGTTCAAGCTTGTCTGGATGTTCCCGACGATCTACTTTGGCCGACATCTAGAGCTTGACCCTGTCCAGTACTTCAAGGCAGAACGAGCACGCGTCGAAACCGAACATCGGCTGGACGTCTATGCGGACGGAGAATACGTTTGTCACACGCCGATTGAGATTGGAACAGTGGCGCGAGCGCTCCCTGTCATCGTTTAGGTCCCGCCGCCTGCTCGATCGCTCGTCTCAATCCCCGAACCCCGAGAAAGGCGAACAAACAGAACTCGAAACCAAACGCTAGCAACTAGAAACTAGCAACTCGAAACTGATGTCCTGCTACACTACCCCTAACCGTATGTCAGAAACAGGCCGTTCACGCACCTTACTCTGGATACTTATCGGAGGAGGAGCCTTCTTCCTCTTTGTCCTTGCTGTCTTCTCCCTCGTTTACCTGACTTTGCACTCCGGAGAGGAAAGCACTTCGATCCATTCATTCGGCGACAAGATTGGCGTCATCGATCTTGAGGGCGTCATCATCGATCCGAAGACGGTGGTTGGGCAACTTAAGAAGTTCGGAGATGACGACTCCATCAAGGCGATCATCATTCACGTGAATTCTCCGGGCGGTGGAGTGGCAGCCTCCGAAGAAATTTATCGCCAGGTCAAGCGCCTGCGCGACGAGAAGAAGAAATACATTGTGGCTTCCATTGAAACAGTGGGCGCAAGCGGCGCTTATTACGTTTCTTCCGCCACCAACAAGATCTATGCCGATAACGGCAGTATCGTCGGATCGATCGGCGTGATCGCCGAGTGGGTCAACTACGGAGACCTGTTGCGCTGGGCCAAGCTGAAGCAGGAAGTACTCAAGGTGGGCGAATTTAAAGACACAGGTAATCCCTCCCGCGATATGACGCCTGCCGAGCGGGCCTACATGCAATCTCTGATCGACAACATGTATGGGCAGTTCGTGAAGGCAGTCGCCGACGGACGCCATACCAAGGTCGAGGACATTAAGCCGATCGCCGATGGCCGTGTGTGGACCGGAGAACAGGCTCTCTCCATGCACCTCATCGATCAGGTCGCCGATTTCCAGGCTGCCGTCTACGACACCGCGAAGACCGTCAACATCAAAGGCGAACCGACCCTGGTTCGGCCCGAAAAAGACCGCAAGACCCTGGCCGACCTACTCTTCGGGGATATCTCTGAATGGTTGCCGACCCGGGAGAAAATGCTCGACCAGCACATGGGCTTCTATTATCTGTGGAAGTGACCCTAAGGTACCCTGTTCTGAGAACCCGCTTGCATAAAACCCCATAAATTTGAGAAGTTTATGGGAGCCTGAGCGAGCGGCGGAGGCCTCCCAGGGGGCTCCCCCGGGCGAAACCTAACATTGCGAAGGGGCGTATGACTAAAGCCGATCTGATCGACGAAGTATCGAGACTCGCGGAGCTTACCCGGAAAGACAGTGAAGTGATCGTCGAGACCATTTTCGACAGCATCGTGCGATCGCTGCGCGTGGGAGACAAGATCGAGATTCGCGGGTTTGGCAGCTTTCGTACCCGTCAGCGCAAGCCGCGCGTGGGACGCAATCCCAAGACCGGCGACCGCGTCGAAGTGCCAGCGAAGAAGATTCCTTTCTTCAAGCCCAGCAAGGAGTTGAAAGATCTGGTCAACACCGGATCGAACGGTTCGGCCCCGGGGGCAACCGCCTCTGCACCGCCCGCCTAATACTTTCAAGCTTCGGACGTAGCTTCACCTCGGGTTTTAGGGCGAAAAGACTTCGAACTTTCTCGCCGTTCTGAGACTTACTTCAAATACAAATCTGCCACCTTTAGCGCTCGTTCCCCAGGATTCACATCCGTCCGGTTCGCGAGAACAATGACGGTCAAATGATCCGCTGGAAAGCGTTGAATGTTAGTGTGGAATCCCATGGTTTCACCGTAATGCCACATCCGCTCGTGCCCTTTGTATGGTTTCAAATACCAGCCAAAGCCGTACGCTTCAGCTTCGTTGTCGGGCCCTCGAACTGAATTATCGGCAACCTGGACTGGCGAAAGAGCAGGTTGCATCTCTGCTGCTGACAACA
>DATBFG010000086.1:0-195433 GCA_036558645.1 Terriglobales bacterium
CACGCACACCTCTGGTGTGCTCGCAACTCCTCCATCCACGCTCCTTGCGAGGAGGAACGCAGGTAGGGACCCTCATTGTAGGTGGCGGTTGTCCGCGCGGGCCCCGCGAGGTACGCCGGAATCTTAACACGAGTTCCGCAAGTTAAATCGATTTCTTGGGGGATCGAAATGAGCTCTGCAGCACCGGCATTAGCGCAAAGATCTTTTGCACTGGCAGCGATTTTGTGGGGCGGTTTCATCGGGGGCAGTTTTGATATGACTTTTGCCCTGCTGTTTTACGGTCTGCGTCGAGGCATACCACTGGCGAAAATTCCGCAATCTATCGCCAGCGGCTTGCTTGGAGCAGACGCTTACAGCGGAGGCACGGCTACGGTAGTGCTCGGGTTTTGCCTGCATTACTTCATCGCAATGAGCGCAGCCACCGTCTATTACTTCGCCAGCCGAAAGATATCTTTCTTGCGAAGGAATGCTGTGGTCAGCGGACTCTTGTATGGCGCCGCTATCTACTCGTTCATGAACTTTGTAGTTCTGCCGCTATCGGCTGTTCCGAGCATTCACCACACGCTGCTGAATGTCAGCGCAGACCTGACGGTGCATGTATTGTTGATCGGCCCATCGATCGCTTTAGCAACGCGCAAGTTCGCCGGAGAACTGGTGTAACCGTCAGCTGAAACCAGCCGGGAGTTCCGGCAAGCCCTGTATCCGGGGAAGGCCGCAGGTAAGCCGGACACAGCGGCGATATCGCATGTCCTATAATGTCACCCACCCATGAACTTCAACTCTGGCCCGCTCTTTGAGCCGGTCCGTCACCGCCGCAGAACCTACAACGTCGAACAATCCAGAGCGGGGCGAGGTGTTCTGTGTTAGCCGCCGGGTTCAAGCTCGGGCCCTATGAGATTGAGTCACCACTCGGGGCGGGCGGCATGGGCGAAGTCTATCGAGCTCGTGACACGCGCCTGGATCGCACCGTCGCGGTCAAGATTCTTCCATCGCATCTCTCCGACAATCCCGAGGCAAAGCAGCGCTTTGATCGGGAGGCACGCACCATTTCGTCGGTGACACATCCCAACATCTGCACCCTGCATGATGTCGGCCACCAAAACGGAACCGATTTCCTGGTGATGGAATACCTCGAAGGCGAGACGCTGGCCGACCGATTGCGAAAGGGTCCGTTATCGATCGAGCCTTTACTCCGGTGCGGAATTGAAATCTGTGAAGGACTGGAGCGGGCGCATCGCAGCGGAGTAGTGCATCGCGATCTGAAGCCGGGCAACATCATGCTGACCAAGTCTGGCGCGAAGCTCATGGACTTTGGCTTGGCGAAGGCGTCGGTGGCAAATGCCCAAGCTGTATCGGCCATGACCGCGACATTAACTACCCCGCCGGGCAGCCATCCTCTAACGGCGCAGGGCACCGTAGTGGGAACGTTTCAGTACATGTCACCTGAACAGGTTGAAGGCCGGGAGGCGGATGCGCGTTCCGATATCTTTGCCCTGGGCGCGGTCCTCTATGAGATGACAACTGGCAAGCGCGCATTCGAGGGAAAGACGGCGGCCAGCGCCATGGCCGCCGTGCTCGAGCGAGAGCCAGCGCCGATTTCTTCCGTACAGCCCATGACTCCCCCGGCGCTCGAGAGATTGGTGAAAACTTGTCTTGCCAAGGATCCGGATGAACGATGGCAAACTGCGCATGATGTAAAGCTGCAACTGAAGCAGATCGCCGAGGGCGCCTCCCAGGCGAGCGCAACTGCCGCGCCCGTTCCGCAACGAAAACCTAAGAATGCCTGGGCGTGGGTTGTGGCCGGCATTCTCGCCGTGGTCGCTATAGGAGCGGCGGGTGCCGCCTACTTTGAAAGCCAACGGCAACTGCCGCTGCTACGACTTCAGATCAACCCTCCAGACCGGATGCAGTACAACTTATCGGGCGACAACGCGGGGCCAGCCATGATTTCGCCCGACGGCCGCCTGGTCGTGTACTCGGCCAATGGTGCCAGCGGAACGCAGTTGTTTATTCGGTCATTGGACTCGCTGACGCCGCAACCGTTGCCGGGTACTGAGGGAGGCACCTTTCCGTTCTGGTCGCCGGACAGCCGTTCAGTGGGCTTCTTCACCCCTGACAAATTGAAGCGCATCGAGATCAGCGGCGGCGCACCGGTCTCCCTCTGTGACTCGACTCTTGGTCGCGGAGGCAGCTGGGGGCCAGATGGTACGATCATTGCCGCACTCTCCTACAACGCAGGACTTTCGCGCGTATCTGCGAACGGGGGTCCTCCGACGATGATTACGAAGATTGACAATGTCATGTATTCTTCGCATCGTTGGCCGTGGTTCCTGCCAGACGGAAAGCACTTCATCTACCTAGCGGTGAATCACAATGCACCCGAGAGTCCGGAAACAGGCCTATTCTTCGCATCGCTTGACGGCCAGGAGAACCGCCTGTTGTTCCATACGCTTTCAAGTGCGATCTATGTCCCCGGATACCTGCTTTTTCAGCGAGACAATTCTCTGGTCGCGCAGCCATTCGATGCTTCGACGGGGAAATTTTCCGGTGACCCGCAAACGTTGAGCGAAATCGTGCAATACGATGCCGGGTTGTGGCGGGCAAACCTGAGCGCATCCACAAACGGCATGTTGGTTTATGCCTCGGGTACTTCCTCGGGCATCGAGGCGCTAGCCTGGTACGACAGGAGCGGAAAGCGCTTGGGCACAGCGGGAGATCCCGGCGGCTTCTTTGATCTCGATCTCTCACCCGATGAAACGAAGCTGGCGGTCACCGAATCGAACACATCGATTGCCACAATCTGGGTTCATGACCTGACGAGGAAGCTCAAGACGCGGCTCACGTTCAGTGGAGGCGCACACGTTACACCCATCTGGTCGCCGGACGGAAAAGAGCTCGCCTTCACTTCGAACCAGCAGTCCGCGATCTCCATAAAAGAGGTAGGCGGGAACGCTCTGGAGAGAACTCTATTGTCAGCGCCAAGTCCCATGTACCAGGGGGTTACGGACTGGTCGCGGGATGGGCGCTACATCATGTACCAATACGGTCCCGGCGTAAATTCGCAATTATGGGTCGTCCCCCTATTCGGGGATCATAAGCCGTTCGCATATACGGGGTCATCGCAGCAGGAACGCGGTGGAGTGTTTTCGCCCGACGGCCGCTGGGTCGCGTACATGTCGAATGAGTCGGGGCGACCGGAAATTTATGTTGCTCCATTTCCATGGACCGGGGCCAAGTGGCAAATCTCAAACACCAGTGGCGCTAGCCCGCGCTGGCGTTCGGATGGAAAAGAGCTCTACTACTTCGATTTTGCCGGGATTCGGGCGGTGGAAGTGGATGGATCCGGCCCCGCTTTCCGCGCGGGCAACAGTACGCTGTTGTTTTCAATGCCTCAGAGAGGCCTGAGTCGCGAGTTCGCGCCTACGAGAGATGGCCAGCGTTTTATCTTGATCGCCCCAAGCGAGGGGACTTCACAGTCCCTGACCCTGGTGCAGAACTGGACAGCAGAGCTGAAAAAGCAATAGGAACGAAAGCCGACTGCTGGGACCGCTTTCACATCTGTGCAGCTTCAACCCTCTTCGGAAACACACTTCCCATTCGTCGGATCTGCGCCCCAACGTTTCTCAGTTTTTCTTCGATGCGCTCGTAGCCTCGGTCGATGTGATAAACGCGGTCAATGATGGTTTCGCCGTCTGCGATTAGAGCCGCGAGAACCAGGGAAGCTGAGGCGCGCAGGTCCGACGCTAGAACTGCGGCAGCGCTTAGCGGCGTCTTGCCTCGAACAATAGCCCGGCGGCCCTCAATCTTGATATTGGCTCCCATGCGCACCAGTTCCTGGGCGTGCATGAAGCGATTTTCAAAAATGTTCTCGGTGATTAGGGAAGCGCCATCTGCTTGCGTCGCCAGCGCCATGTACTGAGCCTGGACGTCAGTCGGAAAGCCTGGGTACTCCTCAGTGCTCATGTCGGAGGCCTTTAGACCGCCGTCCGCGGAGACGCGCACCGATTCGGCAGTTTGCAAGATCTTAACTCCAGCTTCGCTCAGCTTCTGAAGAATGGAAGCGAGGTGCGCGGGTTCGCAGGCGGCGATGTTAAGGTCGCCCCCAGTCAGTGCGCCCGCGATGATGAAAGTTGCCGCCTCAATCCGGTCGGGAATAATGCGGTGTTTTGCTCCACGGAGTTTGGCCACGCCTTTTACGCGGATGGTGCCGGTGCCGGCGCCTTCGATGCGAGCTCCCATCTTATTCAGCAGGTCAGCGAGGTCTGCTACTTCAGGCTCACGGGCACAGTTCGTCATGATGGTATCGCCGTCGGCTAGTGCGGCAGCCATCAGTAAGTCCTCAGTTCCCGTTACAGTAATCTTGTCGAAGACGATAGTTCCACCGCGCAGGCGTTCTGCGGTGGCTTCCACATATCCGTGCTCTTGCACGATCTTTGCACCAAGCCGCTCGAGACCCTTAATGTGCAGATCGATCGGGCGAGCGCCAATTGCGCAACCGCCGGGCAACGACACTCGAGCCCTTCCGCAACGCGCGACCAGCGGCCCTAAAACAAGGGTGGAGGCACGCATGGTTTTTACCAACTCGTATGACGCCTCCGGAGTCGCCAGGTTCTTGCAGCAAATCGTGGTGCGATGCTGGGCGCGTCCGTAGCCGAGTTCGACTTCCGCTCCCATGGCGGAAAGCAGCCTGCGGGTAGTCTCGATATCCCGAACCTGGGGAATGTTCTCGAGCACAACTGGCTCATCTGTGAGAATGGCTGCAGCCATCGCCGGCAGAGCCGCATTCTTGGCACCGCTGACGCGGATCGTTCCCAGCAGCGGATTGCCTCCGCGAATGACAAACTTATCCATAGGATTGCGACAGGGTTTCTATTTTAGCGGGGATCACTGCTTTGCGGGGCATGACGGAAGGCACATGGCAGGACGGATCACCGCGTGGATCTCTTCGCAACCGAGATAGCTTGCCGGACATTTCCACGTGTGCCTTCAAGCGCCTGCTTGGCCATGTCGCGGCTGATTTTGCTCTTCAACATTACGAGTGCTACAGGCAAGTTGTTGCCAGCTTTTCTGAGTGCGCTCTTAGCCTGGTATGCGGAGACCCTGGCTACGCGCCGCACGATCATTACCGCGCGCTGTTCCAGTTTCGAATTCTTCTGCTTGAGGTTGACCATCAGGTTGCTGTACACGTACCCAAGCCTGCTCATGGCTCCGGTCGAAAGCATGTTCAGTACCATCTTTTCAGCCGTTCCGGCTTTCATGCGCGTAGATCCGGAGATCACTTCGGGCCCTACGCGGACAACGATTGCGTGGTCAGCAGCTCTCTCTAGAGGTGTATGGCGGTTACAGGTGAGGGCAACGGTGCAGGCCCCTCGCCGGCGGGCATACTCAATCGCGGCGACAGTAAACGGCGTCCGCCCACTGGCAGCAATACCGACGACTACATCGTTCTTGCCTGGTTTTCGCTTTGCCATCTCTCGCTGGCCAAGCGCTGCGGAATCCTCGTCCGCCTCAACTGCCCGAGCCAAAGCCTTTGTTCCTCCAGCCATGATGAACTCGACCATGCGCGGATCGGTCTTGAAGGTCGGAGGACACTCGGCTGCGTCGAGTGCGGCGATACGTCCACTGGTTCCGGTTCCGACATAAATCAGGCGGCCGCCAACTCGCAACGAGTCGGCGATCACGTCAATCGCATCGGCGATTGCCGGCAATGCTCGCTGGACGGCAGGCGCAACCTTGGCATCCTCGCGATTGATAATGCGAGCGATCTGGAGGGAGGTTTTGCGGTCGAGACCGGCAGAGGCGCGATTGGCCTGTTCTGTGGCGAGCCCGCTCAGATTAGGACGATGGTGGCGTTTCAGCAGCAACCTCCAAGGCTTGGCTAACGGCATCGTGAAATTGCGGACGGACTTGCTTGATGGCCTGATTGCGGCAATCGGGCCACGTCCGGTTCGTAAGTAAAGTTATCGAAAGCTCCCGTTCCGGGTCGATCCATAACGAGGTTCCGGTATAGCCGAGGTGTCCGAATGAACGCGGCGAAAAATACTTGCCCGACTGTGACGGCGATGACGGCGTATCCCAGCCGAGAGCGCGAGACGTTCCAGGCGGCGACGACTCCCGACGAGTAAAAGTCATCAGCGTCTCATGGCGCAAGATGGGGGTGCCTCCGTGCAACATGGCATTGGCGAAGATAGCGACGTCCTCGGCCGTCGCGAAAAGCCCGGCATGCCCAGCCACTCCGCCCATAACGCTTGCGTTCTCATCCTGTACCTCGCCCTGAATCACACGATGGCGAAAGGTTTGATCATCGGCCGTCGGCGCGATGGCGATTCTCGCAGCCACACCTGGGTTGAATGTGGTATGCGTCATTCCCAGCGGGCCAAGAATTTCACGCTGGCAGAAGCGGTCCAGGGACTCGTCAGCGAGATACTCCAATGCGACTCCCAAGAGAATGAATCCGATATCGCTGTATTCAGCTCGCGTGCCCGGTTCGGCCGTCAGCGGGACAGCGTATGCAGCTTGTAACAAAGACTCTCGATCCGATGCGCGAAAAAACAATTTCTCGTATGCCGGCAAACCAGAGGAGTGTGCGAGCAGCATTCGCAGTGTGACGGTGGTCCGTCTGGGGTCATCCCCACGAAACTCGGGTAGAAGCGACGACAGAGTCATTTCCAAGTCAAGCATTCCGCGCTCGTACAGGATCGCCGCCATCGTCGTGGTTGCCACGACTTTCGTTACAGAGGCAAGGTCGAAAACAGTTGATGTATCGATCTGAGGAGAATCGCTCCCGTATGTGAAGCGTCCGAACTTCCTGAGGCTCACCAAGTGACCCTTGTGTGTGATGGAGAGCGATGCGGCGGGAAATGCACGGTCGGCGATGGCTTGTTCAAGGATGCGGAACGCGGGGCCAAAGCGCACGTCCTGCTGGTCATAAGCAGGAATCAATGACGGTGCTCGGCTGGCCTTAGCGTCCAGGGGAACTCCTGATCGAAATTCCGATAATAGCCCGGTTATAGCAAAGATCGCAGATCCGGCATAGAACACCGAAGGTGCCTATCGAGTGTGGTTCGACCAGTCCGGTGCTTACTTCAGTTCCTTGAGACTTGCCCGGACGCTGTGTACAGTCGAGTATTCGAGCAATGTCCTTATTGCGGCAAATACGTTGGGGCATCTTTCGGTGCGAATCCTGTTCAAGCTCTCATTGGTTCGCAGTGATTTTCCTGCTCACGTCTTTCCTGACGTGCCACGCGACCGACTCATCGCCAAAGCTAGCAGTCGTTGATGCGATTGTGCACGACGCCATCCAGGAAAAGCAGATTCCAGGGGCGGTGGTCCTGATTTGGCACGACGGTCAGGTTGTTTATCGCAAGGGCATCGGCAACCGTGCGCTCGAGCCCAAGCGTGAGCCGATGACGCTCGACACGGTTTTCGATGTGGCGTCATTAACCAAAGTCATTGCGACGACTACGGCCGTCATGCAGTTGGTGGAACGTGGCGAAATCCGCGTGAACGATCCCGTCTCAAAATATCTGCCGGAGTTCGCGCAGAACGGAAAACAAGACATAACTGTTCGCCAGTTGCTGACGCATTATTCTGGTCTCGCCGAAGACCTCGACATGAGTCAGCCCTGGACGGGGAAGCAGACCGCGTACGACATGGCTAGTGCGCAAGTCCCCGTGGTCACGCCGGGTTCTCGCTTTCTCTATAGCGATATTAATTTCATTCTGTTGGGCGAGATCGTCGAGAAGGTTTCGGGCATGCCGCTGGATGAATATGTCGCGAAACACATCTTCGTTCCAACGGGAATGACGCACACACGCTACCTGCCGCCCAAAAGCTGGCAACCGAAGATTGCACCAACACAATACGATGATCAGAACAAGATGCTGCGCGGAGTTGTTCATGATCCATCTGCCAGGCGAATGGGCGGAGTGGCTGGACACGCGGGTCTGTTCTCGACGGCGGACGATCTTTCGATTTTTGCCCGGAGTCTGCTGAACGGTAGCAAGGTGCTCTCGTCTCTAATGGTCGAGAAAATGACCACGCCGCAGCAGCCGCCAAATGCCCAAACACTTCGTGGCTTCGGTTGGGATATTGACTCTCCGCTCTCTTCGAACCGCGGCGACTTATTGCCGGTTGGTTCATTTGGGCACACGGGATTTACGGGAACGTCGATCTGGATCGATCCGAGCACCCGGACTTACATCATTATCCTCACGAATGCGGTGCATCCGCGAGGCAGCGGAAATGCGATTGCCCTAAGGTCAAAGGTAGCAACTGCTGTGACGGCCGCTCTGAACCTGGGCACAGGGAAGAAAGAGGCGGCCGAAACGGAAAACATAACCGGCTATAACGAAACCCAGACAGCAGCCCGTCGAGTGGGATCGCGGAATGGAGCAGTCCGTACAGGTATCGATGTGCTCAAGGCTACCAACTTCGAGATGCTTCGCGGTGGCCGGGACACAACAAAGATTGGCTTGCTGACGAATCAGACCGGCGTCGATGCGGACGGCAATCGCACCATCGACGTTTTGGCCCACGCTCCCGGGATTTCCCTGCAGACAATCTTTAGCCCCGAGCACGGAATCACCGGCACGCTTGATACCACCGACGTTACCAACTCGACGGATGCGGCCACCGGAATTCCCATCAACACGATCTACGGGGCCAAGGATGCGGCGCGAAGGCCATCCCCGGAATTGTTCAAGGGAGTCGACGCTGTTGTGGTCGATATCCAGGATGTTGGAGTTCGCTTTTATACGTATGAAACGACTTTAGGTTATTTTCTGGAGGCGGCAGCGAAAGCCGGAATTGAGATCGTCGTGCTCGATCGGCCCAACCCGATCACAGGTTCTTTCATAGAAGGCGCACTGCCTGATCCAGGACGTGAAAGCTTTGTGAATTATGGGCTGGTTCCGGTGCGCCACGGCATGACGTTCGGCGAACTTGCACAGATGTTCAACGCCGAACGCAAGATCGGCGCCAATCTCAAAGTCGTTCCGATGGAAGGCTGGATGCGCGGCGACTGGTACGATTCGACGGGACTTACATGGATCAATCCTTCCCCGAACCTGAGAAGCCTGACGGAAGCGACGCTCTACCCGGGAGTGGCCTTAATTGAGGGTACCAATGTCTCTGTGGGACGCGGTACCGACACGCCTTTTGAACTAGTCGGTGCTCCTTGGATCAACGGCCGTGAACTCGCGAACTACCTGAATGCACGTTCTATCCCTGGAGTGCGGTTTGTACCGACTACGTTCACCCCCAATGAAAGCCGTTATGCCAAAGAGAAGTGTGGCGGCGTAAACGTCGTTCTAATCGAGAGAAACGCCCTCGATGCGACTGAACTGGGTGTGGAGTTGGCTTCGGCTTTACACAAACTCTATCCGGAGAAATTTCAAATTGAAAAGATGATTGACCTGTTGGTGAACCAGGCAGCTTATGACGCGATCGTGCGCGGCGAAGATCCGCGCCGCATTAGCGAAGACTGGCGCGATGCATTGAAAGATTTCAAGGCCATGAGGAGGAAGTACCTTATCTACAAGTAATCAAATCCTCAGCAGCCAGCACAGATAGCCAGCCCTGTTTTTCTGTGTCCCTGTGAGTCCTCCATGGATGCGTCTTTCCGTCTTTTCACGATGCCAATTACGCCCGGATTCGCTAGAATGTCCCACGGCTTTTGCCCTGGGGAGCCCAAATCAAGATGCCGAATCCTGCCCTTCCTTTCTATCGTTGCGCTGGCCCCAACTGTGGAGTGTTGAAGGGCATGAGCGACCGCTGGTGGCTTATGTGGACGTCATTCGGCGAACTAGACCGCCCGGTCCTTTATCTGTGTCCTTGGGACGAGGAAGTAGCTCAGAAGGAAGGTACGTTGCATGTTTGTGGAGAGAATTGCGCTCATCGGCTTCAATCCCAGTTCATGGGAAACGTGCTCCAGAACGAATTGAGCCGCGGACGATAGCTCATACCCGCGATTCGGCGTCAACTAACCTTTTGTGAGTACCGGAGCATCCTACCCTACATCTGCAATCAAGATTTGCGGCGATTATACTGGTCGTACGGGCGTGTGCCACTTCAACCTTATTCTGGGAGAATTTATGCGGAAGACCCTGTTTCTGCTGCTTCTAAGTTCCGTCAGCTGGGCACAAGCTGTCCAAGACACTCAGACTGCTGCAGCCCGGGAGCCGGACGCCACGGCTCCTGCGATGAAGGTTCCCCAGTTCGAGATTCCAGCCGGAACCAAGGTGCCGCTCGCGTTGAAAAATGCAGTTTCAAGCAAAAGTACGCACGAAGGCGACGCGGTTTACGCCGAGACCGTGTTCCCGCTTGTGATCAACGAACGAGTACTGATACCTGCGGGCACTTACGTTCAAGGACGGATCACACATGTGCAGCGCGGTGGACATATCAAAGGCCGAGCCGAAGTCCAGATGCACTTCACCACGTTGATTTATCCCAGCGGGTATACAGTGCTTCTGCCAGGTTCACTCGACAACATTCCGGGCGCGGATAAAACCTCAATGAGCGGGGAAGAGGGAACCGTCAAACAGGACAGCCAGACTGCAGAAAAGATCGGCACCGTAGCTGGGACCGCCGCGAGCGGCACCTTGATTGGGGCAGCAGCGGGTGGCGGAAAAGGCGCTGCGATCGGCGCCGGTGTAGGCGGAGCCGTGGGAACGGCAATTGCGATGCTTACCCGTGGCAATGATGTGAGGCTGGACGCTGGAACAACCGTCGAAATGGTGATCCAGCGGCCGGTTACGCTGGATGCAGCAAGAATCCCGCCACCAGCGAAATAAATCCTGACGTATCTCTGCCTTTCCTAGTGAGGTTTCGCGCCGGTTTTTGGCTTAACTTGAGTCCGGCTCTACTTCAGAACAAATGCAGCATTTACATGCGCTGTCACGTTGACCATCTGAGGGGTGAATTCCTCCATAGGAGCCGCCGCTTCGGCTTTAGCTTGCATGCCCCGCATCATCATTGGCACGGGCGGACGAACGACTTCATTGCTATCGACCGATGCATGTGACAGCTCTCCGAGGGTGCGTCCCGCTGCTTTGGCTAGAGCATTTGCCAACTCATGCACGCGTTTATAAGCGTCCTCCACGGCTTTCGCCTTGGCCGCGTCCATATCTTCCAGGGTGTAATTCAGACTTTGATTTTGCGTGATGTCGGTCTCCGCCAATTGCGCCATGATGGGCGGCACTTTGGAGAAATCCTTGAGCTTGAGAGTAATGTTGGTTTCTACTCGATACGCAATTAACTTCGGTTTGGGACTTTTGTAGTCGTAGACAGGTTGGACGGCAAAGAAACCAATCTCCGCTGCTTTTGGATCCAGCCCATTGTTCCTCAGGATTTGACGAACCTGTTCCACCGAGGTCGACGCCCGATCGTAAGCCGCACGCGAGGTGTCTCCCTGACCGGAGATGTTGAACTGCGCGACCGCCGTGTCGGGATTTGCGTCGAACTTGCCGTCGGCTCCTACATATATTGTGTTCGGTTCACCTGCGACGGCTGTCCGATCCTGTGCAACGGCAACGGTGGCTACGAGGAGTAACAGCGGCAGCAATCTGTTCATGAACATTCTCCGGCCCGATTGTAGCTGTTTTTCACAATCTGATCATAGAACGCAAAGATAACGAGATATTGCGGCGGAAGCGTAGAAGATTAGGAAACGCTTGACCGGCAAGATCTCGAAAGCAGTGTGCTACACCGAAGCCGGCGGTCCGAACCAAGCGGTTAGGGCGTCAACGAGTCCCCGCTCGGTCGACTCTCCCACCCAAGCCACGTAACCGTCGGGACGAATCAACACCGCCGTCGGCGCACTGACCACTCCGATCGCGGGAAGCTCCCACGCGCCAGCATACTTGGCATCGATCAACTGAATGCGATCGGCCCAAGGGGCGATGTCGAAGCCGCCAGGCTCACCGAGGTTTAGGAGCGCAGGCCGGGCATCGTGCAGGAGCGTGAACGCCCGCAGCGAGCCGTTGGCGGTGACCAAGTCGAGATCGGGCATGCGGCGTCCGAGCAGAGGGTGGCCCTTGCCGAGGTCGTAGTGAACGTCCAGACCCGACATCTCCGCGGCAAGGCGTTTGCGCGGCTCATCCATGCTGAGGAGCTCCGAAAGATAATCGCCCAAAGCCTTCGTGCGATCATCCTGGCGGCGAATTGCCGTTGATGCCATCGTATTGCGCAGCACGCGGGCAGCGACCGGGTGCCGCTCGGCATGATAGGTATCGAGGAGGCTCGCCGGCGATATCTGCTTGACTACCTCGGCCAGTTTCCATCCCAGATTCACCGCATCCTGCACACCGATATTGAGGCCCTGTCCACCCATCGGGGGATGCACGTGTGCTGCGTCGCCGGCGAGCAGCACCCGTCCATTGCGGTAAGCAGCGGCCTGCCGCGTCATATCGGTAAACCGAGAAATCCAAGTCGGACTGTGAATTCCATAGTCTGTTCCGTAGATGGCGATCAAGGCATCACTTACATCGCGCAGAGTGGGTTCGCCGGCTCCGATACTCCGCTCGGTCAGCGTCAGCCGCACCGGCCCCTCTTCCTTGTAGATGATCTTGCCGTCGCGGATCTCGTACTGCACCCTGCCGATGCCATGGAAGCCGAAAGCGTCCTGGCGCATGCCCAAGTCCGGCTGATCGCGCATCTCGGCCTCGGCAATCAGCCAGCTCGTCGTCGGATCCCACCCAGGAAACTCGATGCCGGCCGTCTTACGGATCACACTGCGGCCGCCGTCGCATCCGACGAGGTATTGCGCCCGCAGCGACTCACCGTCGGACATCTCGACGTCAACACCGCTGTCGTCCTGTGCAAAGCCCGTTACTTCGTGTCCGCGATAGATCGGCACTGCCCGCTCGCCGACCCAGCCGGCCAGAATCCGCTCGATATGGTTCTGCCACAACCCGAGGACGTAGTTGTGCCGGGTGGGAAAGTCACTGATGTCAAGAGGAACGTGGAAGCGCACGGCCTTCTGCTGCTGTCCCTGAGAAAGAAACCGCTCGGCGATTCCGCGCTGGTCCATAATCTCAATGGTGCGTGAGTGCAGACCGCCAGCGCGCGATCCAGCGAGATCCTGACTCTCTCGCCGCTCGACAATCGCGACATCGACGCCCGCTAACGCCAACTCTCCCGCTAACATCAGCCCTGTCGGACCACCTCCGGCAATCACAACCGCGTGCCCGTTCATTGCAACACTCCGATCAGCACCAGATCGGTCGCGACAATCGATTCGACATTTCCGCGTGACCTATATCTCGACAACAGCAAAGCCATTCATGCCTCCAATTTTGTAGGTTTGGCGACTCTACGGCACGGTTGGGGGCTTGCGGCAAGCCCCCGGGTGTGGGATATCCTAAGATTGGGGGAAAGAAGGGGTACTACTACGCTCTCGCGTGTCTGCTGTGAAGGGAGCCCTTACGAAGCGAGGCTTAAGCCATGGCTTCGTCAGCAACGAAAGAACTTTCGTCGGTTTACTTACTCCAGGACCATCTATCCAGTCGAATACCGCCGAACGTGGCTTTATTAGTTGGGCTTTGCAGAAAAGGCGAGGCGATAGATTTTGGAGTCAATTTCCTTGCGAAGATCGTCCCAGATATTCTCCGGCATGGCAAGATAGACCTTTACGATCTCCGGATCAAACTGCCGACCAGACCAGACTTCAATTTCTTTGCGAGCCGCCGCAAACGGCTGCCTCGGCCGGTAAGGACGATCGGATGTAATGGCATCCAGGGTGTCAGCGATCGAGAATATGCGCGCGCCCAGAGGGATTTCGTCGCCCTTCAGACCGCGAGGATATCCCGTACCGTCATAGCGCTCCTGGTGGGCGTAGACAATTTCTGCTGCCTCGTGCAGGAAGGGAATTCGCTTCAACATCTGGTATCCGCGATATGCATGTTCGCGCATGATGGCAACTTCATCGGGGGTCAAGGCGCCTGGCTTGCGAAGAATGTTGTCGGGAACCGCCATCTTGCCGATGTCGTGCAAAAACGCACCGCGAGCCACGACGCTGATCTGCTCGCGAGGTAAGCCCATGGCGCGCGCAATCGCGATGGTAAATGCGGTTACACGCTTGGAGTGGCCTTCGGTTTCGGCGTCTTTCAGGTCGAGCGCATCCCCGAGTGCTTCCAGCGTGATGTCGTAAGATTTCTCGAGGTCCATCATGACCTTGCGCAGGCTGGCCGTGCGTTCGGCGACCAAGGCCTCAAGGTTGGTCTGATACTTGCGATTTTCAATCTTGAGACGTCGATTCTCGAGCGCGCGACGGACGGTGGCCAGAAGTTGTTCGCGCTCGAAGGGCTTGAGCAGGTAATCGTAAGCGCCGTTGCGAATTGCAGCCAAGGCTACGGAGATGTCGCTCACTGCGGTCACCATGACCACAGGCATGTCGGGGAATTTTTCTTTGGTCCGCTCGAGAAGGCCCAACCCGTCGAGTTCTGCCATCAGGACGTCGGAGAGCATAAGTTCAAACTGCTCGCCCGATTCCAGCAATGCCAGTGCCTCAACGCCCGAGGCAGCCTGGCGGCATTTGTAGTTGGCTACCGTGAGCATGGAAGAAACCACCTCACGAATGGTCTCTTCGTCATCCACCACCAAGATTCGGTCTGGCATGGGTATGGTTGAGTCTAGCGGCAATTCTATCCCACTTCCGACATTCCGAAAGTAACCGAAGGAGTAGGGAAAACCCGATGGTAACTGGCACGGGCGTGCTATGTAAGAGGCGAAGCTTCTTATCCTGATGAACCTCGCGCTAACCATCTGGTATGCGGTTGGGGATTTTACTGTCCCCAAAATCGTAGGAGAGGAGTCCGCCGCCTTGTTGATCCTGGCGGCCAGCCTACTCGTCTTTCGAACCTTCCGCGAGCGTTACCTACTGGTCTGGATTTTGGGCTGGCTGGCGTACTTTGTCTCCCACTGGACCGTCCGCGGCATCGGGCTCGATCTGCCGCCGACCTGGCTATTGGCAATATCGCAAGCGGAGTTTTTGCTGGCAGCCTGCCTTTTTGCGACTGCCGTACTGATTTACAGCCATGCCCGCGATTTCTTGCTGCCGCTTTTTCTGGTTTCTGTCACTATCATCGGATATGCGGTCGCCATCGCGTTGTTTCGTACCGATTCCATGCAGTTTCGCATCCCGCTGGAAGTCGCGTATCGACTGATCCTCTTGGGAGCGGGGGTACGCCTGATTCGGTTTCGTTGGGCTCGGGGAGAGATTGGGCCGTGGTTTTTGGCTCTCAGCCTTCTGCTTCTGCACCTGGATTGGGCTCCACTTACGCCCTTCCTGCCTCCCGGTTTCGAGTTGATAGCAGAAATGCTCCTCGGATTGAGCATGCTGCTGGTTGTCTTCGATGATTCCCGGGAAAGAACCCGCCGGCTTGCGGTCATCAACGCGTTGACAGGAACCATCGCACGAGCGCAGCAACACGGTCCCATGATGGCGACCGCGCTCGAAGAATTAAAAGGCCTGCTTAGGGCCAAGGCCGCGTGGTTCCGCCTGTTCGAGAATGATCAGACAGTCATTACGGCGCAGATCGGATTATCGCCAGAATTCCTGCACGACCGCAGCACCATGAAGATCGAGGAGACACTTTCCAACATCCTGCGGGAAGGAAAGCCCACGATCATCAAAACTGCGGACGCCAATGAAAGCATGAAGCCGCACATGAAGTGGGAGCGGTTTCGCCACGTGATCGTAGTGCCGGTCGTAGGGAAGAAATCAGCGATTGGAACCCTCGCCCTGGGCAGCAAGCATCACATCTGCTACACGCCGGACGACCTGGAATTCTTGTCAACCGCGGCGCACCAGTTAGGGTTGGCTGTCGAGAACCTGCGCCTGGTGGAACAAATCCTGCGCTCGCATCGTCAATGGAGCAACACCTTTGATTCCATCCAGGATCTGGTGCTTTTGCACGATTCAGAATTTCGCGTCATGAAGGCGAATCACGCGCTGCTCCAGCGCCTGGGCAAAGCGCCCGCCGATTTGATGGGCAACACGTGCGAGAGCGTTCTTCCTAAAGATCACGGAGAGTGGAGCGACTGCCCCTATTGTCTCGGATCTTTCGAGGAAGGTTTCCACGAAGGGCCTGATCCATGCTTCGGCGGCTTCTCGATGATTTCGACGTCTTCCTACACGGACCAGAACAGCAAGCAGCGCGGCACGATCCACGTGGTGAGGGATGCCACCGACCGCCGTGTCGCGGAAGAGAAGTACCGGATGCTCTTCGAGCAGGTTCAGGAAGGGGTATTTGTCACCACCCCAGCTGGACAGCTTCTCGATTGCAACGATGCCTTTGTACGCATGCTCGGGTACAGCAGCCGAGATGAAGTGATGCCGTTAAACGTCGAGACCGCACTCTATGCATCCGCTGAGCAACGCGAGGTCTTTCGGCGAGAAGTTGAAGTTCACAACTATGTGCGCAATTTCGAGGTCACCCTGCGGCGTAAAGACGGCAGCCTGTTATCGGCCGTCGAGAGCAGCTTTGCCAGCCGCAATGTTGATGGCAAGATCGAACGTTACCAGGGCTTCCTGCTGGACGTTTCGGAAAAGAAGCGCGCCGAAGAAGAGATCCATCGCCGCAACCGCGAGCTCAATGCGCTAAATGCTATGGCAGTGGTGGCGACGCAGTCTTTCGACCTGGACGAGATCTTGAATCTTACCCTGCGGCAGGTCATCACGCTGTTCGGCGCTGAGACAGGCTCAATTTATCTCAACGATCTCGACGAAACGACGTTCCGGCGCCGTGCAGGCTGGGGGCCAAGGAGCGCCGAGCGGGCAAGACTGTCAGAGATTATTTTCACCGAAGGTTTCGGCGACCTGGTCACGCGCTCTCGTACTGAGGTGATCAGCGAAGAGTTTCTGCCACATCTGCCGACACAAGTAAAAGACTTCATTCAAGCGGACGGGTTGCCGTCGTGGATTTGGGTCCTGTTGTGGAGCAAGGACAAGCCGATGGGCTTGATGGGCATCAGCAACCGCGAAGCCCGGCAGTACACGAACAACGACGAAAATCTGCTGGTAGCAATCGGGCGGCAGTTGGCGACGACAATCGAGAAAGTGCGTTTGTACGAAGAAACCTGCCGCGCCTACGAAGATTTGCGTCGCACGCAGGAGCAATTGCTGCAAAGCGAAAAGATGTCAGCAGTGGGGCAGCTGATCTCTGGTGTGGCGCATGAGTTGAACAATCCGCTAACTGCCATCCTGGGTTATGCGCAACTCCTCGAGAGCGAAGGACTAGCGGATCGCGCCGCCGACTACGTGAAGAAACTATTCAAGCAGGCGCAGAGAACTCATCGCGTGGTGCAGAACCTGCTCTCGTTCGCGCGCCAGCGCAAGCCGCAAAAGCAACAAGTTGAAATCCGCAGAGTACTCGAAGAAACGCTTGCACTTCGAGACTACGACCTGAAAGTGAACGACATCGAGCAGGAGCGGGATTTTGAAGAGAGCATTCCGACCGTGATTGCCGACCCCCACCAACTGGAACAAGTCTTCTTGAACGTCATCAACAATGCTGTGGATGCGATGCTCGAGGAGGGCAAGGGTGGTTCGCTCAAGGTGCGCATCTATGCCAAAGATGGCCACGTATATACCGAATTCCGCGACTCCGGGCCAGGCATCAAGGAACTGAATCGAATCTTCGATCCGTTCTATACAACCAAGAGCGTTGGAAAAGGCACCGGGCTTGGGCTGAGTATCTGCTACGGAATCATCAAGGAGCACGGTGGAGACATTACAGCCCACAATCGGTCCGAAGGTGGCGCAATTGTCGAAATCAGACTGCCGGCTGCTGCGCAGGCTGCATTAGCCAATCCTGAGATCCATCCTCCCAAGCGCGAACTGGCTGTTGAAGGACGCATTCTGCTGGTCGAGGACGAGGAAGCTGTGCTCGAATTCGAGCGTGATGTACTCGCCGGGGCCGGAGCCCGTGTAGTTACGCTGATGAATGCAGAGGAAGTTAAGAATCGCCTCAAGAGCGAGCGCTTCGACGCCATCATCATCAACGGTAAAATGCCGGGGAATTGGGATGCTGGTGAAATTCACCGGTGGCTATGTGACAACGCTGCAGGGATGGAAAAACACGTGTTATTTACATTCTCGAACCTGGCTGAACCCGAGATTCGGGCATTCCTGAATCACCACAACATCCCCTACCTGGTAAAGCCCTTCGAAGTAGCTGACCTGATTTCGCAGGCGCGTCGCCTCCTGGTCAAGACCCAGGCGGCTAGCGCGAGTTAACCTACACTTCACAGCATGTCGCGCAGCGTACGCGTCAGGGACCGAATCGCCTGCTCGTTGCGGCGATACCACATCCATTGGCCTAGCTTCTTGGCGTCAACCAATCCAGCTGCTCGCAAGATCGCCATGTGATGCGATATCGTCGGCTGCGAGAGTGGCACGCGTATCTCGATATCCGACGCGCAGAGACCAATCTCCATCTCAAGAGAGCAGCCACCACGCTCCTTGAGAGCCTGCAAGATCTTTCGACGTGTAGGATCGGCAATTGCGGCTAGTGCGCGGTCTAGAGAATCGAGACTCATGGCAGAATAGGAATAGAGGTTGCGTAGAGCCTTGTCAAATTGCACTTAGGTACATCCGGCGTGCTTCCGAAGGAACGACTGAATGTTGTTTGAAGGCAACGAGCGGAAAGAACGCGAGCGGCAAATGAAGGCAGAAGGGCGTTTGCCGCCTGGGCAGTCCCTGACGCTGAAATGGCCGGTTCTACATTACGGCTCAGTCCCTCGCTTTGATCCTGATCGCTGGGAGCTTCGTGTCTACGGCCTGGTTGAAACTCCAGTGCGGCTAAGTTGGAAAGAGTTCAATGCGCTGCCACGAACAGAGCGGATCAGCGACTTCCACTGTGTGACGCGCTGGAGCCGCTTCGACAATCGTTGGGATGGAGTGGCCTTTCAGGAAATTCTCCGTCGTGTTCGTCCGCTTCCGAACGCCTCACATGTACTAGTCCACGGGGAACAGGGATACACCGCCAACATCCCCATGGCTGATCTGGACCGCGAAACGGTAATTCTGGCGACGCACCATGACGGTGAGCCATTAAGCGCCGATCACGGTTATCCCTTGCGTCTCATTGTTCCGCATTTGTATGCCTGGAAGTCTGTGAAATGGCTGCGCGGCTTAGAGTTTCTTGATCACGATGCCGCCGGCTTCTGGGAGCAGAACGGATATCACATGTACGGCGATCCGTTTCGAGAGCAGAGATTTGGGTGAGGCAAACTAAGGATTGTAGGATTTCGAAATTGGCGGATTGAATTTGTGAATTTGGGGAAGGACAAATTTTGGTATTTTCGAACGTTTGGGGAGGCTGTGGTTGAGGGGCTTGTTACGACCGATTCTTGTGGTTCGGCCTTCAAATTCGTAAATCAGCAATCCATCAATCGGACAATCTTCATTTCTTCAATATCGGATTGTAGCCATCGCTGACAAGCTTGGTTTTCATCGCTTCGGCCTCTTTGACGTCGGAATAGGGACCTACCTGAACATGGATCAGCTTATCGGTCGGAGCGTTGGTGGCGGCGAAGGCAGGATACTGTTTCTTCTTCAGTGCATCGACTAAAGCATCGGCGTCTTCTTGCTTGCTGACGGCTGCCACCTGGACGAGGTATCCAGGCCCTATAGCTGGCGGCGCTGAATCCTCAGGAGTTTTGGTCTCCTGTGGAGTTGGAGCTGAATTGCCGGTGTCAGGAGCTTCCAGGCTGGCATTGGCATTTTTGTCGGCAACCGACTTATAAAAAGTCATATCGCCAGTTGCTGATGCCGGTTTGACGGCGTTGGGGCGCGCGCTGGTATTTGTAGCTGGAGCCGGAATCTGGGCGATCTCTGCCGGCTTAACGCTGTTCTTGCCGAGGGAGAAGCCCATGCCGAAGAAAACGGCGCACAGGATGACGAGGCCAAAAAAGATAGCCAGCATCTTGCCCGTGCCAAGGGTGATTTCAGTGTCTTGACTCGCTGTCATGGCGCGCTCCAACGTCGTTGACTTCTACTAGCTCATGCCGCTGGCGAGGTCGAAGGCCGCGTATTCGGCTCGTTCTCCGGTTTTCCCAGCAATTTTTGCAGCCCGGAGAAGAAATCCACTGGAACCGGGAATACGACTGTTGTGTTCTTCTCCACACCAATTTCAGTTAATGTCTGCAGATAGCGAAGCTGCACGCTGACCGGTTCTGTCGCCAGCAACCGCGCCGCATCGACCAGTCGCTGGGCTGCCGAGTATTCGCCTTCCGCATGAATAATCTTCGAACGCTTTTCGCGTTCCGCTTCGGCTTGCTTCGCCATCGCGCGCAACATGGTCTCGGGCATGTCAACCTGTTTGACCTCGACGTTCACGACTTTGACTCCCCAAGGCGCCGTGTGCTGGTCGAGAATGCTTTGGAGCCGGGCATTGATCTTCTCGCGATGCGCGAGCAATTCGTCAAGTTCCTGTTCACCAAGGACCGAGCGCAACGTAGTCTGCGCAAACTGCGAAGTCTGGTAGACATAGTTGGATACTTCGACCACAGCGCGCCTCGGTTCGATGACGCGAAGAAAGATCACGGCGTTCACTTTGAGGGTGACGTTATCCCGCGTGATGATGTCTTGCGGGGGGACTTCCAGGGCTTCCTGGCGAAGTGAGACGCGCACGATCCTGTCGATCGGGGCAAAGACCAGGATAATCCCCGGGCCCTTCGCTTGCGGAAGCAGCCGACCCAGTCGAAAAATGACTCCGCGTTCGTATTCGGCCAGGATCTTGATGGAACTCAGGATGTAGAGCAGAAAAACGATGAAAGCGATCGTGCCAAAGCCGAAACCGAGCTCCATCAGCGCCTCCAAAATAAGTTGTCGGGAACGCGTCTTGACGCGGATTGTACCTCAAGTTCAGCTTGAAAGGCGGTGACCAGAGAGGTGCGCGAAAGGCCCATTCTGAATCTCCATGCGAACTCTCTTACGCCAGGCTGCTCGAGGTAGTATTTTGTGCCACGCTTGCCGGATCGACCTCGAGTTGCAGACCGTCCACTTTCCGCACAACGATGCCTTGCCCGGCCGGAACATTCGTCGAGGCGATCGCGTCCCATAGCTCGCCGTGCACGAAGACTTTTCCTTGAGGCAAAAGGGCTGTTTGCGCGATTCCTGCTTCCCCAATCAAGCCTTGCACTCCGGTTACGATTTTGTTGGCCCGCGCCTTTAAGGCAATCGTCATCAGAAAAACCGTAATTGCACTTAAGGGGAGGCTCACACTTAACGCGGTGAGCAAATGCACCTTCATCTCGGGTATCGGGCCATCCACCAGAAGAAGCGCGCCAAGAACCATCGTGCAGATGCCGCCGATACCGAGCACTCCATGCGTGGCAAACTTGGCCTCCAATGCGAACAAGACGAATGATGCCAGGATGAGCACAACCGCGGCAAAGCGCGTTGGGAGGAGATTGAGCGCGAAAATCGCCAGCAGGATGAAAACCACCCCAACCGTGCCGGGGACGACTGCGCCGGGGTGGTTGAACTCCGCATACAAGGCGAGGACCCCGATGGCAAGCAGAATAAACGCCACGTTGGGGTCCATGATGTAGGCCAGGATGTGCTGCTTCAGTGTCATCGGATAGACGCGTACGGGCTGTCCGGTCAGATTCAACGTCACCGTTTGTCCGTCAAACCGTTTGACGCTTCGTCCCTGGATCTGTTTAAAGAGATCCTCTTCGTTGGCCGCCACATAATCGATAAGCTTTTGCGAGAGCGCCTCTTGCTCCGTGAACGATTTCGACTGCCGTACGGTGCTCTCGGCTACCTCGACGTTGCGGCCGCGTTTGGCAGCGACCGAGCGCATGAGGGCGGCGGCATCGTTTTCCATCTTCTGCTTCATCACGTCATCGAGCTTGCCGCCTCCGATGGTCACGGGATGCGCTGCGCCTGTGTTGGTACCGGGCGCCATGGCTGCTACGTCGGCGCTTTCGAGAATAAAGAAGCCTGCAGAGGCTGCGCGGCTGCCGCCGGGCGTAACGTAGATGATGACTGGAACTCGCGCCGCCAGGATCTTCTCGATGATGTCTCGGGTTGAATCCACCAAACCACCGGGCGTGTTGAGTTCAATGAGAAGGGCGTCGTCTTTGCTGCGTTCAGCTTCCGCGATGGCTCGCGCGATGTACTCAGCCGAAATCGGCTGGATGGTATCGTGCAGCACGATTTTCAGGACCTCAGCGTGGCAGGGAAGCAGAGTCAAAGCCAGCATGCCTGCGGCAACAGCAATCAAGCGAGACTTTCGGACGACGTTCATTGGCTTGGCAGCGGCTGCGCTTTCTCCGCGAGCTTGGCTGCGACAGAGCGCTTCAGCGACTGTGCCTGGCCGTTCATAGGCTCCAGGCGCAGGGCGCTGTCCAGATGCGCGGAAGCGGACTCAAGATTATTGTCTCGCAAATCGAGGCGGGCTAACACCAATAATGGCTCGGCCAACTGTCGTAAGGCCAGGGCCGATTCGGCCTGAGAGCGGGCGCCCGTAATGTCGTTATTGGCCTCAAGGACAGTGGCCAACCCTGCGTGCGCTTCTGCATTAGACGAATCGAGAGCCGTAGCTTCGCGAAATTCGCGCTCCGCCTCGGAAATGAAGCCCTGCTTGAGGAACTCGTGTCCCCGGTCGGCATGGAATTGCGCGTGGGTACGAACGTCAGTTTTGGCAAGTCTCTGCTCCGCCGTTTCCTGGATCTTCATCGTCATCTGGCGGAAGGAACTCTCTTCGTAATTCAGCCGGATACGCTCCAGGGGAGGCTTAGCCCTGGCGACCCCGACGGAGGCTGGATTTGAACTTGGGGTCGAAAGACTGTTCATAAAGGTCTTAGCCTCGCTGTCATCGGGACGCAATGTGAGCGACTCATGGAGATGCTGGTTCGCTCCGGTTGCGTCTCCTCTGCGGTAGAGGGATACGGCAAGATTAAAGTGATAATCCGCGTTGTCCGGATCGGCGTCGAGGGCTCTTTGGAAATAATCGACAGCGGTTTTCTCGCCACGCCGGGAGGCGACAACTCCCAGGTTGTTGTAGACCTCGCTGAGCGGGAGTCGCGCCGCCACAAAAGCGAAGGCGGACTCGGAGCGTGCGAAGTCTCCCGCGTAGTAGGCAGCAAGCCCAAGATAGAAGTTGGCCTCGCGGGCCTCCGGCGCTGATGTGGGAACCCGTGCGAGGTAAGCGGCAGCCTGGCTGTACTGGCGCTCCCGGAAACATGTTTTACCCAGTTGGAGCAAGGCCTCGGTATAGGTCGGGTTTAGGCGAATGGCTTCCCGGTAATGCTGAATCTGATCTGGTCCGTCGGAACCGATCATGCCGCGAATGTAGTTTTCAAAGGCGTCGAGCCGAACCGACGGCCATGAGGAGAGGAAGGCTTGCTTCGATACAGGCGAAACAGGCCGGGCTGCCTGCAACAAATCCCATGCCAACAGGGTTTCAGTGTCCAGCAACTGCGTCAGTGGACCGGATTCGGTGACAGCGGGCAGCAGGCGTTCGCGACGCATATCCAGGAGTTGAGCCGTCGCGGAGAAGTTCCTTCCATCGAAGTCGTAGGAGCCCAAGACCACATAATCGACATCGAGTTGTTCGGCGATCCGGTAAAGAGTAGCCCGTGAAAGTCGCGCGTTCGCGGGTACGGCGAGCCGGTCATAGGCCCGCAGGCGGTCTTCCCGCGGAATGACGTACAGCGCCGGCGAGGTCAGCCGTTGCCGGAACAGTTCAGGGAAGCTCTCTGAAATCCACTCCAACCCAGGAGCCTTAGAGCGGTTTTCGAACCTGACTACGAACACCATTTGGCCCGGAGTGGCGGGAGTTTGAGCGAAGGCCGTGGAGAGCAGAAGTAGGAGGAACAGGCGTTTCAAGACGACGCCATTATAAGCGCTCGAATCGTGCGACGCTGTGAGGTTGGGCCTCTCCAACAAACTGAAGGACATAGCCTTCCCATAAATTCATTCCATCTTGCTCATAAGCTTTTTTAATTGGCCTTGCACAGGGCTGCAGGGTAATCTTCTAGGTTCCTAATCCCCCCATGCAATTCAGTTGGGCCGAGTTTTGGCACAAAACTTCTAAGGAGATCCATGTCGAGCGAACTGCGTAATTTCCTGGCAATTCCGTATGACGAACTGGAAGAGATGAACCTGGCTGCGAAAACGCAGCGGCTGAATCGTGTGGCGCCCCACAAGATTCAAGAAGAACGGCTTAAGTATCTGAAGGACGAAAAGCGAATTAAGGCTGTGACCGTGCTCTTCAGCGATCTGGAGGGGCGGTTGCACATGCTCGACTATGACAAGAAGTTCCTGGTAAAGAGCTTCGATAACCTGACGTTTGACGGATCGTCGATTCGCGGCTTCACCGCGCAGCGAGAGAGCGATCTGCGGCTGGGAATTGACTGGAGTGCCTTCTATTGGGCTCCTGCTGACATCTTCGGTTCCGGCAAAGTGCTTGTGTTCGGCGAGGTGATCGACAAAGGAGGCACACCCTACGCCGCCGATATCCGCAGCGTCTTAAAGAATTTCGCTGACCGGCTGCATAAGAAAGAGGGCTACACGCTTAACGCCGCGAATGAAATTGAGGGCTTCCTCTTTCTGGGGCCCGATGCTGAACGCCGCTACCACCAGACCGGCAAGTTCGACTATGTGAATACCGGCGGATATTACCACTCGCTTCCGGGAGACCCACTGCGTACTTTCATCGATACGACGGCCGAAGTGCAGCGCGCCATGGGTTTCCAGAACGAAAAAGATCATCCGGAAGTCGCGCCTTCGCAGTTTGAAATCAACTATAGCTATGCAGAAGTGGTGGCAGCCGCCGATCAGATCCAGCTTTATAAGTTGATTTGCCGCCAGGTCGCCACCAAGATGGGACTGACTGCTTCGTTCCTGCCGAAACCGGTTGTCGGCGTGAACGGTAACGGTATGCACACTAACGTGTCGATCAGCAAGAACGGCAAGAACCTTTTCTGGGATGCCAAGGGCGAAGAAAAGCTCAGCAAGGCGGGATGGTCGTTCATTGACCGGATTCTCACGCATGCCAACGATATCTGCCTGATGCTGAATGCCAGCGTCAACGCGTACCGCCGGTTGGATCCGCACTTTGAGGCGCCGAACCAGATCAAGGCCTCTCCTACGGATCGGGGCTCCATGGTGCGCGTCCCGATTGGCAACGAGAAGAGTATGCGGGTCGAGGTTCGTTCAGTGGGCCCGGATGCGAATCCGTACATGGTGATGTACTCGATCTTCAAGACCGGCCTCGATGGCGAGACCGCGAAAATCAAAAACCTGCGCCAGGCTCAGCGCTATTTGCCCGACAACGTCTACACGGCGATCGAGAATTTCCGCAAGGCCAAGTGGACTTCGGAAATCCTGGGTGAAGACGTCAAAGAGCGCTATGCCGACCTCAAGCAGGCATCGGCGGATCGTTGCCCGCGCCTGCTGGGCACATTCGTGAAGGCACCCGAGGTGCAGTACCATCACGATGTTTACAATCAGTTCCTGTGGAATTTGTTTTAAGGGAACGGGATGAGAAGGGCGCACTCGCTATGGGTGCGCCTTCTTGTGTGCCTAAACTTTCGTACGATGTCTCGATTGAAGAAAGACACTTGTATGAATCGAGTCTTTTCATCGTTTCTTCTTGTGCAGGCCTTACACGGCAGCCTCATTCTCGCGCAGAGTCAACCTTCCAATTCTGCTCCCAACGCTGGAACGGGCCAGGGCCCTTTGGAGGTCCGTAGCAACACCAAAGGCTTCGACCTGCGTAAATACACCAATAAGCTGTTTTCTGTTGTGAGATCAAACTGGTACGAAGAGATTCCTGAGGAAGCGCGCGATCCGCAAAGGAAGGCAGGCAAGGTTACGATTGATTTCCGTGTCATGAAGGACGGGACGATTACAGACGTCAATTACTTAGAGCGTTCCGGGAATGAGGCGCTAGATCGGGCAGCCTTTGCTAGCATTATTCACTCAAGTCCACTCAAACCTTTGCCAGCCAAGTTTGAATGTGCCTTCGCCGCATACCGATTTCACTTCTTATATAACCCAGACGAGCTTAAGAAAGACGATCTCAAGAACACCGCAAACTCGGAACCGTTACAGCCCTGCGTTACCAGTACCATCCGCGTCGGGGACACAGAAATACCTAAATGATCTCCCGTTTTCTACCTGTCGCGCAGGCCGGCGGGACGCCGGCGCTACTTTTAACTTACGAGTTTTTGAGGAACATCCTGATTAATTTCCGAACTGCCGCCTGTTGCCACGCTGGCAGCCGCGCTCTGATCTCCATGTATCGCCTGCCAACTTGGCAAATTGGTGCTTCCCGTGATTAATCGCGCTCCACGCTCGTAGGTTAGATATGACCACGCCCACTGGATCAGCACGATAATGCGATTGCGGAATCCGATCAGAAAGAAGATG
This sequence comes from Terriglobales bacterium, assembly GCA_036558645.1. Taxonomy (GTDB): domain Bacteria; phylum Acidobacteriota; class Terriglobia; order Terriglobales; family Acidobacteriaceae; genus DATBFG01. Next base: position 26,393 of record DATBFG010000086.1, read on the forward strand.
TGCACGAACAACCATGCCATCCAAGCGATGAATCCTGAAATGTGAATCTTGCCGAACTGCGCGATGCCGGCCGCGCGCCCGATTGTCGCCAGGCTGCCCTTGTCGAAATAATAAAAGTTCTTTCGCGCCTTTCCTTCGAGTTCGCGTCCTATGTTTGCGGCGGTCGCTTTCCCTTCCTGCATAGCCACTGGAGCGACGCCGGGCAGCCAGTTTCCTTTCTCGTCTTTCAGTGCCGCAAGATCTCCGATCACGAATACTTCAGGACGCCCGGGAATGCTCAGGTCCGGATTGACCAACACCCTTCCAGACCGGTCAACCGGCACCCCCAGCTTCTTTCCGAGCGGTGACGCCGCGACTCCGGCCGCCCACAAGGTCACTGCTGCCGGGATGGACATCTCGTTCGTATGAACCACGGCGGGCTCAATCTTCGTTACCAGCGCCGACGTGTACACTTCTACACCCAGCTTTCGAAGCTGGTCTTCTGCGCTCTTAGAAAGGTCTTCTGGATAAGCCGGGAGCACGCGGGGCCCGCCTTCGAGCAGGATGATCCGAGTGCGCTTGGGATCGATTCCGTGGAATTCCTTGGCCAGCGCGTGGCGTGCAATTTCCGCCAAGGTGCCAGCCAACTCCACTCCGGTCGGCCCGGCTCCCACGACGACAAAGTTCAGCGGAAAGTCGTCGTTGCCACGGGTCGCCTCCCGCTCTGCCAGTTCGAAAGCAAGCAGCACTCGCCTGCGGATTTCGAGGGCATCTTCAATCGACTTCAACCCAGGAGCTAGCGGCTCCCACTCTTCATGCCCGAAATAGGCGTGGCTCGCCCCGGTCGCGACGATCAGGTAGTCGTAGGGGACATCACGATCCTTCATGTGAAGCGTGCGATGTTCGAGGTCAAACTCCTGGACTTCCTCCATCAGGACCTCGATGCCTCGCCCCCGGACGATCCAGCGGATGGGGGCCGCAATTTCTCCCGGAGAGATGCCCGCGGTGGCCACCTGGTACAAGAGCGGCTGGAAGGTGTGGTGGTTTCTGCGGTCGATTAGGGTGACCTGCACGGGGTAGCGCGATAGAGCCCGCGCCGCCTGCAGACCGCCGAATCCCGCGCCAATGACAACGACATTTGGCTTACCTTTTCCCGCTGTGTTCACGCTCACCCCGTCGATCTATAAGTCTTTCACTTTATTAGATTCACCGCCAAGGTTTTGGCGTCAAGATTGGGCCAGTCCGTAGCCTCTCGAGGGCGTCGGTGACCCGCGTCCTTGACATGCCTGTTTGGAACAGGTTACAAGTAAGTATTCACTCAGTAAGTGAATCCTTACCATGGCAACCGCGCAAGTCCGCTACAAGGCCGCTGACCGGAAGGAACAAATTCTGACGATAGCGACAGGTCTATTCGCCCGCCAAGGTTTCCGCGGCACTACGACCAAACAAATCGCCGAGCACGCCGGCGTGACCGAGGCCCTCATCTTCCGCCACTTTCCGAGCAAGGAAGAGCTGTACTGGGCAGTCATTGATCGAAAGACGAAGGTGACGGGGCCGGCCGAACGAATGAGCGAAAGAATCCGGGAGGGCGGAACGGACCTCGAAATCCTTTCGGGCATCGCCGAAGAGATCCTCGAACGCCGTGCCCAGGATCAGACGCTCTCCCGCTTGCTTCTTTACAGCGCACTCGAAAGCCACCGACTGTCGAACCGGTTCTTCCGGACCTATGTTGTCGAGAGTTACGAAGTTCTGGCCGAGTATGTACGAAGCCGTATGGATGCGGGGGCCTTCCGCCAGTTGGACCCGCTGTTGGCGGCGAGAGGGTTCCTGGGAATGGTGATTTACCACTCATGGGTTCAGGACTTATTCGGCGGCAAACGTTACCAGGCATTTTCCGTCAAAGAGGTTAGTCGGACGCTGGCCGAAGTATGGCTCAATGGGATGCTTTCGTCGGCAGGAACTTCGTCGGCTGCAAGTAAGGGCAATGGAACTCGAAACAATTCTCGCAAGCAGCAGGGAAATTCTAATGGCGCGCACTAATCACATTCGTCCAACTGTTCTTGGCCTTCTATTTATTTCGTCAGTGCTCTGGCTGATCGGGTGCAGCGGCAATGCCGCGGCGCCACCACCGCCCCCGCCGGTTTCCGTCAGTTCCGCAACAGTTGTTCAAAAGACGATGCCGCTTCAGGTGCGCGCGATCGGTTCAGTGGAAGCGTTTTCCAATGTCTCCGTCAAAACCCAGATTACGGGCGAGCTGACCGGTGTTTTCTTTAAAGAAGGAGATGATGTAAGAAAAGGACAACTTCTTTTTACGCTTGACCAGCGCCCCTACGAAGCAGCACTGAAGCAAGCCGAAGCAGCACTGGCCAGAGACCAGGCGCAATTAGCGAACGCCCAGTCGCAGCAGAACCGCTACGATTCACTTTATAAAGCCGGCGTAGTTTCCAAAGAGCAGTTCGACCAGATGCAGATGAACTTCGAGGCGATGAATGCCGCTGTTATCGCGGACAAAGCTGCCATCGAAAACGCGAAAGTACAGCTGATCTACTGCAGCATCTACTCTCCGATCAACGCCCGCGCCGGCACCCTGATGATTCACCAGGGAAACATGATCAAGGCTAATGACACGCCGTTCCTGGTGAGCCTCAACCAAGTCGAGCCAATTTATGTCACGTTTACCGTTCCGGAGCAGGAGCTGCCTGCGATCAAGAGATACGCTGCGGGCGGAAGGCTTTCTGTGCAAGCGCTGATCCCCAACGACAATCGCGGCCCTGCCTCAGGCAAGCTCAGCTTTATCGACAACGCAGTAGACACGACGACAGGGACCATCAAACTCAAGGGTGAGTTCGTCAACGCAGACCGCAGGCTGTGGCCCGGGCAATTCGTGGATGTGGTACTCACGCTCACAGAGCAGCCGAATGCGATTGTGATTCCTTCGCAGGCGTTGCAGACCGGGCAGCAGGGTCAGTTCGTGTTCGTGGTAAAGCCTGACATGACGGTCGAAGCGCGCCCAGTGACAGTGGACCGCACTGCGGACGGACAAACGGTCATCGATAAAGGGCTCAGCCAGGGAGAGCAGATCGTTACCGACGGGCAACTGCGTCTGGTTCCTGGCGCCAAGGTTGAGCTGAAGCAGGCAGTTGGGACTCCGTCATCGGGAACGAGTGCGTCGGCGGATAAGGTTCGGGGAGAGTAGGGCATGAGCGTCGCTGAACTTTTCATAAAGCGGCCGGTGATGACGACCTTGGTGATGCTGGGCATCCTTATGTTCGGCATCATGGGCTACCGGTTGCTTCCTGTCAGCGACCTGCCGAACGTAGATTTCCCGACTATCCTCGTGTCCGCAAGCCTACCGGGAGCGACACCGGAAACCATGGCCTCTGCCGTGGCGCAGCCGCTGGAACGGCAGTTTTCTACGATTGCTGGTCTCGACTCGATGACGTCGTCCAGCAGCCAGGGATCAACGCAGATCACCCTGCAATTCAACCTGAGCCGTAACCTGGATGCCGCCGCGCAAGACGTGCAGGCGATGATTGCCAAGGCAGCCCGCGACCTTCCGCAAAACATGCCTAGCCCGCCTTCGTACCAGAAGGTGAATCCTGCTGATAGCCCGATTCTTTATCTGAGCCTGAGTTCGCCTACGCTGCGGCTATCCGATGTCGACGAGTACGCCGAAACGCTCATGGCGCAACGCATCTCGATGGTGAGCGGCGTAGCGCAGGTCAGCGTTTACGGCGCGCAGAAATATGCGGTCCACGCCAAGTTAGACCCTAAGGCACTAGCTAGCCGCCAGATCGGCATTGACGAAGTGAGCAACGCCATTCAGAGCGGCAACGTCAACTTGCCAACTGGAATTCTCTACGGAAAACACCAGGCGTTCACTGTTGAGGCTAATGGCCAGCTAACCAAGGCGGCAGATTACGGACCGCTGGTAGTTGCATACCGGAATGGTGCACCCGTTCGGCTGCAGGATCTTGGCGACATAGTCGACGGTGTCGAGGTCGACAAGACTGCAAGCTGGTACTTCGACTCCAACGGTCTTCGCAGGGCTATTGTTCTTGCCATTCAACGGCAGCCGGGCACCAACACGGTCGAGGTTGTCGATTCGATCAAACAACTCTTGCCGAGCTTCAAGGCCGTCATACCGCCTTCAGTTGACATTGCTATCCTTTATGACCGCTCGGTTTCGATCCGCTCCTCCGTCGATGACGTAAAGTTCACACTGTTTCTCGCGCTCGTACTCGTCATTCTCGTTATCTTTCTTTTTCTACGGAATCTCTCGGCAACGGCCATTCCCAGCATGGCCCTCCCGATGTCCATTGTCGGCACGTTCGCGGTCATGTACCTGCTGGGATACTCGCTCGACAACCTGTCGTTAATGGCACTCACACTCTCTGTGGGCTTTGTTGTCGACGATGCCATCGTGATGCTGGAAAACATCGTGCGCCACATGGAACTCGGCGAGCGCCCGATGGAAGCTGCGTTCAATGGATCACGGGAAATCGGATTCACCATCGTTTCGATGACGCTATCGCTCGCCGCGGTGTTCATCCCTGTACTCTTCATGAGCGGGATTCTCGGACGCCTTCTCCACGAGTTTGCGGTCACCATCAGCGTAGCGATCCTGGTGTCTGGCCTGGTTTCACTCAGTCTTACTCCGATGTTATGCAGCCGCTTCCTACGCTCTGCCAAAGAACAACGCCACGGCCGAATCTATTCCGCGTTCGAGCGCTTCTTCGACGGTTTGCTGCGGATTTACGACCGTACGCTGCAGGTGACGCTGCGGCATCGCCTCGCGACCATGGCGGTGTCGGTCGCCGTGCTCGTGGGAACGGTATACCTGTTCATTGCTATACCAAAAGGGTTCTTGCCCGACGAAGACCAGGGACAGATCTTTGTTTTCACCGAAGGCCCACAGGGAATTTCTTTTGACAGCATGGTGGAGCATCAGCTTGCGCTAACCAATGTGATAACCGAGCAGCCATGGGTCGACTCCTTCATGTCAACCGCAGCCGGCGGGAATGCGGGCCGAATCTTTATACGATTGAAGCCCCGAAACCAGCGTAAGTCGGCGATGGAACTGGTCCAGGAGTTGCGGCCAAAACTCGCATCGGTGACGGGGATCAACGCTTTTGCGCAAGTACTCCCACCTATCCGCATTGGCGGGCAGCTTACCAAGAGCCAATATCAATTCACACTGCAGACGCCGGACACGAACGAGCTTTATGACTACGCGCCAAAGTTGGAGTCCAAGTTGCGGAGTGATCCCCAGTTCGCGAAGTTGCTGCAGGATGTCACCAGCGATTTGCAGGTAAAGAATCCGCAGGTGACGGTTGATATCGATCGCGACAAGGCATCAGCCGTGGGAGTGACCGCCGAGCAAGTCGAAGACGCGCTATACACTGCCTATGGGCAACGTCAGATTTCTACGATCTATGCGCCCAACAATGCCTATCGGGTGATTACGGAACTGAAGAGTGAATATCAATTGGACCCCTCGGCGCTCTCGATGCTTTATGTGCGCTCCTCAGGAGGACAACTCGTTCCTCTGAATGCTGTTGCCACCCTTAAGCGGACAGTCGGGCCACTTACCATTAATCACCTTGGCCAGTTGCCCGCCGTGACCATTTCATTCAACCTCCGACCGGGCGTATCTCTGGGCGACGCTGTAACGGCCGTCAACCGCGCCGCACGCGAAATGCTGCCAGCGACCATGAGCACCGCCTTCCAAGGAACCGCGCAAGCGTTCGAATCATCGATCACTGGACTTGGTCTGCTTCTGCTGATGGCTATTCTGGTGATCTATCTAGTGTTGGGAATTCTGTACGAGAGTTTCATCCATCCCATCACCATTTTGTCGGGATTGCCCTCTGCAGGTTTTGGAGCTCTCCTCACTCTGTGGCTGTTTCACATGGACCTCAATCTGTACGCGTTCGTCGGAGTCATTATGCTGGTGGGCATCGTGAAAAAGAACGCCATCATGATGATTGACGTCGCTCTCGAAAAGCAGCGCGACGGGGAACGCGTAGCAGACGCGATTTATCAGGGAGCCTTGCTTCGCTTCCGACCCATCATGATGACCACCATGGCAGCTCTGATGGGAACCTTGCCCATCGCGCTGGGCTTCGGTGCAGGTTCGGAATCTCGCCGCCCACTGGGTTTGGCGGTGGTCGGCGGGTTAGTGTTCTCGCAATTGCTGACTCTGTATATTACCCCTGTTTTCTACATCTACATGGAATCCTTCCAGAATTGGTTGAGCTCTTTCCGAAGGCCGAAAGTCGTATCCGCAGGGCGGGATTCCTTCGAGCATGAACCAGAATTGGTGGGGAAGCCGGGGAAGTAAGCCGCGTCGCACCGGCATCCCTCTAGGCTAGCAGATGTGCCCCCGAGAGTGCGCCACGAGTCGGCTGCAATCGGCTACTATAGTGCGCTTGGTTTCCAGCGAAAATCATGTTCAATCGTCGCCGCCGATTGGCTGGTTACGATATCTGTTGCCGTCCGTAACCGATCTGTTGTTCATCATCTTGCTCGCATCCATGACCATCGGCGCATTCGCCCCTCGCATGCTCGGCGATGCCGGTATCGGATGGCACATTCGGAATGGCGAACTCATGTTGCGCACCCACACCATCACGCGCACGGATTTCTTTTCCTCCACGATGGCTGGACGCCCGTGGTACGCATGGGAGTGGCTCTACGACGTGAAGATTGCGCTCGTTCACCATTGCTGGGGATTGAATGGTGTCGTCTTCGCGACCGCACTTGGCATCGCGCTGACTTTCGCACTGCTCTTTAGCTGGATGCGGTCTCGTGGTACCGACCTGTTCGTCACAGTGGGGCTTGTCGTCTTGGCAATCAGCGCTTCGTCGATTCACATGTTTGCGAGGCCGCACATCGTGAGTTGGTTTCTGACCTTGATCTGGTTCCAACTGCTTGATCAGGCTGAGATCAACCGGAATCGGCGCTACCTTTACTGGCTGCCCATGATCACAATCGCGTGGGTGAACTTGCATGGAGGTTTTCTGGTTGGGTTGATCCTGGTTGCGATCTATCTTGTGGCCGCGCTCATCCACTACCGAGAGAACCGTGACTGGAGCAAGTCTTTAGTCTCGGTCTTTGTAATGACGCTGCTGGCGACATTAGTGAACCCCTACGGCTACAAGCTCCATGTCCATGTTTACGAGTACTTGAGCAACCGGTTCTTGATGGACCACATTGATGAATTCGCGTCACCTAACTTTCACGGTGTGGCGCAGCGGTGCTTTCTCGGGCTGTTGTTGATCGCGGTCACCGCGCTGGCGGCGCGCCGCGAAAAGATTCGTGCATCGACGTTGCTGGTGATGTTGTTTGCCGCCTACAGTGGACTCTATGCATCGCGCAATCTGCCGGTCTCTTCGATCCTGCTGGCGATCACCGCAGGGCCAGTGCTCTCCGCCGCCATGAAGTCCGCGGGCGGCGTTTTTTCAAAGGCGTCTTCTTTTTCGCAGCGTATGGGGAGAGTCGAAAGCACCTCGCGTGGACACCTGTGGCCCGCCATCGCCGTGTTACTCGGCTTAGTGATTTGCAGCGGACAGGGAAATCTTGGGGGGCGCCAGTTCATGAGCGCGCACTTCGACGAAAAGCGGTTTCCTGCGCAGGCTGCGAGCGTTCTCGAGCAGATGGGCCTTCCACGCCAGGTGTTTGCGCCCGACTATTGGGGCGGATATTTGATCTATCGCTTCTATCCGCGGATGCGAGTCGTTTTGGATGACCGGCATGACCTCTACGGGGAAGCCTTTCTCCGTGACTACCTGACAACAATTCACGTCACACCGGGCTGGGAGAAGATGCTGGATGAAAAACACGTCGAATGGGCGCTGCTACCCGAGAAATCATCGCTGGCGAACATGTTGAAGGTATCCGGATGGAAGGTCTACTACGAAGACGAGACCGGCGTGTTATTGCAGAAACCGTAAGTCCATGATTCCGAGACCCTAAAATTCTCCAACTCGAAAATTCTTCAATCTGAAATTTGTTCTACCTTGTGTCGATATTGAACCCCAAGATTGCATTCACTTCCACGGGATCATCGCCTCGCAAGGCAGGACGGAATTTCCAGTTAGGCAACGCGGCTAAAACCTCGGTCGTCGATGCCGCTGATCCGCCTTCTAAGACCTTTGCGTTGCGTAGTGCTCCGGAACGATCCAGTGTGCAGGCAATCACCAACCGCGACGGGTGCAAGTTCGCCGGCAAGTCAGAGCGGATCGGTTCTGGAGCGGTCAGGTCACCGGTGTACTTGTGCGTTGCAGTCGTTGGATCGGCATATTGCATCACCGCTGTGCCCAAAGTGGTTTCAATGTAGATCGTGTAGTTATCTCCCTTGAGCGCACCGTAATAGTTGAACGCACCTCCCGAACGGGAGGTCGCCACGATTGTGATTCCCGGGCCCTTGCGATCCTTGGTCGCGGACGAGCGGGTCGGATCTCCGGGCTGGCTCCCGCCGGCCGCAAAACTTGGCAGCGAGATGATGTTACTGTTGCCGCCCTTTACCGACACGCCAGGCAAAGGCGGGTTACCGCTGGTTCCGCTTCCTGCGCCTCCCGGTCCGGGATATGGGGAAATGCCGTTGCGCGCGCTCAGGTCTGATCCCCGACCTGTGCCATCTTTGCCTGCACCGGACCCTTCACCTGAAAAACCGCTTCCCGGACCCGTTCCACGACCGATTCCTGTGCCTCCACCTGATCCGCCGAGCCCCGGCGTCGCGCCACCTGCCGGAGACATGGCAAGAGAACCCGCCCCTCCATTTCCTGGCACACCGATCGTTGATCCAGGTTGGGTTGAAACGACAACGCCCGTTCCATTGGGATTGCCCCCACTCTTTGCCGGAGCCGTAACGAGACCCGCATCAAAGGCGCCACCAAACCCTGCGCCGCGATTTCCAGTACCGCGCCCGCCGCTTGCTCCAGTTCCTTCAAGACCCGGTGGTGGGGGAACTACGGCAGGGCTGTCACTCAATCCGTTGGCACCCTGGCGCGACATCGATCCGCCCCCGACTTGTACGGGAGGAGGAACGACGGACGGCGCGCCAAGACCACCCGCTCCACGACGGTCACCTGTGCCTGCATTCATCTGAACCGGCGGAGGAATCACCTGCTTGCGCATATCTCCGCTGCCATAGCCCGGACCGAGCGCCGATACATCTCGAGCGATCTGCGGGGGTGGCGCGACCACCTGTGGAGGCGGCAGAGTCAATTTCGGATTAAGGCTGCTGAGCTGTTCTGGAGCTGACACCGGAGGCGGAACTACCTCTACGGGATGCGAACCCGGCAATCGCATCGAAGGCATATCTTGCGCCGTGGCCGCGGGCGGTACGACCTGCGTTGCCAGGCCGGGCATGGTTCGCATCTTGTCGCGTTCAACCTGCGGTGCTGGAGCAACAGCCGCAGCCTGCATTTGTGGCAATCGCGACGCGGAGCGCAATCCTTCTGCTGGAGGCGGGCCGGGAACTCCCTTGTAGGCGAGCAGATTCGCGACTGCAGAATCTGAGCGCGGCAAGTTCAGTTTGGGTGCATCTACTACGCGCTCGCGCAACGTTTCGCCGCGCGCCACGCGGATGGTTTGGGTACGGTGGTGAGCTTCGCGTCCTCCGCCGCGTCCAGTGTGCCCGGCGCGCGCTCCTCCAAGATCTTCCGTCCGAGGAAGTTCGTCAGCGGAGTAATAGATAACGTCATATTTTGGAAGGGAAGGGGCAGCATAGGGATGCATGCTGGCCAACTTCGACGGAATCACGATCACCGCCACCAGCAGGAGAGCCTCAAATACCCAAGAGGCAAGCATCCCGCGGTAGGGGAACAACCCCGTCTCTGCCTCTCCCGCCAGTTTGTCCGGAGAGTGTTTAAGAGCGGGGATAATGGCAGTCTTGAACTCTTCCCAAGGCGACGACCACTCGACCAATAATTTTGGTTCGTAATTCACGAAGCGTTCGTCTCCCGCGGTTGGCCCATCGCGATTTCAATTTCATCGCCGACGGCTGTGCCGGTCTGGTCCAAAGTATGTTCTGGCAATTCAATTACGGAGGCCGCGCCCATGCGGACCGGGGCCATGCGCCATGGCTTCAATCTTTTTTCCAGATGCACAATAATCTTGCGTCCGTCGAGATAGATTACGTCGATGGGAAAGCGCATGGCGAAGGTGTGTACCCCATGCGAAGGAGTGATCCATAATCCCTGTCCTCCGCTAAAATCCGCAGAATCTTTCCCCATGAGTCCCATGAAGCGTGACCAGTGCGTGTCCGCAACAGACAATTGGGTGGCGAGATAAGATTGGCGCGTCCGATTGAACGCGTATCCTGCGGGTCCCGATAACGGCATCACAACTCCTGGCTCGAATCCTCTCTCGGCCTCTATCGAGCAGACACCAATGTACGGTACAACTGGATCATAGCGGGACCCAGTGTCACGATGATGATTGAGGGGAGGATGAACAGAACCAGGGGAATGACCATCTTGATAGTTGTCTTGGCAGCCTGTTCTTCAGCCCGTTGACGGCGCTCGGTGCGCAACGAATCGGAGTGGACGCGTAACGCCTGGGCAACACTGGTTCCGAAGCGATCGGTCTGTACGAGCGTGGCCACCAGGGCGCGGATATCGTCAACGCCGGTTCGCGCTGCCAGATTACGCAGAGCCTCGGCCCTCGGCTTACCGGCGCGCATTTCCAGCGTTACCATGTGGAACTCATCACTGAGGTCCGGATGCGCGTGATGCAGGTCCTGGCCAACGCGCGTAAGAGCCAGGTCGAGAGCGAGCCCTACTTCCACGCAGATGACCGTGAGGTCAAGAGCATCTGGCAAGCCAACCCGAATGCGTTGTTGGCGGTCTCGTATCATCCGCTTCAAGAGAAAGCGCGGCAGGAAGAAACCCAGAGCGGGCACTGTCACCAGTAGATAGAAATCCGGTTTCACCGTGATGACGAGTGCAAGGCCAAGCAGGGCAAGCAGCACGCGGCTCCCGACGTAAAGTGTAAGATGCCGCTCCTCGCGGTAGCCAGCCTGGATGAGCCAAGCTCGCGTGCGGGAGACCTCCGTTGGAGACAACGGAAGTGCCTTGCTGAGAGGATCAAGAGCCTGCTCGATTCGCTCCTTCAACGGTGCTTTCTGCTGTGTCTGCGTGCGCTGCCAACCCAGAGCGCGCAAACGTGATCCCAAAATCGACGAGGGTGCATATGCCGCCGCGCCAAACGAGAAGGTGGCGAGGACCACAGTCAGAAACACGATAATGACAAGCGCCGTCAGCATGGCTTAGACCTGAATCTGGATGATCCTCCGAATGACGAAGTAACCGACCGTTTGCAGAGTGATCCCAACGACGAGGAGTGCATGGCCAATCGGATCGGAGAATAGCGGATGAATGAAACTAGGACTCAGGAACAGCATGCCAATGATGATGATGGGTGGCATGCCCATCAGCAGCATCATGGTCAGTCGGCCCTGTGCCGTATAGACGCGAACTTGCCGCATGATCTTAAAACGCTCGCGAATTACGTAGGAGAGGTTGTCGAGGATCTCCGCGAGGTTACCGCCGGTTTCTCTCTGCAGCATGACCGCCGTGACAAAAAACTTCACGTCCACCAACGGAACGCGCTCGGTGAGATTCATGAGGGCATCGCGCACCGGCAGGCCAAACTTTTGTTCTTCGTAAAGCTTGCGAAACTCTCCGGCGATCGGTTCGGACACTTCGTTGGAGATTAGTTCGAGAGCGGTGGTAAAAGCATGTCCAGCACGAACTGCTCGGGCCAGGGTATCGATCGCCTCGGGGAAAAGTTCCTCAAACTTCTGAAAACGCCGGGCGCGCCGCCATGACGCGTAGGAATAAGGCAGAAACGCTCCAAGGATCACGCCTGCCCACCCGAAGATGGCGGTTCCGCTGGCCGCAGCTACTAAAAATCCCATGATCACAGCGCAGACGGCGCACAGGATGAGCACATTGCCGGCGCGGATATCGAGATCTGCCTGCGCCAGCATGGTCTGCAGGTTGGAAATCCTGGAAGACCTGCGTAACAGGCTGTCGAAGGCCGGGATTTCGCTCAGCATCTGATCGCGCAGCAGTGCGAGATCTTCGCCAGGCTGACGCTCCGCCGGCTTCTGAACTGAGGCGAGCCGGTCGCGCAACAGGCGTGCCCGCGCCCGCCGCTGGTCAAGCAAGGAGCCAACGACAAATACTCCTGTCGCTACGGCCACGAAGATCAGAATGGCAGCGAGTGCCGTCATACAGCCTGGTTCAGACCTCCATCCTGGATTCGAAAAGTGCCGGACGCAAGCGGCATCCGATTACGGCGAGACGATCGGCAAACTTCGGACGTACCCCAGTTGCCTTGAATACGCCCTTCACTTTACCAGTCTCGTCGATCCCGGTTCGCTCGAAGACGAATATGTCGTGCATGCTGAACTGCTCGTCTTCCATTCCAATAATCTCAGAGACCGAAATGACTTTGCGGGTTCCGTCGGAGAGTCGCGCAATCTGAACCACGGCATGGATGGCTGCGGCGATCTGCGCGCGAACCGCGCGGTCCGGGATATTCAAGTTGGCCATCGAGAACATGTTCTCAATGCGGGCCAGCGCGTCGCGCTGCGAGTTTGCGTGAACCGTCGTCAGTGATCCTTCGTGGCCCGTATTCATGGCCTGCAACATGTCGAACGCTTCTTCTCCGCGGACCTCGCCCACGACTATGCGATCGGGACGCATACGCAGACTGTTGATCACCAGTTGTCGCTGGCGGACGGCGCCCTTTCCTTCGATGTTGGGCGGACGCGTTTCCAGGCGAACCACATGCTCCTGCTTTAGCTGCAACTCTGCGGCATCTTCAATCGTGACGATGCGCTCGGAATTCGGTATGTAGCCCGAGAGCACATTCAGAAGCGTGGTTTTTCCGGCGCCGGTTCCGCCGGAGATCAGCAAATTCAACCGCCCTTTCACCATCGACGAGAGCAGTTCGAGCATGGGTTCGGTCAGCGTCTTGTTCTCGATCATGTTGCGGGCGGTAATCGGATCATGGCCAAAGCGGCGGATCGAGAGGCAAGGTCCGTCGATAGCCAGCGGGGGAATGATGGCGTTTACGCGCGATCCGTCCAAGAGGCGGGCGTCGACCATCGGTGAAGACTCATCGACTCGTCGCCCGACACGTGACACGATGCGGTCGATGATCTGCATCAGGTGCTGGTCGTCTTTGAAGGACAGGCCCGTCGGTTCGATCTTGCCGGCGCGCTCGACGTAGACCCTGTCGTAGCGGTTTACCAGAATGTCCGAGACACTCGGGTCTTTTAGAAGTGGCTCGAGCGGTCCCAGTCCGAAGATCTCGTCCAGAATTTCGCGTGCCAGGCGCTCGCGTTCCGCAAAGCTCAGGGGCACAGCTTCGTTGTTGACGGTGTTACGAATGAGCGCGAGCACTTCTTCGCGAGCCGTCTCGCTGGGTGTCCGGCCAAGTTTTTCGAGGTCCAGCCGGTCGAGAATTTTCCGATGGAGATCGGCCTTTACCTGCTGGTACTCAGTTCTCTCGAATGTCTGTGTTCTTGCCATCAATTAGTTATACCGTTTTAAACAAAGACCATGCCGTGCGCTTGACTTCGTCGTGCTCGGCGGTTAATTGAGTCGCGAGCCCGATGAAAGACTTTGCGATCTCCGTGTGATTTTGCTGCATGATCGGAATGCCCCGGTCTATAGCCGATGAGATCGCGAAATAGTGATTCGGAATTTTCCAGAGCAATTTTATTCCTGTCGCAGCTTCGGCATCGGTTTCGCTGAAACCAGCGATCTTGCGAAAGCGATTCAGCACGAGTTGAATCCGATCGCGGCCACCGGCTTCGCTCAGGAATTGCTGAACCCGGGCCGCACTCCACAAAGAAGCTACGTCCGTCTGTGCCACCAGCAGAACCGTTTCAGACAGATTGCCGACGAGTCGTGCGGTGGCATCGTTACGCGTGGAGGCGTCCACCACCACGTAACGGAAATGGTTGACCAGCATGTCGAATAACCGCGCAAATTCTGCCGTGGAGGGCTCTACCGCCAGCGGGGCTGCGGTCCCCGCCAGCAACTGCAGGCCATTCTGATGCCGCGTCATGAAGCTTTCGAGAAGCGAGCTGTCCAGCCGGTGCAAATTGCGAATCGCATCTCCAATGCTGAATAACGGTTTCAGATTCAAATGCAGTGCGTCATGACCAAGCGGGGCTACGTCGATGAGTGCCGTATTTCCGTGCGCCGATTGCAGCGCCAAGGCCAGGTTCACGGCGACGGTGGTCGCGCCACAGCCTCCCCTAGCATTCACAACCGTAAAAACACGGCCCCGCTGGGCTTCGTGCTGCACCTTGCGCTGGGCTGTGCTGAGGCGCACGAAGGCTTCCAGCAGATCGGTGGTAGTGGTAGGGCGCTCAATGAATTCGCGGGCGCCCGCGCGCATGGACCCAACGATGACCTGGGGTTGGGCCATGCTGCCGACGGCGAACAAGGCAGCTTCCGGAAGTTCCTGGTGGAGCAGTTCAAGGCTCCGCAAGGCGGGCGTGGGATTATCCGTCGGGATATCCACCAGGATGACTCCGGGGTTGATCGTATGAATCCGGCGAATGACAGGATCGGTGCCAGTTACAGGGTAGCTAGTGGCCGCATGCGACGTGCGGGCAACACTGGTGCCGTCGACAAGCACTTGTAAAACAGCACGCTGCTCCCCGTCAGCGGCCACAATAACTACGGATAATTCCGGCATGGTCCCGGCTGGCCCCCACTTGTTTCCTCAGAATAAACCAGGCCACCAGCCCGCTGACGGCCTTTACTCAGAAATTGCTCTCTACCCCAGACTGTCTACTTGCTGCCCTCTGAAGGTTTATGTTCGTCCGGTTGATGTTCGGCGGGATGACCGTCGAACTTATCTTTTTCCAGAAATGGCTGCGGATACGTCGGCGTCGGCGGCGCCTGCGTGCTTGGGGAGACACGCCGTGCCGTGCAGAGCACCATCAGTTCCGTATTGCTTCGCTGTGTGTTTTTGCTTTTGAAAAAGTTTCCCAGGATCGGCAAGTCGCCCAGGCCGGGAATCTTGTTCCCCACATTCGTCATCCGGTTGTCCATCAGGCCGGCGATCACAAAGCTCTGGCCGTCTTGCAACTCAAACTCGGTGTCGGCCCGGCGAGTGCTCAAGGCCGGCACCGTGAATCCCGAAATCGTGAGCCCGTTGGTAAAGTCCAAGGTGCTGACTTCGGGCACAACTCTCAAATGAATATTTCCATTGGGCGTAATCAGCGGCGTAAATCGCAGCCGGACGCCGAATTCCTTGAAGGAGATCGTGACCGCCGTGAAGCCTTGTCCCGGCTGCACAATCGGGAAGGGGAATTCGCCGCCCGCCAAGAAGCTGGCTTCCTTGCCGTTGACAGCAATCAGGTTTGGCTCAGCGAGAATCTGCAGAATGTTCTTGGCTTGCAGTGCCTGGATCACCGCGCCGAGATTGATATCGGTGCGGAATAGGAACAGGTTTAGCGGATTTGTAATATTGATCGAAGGCGTTGTTGGCGAAGAGCTGGTAGTAGTCGACCCTCCGGCAGTCGTGGTGGTGGTTGAATTGGTTGAGACAGTAAAGCCGCCAAATTGTCCGGTCGTGGTGGTGGCGATCGTATTGCCCTGGCCGAGGTTGAACAAGTTGAACCCGAGTTGTGTTACCGCTGCACGATCGACCTCAGCAAACTTAACCTCAAGGAGAACTTCCTGCGCGCCGACAGGGCCGAAGGTGAGAACATTCACGACGTTTTTGCTGTAAGCCTCTGCGATCATGCCAGCCCGCTTGGCTACATCCTCGGTCGAGACATGGCCGGACAGAACAATGGCAGAGCGGGAGGGTGTCACGGCAATCTGCTCATCGGGGAAGACCCGGTGCTCTTCTTCCGCAGCAGCGCTCACGTCGACGTCGACCCGCAAATCGAAACTGCGCGAGCGTTCCAGTTCATCCCAGATCAGCAGTGATACTTCGCCCGGTGCGCGTCCATGTACCAGAATCTGAGTAGGCGTTACAACCATGGCGTCAGCCACGTTGGGATCGGTGACGGAGATGCGCTTGAGACGTTCGGTCGTGTTGATGAGCAGCGACTTGTTCACCATGACCCGTAAGGGAGCCGCGCCTTGGGCTTCAGCCGTCTGTGCAGGGGAAACGGAGGCAGGCGACTGTCCTTCCGCTGAAGGGGTCTGCGCCGCAGGGGCGGTCGCACCAGGATCCTGCGCCGCCACAGCAACTGCTCCGAGCATGACGACGTGCGCCATTGTGCGCAGCAGAAGTCGGTCAAATTTCATTTGCATCTCCAACCGCAGAGTGGGTCAACATGCATGGAATCTCTGGCTAGAACTTCGTCTCCTCTTTCTTATCTCCACGAATCACTTCTACGGTGTAGATGGTGGGAGGCGGGGGAGCAGTAACCGCCTTCTTCGGAGTCACCCGAGCGACCACAGGAGTGGGTGCGGGTTGAGCGGAACCCTTGTAAAGCGAGCTGGAATGAACGGCCGCCACGTCGGTCTGCTTGGTGTCGAGTGGATTGCGCAGCGCGAGTTGAATGTGTCCTTGGGTGCTGGCAAGAGTCAGCTTTTGTGCGTCATCAGGTGAAACCAGCAAGGTGATCACCGGCGCCGTCTGTGGGTCTCCTGTAGAGTTGCGCTCCAAACGTTGGCCAGTGGCAATGACCGCCACATTTTCCAAGACAGTGGTTGTTTGTGCCTCACTAGCTCCGGACGGATTGCCTGTCAGCAGGACGTCGACCCGCGTGCCCGGCAGGACGAAGCCGGCAACAGCGACAATTTCATTGACCCGTACCGAGACTGCCCGCATCCCTGGCGGAATCAGCGCTGGCAGTCCCGACCCGGCGTTCTCCGCCGCTACCTTCGTGGGGAGAATGAACTCGCCCTTCGTAATAGGGAGAATGACACCGCGTCCAATGGCAGATTTCGTTAAGCGGAAGACATTGGGAGGGATTTCGTCGGCAGGGAAGCGCACAAGCTTGACGTCGCTCTCCTGGACCTTGTCGCCGACCTGCAGGTCGTGAGTGGCTACCACCACCTCAGTCCCAGCGCGATTGTCCGGCACCGTGCGGGCCTGCAAACCGCGATAGACGGTGTAGCTGACGAAAGCGCCCAATAACAGTGCGAACACACCAATTAACAATAGGCGGTTACGGTTCATTACTACTCCTCAGGAAACGCGGACGTCCGCGGGCAGCGGCAAGTGAGCGGTCGCGTGGGGAATCGGGACCGCAGCGTACCAGCTTCAGGTGGGTACGCACGAAAAAGGGCAACGTGGCTTCCGATGGCAAGGCCCATCAGGAACCCCATTCCGCTACGAGTAGCGCCACTTTCGCGAACCGCAGTTCTCCCCGTTTTCCTTGCGCGTCCAGCGATTCAGCGTCTGCCTGGATCAGTCGCCGGTTACTGAATAGAACTGGCCACCGAAGAGAAGACATTGTTGGCGTTTGTGCCGATCAACCGAATCGTGCCCACGACGATCACAAGGATCACGGCTAACATCACTGCATACTCGGCAATATCCTGCCCTTCTTCTTCGGAGCAAAGTCTTCGAAGAACTTCCGTCATTTCAAACCTCCTTAAATCGCCTGCAAGATGATCCGCACCCGTGCTGTCGGACCAATACCGCTTGTCTCCCATGTGCACTACAATCTGCGTTCAAATGGATCAAAGACTTGCGAAGGGAGGTAGGGGTCCAGCACCCGACCTCGTGGCACCATAATACCCTGTCAGGTAGCCCTAAAACGACAAAATGTTGCACTTAGGAGTAATTCCTTGGATGGCAAGGAATGGACTTGCATGCCCTGGGAGGGCCCGAAAATCGGGCCTACTGTATCGAACTGGCCACCGAGGAAAAGACGTTGTTGGCTTGGGACCCGATCAGCCGGATAGTGGCCACGGTAATGGCCAAGATAACCGCTAGCATGATGGCGTACTCGGCGATGTCCTGACCGGACTCATCGCGCCAAATTCGAGCACACAATCCCCTCATCGTCGGCCTCTAGGGTAGGGTTTCAGTGGGGGAGGGCCGCCGCGATGTCAGCGATTCGGTTTGTTCATGGATTCCGCATGGCAAGATTACCCGAGCGACTGCACGCTTGCTCTGATGCTGCGGAATCGAGAGTACCTGCCTATCATACGCTGAGTACCTTCGAAGACAACAACAAAACTGCGAAAAGGGCGGGATTACCAAAGTAACGGCGGCTATGGCCCTCGGGTCATAAGCACTGCCGAATGATCGGCATATAGTTGCTTCCAGCCCGCTCTTTTTGCCAGAACGGAAATCAACGGAGCATCGGGTGGCAGAAATACGGTGCGGATGTTCCATTCCTCCAAGACCCGCTCCCACCGGCTCGATTGGACCAAGTAGGTGGAGGCGAGTTCGTCGAGAAAATCGTCTCCATAAAGGTCCGCGCGTCCGTCGATGAACACGGCGTAATCGGGATATAGCTTCCAAATCAGATACCCACCCCAGTTGGGGTTGTTGAGGATCGGCCCGGGAGGGTGGTTCGCGTCTATGTATGCCACTGCGGCGGCAGGAAAAGCCTTGGCTTCGACCTCGGATTGCTGCTTCGCAACGTAGAGCACCCGCAGTACGGCAAAGCTACAGAACCCAATCAGAATCGCCATATTTAGGAGTGCCGCGGTCAATCCCGGAGGTCCGGGCCTTTCGCGCAGTCCCCAGCCGTTCTCATCAATTATTGCGATACCAAGTTCGCTCATGATAGGCACCGCCACCAGGACGAAAATTCCCACATGGCGCCCGGACTGTAGAGCGGCGGCGAGCGTGACAGTGAGCAAGAGCAGTTCCCGCGGGCGAAGTTTGCGGGGCGAGAACGCCACCAAGCCGATGACTGCGAGGATTAGCAGGAGAAGTGGAATCTGTTCGTGTAGGTGGAAATTAGGTGATGCCCATTCGTCAATGTAACGCTGCATGGATTTCGACTGGATGGTCTCCAGGGGATAAACAAATAGGCGGACGCCGTTTGGATTCAGAGGAACGACGCTCAGACATGCAAGGATCGCCACCCCTAATCGCTTCAGCCGAGGCAAGGTCTCGGGCCAGTGTGAAAAACCGAACACGCAGTCCAGCACTAGACCAAGCCAGAAAATAGCCATCACTCCGATACCTAGGGCGTATTCGGCATGAAGGTTTACCCACAAGAGCATGAGCGGTATCGTGCACCAGAGAACACTTTTCCGGATTGCCGATTTCTCGAGAATCACCAGAAACACGCTTGCCAGTAGTAGCGACAGAGTGTGGGGGCGTACGCCCCACGTCGACTGAGAAGCGATGGCTCCCCATAAGGTCAGAATGGCCGCGAGGTAGGGCTGTCCTGCGCAGCGCCGGTAAAGCAGCAAGAATGTGACGCCTGTGACAGCCCCGAACGCCAGGATCAGTCCTAGCCAACTTGCCCCGCGATACAACAAATAGATCAGTACTTCCGAGAGCCACTCATGGCTGACCCATGGCTGTCCATGGCGCGTGAAGGAGTAGGGATCCGTATGAAAGACCGCATGGTTTTGAAGAATGAGTTGACCGGTCCGCAGATGCCACCAGAAGTCCGGATCGCCGACGTTGCGGGAGGCCATGAGAAACAGGCCTAGAACAAAGATGACTACAAAAGTGCGCCGCAGTGTGAGCCAATGCTGTATGAAGGGCATGTCGGCAGGCCATGGGCAGTATAGGATTAACTGCTCTGTTCGCAAACCGAGGTGACACAACCCTGGAAAGAATGCGGACGCCGACGATCAGAAACGCCATCGCCGTCTACCTGCTCGCCATGTGCGCAGTGAATTTCTATGTGGTGTGGGAACTCCGCACCTCTGTGATGCAGGGCTACGGAGATTTCGCTGCTTTCTATACCGCAGGAAGGTTGGTGCAGGAAGGCCGTTCCGCGGAGCTCTATGATGCGCAAGCGCAGTGGGAGCTTCAGCAGGAGTTCGCCGCTTCGGTCGCGACACGAAAGGGGCCTTTGCCGTATGTGAGGCCGCCATTTGAAGCACTCCTTTTCGCTCCACTTGCTTCCTTCCGTTACTCGGTGGCCTTCCTCATTTGGAGTCTGGTCAAGCTCGGGCTGCTGCTCACCGTCTGCTACATGCTTGTTGGCAAGCTGGAACAACGCCTGTGGGAGCCAGCGCTCGAAGCTGTCCTCGTCCTCGGATTTTTCCCAATAGCTCTTGATTTCCTGCAAGGGCAGGATGGGATTCTGCTGTTGTTTATTCTTGCGGTGGTGCTCGTCCTTTGGAGGCGCGGCAGCGACATGTTTGCCGGATGCATATTGGCGCTAGGGCTCTTTAAATTTCACCTGGTGATACCGCTTGCGCTCATTTTCTTATTGCGACGCCAGTACAAGTTGCTGGTGGGCTTTGCTGCGGTTGCGCTGGCGGAGGTGGCACTTTCCATCGCGATGGTGGGATGGACCGGGTTTTGGAACTATCCGAAATATCTCCTGGAGACGGCGAACAATCCGGGCACGGGAATGGTTGACTTGCGAGTCATGCCCAACCTCCGTGCATTGATCGCAATGAGCGTGGGGTGGAATATGCCGCTGTGGATTGCCGTGATAATCGCCGCTGCAGGTGCCTGGGGTGTGGCTTGGCTTTGGAGCGTCGAGGGGAGAGACCCAGAAGGGGAGGCGATCTCGTTTTCGCTTGCCATCATTACCGCAATCGTCACCAGTTACTACGCCTACGGACAGGATATGACTTTGATCCTGTTGCCAATCCTGCTCTTGCAGCGGTCAGTGCTCAACCAAGCGGAGCTATCTGGCCTTCCTCGCCGACTCTATTTGTTTGCAATCGGAATCCTGATGCTCGCACCACTCTACTGGTGGCTGCTGTTTCAGAGCCGCGCGCTCTATCTTGGACTGAGTTTGCCGCTGATTGCTACGCTTGTTGGCCTTGCCTGGATGGGGAAATCACGAAGACGTACTCTCAGCGCGAGAGTCGCCTGACCACTTCTTCCGAAGCAGTTGAGCCCTCGCCATCACCACTATCAACATGGGCAGGTAAAAGAAGATCACAGTCCAGCGGCCTACCTCGAGGTAGCTGCCCGGCATGTGGTACCAGCGCCAAATGCCCGGCAACCAACTCAAGGCGGCGGTGAAGAGAATCTCGCGGCGGGATTCCGGTATCAGCCACAAGGTGAACGAATCAAAGAACCATCGCTGCGGCATGATCGACGAAAGCAACAGGAATTGCGCGTCACGCTCGCGATATCGAAATAATGCGAGGGCTAGCAATGGTCCGGGCAAGGCGAGAATCGGAAAGAAGTGTTCGTAATGGCCGAATTGTCCAATCCATAGGAGTGGCCAGCGCGGCAACAAGAGCAGCGTCGCTGCGATCAAAACAACACAGGCAACAATTCCTTTGCGAGTCAGGCGCGTTAAGGTCACTGGCAACCCTACTTGCGGCTTCGCAAGAGTGGCGGGCAGAAGCAAGGGAAAAAACGCCGCCGCCATGATCAGCGGGGCCCACTGCGCTGTGAGAATGCCCGCCCAATATGGATAAGCCAGAAACACGAATAGCCGATAGTAGCCGTGGGCTGACAAGCCATAGGCAAGCAGGGCAGAGCTAAGCCCGTAGAACGCACCTGCAGCAATCTCGGGCGGCAGCCAAAGAAATGGGATTCCGAATGGTGCGGCGGTCATGGGGTACTGTTGCAGGGGAGTGTCGTATGGACTCTGCCGTTCCAGCAAGAATCGGGCCGCGCGTAAAGTCCAAGTGAAGTCAGCAGCGCCAAGCCGCAGGTGTCGCAGGATGTACCAGCAGAACACGCCGCTGGCCGCACCTATCAACACCGAGATCAGGATTCGCAGGCGCACCGAGGTTTCGCCCGTAAGTTGTACCATGTCTCAGCCGTCAGGCCAGGAATGATCACTTGCTGAAAAATTCCAAGCTAGGAATCGCCATCGCCGCTCTGCTGGCATTCAGCATGTGGTTTTACGTACAGCAAATACTGATTCCATATCAGAAGCGCGATGCTGCGGCTCACAATCAGCCAAGAGGTATTCTGTCAGACCTTTATCCCAGGTGGCTCGGCGCGCGGGAACTGCTGCTGCGCGGACACGACCCGTACAGCACAGAAGTCACGCACGAGATTCAACAAGGCTATTACGGGCGTGAGCTCGACCCCGAGCGGCCGGAAGACCCCAAGGATGAGCAACGTTTCGCGTATCCCGTGTATGTGGTTTTTCTCCTCGCGCCGACGGTGCGACTGCCCTTCGAAATCGTACGACCGGGATTCACCATTTTTCTAGTTTTGCTGACGGCGGCAAGTGTGTGGTTCTGGTTCAAGGCGCTGGGCTGGCGTACCAGCCTTTCCGGCATTTTGATCGCAATTGTTCTTACGTTGGGAAGTCTTCCGGTCGCGCAGGGAATCAAACTGCAGCAATTAAGCCTGCTGGCGGCTGGCTTGTTGAGCGCCTGTGCAGCCGCTGTTGCCGGTGGGTATCTGGCAATCGGAGGAGTCCTTCTTGCCCTGGCCACGATCAAACCTCAATTGGCATGGTTGCCGGCCGCCTGGTTGCTGCTTTGGGTAATCCGCGATTGGCCAGCGCGCCAACGTTTCTTCTGGGGTTTCGCCGGGACGATGGCAGCCTTGCTGCTTGGCGCCCAATGGATATTGCCGGGCTGGACAGGGGAATTCGTGAATGGCATCCGTGCTTATCACCGATATACGCAGAACATATCCGTGCTGGGGCTGCTTCTCACGCCATTCATTGGTCACTTGGTGTCCATCCTACTAGTCGCGGCAACGTTCTGCTCGAGTTGGCCGCGGCTGAAGCAAAATGCGACAGATCCCGGGTTCGGTGTTGCATTGGCGGTTTTGATCGCCCTCGATGTCTTGATCGCGCCGATGTTCGCACCCTACAACCAGGTGCTGCTGTTGCCGGCGATTCTTGTTCTGGCACGGGCAAGTCGGGCTTTATGGCGGGAGGACTTGGTAATACGTTCGCTGAGCGTACTAACGGTTGTTTCTGTCGCCTGGCCTTGGATGGCTGCTTTGGGATTGATGCTCGCTATGTTTTTCGAGGTGGCTGAAAGAGTTCAGGACGCGTGGAGAGTGCCTTTCTACACAACGTTCATCATCCCAATTCTTGTTTTCACATTCAACGCAGCATTCGCAGTGCGAGCAAGCAGGAGCCAGCGTCTGCATTGAAGAGCGTAGGAAACCATCGGCGATTTGATCGCCAGATTGAAGGTGGGGGAACTCAGCCCTCTCAGGCCGCTTCTTTTGTAGCCAATGCCGTGACTGCACGACCGGAGCCGCCAGTCGAGGATACGACCTTCATCTGGTTCCAGTCATATGGCAATTCCTTGCCGCAATCCAAGCAAACTACATAGGTTCCCGTCAGCGAAGCGGCGGCAGTGCGGCGCGAACCAGGCCGCACGGTCCTTGGAAAGCTGTAATGATTGTGAATGCACCCAAACAGCGAAGCGAACAACTTGGTAAACATCAGGAGGGACCTCCACCAAATGGGGCAGAGTCGCACCCCATCCCTGGGACTTCCAACCACCTACTTAGATTCTGCTCTTGCCTAAAAGGTTCGACCTTGCGAACCAGCCGTCAAAAAGCGAGCGTGGGAGAAGTAACGGGGAAGTTATGAATACAGGGCCCTCAGGCGTTTTCCGAACCCGGATGCTTGGTCTTGCATTTTGAAATGATAGCGGACCGCAGGCGCCCGCGAAGATCGTCAGGCAACTCGTAAAGCTTTGAATCCCGATAGATTTCTATCGTCTTTTTGGTTGTGTCGCAAACGACGTAGCAGTTGTGGCACCACGCGAGATGGCCCTCCAACTCCGACTTGGTGCGGTCATCAATTACCCCATCCAGGTAGTTGGTTAGCTCCTGGAGGAACTCAGAACATTTCACTTTGTGCCATCTCCGCCGTCACGTTTC
This sequence comes from Terriglobales bacterium, assembly GCA_036558645.1. GTDB lineage: Bacteria > Acidobacteriota > Terriglobia > Terriglobales > Acidobacteriaceae > DATBFG01. Next base: position 50,294 of record DATBFG010000086.1, read on the forward strand.
TGGAAGTACCGGCTCAATCTATCGCGCAACTGCAAGCGGGCTCGGAGCAATCGGGATTTCACCGCAGGGACGCTGAGTTCAAGCGCATCAGCTGTCTCTTCGGTAGAGAGACCTTCCACATCTCTCAGCACAAAAACGGTCCGGAAGCTCGGGGGCAAGCCCTGAATCGTCCGAGTCAAGATGTCGCGCAACTCCGCTTGCGTGTATTGCTGCTCCGGATTTGGACTCCAGTCCGCGACCTCTCGCGGAACTGAATCCTCCTCGGTCTTGACATCTTCGTCCAGCGAAACCATGCGTTCGGGCCGACGACGCCGCAACTTCATCAGCGCTTCGTTGACCGCGATCCGCACCAGCCAGGTGTAGAACTTCGACTGGCCCTGGAACTGGTTCAGGTTGCTATACGCCTTTAAAAACGCATCTTGCACCACATCTTCCGCGTCTTCGCGATTCTGGGTGATGTGTTGCGCGATGCGAAATACGTTTCGGTCGTAGCGTCGAACCAGCTCTTCGAACGCACCGACGTCTCCGCCTTTGGCCGACTGAACCAGCGCCAGCTCGTCACTGACGGGCTCGCTTACTTTTGGTTGGATGGCTGTCATTCTGGTCTCGATGCAACTATTTTCAGCCTGCGCCTGGTTAGAGACTGGCTGTTATTTTACTTGGTAACTGCGGTTCTGGGCGAATCTGTTTGACGTAGGCAGGAGACAAAGGTTTCCGTAGAATTTGGGGGGGTGGAGTCTGTTCCCCGAGGGGGACAGAAAAACCGGCGGCACCCAGGAGGCCAAGGTACCATCGGTAGGTCCTATTTCTGAAATAAGTGCAATATAATCAGGATTTACGGGAGAGAATGAACCGAGTGCCGCGCCCCCTGATAGCGCGAGGCGCGGTGTACTCTTAAACGAGAAATCCCGTGGAACGGGCGCAGCGGCAACTCCGAAATCATGAGTGAGCGAACATCCATCGAACAAGCGGTCTCGAGGGCGATTTCCCAAGCTCTTGATCGCCGGCTGCCGCAATTGCGCGAAGAAGTCGCGAACAGCGTAATGGAAGAGATCGCTCCTTTGCTCGAGAAGCAGTCGGGCGGTGCATCTGCAGACGTAGACGGAAGCGAGAATCTGCTGAAAGCTGTCGAAGCAATCCACCACGGGAACACCCAACGCGAAATTCTGCGGGCCCTTCTCGACAATACCGTCCGATATAGCGGCAGATCCGCGCTATTTGTGATCAAAGGTGCAACCGCAACTGGATGGGAAGGTCGAGGATTTTCAAACAATGACGAGGTAAAGAATTTTGCGCTCAGCGTGGGCGGAGGAGTGGCAGCTCGCGCTTTGGAATCGCGCACGCCATTCAGCGGCAGCGCAGACGAAATTGATCACCAGTTCCGCGACCAATTCCGTCCGTCGGGTGACGGAAAAGTTCATGTACTTCCCCTGCTGCTGAAGGACAAAGTGGCCGCGCTGCTATACGCCGATTCGGGGGCCGACTCCGGAGGTCAGGTACACAACGCCGCGCTTGAGCTTCTGGTGAACTCGACCAGCGCCTGGCTTGAAGTGACTTCTCTTCGCAAGCAGTCGCAGAAGGACGGCGCCGAAACAGCCGCTCCTGAAAAAAACACGGCACCGCCGGTTCAAACAGTCTCATCGTTCTCCGATCCATTTGCCGGGCACGCGCCGCTTCATAGCGCCAAAGCGGCTGCTGCAGAACCTGCACCAGTTGCTGCCGCTGCCGCGGCCGCTGCGAGTGGTGACGAAGCAAAGGGAATAGTAGTCAGCACAGAAGCCCCGCCCGAGGTGCCCGTTAGCAATGCGATAGCAAGTCTGCCACCGGAACAGGCGGAGATTCACCGCAAGGCGCAGCGTTTTGCCCGCCTACTGGTGGACGAGATCAAGTTGTACAACCAGGCCAAGGTCTCCGACGGCCGCAAGAATCGAGACCTGTACGACAGGCTCAAAGAAGACATCGAGAAGAGTAGGGCGACGTACCAGAAGCGGTATGGCAACACTGCCGCTTCCGGCACGGACTATTTCAGCAACGAACTGGTCCGCAGCCTGGCTGCCGATGACAGTTCTCTCATGGGCGCCAATTTTCGGCGATAATTGACAGAGTGGTTCCTCAGCGTTGGTTCGCAGTTTTCGTCGTACTATTGACTCTGGCATGCGGCGATCTCGCCGCACCGATTCCTGCCGTCTTCGCGCAAACTTCTTCCACAAAGTCGACGAAGAAATCTACCTCGACGGCCAAGGCTCAGAAAAGCAAAAAGTCGTCTCCGCGCCTACGGCGCATGCGCGAGGCCTTCGTTGCGTCGGAAACCCTTAAGCCCATGGCGCGACAACTTCTGCAGGACCGCACGATTCCCGCCTACCAGGGAGTGCTGGCGTTCGCGCAGAAACATGCGCGTGACGATGCCGGATCGCTGGCATGGCTGGTTATCGGCTATGCACGCTTCCTGGATCGCGATTACACCAAGGTCATCGATCCACTCAACCGCGCAAAGCCCCGTGCTGGAGACCTGGGAGACTACGTCCGCTACTACCTTGGTGCCGCCTACCTCCAGACGAACCGCACGGCGGAAGCGATAACGACGCTTGGCGACTTCCGGCAAACATATCCTGAATCCTTGCTCGTCCGTGACGCAGAGGTGCTCTATGGGCAAGCTCTTTTGGCCGACAACCGGCCGCAAGAGGCTATCGCGCTGTTCGAAAAGAACCGGCAACCGACTCGCGCGGATCTGGAGTTAACCCTTGGCCGCGCCTATATTGCGAACAATCAGGCCGAGAAAGCCATTTCGATTCTGCGCAACATTTACTTCACCATGCCGCTCAGTGATGAAGCCGCGCAAGCAGACATCGAGCTCAAGAAGCTGAATGCACCGCAACCGGTTCCATGGGATGTCCGGCGCTCTCGCGCCGACCTTCTATTCAAAGGCAAGCGTTTCGCCGATGCTGCGAGCGAATACCATGACATGCTCGGCCAGGCGCCTCCCGAACAACGGGCAGAGATACAACTTGCCGAAGCGACGTCTTTACGGCGCACAGGTCGAAGCAGAGACGCGAAGCAGTTGCTTCAATCTTTGACGGCAACAACACCAGATCAGAATGCCGAACGTATCTTCAATCTCGGCGAAATCGCGCGTAACTCCGACGACAACGATGCCTTTCTGCGGATCGTCGACGAATTACGTCGTACCGCCCCAACCAGCACTTGGCTGGAGCAGTCACTCCTGTCCGAAGGCAACATCTATCTTTTGAAGAAAGACTACGACAAGGCCATCGACGCCTACCGAGAACTGCAGCAGCGTTTTCCTAGCGGAGGGCGTGCTTCCTATGCCCATTGGAAGACAGCATGGCTCTCACTGCGGCAGGGAAGAAGTACGGATGCGAAATCCGGATTTGAACAGCAGATCGCGCTTTACCCCACGTCGGGCGAAGTGCCTGCGGCTCTCTACTGGCGGGGACGGCTCGCAGAAGAGGATAACGATCAGGCAATGGCGGGGGCCTACTATCAAAAGATTTCAGAACGATTCCGAAACTTCTATTACGGGGAGCTTGCCCGGCAACGCATGGCAAAGCTCAAGGCTCCGCCCGATCCGCCCCATTACGCTCTGCTCGATCGCATTCCGCCTGTGAGTTCCATGAGCAAGGCGAGTGACGTTATCCCGACAGATGATTTGCGTGTACAAAAAGCTCGATTACTCGAAAACGGAGCATTGTTGGACTTCGCTGTCAGGGAGTTGCAGGCAAGCGATGACCCGAACAAGTCCGCGTGGTTACCTGCCGAGACCGCGCGCATGTATCGCGACATTGGGCGATATGACCGCGCAATTGGAATCCTGAAGCGCGCCGTGCCGAACTACTTTGCGGTCGATCTTCCGAGTTTGCCCCGATCCTATTGGGAAGCCCTCTTCCCCAAGCCCTACTGGGTCGATTTAAAGAGGTTTTCCAATGAAAACTCACTTGATCCATACATGGTAGCCTCGTTGATCCGCCAAGAATCCGAGTTCAATCCGAACGCTGTATCGAACAAGAACGCAGTAGGACTGATGCAGCTTCTACCGAAGGTGGGGAAGGGCGTAGCCAAACAGGAAAAGCTAAAGCATTACGACTCCTCACAACTTTTCATCCCCGCCACCAATCTGCAACTTGGCACGCGATATTTCCGTTCGATGGTGGATAAATTCGGTGGCTTCGAGTATGCCTTAGCTGCCTACAACGCCGGTTCGGATCGGGTGGAGGATTGGCTGGGCGACGGGAAATACCGCGACATTGATGAGTTCGTCGAATCGATTCCTTTTACCGAGACACGCGAGTACGTGCAGGCCATCATGCGTAATGCCAATGTGTATCGGAAACTGTATGGGGCGCCGTAGGAGCAGTCGTCAGCTGGTCGTCGTCAGCCTCTGCTATGCCGATTTTTCCGACGGCGTCTTGGCGAAGAGAATTTCTATCACCAGCAAGCCTGCCCCCACGACGATTGCGCTGTCCGCGACGTTGAATGCCGGCCACTGATACTCACCGACGTAGAACAACAGGAAGTCCACAACTCGGCCGCTTAGCAGGCGATCCCACAAATTACCCACCGCCCCGCCCAGGATCAAGGACAAGCCGATTCCGGTTGTGTTCATGGAACGACTATTTCGCCAAAGGAGCGTTGACACAATCACCAGCGCCACCACCGAAAAAAGAACCAGCATGGCGATCTTCCATTCGGAAGGCGAGTCGGCAAAGAGTCCGAAGGCGGCCCCGCGATTTTCAACATGGGTGATGCGGAAGAAGTCCGGAATGATCTGGATGTTGTCGTGCAAAGAGATATTTCTTGCTACGGCCAGCTTGGTCATGCGGTCAAGAAGCACGACAAAGACCGCAATCAACAGGTGAAATTTACGCATTACGTGGGGTTTGTTCATTCCTGACTACTAGTTAGATTCAGCCGAATGCCTTTCAGAATGCGATTTGCGAAACAATTACAATTTCTCCACTATGAGCGCGACCCTGCCTCAATTTCATTCAAAACTGCCAAGCACCGCTCACAGACCGTCGGATAGGAAGGATCCTCGCCCACATGCGTGGAAAAGTTCCAGCATCGCTCGCACTTTTTTCCATCGGCGCGCGCCACGGTGACTTTGATTGCTCCGGTTCCGTTTCCGGAAAGATTTTGCTCGAGCCGTACCGCCGATACGATAAAGACGTATCGAAGCTGATCCTGGTATCGAGAGAGAACCGAGTTGAAAGGTTCAGAGGCCGCAACCGTAACCTGAGCCTCCAGTCCACCACCAATTAGCTTCTGATTGCGCGCTTCTTCAAGGGCCTTGAGCACTGCTTCTCGGACCGTTCGCAGTTTCTCCCAGTCTTCGGCCTGCTTCGGATCGTCTGCGACCCCAGCCGTGCCCAGGATGTCCTCCCTGCCGGGGAACAATGCCAAGTGCACACTATCTGCACGGCCCTGCACCGGAGGCAAGTGCGACCACACTTCATCGCACGTAAAGCTCATCAACGGCGCCATCAACCGGACAAGCGCTTCGCCGATGCGCCATATCGCCGTCTGAGCGGACCGCCGCGCCACAGACTTTGGCGCCGAGGTATACAGCCGGTCTTTGAGCACGTCGAAGTAGAACGAGCTGAGTTCGACCACGCAGAAGTGGTTTACCCGCTGATAAATCTTGTGGAAAGCGAATTCGTCGGCCCAGCGGACCACGTCCGCCGCCATAGCCACCGTCTGGCGCAGCATGTATTGATCGAGAGACTGCATCCGCTCAAACGGCAACGCGTCCTTGCCAGGATCAAAATCCCCCAAATTTCCCAGGACATAGCGGAACGTATTGCGGATCTTGCGATAGTTTTCCGCGACCCGCTGCATCAGGTGCTCGGAGCAGGTAACATCGTCGCGAAAATCAACCGACGCCACCCACATGCGGACGATCTCCGCTCCTAGTCGCTTGGCGATATCCACCGGATCGACGACATTTCCCAGCGACTTCGACATGGCGTGGCCCTGCTCATCGAGCGTCCACCCATTTGTCGCGACACTGCGATAGGGGGCCCGGCCCCGTGTGCCCATGGCGCACAGCAGGGAGGAATGAAACCATCCCCGATACTGATCTCCACCCTCGAAATACAGATCCGCAGGCCACGGCATGTTGGGTTCTCGCTCGAGCACGGCTGCGTGACTCGAACCCGACTCGAACCAGACGTCCAGAATGTCGGTTTCGCGGGTGAACTTCGTCGACCCGCATTCCGGACACTTTGTTCCTTCCGCCACCAGCCCGTCAGCTTCGGACGTATACCAGGCGTCCGCGCCCGATTGCGCAAACAAATCGATGACCTTGCGGTTGATGACTGGATTGTTCAGAGGCTTGCCGCAATCCTCGCATAGGAAAACCGCGATGGGTACACCCCAGATCCTTTGCCGCGAAATGCACCAGTCCGGCCGGGTCGCGATCATGTTCGAAATGCGATCCTCGCCCCACGGAGGGTCCCACTTCACGCGCTTGATTTCGTCGAGAGTGCGGCTGCGCAGCGTGCCGCCGTCCATCGGAGTCTCCATCGAGATGAACCACTGCTCCGTCGCGCGGAAGATGATCGGGTTGTGGCAGCGCCAGCAATGTGGGTAGGAATGCTCCAGCTTTTCGTTATGTAGCAGGACACCGCGATCCCGCAGCAACTGAACGATCGGCTCGTTGGCGGCGAAGACCTTTTTACCTGTGTATTCCGGAAGACCGTTGAGCATGACGCCCGCGGCATCTACATTCGTCGTAAGATCCAGCTTGTACTTGACTCCGGTAACGAAGTCATCGGCGCCGTGCGAAGGCGCTGTGTGCACCACTCCAGTCCCTTGATCCATGGTCACGTAGTCCGCCAGGACACCTAAAACCTTCCGCTGCTCCCACGGCAGAAAGGGGTGGTAGAACCACGTGTGCTCGAGCGCTTTGCCGAGGAAACGCGCCACAGGCTTCGCGTCGGGAAAGCCGCATTTCTCGGCCACATCTTTGGCCAGTTTCTCGGCGACGATATAGATATCGGTATCGGTCTCCAGCGCGACATATTCCTCGCTTGGAGAGAATGCCACCGCCATCGAAGCCGGTAACGTCCAGGGCGTGGTGGTCCAGATGATCGTTGAAACCGGCTTGCCGGTCGTGACTCGCGCCTCGCCCAAGGCGGCATCCACCGTTCGTGGATCGGATTGCATTCCGTACTTAACCCACACCGTCGGGCTTACGTGCGTTTCGTATTCGACTTCCGCCTCGGCCAGCGCGGTTCGATCATGGATGCACCAGTACACCGACCGCAGGCCCTTGTAGACGAATCCGCGTTCCAGGAATGTATAAAACTGCTCCAGGATGACCGATTCATACTGCGGAGTCATCGTCGAATACGGATTGTCGAACCTTCCAAATACTGCGATCCGCTTAAATTGCTCGCGCTGCAGGTCCAGAAACTTCTGTGCATACTTGCGGCACTCAAGGCGGACATCCGCCGGCCGCATCTGCAGCTTTTTTCCGCCCAGCATTTGGTCGACTTTGATCTCGATTGGCAGACCGTGGCAGTCCCATCCCGGCACGTAGGGCGAGTCGAACCCCGCCATGGTTTTGGATTTGACGATGAAATCCTTCAAGCATTTGTTGAGCGCATGGCCAAGGTGAATTGGTCCATTCGCATATGGGGGTCCATCGTGCAGGACGTACGTCTTTGCCTGCGCCCGCGCCTCGCGGATACGATCGTAGATCCGCATCTTTTCCCAGCGTTCCAGAATCTTCGGCTCATTCTGGGGAAGGTTCGCCTTCATAGGAAAGTCGGTTTTAGGCAGGTTCAACGTAGACTTCGGATCAAGCGGCACTCGGATGGATCTCCCAAATTGCTGAATTTTCTTCATTATAGGGAGCGCTGAAAGGAACGTCCATTGCAAGCGACGATGCACCAAGGTGTTATGTCTCGCGTAGCCTTGCGATGCACTGTCGAAAAGTGGCACCGAACGTGTACAATTTTCTAAAGTGACGTTTCCTCGCGCTTCGCATCTAAGATTTGAACAGAATAGCTCCGTTTTCTCGGAGCCGTTTGAGCCGGGGAAGCGAGCACATGTGGGGGAGCATCCGCCCGGTAGACAACTTTGGCAGGGCATGTGCTCATCAACTCTTTGAGATAGTGGGGCAAACCGAAAGTTTAGCCGCACAAGAGGACCGAATTCGGCTCACATTATGTCCACCACCACCGAGATGCCGCGCGCCGCGACTCCACCTGAGCCCGAACTGAATCTGCTCCTGCCCAAGGAGTACCAGGAACAGCCTCTGTGGAAGTCGTTGTTCAAGAATTTAGATGACTTTTTCTTCCCCAAGAAGCAAGCGCCGCTGGTTCTGACTTCGAAACCGGTACCCGTAAAAGATATTTGGGGATTCTACGATTATAAGAAGAACGGCGTCGCCTACTCGACAGTCGTTCACGTGGTCGCGTTGGGAGCTATCATTGGCGGAACGTTGCTCGCCGGCCGTGTTGTCACGCAAATCACCAAACCGCAGGAGCACGTCACGCTGATTGCTCCGACCGATGACATCCCGATGCTCCAGCCATCGAAGACACAGGCTGGCGGCGGCGGCGGTGGCGGCGACCGTGACAAATTGCAAGCACCCAAAGGCAAATTGCCTAAGACCTCGATGGAGCAGTTCACGCCTCCTGCGATGGTGGTGCGGAACGAGAATCCTAAACTGCCGATGGAACCAACGGTCGTGATTCCTCCGCAGGTTCATTTGGCCAGTAACAACCTGCCGAATCTCGGCGATCCGATGTCACATCTGCCCTCCGGACCTCCATCGAACGGAACTGGTTCGGGCGGCGGTATTGGCTCTGGTTCGGGTGGTGGGGTAGGAACCGGTGAAGGCCCCGGCGTGGGTCCCGGACATGGTGGCGGTATCGGTGGTGGCGCATTCAAAGTCGGCGGAGGCGTTTCCGCTCCGCGCCCGATTTCGACGCCTGATCCGGAGTATTCCGAAGAAGCCCGCAAAGCAAAGTATCAGGGCACATGCGTTCTGTGGCTGATCGTCGGTCCCGACGGCAAGCCACGCGACGTCCGCGTCGCCCGCAGTCTCGGCCTTGGCTTAGACGAGAAAGCTATTCAGGCGGTGAAGAACTGGACCTTCGAGCCTGCAATGAAAGATGGGAAACCAGTGGCAGTGCAGATCAACGTAGAAGTGAGCTTTAGACTGTACTGACCTAGCTCGATTTTAGGATTTCTTCAACTTCGTAATATGCGGCCGCGATCATCGCGGCCGTTTTTATTTCTTCTGGCCATTGGCTCGACGAAGAGCCGCAGGGCTACTAGCCGGGCAGTTCCCCGTACTGGAAAGAAACGGCCGTGCAGGTTAACACTCAAGTCAGTATCCAACCCTCTCGGGATCTGGTTCCTAACTACCTTTGCCCCCAACTATAGTCGTATTTTATGGCAAAGCCGGTTGCGGAAATCTGGCCCGTCCAAGGATTTCTTGCTTTTTCTGATTGTGAGTAAGCAACGGAAACCCCTACTGGCGCACCTCAATTGGGAGCCAAAATCCCGCGCCGCCTCGTGGAGGGTCGACGTGTCCACGAACAGGCCAAAAATAACAAAGCACATGCCAGGCGTGAAGGGTGAAATCATCTCTGCGCGTTGTGAGGACTGTAGTATGGACATCGCCATTCCGAACACCACAACGCACTCGTTGGAAGCAGCCAAGAAATTAGCGGATGATGCCATCCGGCTGCACTGTGACAAGTACCACAAGAAGACCCAAAGAAAGGCTGGTTGATACCCTACGCGAGGACTCAGAATCAACACTTCTTGACGTCGTCTTAAGCCTGATTCAGCTTTCTCACGTGTGAGCTGACGTAACACTCGTTTACACTTATTGACGACTCAAAGATGACGCTTTCGCAAGTTCAAGTGGAGGTCGGCCGCTTGACTGCTATCTCCGTGCAGCAGGAAATGCGCGTGCATAACGCCTGATCAAGTAAGTGCCGATGATCCCAATCGCACAGCTCGCCGCAATAATAAGTCCGAAGAATTGCTGGCGGGTTTGGATAAACCCCGCCGGAGGTACGCGGACGATAATTTCAGATGCTGTCGCAGCCGCAAGTCCCACATAAGAGCCGCACATCCAACGGAAATGGGTTTGGACCCATTTGCGCGGCTTCTTTCTGTAAGCTGGCAGAAATCCCGCCAATACGCTCAGCAAACTGAGAACTGCCAACACATGAAATGGCCCAAAGTGCCCGAAGAGCCGGTAGATCATCAGCGCAGTCGCATTGAGCAATACCATCGAGATCACGTATGTGTATCCGAGGATGCGGTGAAACTTGGTACCTTTTACGTTGAAGAATACGACAGCGCCGGAAGTGAGCGCCGTCAGGCCCATCCCAACGTGGATTTGCGCCAGTAGCGTCATGACAGGAAGATTGCGGAATTGTATCAGCACACGTCGGGGCGGCCTTCCCGGGCGGCCCTACACGCAATTACACTCAACTACGGAATCCCTGATTGATCGGTTCTACCGTTGTGGAGACACACTTATGGGCGAGGGATACAAGCTGCTTGGATTTGTCGTGATAGCAATCCTCTATGTGGTCATCGGAATCATGGCGGCAATGGGCACCATCACGATCTTCCGGAAAATCTTCACGCCCAAAGCTGAGCAGATCTTGTACGCAATGTTCCTAATCGCAATCGCCGCCCTGTACCTGGCTTTCATAGCCTACTTCGGGGCAGCAACAGCGTGGCAATGCGAAACAGCTGCGGTCATAGCTTTCGCCGCAATAGCTTTGCCGGGTGTGCGTCTGCCTTTCGCCCTGATCATTGGGTTCACATTGCACGGGCTGTGGGACTTCCTCCACGAACTTCAGGCACATGGAGGCCCGTCGGGATTCGATCCCGGCCAATTGACCGCCGTGCCACTCGCCTACGGGTTCTTTTGTGCAGCCTTTGACTTTTACGCGGCAGTGTACTTCTATCGCCGTCGCGGGGAATGGAATGCCGCCTGGAAGGGTGCGCGACAAAACTGACTCTGCGTTTCATCCGGCAGAACCTGTAGTTATTTCCCTCTCGTTGGAGACTCAAGGAAAGATTATTCTTTCAGGTCCACATGCCTTACATCGGTGATCTGCTGTCCCAGGAAGAACGATCCCAAGCGCTGGAACTTCTCCACCGAGTCTGTCGCAAAGAATTTTGCGCGTGGAAGTTGGCGGCGCTCCGGCTCTCCCGAGACCGGTATCGGCGTTGAACGCAACAACTGCTCGACCACGCGTGCCGTCGATTCCGCCGAGTCAACGATCGTGGCCTCCGGCGGCACGACTCTTCGCAACACAGGCTTGATGAGTGGATAATGCGTGCATCCCAAAACCAGCACGTCGGCCGCGCGAAAGCCATCCACGAAAGCTTCGTTCATGTAAATCTGGGCAACGACCTCCGTGACAGGATGTTCAACCCATCCTTCTTCCACGAGCGGCACCAGCAAAGGGCAGGCTTTTTCGCGCGCCTCAATTCCTCTTTGGGATAAGGCGCTGCGATAAGCGTGGCTGCTGATGGTGGCATCGGTGCCGATTACAACGACTTTCTTCGTCTTGCTGGCAGCCGAGGCGGTCTCGGCCCCGGGTTCGACTACGCCGACGACGGGTACGCTTGCATTTGCGGTGATCTTATCGAGTGCCAAAGCAGTTGCCGTGTTGCAGGCAATCACCAGCATCTGTGCGCCGTGTTCTTCAAGGTAGCTCGTAGCACCTACTGCGTAGCGTGCGACCGTCTCAACTGATTTCGATCCGTAGGGAAGGCGTGCCGTATCGCCGAAATACAAGTAGTCGGCTTTGGGGACAAGCGCGAGAAGCTCGCGCAGAACGGTCAGTCCGCCGAAGCCGGAATCAAATACGCCTATAACTGGACGTCGCGGAGCCATGAATGGACGAAGAACGATGATAGCAGGCTGGTTTCGAAGGAGCTCGCGGCGCTAGAAGCTTTCGGCCTTCGCGTCGCTGACGGTGACGAATTCCGACGTCAGGCTGCAGCATGGCCCGGGGGGAATGGGCGCTCCATGCGGACAGGTTCGCGGATGTCCGAGGAACGAGCAAATCTTGTCGGTTGCCTCCGGCGAAAGGATGTGCTCAAACTTGCACGCCTGCTGTTCGATTTCTGATTCACTGTCGAGAGCCAAGCTGTCGGTAAACAGCCGCTCTGCCAATCTGTGACGGCGGATGATATCCGCGGCACGCTGGCGTCCGCGGGGCGTGAACTCGACGATCATGCTGCCATCTCCGACAGAAACGCCGGTTGGCTTCAGCGCGTCGTGGCAGGGATTCACGAACGGCCGGTGATCGTGCGCCTCGGGAGGATGAGGCAATGTATTCACCAGCCCAAGAGCCGTCATTTTTTCCACGGCGATACTCACAGGCAGCGCACCGTGAACCTCCATGCGTCCCACTTCGGCAGTCTGGCCATGCTCTTCAAGCGCCCACAATTCTTCGAGCACTTCGTCGAATTGTTCTTCATCGGCCATGGCGAAGACTTCTTGCGCGGCAATGCGTCCGTGATGCAATTCGATCCGACGATCTGCCAAGCGTGCCACCACGGGGTCGTGAGTAACCATCACGATGGTGCGGCCTTGCTGGTGAAGTTCGCGCAGCAGGCGGAGAACGATCTCTTCGTTTTGTGCGTCCAGATTTCCTGTGGGCTCGTCGGCGAGAACGATTCGCGGATCGTTGATGAGCGCCCGCGCGATGCACACCCTCTGCTGCTCCCCTCCGGAAAGCTGCGACGGAAGATGCCGCGCCCGTTCCTTCAGGCCTACGCGTTCGAGCGCATCCAGGGCTTCTTTCTCGTCGGTCATGCTGTGGAAGTACTGGGCCAGCATGACGTTTTCAAGAGATGTGAGGAAGGGAATCAGGTGGAATTGCTGGAAAACGAATCCGATCTTCTCGGCGCGCACGCGGTTCAAGTCAGAGACGGAGATATTGGCAACATTCTCGCCATCGAGCCAGATCTCGCCGGAGGAGGGACGATCCAGACATCCAATGAGGTTTACCAACGTGGACTTTCCCGAGCCCGAGGGACCCATGACAGCGACCCACTCCCCTGGGTCAACAGTCAGGGTGAAATCATCGAGCGCCCGGATCACTCCGCCATTGGCCTCGGCTCTGGCAGGATAGATCCGGCTGACATTTTTCAGCTTGATCATTTCATTCCCCTCTCAAGATCATAGCGGGTTGCACGCGCCGCAACAACGAAATCGGAAACAATGACGATATCAGCGCGACAACTATGCTGCCGGAGATAATCCACGGCAACACGCTGAATCGTACCGTCACAGGCGCATGGAAGTTGGCACGGCCGATCCATACTGCTGCGCCGGCGCCAACCGCGAAACCTATCAAGGCGCCCACAGTGCCCAGTGCCGCGGCTTCCGCGGCGAAAAATCCGTTTAACAATCTCTCCGAGCCGCCGAGCGCTTTCATGATGGCGAAATCGCGGCGGCGGTCGAAGACCCACCCAATCAGCGTCGAGAGTACGCACAAGGCGGCGGTGGCGATAATCAGTATGGCGGAAATGAACAGCGTGGCACGGGTTTTTCCGAGGACGCGTGCCTCGCCTTCCATAATCTGCCGCACAGGGCGAACCTCGCTGGATGGCAGCGCCTGAGCAAGTTTCTGAATGGTAGCGTTGATTTCTTCAGGCGATCCAGAGGCGGCAATTTCGATGGTGGAGGGTCTCACGCCAGTCCAATTCTCGAAATCCGCGAGTGACAGATAGATGCGGCTATCTTCCGCGGCGCCGGTCTGCAGTGTGCCTGACGAGCTGAGATGCAGGTTGTGGCCTTGAAAACTGAGATCGAATCCGCCACCGTTCGGCGCCACAACAGAAGCTGCCTTTGCGCCAACCAGTGCCGACCCTGTGCCCTGATCTGGCCACGCTGTTACCGACCACCAGCGATCCAGCTTTTTGACGGCTTCAAAGTCGGTTCCGGCGACAACAACGGATTGACCGTCGGCCGTCCGCGCGACAACATAGGCGAAGGGCACAGCGAGGCTCGAAGGGCCAACAATTTGCCGGACGGTCTCAAGCGTACCCGCCGGCAAACCCCGGCCCTCCTTATCGACCATCACGACATTTGCGCCGTAGTTACGGAATTCTTTGCGAAGCTTGGCCTGCACATCGACATATAGATTCAACATTGCGGTGGCGACAGCGGCTGCCACTACCATTGCCAGCAGTGCTGATGCCGCACGTCCGCGGCGGAGCAATGCAGCTCGAATCAGCATGCGCACGAACATCTGTGTGTGTGGGCGATTACCACGGCGCGCTGCGACAGTATGAGCGAAAACAGGCGGTGTGCTCATGCTTCGCCTCGTAATGCAAAAACGGGATCGAACTTTACGGCTCGGCGGATCGCTGCGGCACTGCCGCCGAAGGTCACGAGCACAGCAATCCCAAGAACAAATGGAAACAGCACAGGCTGAATCACGATCTGAGAGTTGAAGATAGTGCGCCCAATCTGTCCTGCTAAGAGCGCGCCTCCTGCAAACCCGGCAGTGCCGCCCAATAACGCGAGCAGCGTTGCTTCGGCAAAGAAGATTGCGGCAACCGAGATGCTTCCAGCTCCAAGCGCTCGCATCAGACCGACTTCTCCGCGGCGTTCATAGATGGCAGTTGCCATGGCGGCGGAAACCGCAAGTGCCGAAGCGAATAGCGCGGCAAGGGTGATCAGAAGCATCAGGCCCTGAATTCTTGAGAGTACAGTCCCTTCGTTCTGCGCTACCTGGCGAATTTGTTCAGCATGAGAGTGGGGAATGGCTTCCTGCAACTGGGCAGCGATCGATTGTACGTAGGGCGTGCAGTACCAGCGATCGTACATCTCCGGAGTCATCGTCTTCGGATCGCGGCGGGCCAGGGCATCTTCAGGCTTCGTCAGGGCACTCACGTAAAGGCGACGTACAGCGCCGGGTTTACCGAGAATTTGTTGTGCCAGGGCCAGTGGAACAACTACCTCACTGTCTTCAGCTCCACCGGTTGACAGCACTCCGGAGACACGATGCGTTTGCCCGTTGAGTTGCACCGAGTCTCCCGGGTTCAAGCCACCTTTGTTTGCCAGTCGCTCGCCGATGAGTACGTCGGTGGTGTTATCGCCAGGCCATTCGCCACGTACCTTCCACCACGGATGAGTAATGCGAACGCCCGTCGTGAACTGTTCTTTTCCGAAAGTCAAGAGTTTCGAAAAGTAGGTTCCCAGCACCGGCACACTGCCAACAGCTCCGAGCACACCGCTCACCGGAAGCATTGGAGAGAACCCAACGATGTTGTGGTGCCAGAACGTGCCACGAATCTTAGGAAGGTCAGCCTCGTCAAGGTAGGCCCCGTCACTCGGCGGCCGAAGATCGACGCCGGCGATCTCCAGATTCAGTGTGTCCTCCTGGGGAGTAACAACGAGATTTGCGCCGTAGGTGCGCAGTTCCCGGTTGATCTTGTCTCCGACATCGGTCGCCACGGCGATCATGGCCGTAGCCACGCCGACTCCCATGGTGATCGCGATTCCCGCAAGTAGCTTGCGGCGCTTCTGGCGACGGAATGATTCGTAAACCAGGCGGAAAAACATGACCTATTACTCTTGAAAATGCTTCGCACCCGCTGCAACGTCCGCTTCGGAGAGAGTCACGCTGTCGGATGTCACCGAAGTTTGTAGTGGAATCGGATTGCATCCTCCCGGCATGCCCACCGATTGCGAGTTGATCGGTGCTGCACAATTCTTGCAGACAATTCCATTCGGTCCCTTGTAGAAGCCAACGGGCCCACAGATTTCACAAGCGTCGAAGAGCGCGACTACTTTCCCATCCGGCTTCTGGTACAGCCAGAAGCGCACGGTGGTGCCGGCTTCTTCCACGGCGTAGCGGTGCAGGTCGCCATCGGAAACCTGTGCCAGCGGAATAGTGAGTTGGCCGTTAACGAAAGTGACCGCAGTTGCAGGGGACAGTTCGCTAGCCTTCTTGGCATAAACAAATTCAGCCGTGACCATGAGGATGAAAACGAAGGAACTAGCGTACACGGCGATCATCCACAAACGCTCCCGGCGCGCACTCCACAAGGCTTTACGCCGTTGCGCAGGTGAATCGGGGAGCACGACGGGTTGCCGGCGTTTCATTTCAAACAGGATCATGAGGGCGGCCAGGGCAACGATGGTGACAAAAAAGAAAATATCGTTCCGCACGATTGGTCCGATCAGCGCCATTTCCTCTTTGGAAGAGGGAAGAACCCCGTTTTCGGAGAGCTCATGCAACCCTGCGATGACCAACTGACAGGCCACGAAGATCAGGATGACCGTCGTGACCCGGAAAAACTTCTGCAGGTTGATGTGGACGCTGCCCTTGACGAA
Source organism: Terriglobales bacterium (assembly GCA_036558645.1). GTDB lineage: Bacteria > Acidobacteriota > Terriglobia > Terriglobales > Acidobacteriaceae > DATBFG01. The sequence goes on from DATBFG010000086.1 coordinate 66,657, forward strand.
CATCACGCCAAACAGGATGGCGACGATTACTCCGGCGAGAGTTCCCAGGAAGCTTAGAAGTTCGGTCGAATTCAACGAGACCGCTGAGAGAATCAGAACGGTTTCCACGCCTTCGCGCAGCACCATGAGAAAAACAAATGCGAAAAGGCCGAACCGGGCATTTCGCCCTGCCAGCAGGCCCACCTTGTCTTCGATTTGGCCTTTCAGCTTGCGACCCGTCTTCATCATGAAAACGATCATGGTGATGACGAAGAAGGCCGCGGCCAGCATGATCCAGCCCTCAAAGATGTCCTGATTCCACTGCAGCCGGGAAAGGAGAATAGCGACTGCGATACTGCCGACGAACGCTGCCACGAGCGCCGTGTATACCGACTTGCGCAGTTCGGGACGCCCCACCTTGAACAGGTAGGCCAACGTAATCCCAACAATCAGCGCGGCTTCGACCCCTTCGCGTAAGGTTATGATGAAAGCTTGCAGCATGAAATTCAGCCCCGTGCGATTTTGAAAATGAATTTCAATTTCAAGTTAATAGGATATTCTTCCCGCCCGAAGGGCGTCAACGCAATCGCTCACAAATGGGTGTGATGTGCATCACACGGAGGCTGCTGTGCATTCGGTGGCAGAGTACGGCATCCGGATGGGAATGGCTCTTAAAGCCTCTTCAGAAATGCCTTTACCTCTTCCAGTTGTGGAAATAGCTTTTCCTCGGCCTGAAACTGGGCGCTATGCACACAGCGCCGGCTCCCCCGCAATTTCACTGGGTGCTTCAGGTGGAGCATCTCGTGGTACACGATGTATTCCACGGCGAAGCGGGGAATACGGTGGCTATCGAACACACGGCTTACCACGATGGCATTGTGCGCGGGATCGTAGTGGCCAAGGCTGTTGCGCGCCCGCTCGCGGCTCCAGGTCAGCTGCGGCCGCGCCAGCAATCCATGAAAGAAGCGGCTGTTGAGGTCTTCGAAGATCGCTTCCAGGTCATAAATGGTGCCCTTGGCCGAAGCAATTCGTTTTCTGCCGCGCATTCGCCGGACCAAGTGAGCCTTTCGCACCAGGTCATGGCTGGACACATACCGCCGATACCGTGCGCTGTGACCGGCATCAATCGGCTTACGGTACATCTTGGCCAGCAAGATGTGAGCGATGGAATGAAGAACGGACTCCGGCGCACCCTCCAGCAGGTCGGACAACCGAACCAGGAGTTTTCCTTCGCGCAAGCGGATGGTGTTGTTGATATTGGCAAATGCGAAAAAGTCTACCGATATCTCGGGAATGGGCGCGCGCGGGCGCAAGTCGCGATAACATTCCTGAAAAATCTGGAGGAGACGGTCGCTCACCGTGGGCGTAGGTTAACACAGGAAGAAAGCGATCACTTCGATGCCGGCATAGCATCAGGCTTGGTTAACTTCTTTTTCTTGGCCAATTCCTCCTGCTCGGTGAGCAGTTGCTTGTGATCATCCACACTGGTGTCGACGGCTTCCATAGCATCGGTTAGGAGAAATTCGTAGGTCTTAGCGTCAGCGGAGGGGACGCCCGCTGCGTCCTTCAGCGCGCGAAGCTTGGCCTGGAATTCATTGTCAGCCTCAATGACAAGCTTCAGCGACTTACGGATATCGTTGTGCCGGTCGCCATAGGTGTCCACATTCTCGTTCAGTTCATCGTAGACATCCAGAAAGTCCTGTAAACGGTCATGAGTTTCCTGAGCCTTGTCGGTGACCTTGGGATCGCTACGAACTTTCTCCAGGACATCGAGGCGCACACGCGTGAACGCGACGAAGAGTTTGAGGCGAGCGTCCGGCTCCTGAGCGGCATCGCGGATCTGGTCGATCTCCTGCTGATTAAACGGATCGTGATGTTTTTCGGCATGAACAACAACTAACCCGAGAGTCAGGAAGGCAAAGCACATCAATACGTGCCGCAAACGGGTCATTTGGCCTCCTTCCCGAACATGCGGTTGAGCAGGTTGGAGCGCAACTGTTCAAGGTGATCCGCCGCATCCTGGATAGGGGCCTGGTTTTCAAACTCTACGGTACGTTTTATGTCGCGCAGTTTAGCCGCCATTTTGCGCAGTGCGATTTCCGTATGTTTCAGCTTCTTTCCACTCTTATCGGCAGCCGTCCCGGCCTTGTCGGAATAGGTGACGATATCTTGTACAGCCTTTAGTCCCTGTTCGGAGTTGCCGGCAGTGAAGGCATCACCGGCTGCTGCTAGTTGACGCTCAGCGGCTTCGATAAACAGGTCAGGCTGGCTTTCAATTTTCGCGGCTTCCGCCCGCGCGACCAATTCTTCCAGGGTCTCCTCCTTCTTGGCCGATAGAAGGGTGGCGAAGATCAGGAGGAGCAGAACCAGGATGGCCGAAGTGCGAGGCATAGTCATTTTTTCTTCGGGTCGATCGCAATCAGGCGATGACGAGCTTGCCACTCCTGGTCCGGATTCTGTCCGCTCGAAGCATCTAGAAAGCGATGATAATTCAGGGACGCCTGTTTGTAGTCACGTAGGTGATCGTAAGCCGTTGCGCGGAGAAAAAAGCTCAAAGGCGGCTCGGGAACCAGTTTCGCTCGCGCATCTAAGGCTTTGATCGCGAGCGGATAATTCTTGTTCTGATCCGCTGCATTGGCAAGATCGCCATATGCCGCTGCAAAGTCGGGCTTCAGTTCAATGGCGGCGATCAATTCTTGTTCAGCCTCGGGAAACTTGCGCTGCTTGAGAAGCGCTTTTCCTAGGGAGGCGTGAGTTTCGGCATCTTTTGAATTGGCGGCGAGAAGCGATCGATACTGTGTCTCCGCCAGATCGTACTTGCCGGTTTCCGAATAGATGTCCGCCATGTCGCGCTTTATGCTGAGATCGTCGGGGGACAATTTCTGCGCCTTCTCCAACTCAGCGAGGGCGTCATCGTATTTCGTCGAAGCCGCGAGAACACGTCCTAACTGCATGTGAGCACCGGCATCATCCGGACGTAGCGTTGTCAGCTTGCGAAGAATCTCTTCGGCCTCGAGGAATCGGTGTCCGCGCATGTAGATGTTGGCCACGCCGACGTAGGCGTCTGAATTCGATGCATCGAGCTTGATGGCTTGCTTGTATTCCGCTTCGGCTTCCGAGAATTGATTCTGTTTTTCGAGCAACGCGCCCGCCTCAAGATGAGGCTCCGGATCGTTCGGCCGCAACGTCGCTACGTGCCGATAGGCAGTGATTGCCTCCTGCGGCTTGCTGGTCTCTAGTACATGGGCGAGGGAAAGCCAGGCTCGTGCCTGCCCCTCCTCGACCTGTGCAGTTGGTTTCAGGATGGTTGCTGCACGCAGATATTCCTCAGCATCCGGTTGTGAAGCCTTGGCCAACATCAATCCCAGGTTCAGATTCGACTCGAAGACATCGGGCTTGGCCGCGACCGACTTGCGGTAAGCCGCGATGGATTGCTCTGTTTGTCCGAGAGCGTTGTAAACAAATCCAAGGTCGAACCATGCCGTGTAATTTGCGGGATCCGCTGCCACAATTTTGTTGAGAAGAGGCTCTGCGGTAGTGTAGTCGCGCTTCTCGATGGCTGCTTCTGCAGCCGTGAGTTCGGGATGGGAGTCTTCGACAGGAACCGTATGATGGCGAACTGTCTTACCCGAGGATTGCGCAAAGATTGCGGGGCAACATAGACCCAAGACAATGACGCTCGCGATCTTTCTAGTGACGCCCATTTTCGGCTGCGGTTCCATTGCCATTAAGGACCTGCGCCAGGTACTTGCCCGTGTACGAGTTCGGTATCTGCACGATCTCTTCCGGAGGACCCGAGCCGACCAGGTATCCGCCTCGGTCGCCGCCCTCTGGACCGAGATCGATGATCCAATCCGCAGTCTTGATGACCTCCAGATTATGCTCGATGACAAGAATCGAGCCTCCTGCTTCGATTAGACGGCGGAAGGCTGCCAGTAGTTTACTGACATCGTCAAAGTGCAGGCCGGTGGTAGGCTCATCGAGGATGTACAACGTCCGGATGCGGCGTCGCGAAGTTTCGCCGTTCGGCGAAGGCCGCCCAACCTCACGATTCGCCGGCTGGAGATGAGCTGCCAGTTTCATGCGCTGTGCTTCTCCTCCGGACAAAGTGGTTGCAGACTGGCCGAGGCGCAGATACCCGAGCCCAACCTCTTCTAGAACACGCAGTTTATCGACGATCTTCGGCACTCCGGAGAAGAACAGCAGCGCCTCCTTCACGGTAAGATTCAGCACTTCATGAATGTTCTTTCCGCGATATCGGATCTCAAGCACCTGAGGCTTATAACGCGTCCCTTTGCACTCCTCGCAGATGAGCTCAACATCCGCCAGAAATTGCATTTCTACCGTCACGGTGCCGTCACCCTGGCAAGTTTCGCAACGCCCGCCGGGGATGTTGAACGAAAAATGACCGGCGCCAAAGCCGCGCTTCTGGGACTCGGGCAGGGAAGCGAATAGGTCGCGGATTCCATCGAAAGCCTTCGTGTACGTAACGGGGTTCGAACGTGGCGTGCGGCCTATCGGCGACTGGTCGACCAAAACAACGTCGTCTAGATATTCGCCCCCTTCGACGATGGCTCCGCTCGGGGAGGGAAGTGTAGCGCCATTGCTTTGCGCTTTGGCCCGGCTCAGGGCGGGATAGATCACATCGTGCAGAAGCGTGGACTTGCCCGACCCGGAAACGCCAGTGATGGCCACGACCATCCCCAGAGGGATAGTGAGATCGATGTTCTTAAGATTGTGAACGCGCGCGCCACAAACGCGGATCTGTTGCCGCGTAGGCTTACGTCGTGTTTGCGGCACCTGGATTCGCAACTCGTGTGACAGGTATCGCCCGGTAAGCGAACTAGGCTTCGCCAGGATTTCATCATAGGTCCCCGTCGCAATTACCTTGCCGCCGTTTTCGCCGGCTCCCGGACCAAGGTCGAGTATCTGGTCTGACGATCTCATGACGTCAGGGTCATGCTCCACCACCAGAATTGTGTTACCCAGGTCACGCAATCCATGGAGGATGTTGATCAGGCGATGAGTGTCCCTCGAATGCAAGCCGATGGACGGCTCATCCAGCACGTACAAGGTTCCGACGAGTCTTGAACCAAGAGAAGTAGCCAACTGAATGCGCTGTGCCTCTCCACCGGAGAGGGTAGATGACAACCTATCGAGCGTAAGGTACTCCAGGCCTACTTCATTCAAAAACCGCAGCCGCTCCTGAATCTCTTCCAATAGCTTTTCTGCGATGCTGGCTTCCTGTTCCGTCAGTTGCACTTGGTCAAAGAAACGCGACGCCTCCTCGACAGTCATACAAGTGACCTGGCAAATATCCTTGCCATTGATCTTGACCTGGCGCGCCTCGGGACGCAGTCTGGCGCCACCGCAGTTCGAACAGGTTGCGTATCCTCGATAACGGCTCAAGAATACCCGGACGTGGAGTTTGTACTTCTTCCGCTCCAGATAGTTGAAGAACCCACGCACTCCCAGAAACTTTCCTTCGCCTTCGATAACTAGCGACTTCTGTTCAGGCGTGAGGTCGCACCACGGAACGTCCAGCGGAACTCCTGCCTGGCGCGCGAACCGGCGGAGATCGGTAAACAGAGGCCGGTACTTCGGCTTGGTCCAGGGTTCAATGGCGCCGTCTGCCAGCGTCTTGGAGTGATCGGGAATGACCAGGTCGAGATCGAAGTCGATCGTATTGCCGAATCCCTGGCAGCGCGGGCAAGCGCCATACGGATTATTGAACGAGAACAGCCGCGGCTCCGGATCTTCATATCGGATATTGCAGCGCTTGCATTCAAAGCGTTGGGAAAAACGAAGCTGCTCGAAAGGTCGATCATCGCGCGGAGCAGCCTCGAAGATTACTTCACCCGAGTCCCGATAGCAGATCTCGATCGCATCCACGATGCGTGCGCGCGAATCTGGAGAAACGACGAGGCGGTCCACCAAGACAAGAACGGGATCGGCGAAGTTCACATCGAGCAGGGACTCCGGCGTCGAAAACTCGAAAATCTGTCCCTTCTGATAAAGCCGGTTGAAGCCGCGTTTGCGCAACTCGAATAGGCGGGTCTTCAATTGATCCGAAATCGCTTCTCCCCCGCGCCTTGCGCTTTTCAAAACTCTCTTCTTTTTCTTCTTCTCGCCTTCAGGTCCCGGAACGGCGGTCTGCAACGGGAACAAGGCGTTCAATCGCGTACCTTCTTCAAGCGCGAGTAGCCTGGTGATCACTTCGTCGACCGTGTCCCGCCGAACTTCTTGCCCACACTGGATGCAGAAGGTCCGTCCGATGCGGGCAAACAGCAGCCGTAGATAGTCGAAGATTTCCGTTGCAGTGGCGACGGTTGAACGTGGATTGCGAGTGGTGTTCTTCTGCCGGATAGCAACAGCTGGCGCGATACCGTCGATCAGATCAACATCGGGTTTTTCGATGCGTTCCAGGAATTGGCGGGCATAGGCGGAGAGGGACTCCACATACCGCCGCTGACCCTCGGCGTAAATAGTGTCGAAAGCCAGAGAGGACTTTCCCGAGCCGGACACTCCAGTCACGACTGTCAGCTGGTTGTGCGGGATTTCGAAGTCGATATTCTTGAGGTTGTGAACCCGCGCGCCCCGAACTGTAATTTTTTCCGTGGACGTCAAATCTAGGACCCTGGGCAGCCCATTCGTCGGTCGGGAGCACACTAGTGGCTTCAGAATGGGGTGCAGAATCTTTCTATTATAAAGCAGAGTCGCGCGGAAAAAGGGCCGCCTCTCGGCAGCCCAGTCAAGTCAAACTACTTAGGATATTCAGTCTGATGCGGCGGGGAGGAAGTTTTGTTGCCTACTCGTCAGGCTCGGTTTGGTTGTGGGCCTCATCCCGCTTCTTGCCATAGCGGACGGCAACTCCAACTCCCAGCGTCATAAAGCCCAGCGGCGGGATCAGGAGCACAAGCACTCCTCGACTGATGGCGCGCTGGCCATCTTTCGTCGTGCCCGCTGCAGAGCTATAGCACATCGCACAACCTTGTGCGAATGCGGGTAGGCTGCAGCTAGCCAGCACTAGCGCGAGAGTGGCAATGCGCAACTTCATCGAGCGGCTGCTCCCAGGTGCAAAAGCCGGAAGGCATCCGGGAAAAAGACCACCATCATCGTCAGGCAAAACACCAACGAGCACATGGTCAACCACTTCATCGTAGAAGCTTCAAACTTCATGTGCATGAAGTAGGCGATGATAAGGGCCGCCTTTAAGATCGAGAGGCCCATGAGGATGGTTAGCATGCGCAGGGGTTCCATGTTCTGGTAGCCGAGGTAGACCTCGATGCCCGTCAGCACCAAAAGCGCTCCCCAGACATAGAAAAACGGTCTCATACCATGGTGCCGTTGTTCTTCGGCCACGCGCTGCTCAAGTGCTGCCTGTGTCGCGTCGTTCATTTGCGAGTCCCTGCTCCTAGAGAATTTTCGTCGACATCAGGTAGACCAGCGGGAAGATGAACATCCACACCAGGTCCACAAAGTGCCAATACAGCCCGGCGACTTCCACATCGGCCGAGTCATATACCTTGGGTCTGAGCCACAAAATTACACTGCACACAACCGCACCGATGAGCAGCACGTGCACGCCATAATGGAATGGGCTGTAAGCCGGAATGGTGAAATATCCGATGGCCCATAGCACCAGAAGCACGGGAATGAACTTCTTCCGTAACGCGACCACGCCGAGATAGATCACGCCGATGGTGACGTGCAGCATGTGCATGCCGGTCAGGCCAAAGAAAGTGGCCGGGAACATCGGCACTAACTTCGATACGTTGGCAAACTCCGCACTGGCCTCGTGTCCGGGAACGCTGGGGAAGACCGGGAGCGTCAGGCCCTCGGCAATCAGATTTCCCCACTCACGTCCGTGCAGAACAATAAACCCCGTACCGCAGATCATCGTCGCGATTAACCAGCCTCGCAGCGCGCTAGCGTTGCCTCTCGCCGCCGCATTCACCGCAAGGACCATCGTCAACGAACTGGTGAGCAGAAATGCGGTCATGATGGTCGCGTTGATGATGCTCTCGGAGTGAAACGGCGTGGGCCAGTTCGGAGTAGATATGCGGCCGTAGCTATAGGCATAGAGCAGCGCGCCAAAGGTCAGCGAATCCGAAAGCAGGAACAACCACATCCCAATCTTTTTCGAGTAGGTACCAAACAGCGATGGCTCGTAAACCCCAGCCACCGCCTGATGGTGCGCCACAGCTTCAGACATGAATTCGGTCTCCTGTTGGATATTGAAGCCCATCACTCAGTCATCCCGACCGGAGCGAAGGCGAAGCCAAGCGGGGTGGAGGAACCCTTTGTTCCCCCTACCGCGCAAACCAAAGCAACGCAAAAATATAAATCCACAGCACAGCCATGAAGTGCCAGTACCAGGCCGTGACATCTACGACGATTCGCCGCGACTCAACTGGCCGGTGCATCAGCGCTGTGATGGCGGAGACTAGCAGCGCGATCAGTCCACCAACAAGGTGGATCGCATGCGCGCCAGTCAAGACGTAAAAGAAGGCGCCACTGGTGCTTGTAGCAAGATAGAACCCGCGATCCGCCAGTTCGCGCCAGGCCATCCACTGCCCGAAGAGGAAACCGAACCCTAGAACGATGGTGATATTCAGCCAGGGAAAACCACGTTCATCACCAACTGACACACCCGGGATCGACTTCACAGGGGCAAGCGCAGCCTGCCGTGTAATCTGCCGTCGGGCTAACTCCACGGTAATGCTGCTCACCAGCAACAACAGCGTATTGACCAGCAGAAGTGTGAGCGGAAGGCTTACTGATATCCAGTCGCGTACGTACGTTTGCGTGTGCTCGTCCAGCGTAGGGAGCCCCTGCCTGACGATGTATGCGCTGGTAAAAGACACGAACAGCATCGTCACAGACGTGAGGCCTACGGCTAAACCCAGACGTGCGCGCCGCAAACGTGCTCCGTAATTCGGAGAACCACTGCCTCCGCGGTCGCTTCCACCGCCGCCCGTTACAGGCGGATGTTCACCTGTCCCGCCTTGGCCGGTCTTCGGATATTTCAGTGCAATACTTGACATACTTCCTTCAACTTCTCAGCCGATCAGGGTCGCCCATTTCAATGCGCTGCCGCCGTCGCGGGATCTGTCTGCATGATGTAGTCCTTCGGAGCGCCCGGTACGCTGTATTCATACGGACCATGATGGACCACGGGCGTGACTCCGCCGAAGTTATCGTGCGGAGGAGGAGTCGCAGTCGTCCACTCCAGGGTTGTCGATTCCCACGGATTGTCGCTGGCCTTGGGACCTTTAAACATGCTCCAGAACAGATTGAATACAAACAGCAGTTGAATGCCGATCGTGATGAACGCGGCATACGTCATGAACGTCTGCAGCGGGATCAGATCTTTCAGATAGTTGAGCTCGGTGAGTTGCGAATAGCGCCGCGGATGTCCGGCCAGGCCCAGGTAGTGCATGGGCATAAAGATGGCGTAGGTTCCGATGAAGGTTATCCAGAAGTGGATCCGCGTCATGGTCTCGTTCATCATGCGTCCAAACATCTTCGGGAACCAGTAAGCAGTTCCGGCGAACATGCCGAAGATGGCCGCAACCCCCATGATCAGGTGGAAGTGACCTACGACGAAATAGGTGTCATGCAGCGGAATGTCGAGCACGGGCTGAGCCAGGAACGGTCCGCTCAGACCGCCCGACACGAACAGAGAAACGAAGCCGATGGCGTAGAGCATCGGAGACTGGAAGCGTACCCGCCCCTTGTAAATGGTTCCCAACCAGTTGAAGGTCTTGATCGCCGAGGGCACGCCGATCGCCATGGTCATCAGAGAGAAGGAGAATGCAGACCACGGACTCATCCCGCTCATGAACATGTGATGTCCCCAGACCATGAAGCCCAGCAGGCCTATGGCCATGATGGCGTACACCATGGCTTTGTATCCGAAAATGGGCTTACGTGAGAACGTGGAGAGCAGCTGTGAAGCGACGCCCATGCCCGGCAGGATGGCGATATAAACCTCCGGGTGACCGAAGAACCAGAACAGGTGCTGCCATAGCAACGGCGATCCGCCCTTGTGGCCCATGATCTGGCCATTCACCACGACCAACGGGACGTAAAAACTGGTGCCGAGGTTGCGATCGAGAAGAAGGAGAATCCCGGCCGACAGCAGTACGCCGAATGCCAGCAATCCAAGAATTGCGGTCACGAACCATGCCCAGACAGTGAGCGGCATCCGCATCAGTGTCATGCCTTTTGCGCGCAGATCCAGTGTGGTTGTGATGAAGTTCAGAGCACCCATCAACGAAGCGAGACAAAAGATGGCAATGCTCGTAATCCACAAGTCCGCGCCTAACTGCTCACCTGGACCTGCAGAAGGTAATGCGCTCAACGGCGCGTAACCCGTCCAGCCGTGCAGTGGGGCACCTCCAGTGACGAAGAATGCCGCAATCATCACCACGAAGGCTACGAAGGTTGTCCAGAACGAAAGCATGTTCAGGACCGGAAATGCCATATCCGGCGCGCCGATCTGAATCGGCAGAAAGTAATTGCCGAAACCACCTTGCGGGGCGGTAGTGAGCACGAAGAAGACCATGATGGTGCCGTGCATGGTCAGCAGGCTCAGGTACGTCTCTGGCTTAATCTCGCCGAAAAGGGGGAGGGATGCGGTCGGCCAGATCAAGTGAATGCGCATCAGGAGCGACAGGAACATGCCGACGAACACGGCCACCAGAGCCAGAAAGTAATACTGAAGTCCGATCACCTTATGGTCGAGGCTGAAGATGTATTTGCGAACGAAGCCCTGCGGGGCTGCATGTGCGTGAATGGTATGGGTCGTTGCCATTTACTGTTTCGCTGCCTCCCGATCCGCGATCCATTTATCGAAATCAGCCTGACTTACCACTTTCAACATGCCGTGCATCTTGTAATGACCTAGACCGCAAAGTTCCGCGCACGCGATTTCGTAATCGCCCGTCGCAATCGGCGTGAAATGCATGTGTATCGCCAGGCCAGGCACCGCGTCCTGCTTAAAACGCATGGAGGGAACGAAGAAACTGTGAATCACGTCGTCGGCTCGCAGGGTGAGGTCCACCTCGCGGTTCACCGGAAGATACATGGTTCCGGCAACCACGTCATCCTTGGAGGCAGGGTCGTCCGTGTCCAATCCGATAGCGGCCTCGTTGCCCGAAGATGGGTCGATCAGAGTCGGGCTCGTCTTTCCGAATTTGCCGTCATTCCCTGGATAGCGGAAGTACCAGGCAAACTGCATGCCAGTTACTTCGACCGGAACGGCGTCGGGCTTGGCGGGTTCGAAGCGCTCCGCCGCCCATATCGGACTGCCCATCAGGTTCAGTCCAATGAAGAGGATGGCCGTGAGCCCCGTCCAGAGCACTTCCAATTTCAGATTTCCGTGGGAGTATTCAACCTTGCTGGCGGCTCCCTGGTCACGGTACTTCCAGACAAACAGTCCCAGTCCGCACTGGGCAAGAACAAAGACGATGCCCATGGTGATGAAGGTAAACGTGAACTGGTGATCGATTCCCGCTGAGGCGGCAGACATTCCTGCCGGAAACCACCAGGTCTTGGCGATGAAGAAATATGTGCTGACAAAGGTGATAAGCCAGATAACTGCCAGAAGAGCAAGGCCCATCTACGAGCCCTCCAAGGGTCGTCGGTTTTCAATCATTTCCACACACTCCCGCCGAATCGTGAAACTGCGGTTGGCCCGGAAGTCTATCACAGGCATCTGTGATTCTCACAAGGTCTTGTGAGGAGAAAGGTTGTAAGGATGGGTCGTTGAAATTCTCGACGCGGTTTGCTTCCGTTATACCTCGTTGTCAGGTCATCGGTCGCGCGCATTCTGTTCATTTTGGGAAGGCGGATTTTGGGTGAGGCCGAAGTACTGCACAAGGTATGCAGGTTAGAATCACTGTCGATGCCGACGAAAACAAGCCGTGGCCGAGGCCATGACACTCGCTACGTACGCCTGCAAAAGAATTACTGCTTCGCGTGCGGAAAAAATAATCCCGATGGTATGCGCCTGAAGTTCACGTATGACGAGGAAAGTGACAGCTTCGTGTGCCGCTTCCGCTTGGGGAAGCGCTTCACCGGACCTCCAGGTCACTGCCATGGCGGCATTATTGCGACGATCCTCGACGAGGCCATGGGTAAGGTGAACAAGTTACGTCACGTGGTCGCGCTGACTTCGGAGATAAAGGTGAACTACCTGAAGCCCGTTCCACTCAATAAGGCTCTGATCGTCAGGTCACGGGAGGTCAGCGTACGGGGGCGTAAGCACGTGAACATGGCGGAAATTCTCGACGGCAAAGATCACGTTCTGGCCCGAGGGCGCGGGTTGTTCATCGCCATCGACCCGCACAAGATGTTCGCAAAGTTTGTCGACAAATGATGTTCGGGTGTATCGCCACTGCTAGTCCGACTTGGCGCTAAGCCTTGAGTCGTGCACACTTTCGCAAGGCGCGGGCCAAGTATTCGGCTCCTCGTCTCAACTCTCGGCCATCGACCGCCGCGAAACCCAGCACGACTCCGTTGTTCTGCGTGCGACCGTGAGCGTACCGGCTTAGCGGTACTACCTCTACATCTTCGTCGGCTGCGGCCTGGGCGGCTTGCGTGGCCGTGATTCCGTGCTTCAGCCAGCCCACGGTTCGCAGGCCTGCCTCGACCGCCGGAATCTCCAGCAGGCCGTCGAGATGTTCGCTCGCCGCCTCCAACAGTACGGAGAGGCGTTCAGCATACAGTTCGCGCATCCTGCGAACATGCCGAGCGAAATGCCCTTCCACAATAAAGTCGCAAAGAATCGCCTGATCGATCAGTGGCGGATGATGCGTGCTAATTGCTTCCGCGGCAGCGAAAAGGTCGACCATGTCCGGGGGTACGACCAGGTATCCCAACCGGAGAGCGGGGAATAGCACATCACTGAAGCTTCCGGCAAAGATCACAACACCAGCGCGATCCAGTCCTTGCAGAGCCGGGATGGGCCTCCCGGAATAGCGATACTCGCTGTCATAGTCATCTTCAAAAATGACCGTTCCATTGCGCCTCGCCCATTCGAGTAGCGACAGTCGCCGCGACAAACTCATTGTCACACCAAGCGGGAATTGGTGGGCTGGAGTTACGTACACCAGTCGCGGCCGATCGAACGTCCGGCCTGCTTCGAGATTCAGTCCTTCGGAATCGACCGGCAGTCCGCGAATTTTCGCTCCCACGGCTTGAAAAGTCGCCGCCGCCCCCGGGTACCCGGGTTCCTCCATCCAGACGCTGTCGCTGGAATTCAACAGCAGATGCGCCGTACGATCGAGTGCCTGCTGCACTCCGGAGATGATCAGAACCTGTTCGGGCGTGCACTTTACTCCGCGCGACGTATTGAGATAGTCGGCGACTGCCGCACGTAATGGGCGATAGCCAAGCGCTTCACCTCCGGCGAGCAATTGCGTTGAGACTCGACGCAGACGTCGTGCCGCCACCTGTGCCCACAGGGTTCCGGGAAATGCATCGAGCGCTGGCTGATTCGCTCGAAACGCTCGTGCCGGCCGCCATTCTTTGGCCGGAGAAATTTGCAGGCGACGAGCGTACTCCGATAGCGCAATTCTCCTCCGCTTTCTAGTCGCACCTGATGAGGTACGGGGAGCCTGCAGCATTTGCTCGGGAAGAACCTGGCTGACGTATGTTCCGGAACCCACTTTACCCTCTACATAGCCTTCTGAACGCAGTTGCTCGAACGCTGTCACCAGAGTCGGACGCGAGAGTCCAAATTGTGCTGCTAGATCGCGGGTCGCCGGAAGCCTGGCACCGGGATGCAGCCGGCCGGAAAGAATTGCCTGACGCACCTCCTCATAGAACCACCGATACAGTGGCGTCCCGGGCGCCGGGGCGGGCAGATTCAGGGGCAGCGTGCTACGTTCCTTGGCCATCTGAAATGGTATGGTAAAAAGTAGCTAAATGGACATTCTAAGCTAACCATTTTACAGCGTAGCATGAACGGAGATCGATAGAGGGAGCAAAAGCATGTCACAGAACAACGGAAGTTCCACCAGCCTTCGCTTGAAAACCGGATTGGCCGAGATGCTCAAAGGCGGTGTCATCATGGATGTCACCGACTACAAGCAGGCCGAGATTGCCGAAAAAGCCGGCGCAGTCGCCGTCATGGCACTCGAGCGCGTGCCCGCACAGATCCGTGCCGAGGGTGGGGTCGCGCGAATGGCGTCTCCGAAGAAGATTCGCGAAATCATGGATGCAGTTTCCATTCCTGTTATGGCCAAGTGCCGCATCGGCCATTTCGCTGAGGCGCAGATTCTCGAAGCGCTGGGCGTCGACTATATCGACGAATCTGAAGTTCTGACCCCGGCGGACGAAGCCCATCACGTGGACAAGCACGCTTTCAAAGTTCCGTTCGTTTGCGGGGCACGCAACCTGGGAGAGGCTCTGCGGCGTATTGCCGAAGGTGCCGCGATGATTCGCACCAAAGGAGAGGCCGGCACTGGCGACGTGGTCCACGCCGTTAAACATATGCGGCAGATTGTCCAGGAAATGAAGATCCTCAGTGTGCTGAGCGAGGAAGAACTCTACTCAAAAGCGAAAGAACATCAGGCGCCTTATGAACTCGTTCGTATCGTCGCCAAAAGCGGTAAGCTTCCTGTCCCAAATTTCTCGGCGGGGGGCATTGCGACTCCCGCGGACGCTTCGCTGGTCATGCAATTAGGCGCGGAGGCAGTGTTCGTCGGATCAGGCATTTTCATGAAGAACTCTACGGAATTCGCCGATCCGGCAGAGGCCGAAAAGCGTGCCCGGGCAATCGTAAGGGCAACAACCCACTACAGCGACCCTAAAGTATTACTTGAAGTCAGCGAGGATCTAACGGGAGCGATGAAGGGACTGGCTGTATCAGCGCTCGACGAAGCGCACATGCTGCAGACCAGGGGATGGTGAGGAGGACCGATCCAGTTAGTAATGAGCGCTCAAGCAAGAACCATGAAAATTGGCGTATTAGCTTTGCAGGGTGACTTCGATGCTCATCGCCGACGGTTGGAGGAACTCGGCGCTGAGGCCGTGCTGGTTCGCAAGCCGGAGCAACTGGATGATCTCGACGGGTTAGTAATTCCGGGCGGGGAATCGAGTACCTTTTTGAAGCTTCTGGGCGAGCAGGGATTCGAAAAGCTCAAGCAGTTTGTTCGAGCGAAACCTACCTTCGGCACCTGCGCGGGTGCGATCCTCTTAGCCAAGGAAGTAGAGAATCCTCCACAGGCAGGACTGGGTGCGCTCGACATCGCCATTCGTCGCAACGCCTACGGCAGGCAACTGGACAGCTCGATTCGCGAGGGCACGTTTGCGGGCTCGCCGCTGGAAATGGTCTTTATTCGCGCTCCAAAGATTGAGCGGCTGGGGCCGCACGTTGAGGTTATTGCGACGGAAGGCCGGGATCCGGTGGCCGTCCGAGAAGGAAACATCATGGCGGCCACTTTTCACCCGGAACTTTCCGACGATCCCCGCGTCCATAAAGTCTTCCTCGAACTGGTCGGCGAGAGCTAGAAGTGAGATGTCGCTGGCTAGCGTGACGAGTACCCGATCCAACGCGTTATCGCTGAAATGTCAGTCGGCAACCAACCTCGAACTGTCATGCAAAACGGATCCTCAATCACACCTAGTGCCGCGCTGACCGCAATGGGATTCTTTCTTGTGTTCGGATCGACCATGGCCGCGCTCGCGGGAATCACTCTTACATTTCCCGGCTCCCGCCTCGACCCGATCTGGAGATTAAACCCTACTGCCTACGCCGAGATGAGACCGCTCGGAGCGATTGTCGGCATCCCCATGCTGCTGCTAAGTGGGGTGATGTTGCTCACGGCCGTTGGGTGGTTCTCCCGCCGCCGATGGGGATGGATCCTTGCTGTGATGGTTATCGGTACACAGGTGGCCGGCGATTGTTGGAACCTGATCACCGGCCGGGGCGTCGAGGGATTGATCGGAGTCACGATCGCTGGAGCGCTTCTATGGTGGTTACTGCGGCGGTCGGTTCGAATCAACTTCTCCTGATCTCCGACAAAGAATTCTCCTTGACACGGCAATCATGTAACGATATGGTTACGCATTATGCGGAACCGTTCGGTTACATATTCGCCGGAAGCCGCCTTCCAGGCCTTGGCGGATCCTACACGCCGCGCCGTCCTCGACCTACTGCGGAAGGGAAGTCAGCCTGCGGGGCGCATCGCGCAGGAGTTTCCTATTTCGAGGCCGGCAATCTCGAAGCATCTGCGCCTGCTGCGTCGGGCCCACCTGGTCGAGCAGCGTCGCGAAGGACGGAACCGCGTGTACCAATTGAATCCGGCACCGCTTCAGGCAGTCGATGCCTGGTTGGAATCCTACCGAGTGTTCTGGCAAACGAGTTTGACCAACCTGAAAGTGTTTGTTGAAGAAGCCTATGAACGGGAGACACGAGGCCACAAAGGGGAGAGGCGTTAAACGATTTTGCGTCCAGGCGTAATAGAACTACGACAAGCAGCCCTGGCCACGACGGCAAATCAAACAGGGCTGAGGGAGGAAGCATGAAAGCACTGCGATTTTGGATGGCGTTCTTTTTGACCTTGACTGCAGCGACGGCTGTGTTCGCGGAGTCCGATGCCCAGAAAAGTTTCGACAAGCTCAAATCGCTGGCCGGCACATGGGAGGGCAAGGCACCTGACGGCATGCCTTCCACGGTCACCTACCAAGTTGTGTCGGGCGGCTCAGCCGTAATGAGTCAAGTAAGCGAAGACTCAATGATCACTATGTTCCATCTGGACGGCGATCGCCTGGTAATGACTCATTACTGCGGAGCCGGAAATCAGCCCCGCATGGTAGGCAGCCTTTCCCCGGACGGCAAGACGCTGGATTTCAAGTTTCTAGACGCGACGAATCTGGCGACGCCGCAGACGGGTCACATGCACCACGCCACCTTTACATTTGCAGATGCCAATCATCACAGTGAACAGTGGACGTTTACTAAAGATGGCAAAGACGAGACGGAACAGTTCGCACTGCAACGCAAGCAGTAATCTGCTGCGCAGCATGCAGTCACATTGCCCATGAATAGAAGGGAAGAATCCGATGGCAACGGCCTTACTAACACCAGACCAGAACACCGTTATTGCGGAGATCTTTATCGCTGCGCCGCGCGAGCGCGTCTTTCAGGCGATCACAGACCCCAGCCAGGTTGAACGATGGTGGGGCCAGTCGGACCTTTACCGCGTTACGGAATGGAATGGTGACCTGCGCCCTGGAGGAAAGTGGTCAAGCATAGGAGTGCATGCAGATGGCAATTCTTCCTTTCGAGTCGAAGGCGAATACCTTGAAGTCGATCCGCCGCGTCTTCTGGTGCACACGTGGAATCCAAGCTGGAGCAATCATCCAACAACTGTTGTGCGCTGGGAGCTCGAAGAACGTGACGTGCATGGCTTGCAGAGTCGTGGTCCACAACGCATGGGGAAAGGAACACTGGTAAGAATTCGCCACGATGGCTTTGCCGGAGCGCCGAAAGAGGCCGAAGGCCATGGCGAAGGCTGGAAGCGCGTCCTCGGCTGGATGCAGGCATTCGTCGAGGAAAGCAAGACCGTGGATTCGCGAGCTTCGGCGGTACAGAAGTAACGATTGAGTGAGGCAAAACCCGCTTCCACCCTGCGTTATACTTGAACCAGGATGGCTGCGAGTTCGCAAAAGACGTTCTACCTCGAAACCTTCGGCTGCCAAATGAATGTGCATGACTCGGAGAAAGTCATCGGCACGCTCATTTCCGAAGGGTACAGGCAGGTGGAGACGGTCGAGGCCGCCGATCTCGTGCTCTATAACACGTGCTCCATCCGCGACAAAGCGGAACAGAAAGTCTTTCATCGCCTTGCCGACTACAAGAGGCTGCAATCGCAGGGCAAGAAGTTCGCCGTTCTTGGGTGTGTAGCGCAACAGGAGGGCGAAAAAATCTTCGAGCGTGCGCCGTATGTCTCGATGGTTTGCGGGTCGGCTTCGTATCGAAACCTGCCGCAAATGCTCGTACAAATCGACGCCGGCAACCATCGCGTCACTGGTTTGGATGACCGCGAAACCGACGAGTGCTTCGAGACGGAATTCACCTCGCGCAGCAATCCGCATCGTGGCTACATCACGATCATTGAAGGTTGCGATAAATTTTGCGCCTACTGCGTTGTCCCCTTCACCCGTGGAAAAGAACGCAGCCGGACGTCAGAATCCGTGCTCACCGAAGCTCGCCAAATGTCCGACCTTGGATACTCAGAAATCCAACTGCTCGGGCAAAACGTAAATTCCTACAAGGATCCATCGGGGAGAAAATCGTTTGCCGAATTGCTGGCTGCGGTGGGAGAAGTGCCTGGAATTCGTCGCGTGCGATTCACGACGTCACATCCGCGCGATTTCGGCAAAGATATCGTCGAGGCGATCGACGCCGTGCCAAGCCTTTGTAACCACGTTCATTTACCCGTGCAGAGTGGTTCCACGAAAATACTGGACGCTATGCAGCGCTTGTATACCCGCGAGGAATACTTGGAACGAATCTCATGGATGAAGGCCGCGAAGCGAGAGATCAGTATCACCAGTGACATTATCGTTGGGTTTCCTGGAGAGACCGAGGCTGACTTCGAAGACACGCTCTTGCTACTGAGCGATGTTCAGTACGACGGTATCTTTGGATTCAAGTATTCGCCGCGACCCAACACGCCTTCGTTAAAGCTGGATGATGCGATTCCGGAAGAGGAGAAGGCGCGACGGTTGTCCGTGCTGCAGGCCCAGCAGCGGGATCTGCAGAAGCGCACCTATCAGCGGCACGTCGGACAAGTGTTGGAAGTGATGGTAGAGGGGAAGAACGAGGCGCGAGGCCAATGGATCGGCCGAACGTCGCAGAATAAGGTCTTGAACTTTACTTCGCCGGAGGCGACGACGCCGTCGGTGGGCGGCTACGTGCCGGTTCTGACAACCGTGTCATTTCCAAACAGCCTTCTGGGCGAAATGGTGGTATAAGGGCGGTAGATAGCCCGGTTTGCTTGGGAATGGGAGATCACGATGGAAGTAGAAATGAAAATTCGGGGCTTGATGATGGATCCGGTAACCAACATGCCAATCGTGATCTTGAAGGATTCGGGCAGTGACACCGTGCTGCCAATCTGGGTGGGCATCTACGAGGCGAATGCCATCGCGCTCGAGATTGAAAAAGTCAGTACACCTCGACCCATGACCCATGATCTCATCAAGAATGTTCTAACCGGACTCGACGCCGCGGTGCATAAGGTTGTGGTTACGGAGCTTCGTGAGGATACCTTTTACGCGGTGATCTGGATGGAAAGGGAAGGCCGTGTCATCAGCATTGACTCCCGGCCCTCCGACGCGCTCGCACTCGCGCTTCGCGTCGATTGTCCCATCTACGTAGAGGACGAGGTTCTTAAGAGCTCCAAGCAGGCGGCCAGTATGTCCGACCGCGTCACCAGCGAGGAATTGCGCAAATATCTCGAAGGCCTCAATGACGAAGACCTCGGACGATACAAGATGTAGGAAGTTTCGTACTTAAGAAATTGACGAATTGTAGGGTTGAAAGATTTTCGAATTTCAGGATTGAAGACTCGGAGCTTAACGAATCGAGTGGCAGTGGTTCCTTTCACGTTGACTCTGCGGATTTCGTAATTCTTCAATTCGAAAATCCTTCAATTCGTAAATTCCACAATCCTTAAAATCGTCAATTCCTCAATCGTCAATGCCAATAACTCCTGACCCTGCCGAACAACTGCAACGTCTCTACGTAGCCGGATTCGAGCTCGAAACTTTTGAACGCTTTCCCAAGTGTGTTGGAGTAGTCCGCGATCAGTGCATCGCGATGCTGGTGCCGGGCGTGGGTGGGATGCAAATTCTTGGGACGCCGGGTTGGCGGATGGGCGATGCTATTGGCGTTCTAGTCGAAAAAGGTGGGCGCCAGGTCTTTCAGGCGAAGCAGGAAATCGTTGAAGCCACTCCGGAACGCTTGCAGACTCTGGAGAAATTCCGGCACGACCTGGGTGCAATTCTGAAAGATAATCCGGAATAGACTCACTCCGCTTGCCCGAGGTTAGTTCGAGTTGCTCGGCGCTTTGAATGCGGAAGGTGGATCAAGCGAGCAAGTCTTGAAAAATGCCTCGGGGCTTAAAGATCCATCCGCCAAAAGACGAATATTATCGAGGCTGGCCGCGGCTACGCCTCCGCGGTTATCAAGAAAGATCACCACGACGCCAGCTACGGAGTTTTGCGAAGCGTGGGAAATCTCCTCATACCGCTGTACGAATACGCTCCTGACGAATTGGAGCTTATTCCCACTGAGATTCAGTCCCGATCCTTCCGGTCGAGCCCATATATAGAGCACATTCTTACCCTTTAATGGGGTCCAGTCACCGGAGAAGTCGGAGGACGCCTCACGGATAACGGTGAACTCAGTTTTTTCGGGAGCACTGGCGTTCGCCGATGAGGCGGAAATCGTACCAAGTTTCACCTGCGAGCGCTTGATCCAACCAGTTTGTGAATCGTCTAGCGCGACGTGCAACCACGCGTTCTGTTGCTCTAGTACCTCAAACTCATCCTTGGATTGCGCTCGCAGGAGTACTTTCGACGAAGGGACCGGCGCAGTTAAGACCGCCGTCTGACTTCTAGTGATCGAGGCGTATTCCTTTTCGGGCCTTGAGCCGGCAGCATTCTTCAGATTCTCCAGTTCAATTTGGAGCTGGGCGACTCTGTTTTTGGCATCCTCTTTTTGCGACAGTGCCTGCTGGATCTTTACTTGTAGCACGGATGGATCCGATGACTTGTTTTCGAGGTACTCGCTTAAGCGATCGAGAAGATCACTTTCTAATCTACCGTTTGACTCGAGACTCTGATATTTTCCAGTGCTGCCCGAAGGCTCAAACCACGCAGATACCTTTGCCTGAACCCGCACCTGTGTCTTGCCCGAGGCGGTCGAAGCGACTTCAATTTTGTACTCGTAGTATGGCCGTTGGTATTGCTCTGCCTGGACGCCATCCATGTTGATGAAGCCATCGAGGGACGGCAATCGGTTTCCGGTGTAAGCGCCGAGATTCTGCAATGCCGCTTTTACCGGAGCTTCAGGGAAGGGATAGTCTCGCGATCTTGCTTCTCCTTGCGTCTGCGCAAGTGCAGTTGCACACAGCGCGAACAAAATGGAAGCCAGCCTCCCGCGGCGAGTCACGGAATAACCTCGACCATTGCGCTGTAGATCCAGCCCTGCGCTCCGTTTGAAGTGATGACCTCGTACCAGTTCTGTGTTTTGCCAAGAATGGTGACCGCATCTCCTTGCGACAAGTGTTGAAGCGTGTTGGACTGATTGTAGGGCGAAGTCTTCAGGTCGGCCGTCGAGGTGCGAATGTGTCCGGAGCGGCCGGGTCGCAATTGCTGCAGCTCCTTTTCAAGTTCCTGTTGCTGGTCATTCAGGTCTTTGAGTTCAGCCACTTCCTTATCTAACGACGATTGCAGCCTGCTGATCTGTTCCTCCTGAACTGCTGTGGCGGCATCACGCTTTCGCTGCGCTTCCTTCTCCTCCGCATCCTTGATCCTCTCCGCAATCACCAGGTACTCGCCGTTTTCGGGAGTGCCATCTGACGGATGAATACTGCGGCGTGCGTCCGTCTGAAATACGGCATCAATACGAAGCCGAGTGCTCGATTTGCCGAGAGGCTGAACGACGTATCGCACTGCAACCGTGCCCACGTCGTTGCTGTCGTCGAAGTGCTCCGGAGAAAGCGTTTTTGGCCGGACCTTGAAGAGCACAGTTCCGCCCTCAGTCCAGTCCTTGAAAAGATTGGAACTTGTTGCCGGCGTGGCCCCATCCAGCTGGGATGTGTCGCGGTACTGGCTCGTTCCACGAACATATCCGTCAGCTACAACTTCCTTCACGATGGCGAGAACCTGATCGACAGGATGATCGATCTCGACTTCGAGTCCGTTCCCCCATTGTTGATTCGTGCGTCCCTGCGCTAAAGGATGGAGGAGTACAAGTGTACAGATGAAGACCCGTATCGCGGCCCTTTGCAGGCTCGCAGTGACGCCTTCAGGCAGTTGGTTGGAGGAACGCTCGTTGTGCGCGGCGCATACCACGGCTTCAGGGCTTGCTGATCACCAGAATAGCAAGAATCACTGGCAGGTAGATGACGGAAGCGTGAACCAGCCGGCTGGCGGCAAGTCGTGAACTGCTGCGAGCCAGCTTCATGCCGTAATAGAGAAAGAAGGTTCCGGCTGCGGCCATCGCCACTAGATACACGATGCTTAATCCTGATCCGAAACCAGGAATCAACGTCGTGACGATAAGTGCAACGGTAAAAGCCAGGATCTCCCCTCGCGTGAAGTGGGAGTCGTGGTCAAAACGGGGAAGCATGCGGAATCCCGCACGCTCGTAGTCTTCGCGGTACATGAGCGCAATCGCCAGGAAGTGCGGGAATTGCCAGAGGAACAGATAGGCAAACAGAAACCAGGCCTCACGGTTTAGATACCCCGCGGCCCCCGCCCATCCGATCAATGCAGGTGTCGCACCCGGAAATGCACCGAGCAGCGTGCACAATGCGGTCTTCCGCTTGAGCGGTGTGTAAATCAGCAGGTACGACAAGAGGGTTGAAACAGCCAAGATCGCGGTAAGCGTGTTTACGGCAAGCCAGAGATACACACCCCCTGCGATACTCAGAGCCAATCCAAAGAGCAGCGCTTCCCGGGGAGAAACTCGGCCGGAGGGAAGCGGGCGGTTCGCTGTACGCCGCATATCGGAGTCGTACCGCCGCTCCATGAGTTGATTGAGAGTTGCTGTGCCGCTTGCCACCAGCAGCGTGCCGAGGACGCAGTGAAGCATCTGAAGCCAGTTCACAGCGTCGCGTGCGCCAAGGTAGTACGCCGCCGATGTGGTCATGATTACCAGAAGGTTAACTTCCGGTTTGGTCAGCGTACAGTAATCGCGGATCTTGCTGGGTGAGTTCCCAGCACTGGCAGCTTTGAGAGAATCCGTGGTCGGCATTGGCCTCTTCGAGAATTTTAGGACAGCTGCTGTCGATTTTGAACCCGTGCCGCCCCACATCGAAGCAGCAAACTGAAGTTTCAAAAAGCGATGGACGTAACAATAACACGAACATCCAACTTCGCAATACTCCACACCAAGTTGAATAGTGCTTCGAATGACACGATGATTCTCCGCGGGGACGACCGCGTGGCTGTATGATCTCAGGTTAAGCCCGGCCAATGAGAGGTCGGGCCTACTTTTCGTCAAACTCCATACTGTCGGCACGGATCTTCCCAAAATCCAAACGCATCTCGCAACGCTTTGGAGCGATATGGCCGAGGTAGACGGAGAACGTTTTTTCAAGTTGAGGCAACTTGCCCGTCGGCATCGGTACCCTGACGATGTCTTGCTTTTCGTCGTAAGGGGTACCTGCAACAACGTTGCGATTGATGATTAACGTCCAGTTATCTTTGCCGGGTATGACGAACATGTTATAAGCGCCGATCGGCAATTCAGCATTCCCGACGCGCAACGTGGTCTCGGTGAACAAGCTCATGGGTCCATCGCCAGGAGACCAGACTTTGCCCTGGGCCGGTTCCTTCTTGGGATCGTACGCTACGCGGTTGTAGCGTACGGTAAGCTCCTTGCCATCAACAAAAGTGCAGACAGCGACGCCCTGTTCGACCTCAGATCCATCCTGGGCCAATGACATTGCTGGAAAAATGAATCCGCCGAGCAGTACGACACCTATCGCCAGCCAGTGCATGACTCTGTTCTCCGGACACTGAGTTTGTAGCAAACACTCACACAACTCTGGCAACCGCATGTCGCGCAACATTCTAGCGTATGCGCCTAATGTTGAAAGGTTATTGTTTGGGCTCCAACTACGGGGCCTTCCCGTTCATCCATCCGGATGCCTGTTCCTTCTACTCTCCTTTTATCTACACCATAAATTGGTCAATCCGGGAGGGTAAATTCGACCCCTGGCCGCAAATCCTCCCCACAAAGTGCCATTTTGCGTGGGAGGGAGTTCTATGACTCGGGGTAACCTTCTCTTATTTTCGTGCGTCCAATCATTTAGGCGAATCCTAGGAATCACTGTCTGACAGCGGGGGTATAATCGCGATAAGGGGCCCCCGGCTCAGGTGAGTAGGGGGAAATATTGTTATGAAGTTGCTTTCCACCGCGGTCGTTCTCCTCGCGCTCTCTTGCGGTACGCCGTGGGCATATTCACAGGCGCCGGTGCCCAACACGCAGGCTCCCGTACCCACTACAACGGACCCAGGTGAAAGCGCGCCGCCTACTACTGATCCGGGCGTAAAACCCGATTCGCCCGACACGGCGACCCAGCCGCAACAAGACAAGAGCTCACAGCCACCTACCGTGCAGCCGGCTGATCCCGACAAAGTGAAGCACGACGGCAGTAAGGCCGACGTTGACGCGATAGGGAATCGCAAAGTCGGCGGACGCGGGATGGGCAACTGGTACTCGCTGGAAGGCGAGATCCGCATGGGCAAAGAGTACGCCCAGCAGGTCGAAGCCAGCGTCAAGCTGATTCAGGATCCAGTCGTCAACGAATACGTAAACCGCATCGGCCAGAATCTTGTGCGCAATTCCGATGCCCAGGTTCCGTTCACCATTAAGGTTGTGGACGCTGACGATATCAACGCTTTTGCCTTGCCCGGCGGATTCTTCTACGTGAACTCGGGGTTGATCCTGGCTGCCGACGAAGAGGCGGAACTTGCTGGAGTGATGGCGCATGAGATCGCTCACGTCGCGGCCCGTCACGCAACGCGTCAGATGACACGCTCGCAGTGGGCGAACATCGGGACCATTCCGCTGATCTTCATGGGCGGCGGCATCGGGTACGCTGTCCGCTCGGCTGCAGGCATCGGTTTGCCGATGACGTTCCTGACGTTCCAGCGCGGATTTGAAGCTGAGGCCGATTACCTCGGACTGCAGTACATGTACAAGACCGGATACGATCCGCAAGCCTTCATCAGCTTCTTTGAAAAAGTCCAGGCACAGGAGAAGAAGAAGCCTGGCACTTTAGCCAAGGCTTTTGCGACGCATCCTCAAACCCCGGATCGCATTAGCAAGTCGCAGGAGGAGATTGCAACAATCCTCCCCGCGCGGCCTCAATACCTGGTGACGACCTCGGAGTTTGACGACGTAAAGGCGCGGCTCGCGGCAATCGAAAATCGGCGGAAGATTGTCGATGAAAAGGACGCCTCCAAGCCCAGCTTGCGACGTACCTCTTCGACGGACAACACCAGCAAGGACGACAAAGGTACGTCGGATGACGATCATCCCACGCTCAAGCGGCGTCCGGATGACAACAACTAAGACCCTTTTTTGCGCAAATGTCTGACCGGCGGCTTCGTGCCGCCGGTTCGTTTTTGGGCAGGAAACCGGCTCGACGTCTCGACTTCGATGCCCCTCGAAACTTGCATTGTCCCGCCTCATTGGTTAGGCTCTTGGAACACTCGACCAGTTCCGGAGGCACGAAATGGACCTGAAAATCGCAACGCGGGAGACGGATGGTGTCACTGTTGTCTCCTGCAGCGGGCGCATCGTTTTTGGCGATGAAGCCAACCTTCTACGGGACACGCTCAAGCGGCTCTTGGGCTCGACGCGCCAGGTTCTCCTCAACCTCTCGGGAGTGAGCTATATCGATAGCGGCGGGCTTGGGACCCTCGTGGGTGCCTACTCGTCCGCGCGTAACGGCGGAGCCGATATCAAGCTCACGGGGCTTGGCCAGAAACTTCGCGATGTGTTGCAGGTGACCAAGCTAGTAACGGTCTTCGAGGTTTACGAGAACGAACAACAGGCAATTGCAGCCTTCCGGCGAGGCGCCGCGTAGCATATAGATTCGATGTTCGCGCAGAGCGTTCGTCACGAGACTGTTTTTCAAACGCTCGTCCCGTCTCGCGGTGAGCTGTGCTGGCCATGGTGGCTGACGCGTTTTTCGAGGAGGGCTGGACAAAAAACCTCGCCACCCCCTTCCCGCAAGCCTTCGATCCTGTCATTATTCTTCTTCATCCTTCTTCGTTATTAAATAAAAGGAGCCGGGCGTCAGCGTAGATGTCCTTTCAAACCATTACAGGCAGCACTTCAGAATCAGGTTCAGGGATCTTTCCTGTGCTGATCTTTGTACAGGGGAACGAGCAGCGCAATATCCCGCTCAATCACACTCCATTCTCCGTGGGCCGAAAAGTAGACAAAGACCTGGTCATCGCGGATCCTCGAGTGTCGCGTGACCATGCCCTCATCACTTCGGAGAATGGACAGTTTTTTGTCATCGATCAGAGCAGCAAACACGGCACGTACGTAAACGGGGAGAGGGTGCAGCGGCGGACGCTGGAACCGAACGACCGGCTCGAGTTCGGTGTTCGTGATGTTGCCTATGTCATTTTTAATCCTCATCAACAGAGCTCCAATACTGCGCGTGAATTCCTGAGCCAGATTTCGGGCATACACATCTCTACCGAGGCGACAGACCTGGAGAAATTAACGCTCTTTCTCGAGGCGGCACGCAAGCTGAATACGATCGGAGTGCTGGATGAAATTCTCGTCACCTTGCTTGATGCAACCTTGCGCCTGACGCGCGCGGAACGGGGATACGTATTCCTGAAGAGTGAGGATGGTACTCTTCGCCTGGCCGCAGGCAGGAATTCGAAGGGCGAACCGCTGCTTGATGACAAGACCATTTCCCACTCGATTCTCGATGAGACGATGGCGGGCAATTCCGAGCTTGCCATTACTGACACGAGCCGTTCCCTGGATCTGGCGGGGCGCCAGAGCATCGTCGCCTACGATTTGCGTACCGTGATTTGCATTCCGTTGCGCAAGCCACAGGTGCAGACTAAGCGCGATATCGAGGATGAGGGCGTTGAGGAGACCACTGCGGAAGTCATGGGGGCTCTTTATGTCGACTCGCGTTTTGCATCGCGAGACATTTCGAGCGTAAGCAATGACATCTTGCGCGCCATTGCGCACGAGGCCGCGTCCCTCATCGAAAACGCGCGTCTGGTGCTAACGGAAGAATCGGCTCGGCGCTATCAACAGGAGTTAGGTATCGCTGCGTCCATTCAACAGCGGCTCATGGCCGTGACCATTCCAGAGGTTCCGTTCGCACGCCTTGCAGGAAAGAGTCTTTCCTGCAAGGAAATCGGTGGCGACTTCTTCGATGCGGTCAACACCGAGGATGGACTGCACGTCGTTTTGGCGGACGTGAGTGGAAAAGGAGTGTCGGCAGCTCTGCTGGCTTCGATCCTGCAGGGAATGATTTATTCGCAGCTCATTGCGCGCACACCGTTGACGGAAATTGTCGCTTCCGTGAACCGGTTCTTTACTCAAAAACACCTCGGCGAAAAATATGCCACGGTGATCATCGCGCGCATCAGCCGCGATGGCGAACTGGAATACGTGAACTGTGGACACATTCCGCCATTGCTTGTTTGCAACAAGGAAGTAATTCGTCCTGCACACGGGAATCTTCCCGTGGGCCTGTTGAAGGATGCGGTATATGAAAGCGATCACTGCAGCCTGCACTCGGGTGATCGCATGGTGCTGGTCACTGACGGTGTCACAGAGGCGGAAAACGCGGAGGGAGAATTCTTTGATAACGAACGCCTTGAAGCAGTGGCTGCCCGCAACGGGAACCTTGAGGATATCTTCCAGTCAGTCTCAACGTTTTGCGCTGGTACACCGCTCAACGACGATTGCACAGTGGTCGAATTGCTCTACTCCGGTCAGCCTTAAAAGAACAACAACAAGGCTTCGCATCCCTTAAGAAAACGTGCGTCGACGTACAGTGTGTGCCGTACGAAGAATTTGCCCGTCTGGCAACACGCAGCCTCATCCAACTTCTTGATTTTGCCGCTAAGCTTAAGAAAAACGCCGATGGCATTGAATTTGCTTTATGTCCACTCGGTCCCCAACCAGGAGGACTGAAAGAATGCGATGGATAATCGAACGTGGCAGGAACTTTGTCAGGCAATCATGCAGGAACAGGATCCAATACGTCTCATGGATCTGGTCCACCTGTTAAATCGCGCGCTGGAGGATCGTGAACGGCACCTTCGCGCAACCGGGGGTCTTCCTAATCCGAGCCCAAACGAACAATGACGGGTCATTGGCCATGCCAGACGCCGGCCGCTGTGAGCCGGCCGCCTTCAACGCGGGTTCCCGGCACAGTACGCTCTCCGCAAAAAAGAGATTAGACAATCAAAAACGCCAATTTGTAATTTTCTGTAAAGGTGATTATTCGTTGTGCCCGATGTCGCAGGTGGCAACGAGATCATGAAAACGCTTCTCCCGTAAAAGTTGGGTATAATCACACAATCGTAGTCGCGAGTCTTGCTCGGAATTACCCGGGGTTCCGCAGCTTCCGCCGGTGTCAGTTCACGGTGATTCAGCATCTTCCTACGTTTCTGTTTACATTTTGTCTGATGGTGCGTGAGTGAGTAAGAAAATGCCTGGAAGGCTGAGATACGAAGCTTAAGCTCATGATGAAAGGTTTCACATCGTAATGCGTGTTCGCCCAGGCATCGAACTAGCCAGCCTTACCGATGTTGGTTGTCAGCGCGAGAATAATGAGGATCGCTATTCGTATTGGGAGCCGCCGAGCGACGAGGACTTCCTCCTGAAAGGCCGTCTCGCTGTCGTTGCCGATGGCATGGGAGGTTACGAAGGCGGGCAGGAAGCGAGTCGCATTGCCGTCAGCGTCCTCGAAAACGTGTACGCGTCTGCCCCAGGGGGTGATCCTCGATCTGTGCTTATCGACGCCTTCCGCCAGGCGCACGAGCAGATTCAAGATCAAGCGCACAAGAATCCTGCTCTTCACAGCATGGGTACCACATGTACAGCAATCGTGGTGCTGGGAAGACAGTTATACTTCGCCCACATTGGCGATAGCCGCCTATATCTGGTACGTCAGGGAAAAATCTCCCGGATTACTACCGATCATTCTTACGTCGGACGACTGGTCGAAAACGGTCTTCTCCGCCCGGAAGACGCGGAGAAACATCCGCAGCGTCATATCCTGACGTCAGCCCTCGGAGTCGGTGCCGAGATTGTGCCCGACACTCCTCCGAGTCCGATTGATCTTGAGGTCGATGACGTGCTGGTGCTTTGCACAGACGGTCTCTGGGCCGTAACCGGAGACCAGGAGGTGGAGGCCGCCGCCTCGACTGCAAGCCTCTCCGAGGCTTGTCGAGATCTGGTGGAGGAGGCGAAGGAACTCGGCGGGCCCGACAACATCACAGTGCAGATGTTGCGGATCAAAGAGTAAGAGACTCCTTTGACCACGTTTCGCGTAGGGAAGCGCCCCCAAGCAGACTTCCTGGAAAAACCCGCCCGAAAAACGACAAATCCGTGCGAAAAAACTGCAATTTCGTGCATTTTCAGGTCCTTCCGAGGCAAAACCTTCAAACCTTAACTTACTGATAAAGAACAACTAAATAGCCCTTCATTGGATTGGTGTCGCACGTGCTAATGCCTGCTATGCCGATAAAGTCTATTAAACCAATAGACAAATATGGCAAAATCAACCTTATGAAGATCTCCCAGAAGGGTCTGTACGCACTACAAGCCATGATGATGCTGGCCCGGCACTACAACCAGGGGGCCATTCGCATTCGCGACATCGCTTACGAAGAAGGTCTTCCCGAAAAATTTCTGGAACTCATTCTGCTTGAAATGAAGAACGCCCGCATGGTCGAGAGCGTTCGTGGCGCTAAGGGCGGATACCAGTTGCGCCGTCCACCAGCGGAGATTCATCTGAGCGAAATCATTCGTCTGATCGATGGCGCGCTCGCGCCTTTTGGCGACGCCGAGCAGCTCCGCACCCTGATCGATCGTGACACCGATCACCGTGCGCTCTATCAAGTGTTTCTGGATGTTCGGAATGCCGCTGCAAAGATCCTGGAGAACACAACGCTGGCCGACATCGTCTCCGGAGATGCTGGGACCCCGAAATCCAAGCGCCGCTCGAAAAAGAAGAGTGAAGTGCTACCGATGATAGTCCACGGAAATCCAAACAGGGGTAGAGATGAATAAGAGGGTTCTGGTCATAGGTTTTCTTCTTATATTTCTTGGCCAAGCACTGGCCCAAACTGTGATTCATGTTGGAGCGTTTCCCAACATCACCCACCCCCAGGCCATGGTAGGGAAGGCAAACGGATACTTCGACAAAGCCATGGGACCGAACGTCAAGATTGATTGGAAGAGTTTCAACGCCGGGCCGACTGCGATTGAGGCACTGTTCGCGGGCGCGATTGACATGACCTATGTCGGGCCAAACCCGACGATCAGCGGGTATGTCCGTTCGGAAGGCGAAGCTCTGCGGGTTGTTTCCGGGGCTGCAAGCGGCGGAGCCTCGCTGGTCGTTCGCACCGATGCAAACATCAACAAGCCGGAAGACTTTCACGGCAAGCGTGTGGCTTCGCCACAGCAGGGAAATACCCAAGACGTTGCGCTGCGTTCATGGCTCAAAGCGCACGGCATGAAGACCAATGACAAGGGTGGAGACGTTACGGTCGTGCCGATGGCCAATCCGGACCAGCTCACCCTGTTCTTGAGGAAGGACCTTGACGCCGCGTGGGCACCCGAGCCGTGGGCGACACGCTTGATCCGGGAAGGGAATGGCAAGCTCTTTTTGGATGAGCGGGATCTTTGGCCTCACGGGCAATTCGTCATTACCAATCTGATTGTCCGCACCAAGTTCTTGCAGGAGCATCCCGACCTCGTCAAGAACTGGATTCGCGCCAATATCGAACTCACCGATTGGATTAACAAGAATCTTTCCGAGGCCAAGAAGCTCATCAACCAGCAGATTCAGAAGGAAACCGGTAAGGCTCTGCCGCAACCGGTCATCGACGAGGCCTTCTCGCGAATCGAGATTACTTACGACCCCTTGCGTAACACCCTGCTGACTTCAGCGCACTCTGCTTACGAGGCGGGCTTTCTTGGCAAACAGATGCCGGATTTGTCGCGTCTTTACGATTTCTCGCTACTTAACCAGGTTCTCGCAGAAAAGGGAAAGAAGGCAGTCCAATGACAGCAGCCAATGCTCAACCGCTTCCCAGTGATCACCGCAGCCCCCGTCTCATCGGCCGCGGGAAACCCAGTGGCGGCACCCTGACTCTTCCAGAGCGCTATCCGCACGAAGACGGCGTTCCCAAGGTTTCACTAGAAGGAATTTCTCTCAGCTACAAGGCAAGCGACGGCTCACGTTTCCTTGCGCTCGATCACATCGATCTGAACGTACAGCCGGGTGAGTTCCTGTGCATTGTCGGGCCTTCGGGCTGTGGCAAGTCGACGCTGCTGCACTTGATCGCCGGACTGCACCATCAGTCAGCGGGAACCGTATTAGTGGACGGTCGTACGGTGGACGAGCCCGGGACCGACCGCATCCTGATCTTCCAGGAACTGGGCCTTTTCCCCTGGCTGAAGGTCGGGGAGAACGTCGAGTTCGGCATGAAGATGAATGACGTGCCGAAGGCTGAGCGGCAGGAGAAAGTCGAGCACTATCTCCGCCTGGTTCATCTCGCCCAGTTCAAGAACAGCTACACTCATCAACTTTCCGGAGGGATGCGGCAGCGCGTAGCTTTAGCGCGAGCGCTAGCGACCGAACCCGACGTGCTCCTGATGGACGAGCCTTTTGCGGCGTTGGACGCGCAGACCCGTGACTTGCTTCACGACGAACTGGAGCGCATCTGGGCAGAGACCGGCCGCACCATCATTTTCGTCACGCATAATGTGCGCGAAGCCGTGCGCCTTGGAGATCGCGTTGTCCTGCTGACCTTCCGCCCGGGTCGCATCAAGCGAGAATTTCCTGTGGAACTTCCACGACCCCGTCACTTGGAAGATGTCGACGTCGCCCGCGCAGCTCGCGAGATCCTCGACGAGTTGCGCGGTGAGATCAATCGATCGCTGGAAGCCGAATACCGCGATGGAATCAAGCCGCGGGTCGATCCGGAGGCCCAACAATGAAGCGTGCGCTGCATTTCATGATTTTTTACGGAGCCCTGTTTGGAATATGGGTGCTCCTTGCCAAGTTGAAGCTGTGGCCGCCTTACTTGTTCCCCACTCCCTGGGGCGTCGGCGAATCGCTCTATGCCGGGTTCAGCGACCACAGCTTCTGGATCGCCATCATGGTGAGTATGCAGCGGGTGTTAATCGGTTACGCGATTTCCGTGGTGTTAGGAATGATTCTCGGACTAGGTGTCTCGAGCAGTAAGTTTCTCGAAGAGACCATGGGTGGACTGCTGGTCAGCTTGCAAAGCTTGCCCAGTATTTGCTGGTGGCCACTGGCGCTGCTCTGGTTCGGACTCAGCCAGAACGCCATTTTGTTTGTCGTAATCATGGGGTCGCTCTTGTCTGTCACCATGGCCATGGAAGACGGGCGCAAGCAAATGCCGAAGATTTTCGGCATGGCCGGACGCAATCTCGGCGCACGGGGGTTCCGCCTTTTCTGGCATGTATTGCTCCCGGCAAGCTTGCCGTTCATCGTTTCCGGATTGAAGCAGGGATGGGCATTTGCCTGGCGCTCGCTGATCACTGCCGAAATGCTCTACATGAGTCTGGGCCTTGGTCAGGTGTTGATGATGGGTCGCGACCTTAGCGACATGAACCAGGTGATCGCCGTGATGTTGCTGATCATCGCGCTCGGATACGTTGTCGACGGACTGATCTTCAAAACCATCGAACGCCGTCTGCAGCACAAGTGGGGATTGGTGCCGACAACCTAGACTCGAGGGCGCTAGCTCGACCGTATTTTGCGTGGTCAGTGCATTGGGCTAGGCGGAAGGTCCGGGAATGCCGCTGACACGAGCGTCGCCGAAACACCGCGAGTAGCGCTCGCGGCTCCGACACAAGCTAGGTGGAACACCTGCAGAACAGCGAAAAGCGATTACTATGAATAAAGACTAGTAAGTTGATAGAAATACTTATATTAATGCTCCGGTTGGGAAAAGCAGCCTAGATGATTGCTGGAACCGCAATCGGTCATCCCGTTGCACTTGACACTACGTGTGATGACCAGCTAAACAGGAAATGTCGCACAGGAGTAAGCAAGGCTCCGCGGTGGGTCCGTTTTCGCACGGCCACCTGCCGTTTCCTGGTCCTTGTTCCAGCCTTCCACAGGCTGCCTCATTCATCACCAATCAGCCATTGGTGTCTCTCAACTCAGTTCCAACTTAGGAGGACATTGTGAAAGCCCGAATTTCTGTCGCAATCGCGCTCATGATTGCACTCTGCGCTTTTCCGTCGGCGAGCGCTGAAGAAATTACCATAGCCGCCGCGTCTGACCTGCAAGCCGTTTTTCAGGAAGTATCCACACAGTTTCAGAAGCAGACCGGAAATACCGCCAAGCTTACCTTCGGTTCCTCTGGAAACTTCTTTACGCAGATTCAGAACGGCGCTCCCTTCGATCTCTACTTCTCCGCCGATATTGATTACCCCAAGAAACTCGAAGCAGCCGGCCTGGCCGAGCCCGGCACGCTGTACCAATACGCGACCGGAAGAATCGTGCTGTGGGTTCCCAACGAGTCAAAGCTCGACCTAGGCCAGGGTTTGAAAGCCTTGCTCGACTCGTCAGTCAAGAAAGTTGCCATCGCCAACCCCGCTCACGCGCCCTATGGACGCGCAGCCGTCGCGGCCTTGCAACACGAGAAACTCTACGATCAGGTCTCGCCGAAGTTCGTCCAGGGCGAGAACATCTCGCAAACGATGCAATTTGTAGCCTCGGGAAACGCCGACATCGGCGTTGTCGCCTTGTCGCTCGCGATGTCTCCCGCAATGAAGAACAAAGGCAGGTACGTCGAGGTTCCGGTCGAAACGTATCCCCCGATTGAACAAGCAGCCGTGGTGCTGAAGTCTTCGCAAAAAAAGAAAGCGGCGGAGCAGTTCCTCGCTTTTCTGCGGACCAAGACTATTGCCGACCTGATGCGGAGTTATGGCTTTTCAGTTCCAGACGGCCCAAAAGCGCCACAGTAAAGGGCCACGCAGAAGAGGAGAAAACAGGAGAGAACAGATGAGAAAGACTTCCAGGTTCAGTGGTTTCATTTTGGCCGCGATGCTCGCGGTCGCCCCAGCCGGCTTGATTGCGCAAACCTCTGCGAAAAAGACGTCGAAATCGACGACAGTCAAGGCGAGTGACGTTCAAGAACTGCGCGAAGCCCTGGCCGCTCAGCAGGAGCAAATGGCCCAACAACGCGCGCAGATGGATCAACTGAAGGCACAGCTTCAGCAACTGATCGACGCTAACCAACAGGCCAACGCCGCCGCGCAAAAGGGACAGACTACCGCCGCTGATGCCGCCGCTGCAGCAGCGCAAGCCCAGCAGAACGCCGCCGAAGCCCAGAGCCTTGCTGATCAGGCTGCGTCGAACGCTGTTGAGGCGAAAACAGCCTTGGCTCTGGTCAACACGAACGCGAAAGAAACTGACAAGAAGGTTAGCGCTCTCTCTGACGTTCTCGGGCGCTTTCGCTTCAGCGGAGACGTTCGAGTGCGTGGTGAAAGCTTGTTCCAGGATTGCCCGACTTGCGCGGACCGCAATCGTGGACGAGTTCGGGCACGCTTCGGATTTGACAGCAAGATCAACGAAGATTTTAGTGCCGGAGTTTTTATCGCGACTGGATCGATGGCTGACCTGACCTCCGCAAACCAAAGCTTCACCAACTTCTTCGAACGCAAGACAATCGGTCTGGATCGAGCGTTCGTGACCTATAACCCGGTCGCGCATCCCTGGATCTCGCTGACCGGCGGCAAGTGGGCATACACATGGACCCGCACATCCCTGACCTTCGATCCCGACATTAATCCCGAGGGTTTCAATCAAAAATTCTCGTGGAACTTGAAGAATTCTGTAGTGAAAAGCGTCTCTATTGGGGCCATGGAGTTGTTGTTCAATGAAGTTTCGGCCAGCACGGACTCCTACGCACTCGGTGGACATGCATCCGCAAAACTGCAATTCGGACCATGGACCGCTACACCGCAGTTCTTCTTGATGAAATGGGATAATCCCAGCGCCATCCTGCAGGCGAGCGCATTCGCGGTGCAGGCCACCAAGGGCACAGATAGCAACGGGGACACGATCAATCTTCCGGGCGAAGGTCCGGGTTGTGCCAGCGGATCCGCGGGTAGCGGTAAGCTGCCGGCCACCCCACCCTGCGCGCTCGCTTCCAATGGCATGACCAACGCCGTCTTTACCGATCCGGTCACTGGATTGCCGAAGCTGTTGTCGGGATACTTCTACACCGATTACCTTCTCTCCAACGAGTTCAAGACTGGGATCAAGAATTTTCCCATCAATCTCATCCTTGAATTCCAGGATAACCTCGACGCTGCCGACCATCCGCTCGACACCAAGGGCAATGTAATTTCAGACTTAGGTAGTCAGAATAAAGGCTACCTGGCGGATATCAGCATCGGCCAGACCAAGAACAGGAACGACCTGCAATTTGGTTACGGTTTCTGGCGTCAGGGGCAGGACGCAATCCTGGCTACCTTCTCTGAGAGCGAACAGAGAGCCTCAACCAACATCATTGAGCATCACATTTACGCCAATTGGAAGATCCGCAATAACACGCTGGCCAGCTTCAACTGGTGGCGTGGCCGCACGTTGAACAGCAACCTGCAAAACAACGCTGCCATCGTGCAAAAGGTCATCACCACACCGGGTGATGTTGAGCCGTATTTGAATCGGTATCAATTCGACCTGATCTACACGTTCTAAACGCTCGCTTTTCGGCTGGGGCTCAGATAGCGTGGCGGTTCCAGGCAAGGACGGAATGATTCTGCGGTCATTCCGTTTCCTTGACCTGGAGATGGGGCTGCTTCACCGTTCGCGAGTCTTGAAGGGTTGGTAAATTCAGTGCGATTACCGTGCGTGCATCCTCAGCGAGCCGTCTTTCCAGTTCTATGACATGCCGCTCCTCGGTTAGATAACTGATGATCATCATGCGCAATACGCTTTGCCCGCGAACCAGCGTATCGGAAATGTATTTCTGGCCATCGGCGGTAAAGTTCTCCACCAGTTTTCCGTGTAGCTCCGCGCGCTGATTCGGACTCACGCCTTTCAATTGAAACGTCACGATTGGAAATGTTGGTTCCATCGCCAACTCGAACTGATCTGATTCTCGTATCCAATTCGCAAAATCCCGCGCCAGCTTCATCTGCTGGTCGATGTGCTCCTCGTAAGCTTTGCGGCCGTGCACACGCAGAGTCAGCCACAGCTTGAGAGAATTCATGCGGCGGGTCCATTGCGTGCTGATGCGCGAGTTGTCAGGAAGCGTCGCTCCAGCAGCCTTCGGCATGTACGGTGCCGCCACGGAGAATGCCTTCTGCAACACCTTCGGATGGGAAGTCAGTATCACTCCGGCTGCAAACGGCACGGCAAGCCATTTGTGCGGATCTACCGTGATCGAATCCGCGCGTTCAATCCCGCTCACTAGCCGGCGATAGTTGTTGGAAAAAATGGCAGATGCCCCGTATGCGCCATCCACGTGCAGCCACAACCCTTCCTTGGTACAGATATCGGCGATCGCGTTAAGATCATCCACGGATCCGGAGTTCGTCGTTCCTGCCGTTGCAACCACGCAAAACGGCTGGTTTCGCTCTGCCTTGTCTCTCGCGATGGCTTCCTGCAGCGCCTGCGGCATCATTTGGGCTGAAGAGTTTACTGCAATCCGGCGCAGCGCCTTACGCCCAATGCCCAACAACCCTGCCGATTTGTCCAGCGAGTGATGCGACTCTTCCGAGGTATACGCGACCGGTCTCCCGGGAACTGACGCAATACCATCCTCAATCGCTTCGGGAAACTTCGCCGCAAGAGCAAGCGCCACTCCACTAAAGTTCGCCTCGTTTCCTCCGGTTGTAAACGTTCCGCTGAAATCCCCGGGCCAACCCACCCGCTCGCCAATCCAGCGTATGGTCTCGATCTCAATCTTTGACGCCAGTTGTGAGCGGGCCAGAGTGGCCAACTGCGGATTCAGAGCAGCCACTAGCGCCTCCGCCAGCACTCCCATGTAGGTTGGCGTGGGATTCATCAGCCCAAAGTAGTTGGCGCTGGGAACATGAAATCCTTTCTCCATCATCTCCCGGCAAATATCCTCCAAAACTTTTCCGGCATCATCGCCCAGTTCAGGCAGCCGGTCGTGCAACTCACCATATGTTCTCCGCTCAACGGGGAGTTGCACTGCTCGATTGGGAAGGGAAGTAAAGAATGAATCGATTTGATCGATGAGCTTGTAACCCAGTTTTCGCCTTGTTTCAGAATCGAAATCGAAGCGCATAGTCATTGGACGACGACGAACTCACGAACGACGCAACCTGAATCAGGTTTCTCAACAGGTCGTCAATACACACACATGTGAAGTGTCACTTGTCATCAATTTAACTCCAGCAGCATGCAATCTAATAACAAAGTTGCTACA
Organism: Terriglobales bacterium; assembly: GCA_036558645.1. Taxonomy (GTDB): domain Bacteria; phylum Acidobacteriota; class Terriglobia; order Terriglobales; family Acidobacteriaceae; genus DATBFG01. Next base: position 104,064 of record DATBFG010000086.1, read on the forward strand.
TCCCGATGACACCCGCTCAATATGAGCGGGGTAACGTAACCGAATCTCGGGCCGAAATTGCTGGTTCGGCCGACTTATTCACGCCCCAACCCGCTCGAGCTGATCGAGCCAAAAGGAGTAGCCCCTTGAAGTCCATTTCCAAGAGTTTCAAAACGCCCGTCGATCGCCGCGCATTCGTAAAGAAAAGTCTGGTTGCTGGCGGCGCGCTCGGCGCTGGCGCCGCTCTGCTCGGCAGCATCCCCTCCGCCTTTGCGGATGTCCTCGATAGCTCTGCCGGGCCTCTGCCGAAAGGCGACATCGCTATTCTGCGTTTCCTTGCCGCTGCTGAAATCCTCGAGACCGATCTTTGGCAGCAGTACAACGAACTCGGTGGAGTTCAGGATTCCGAAGTTTCTGGCGGCAGCGGCAACGAGGCCTACACGGAAGCTATCGAAAGCATCGACGACGACATGCCGCAGTATATCCATGACAACACCGATGATGAGATTTCACACTTTGAATTCATCAACGCCTATCTGGAGCTTCGTGGTGCGCCTCCGGTGAACCTCGATAAGTTCCGCACATTGCCAAGCAGCCAGGCTCAAGGAGCCCAACAGATTGGCCGTCTTACCAACCTGATGCAGCTTACCGTCGACACCAGTTGGTATACAAAGTATCGCAGCGACAAGCACAATCCCGATCTCGATCCCGGCTTCAAGTTCGATTTTGCCGTTCCCAGCCTTAGTAACGGACAGTTTCCCGCGATTCCACGCAACGATGACGACACTGCTAACGAAACTCACATCCAGGCGATCGCGAACACCGCCGCCTTCCACTTTGCATTCATTGAGCAAGGCGGGACCAGCCTGTATCCTGCCCTCGCGCAGCGCGTGTGCAGCGTGGAGGTGTTACGCATCCTGCTTAGCATCGGACCCACCGAGACCGCCCATTTTATGATCTGGCATGACCAGGTCGGCAATGCGCCGCCTCTGACCGACCCATTGAATCCTAACTTGGTGTTTCCGGACCTGAACGCACCGCCGTTCGGGGGCGAGGAGTTTTCCACCTCGCTTGTGATGCCCGAACCGTGTCCATTTCTCAGCCGCAAGCTGCCTCCGTGCTCGATCGTTCGCCCGACGAACACCAAGGGCGCGGCGATGGGAGCGGTGAAGGCTTTAACCGATGATGGGTTGTTCATCGGCCAATCTCCCGAGTTCTTCCAACTGCTGAAACACCTGGCGCAGCAGGCGGACGCTGCCCAGCGAACGTAGTTCGGAGGTGATGCTTAAGCGTGGAAGCTCTCATTTCCTTGGGGAGAGCTTCCCGCGCTGAGCCCTTGTACTGCAAGGTAGCGTTATCTATGATCTTCATCGTTCGCTAGCCGACTTCCCCTCAGAATTGACTTTTCCTCTTCTGCTAGTTGATCTGAATGCCAAGCAATGTGATCATGTGAGGAACTTCCCTCCAAGCGACGTCCGCATGCGCCGGGGAAACGTTTCGTCGCTTTGGAGCACAACCTATTATGTTTAGTCGGGTCGACAAGCTGCACATTCTGATCGGAATCCTTCTCTGCGTCGTCATAGGCTTCGTCCTGCACGCGCAGCAAGAGGCCAGGCCTGCAGCCTATTTCCATCTCAAGTCTCCGCGTCAGATACTGACGGAACCTCAATCCTGGGAAGGCACGCAAGCTCCGCATACCTTGTCGGTGCTTGAGATGAATCGCGAGGGCTTTCGCTACTGGGGATGGTATGGCCTGAATGAGGGCAAAGGCATCGGGCTCGCGCGCAGCAATGACCTGGTGAACTGGACCAAGTACGAGCAGAATCCGCTTTGGACGAATGCGCGCTGGCCCTCGGTCGTCGCACATGCGGATTCGAAGCATGCCGACTTGCTGTACTTCGCCATCACGCGAAACTACGATACCCCAAGCAGCTACGTGGTGTTGGCGAGTTCTGCCGACGGAATCCACCTTACGGAAGAGAAGGTTTTGGTGCAGGCTGTTCCGAATCAGCGCAATCAAAACCCCAATCTCTTTCGCGATCCCCGCAGTGGCCGCTTCTATCTCACCTTCTATCGCGGAAACGACCGCGATGATTTTGCCATCATCAGCAAAAGTGCCGACGCGGTGATCGATCTCGACCGCGCCCCCGAGAAAATACTTCTGCGCTCGCCGACTACGATCGCTGCGCCGACACTGCTTTACGCCGAGCGAACCGCGCAAAAGAAGAACGGAATCTACTATCTCGCCACCGAGACTTATCCGAACCGCTATGCCAACACTCCGGAGAGCGAATGGCAAGTGTCAGTCTATGCTTCTGATACGCCTGACGGCGACTTTGAGCCAGTGGAAGGCAATCCCGTGATGCGCAAGCAGCGCGCCTGCTTGTTCCAACACGTCTTCGACGGCAAATTCTACGGATACGACTGCCACGTCGACGGCGACAAGTGGACGATGGAAGAGGTCGAAGCCGACTGGCCCAGCGAGTGAGCGCCCAACCCTACCGTCCAACCATTGTTTCCTTACTGCACGAGTGTTGCCGCCAACACCACTACGTGCGCATTGTTCGGCAGCGTGATGCTCTCTACGCCTTTCGTTCCGTCTAGGTTAAAGCGATACGCATACAGGTTGAAGGTACGCTTGTCCTTGGTGCCGTCCTGGTAGTTGCGATAAGCCATCGCGACGCCTTCCAGTTCGCGCGCATATTTCTGCGGTGTAAACCAATCACTGAAGCTCTGCACAAAGTGCGTACTGCTGCCGTCCGAGTAATTGACCATGAGTCCCTGAGAGGTTTGGTTCCCCTGAACGCCTGTCGCCAGCAGCATCAGAGCAGAGTACTGGCCTTGCGGCAGGGAGATGGTCTGCCCGCTTCCGCCCACTGCGTCCGCCAGATTGGCGGTACCGAGGTCGAAGAGCGTGCCGCTCAGAACACGCGAGGTTCCGAGCAGGTTGGCGGAGTAAGAGTAGCCCACTCCATCCAAACCGCCTGTCGTGTATCCGATGCCGTCGGTGAAGATGCCGATCAGGTTGAAGGCTGACGAGAGGTCGACTGGAGTTCCGGATCCGGTCGAGCCCAAGGCTGCGCTGATCGCCAGGCTCATGGTAAGGGTCTGGGTAATGTCGCCGGATTTGCCCGTCACCGTGATGGGGAAGAATCCTGTGCTTGCGTTGGCACTGGCGCGGAAGGTGATCTTCCGCTGGTTGTCCTGTACTGCGATTCTGGCCTCTACGCCACGCGGAAGCTGCGACAGGCTCAGCGTGACCTTCCCGTGAAATCCGTTCTGCGGAGTGATCGTGATGATCGCAGGACTCGTGCCATCTTCGTTGAGGAACACGGTGCTTGGTCCCGAGAGCGTGAAACCTCCGCTTCCGCCGTTCACGCCGTTGTTGATAGCGGCTGCGTACTGTGCGGCGAGGCCGTTGCCGACGAAGTCGTCGTACAGCCACATGAATCCGCCATTGATGCCGCATTGGCTGTTCCATCCTGACATCTTCGCCTGGACTTGCGCAGGAGTGTCGTCACGATCCCAAAGTCCTGGCCAAACCGGAACGTTGCCGAAGTTCCATCCTGAGCACGGATTGTTGCCCGCTCCGCCTGCGTAGGCTTGCAGGTGAACGCCGTCGACTGTGCCTGGAAGCTGGGTGTTGATCTGCGACACGAGATTAGTCCAGTACGACGCGTTGCTGAAGGCATCGGGAATCACGTGATATCCCAAATGCCCGAGCATGACTGCGAACTGGATCGTGGTTGGCGCATCGAAGCTGTTCTCGTCGTCGAAGTCGAGGGCATCGAGCGCGGGGATCGCAGCCTTGAGGGCGGCAAAGTCCTTGTACAGGATGCTGTCGGTTCCCGTGCCTTGCGATCGGACGAGCGCAGCGATGTCTTGCCAGTCGCCGAAGTTCGAGGATCCGATGCTGAACGTAACGCGCTTCACCGTTCCTTGCTTGAGCTGCGACATGCTGGCGGCAAAGTCTGGATAAGTCTGGTCTCCGATGTAGACGCCGTTCGACGTGAGCGGGAACTCGCCGTTGAGGTTCAGGTCGCCGTTGGGCTTGACCTCAACGCTCCAAACGATGGCTTCGGTGAATCCGGAGTTCTCGATCTCGGTGATGTTCGCGGAATTCTTGTAGAACGGACCTCCGCCGAAGATGCCTGTGTAACCAGTCTGGGCGAAGCTCAGCGGCGCAACGGCCAAAAGCGTGAGAAGAGTGAGCAGCAGAAGCGTGCAGGCGCGGGAAGCAGAACGAGTAGATGAGTTCACGTGATCTCCTGTTGAAACGTTGTGAGCGGATGTGCAACGTTGGCAGAAGGTCAGGACGATATGTCGTTCCGCGCGGGGAAGTCAAGATGCAAAGTTTTGCTGTGTAGGGAAGCCCGCCAGACGCGCGATTGTTGTTTCGGGGCCGAAGTGGGAATGGTGAGGAGGAGTAAGTTTCCCAGCAATCCCACACAACGAAATGCGCGTTGTGTGGGGCACCCGGCGGGCGGCTCAGGATGACAACCAAACTGCACGCTTTAGTTTTCGAGGCGCAAGAATGGGGCACCCGCCCGCTTGTGCCTGTCCTTTTCTTTTGCGGGATCCCACACAACGAAAACCGCGTTGTGTGGGGCACCCGTCGAGGTCCGCTTAGTTGGGCAGACGGGGACGCCTGCGCTACGTCGCTCGGCGACGGCGTGGATTTCGGCGATGAGTCCGGGTTCGGCTTCGGATTCGGGTTTCTTTTTGCTTTCGGCTGCTTGCGCGTCTTCTGTTGTGCTGCTTTGTTCGGCTGGTTCGGTTGCGACTGCGGCTTCTGCTATCTGGCGGGCATTTTCGCGGCTCTTTTCTTCTTTAGCGGCTTCCTCGGCGGCGGCTTTCTCCATGATTTCAAGTTCCCAGGGGGCGAAGGTCCAGCCGCGCAGGGGAGTGCGCGCGGTGATTTCGGGATCGCAATACATGTCTTGGTGAGTCTCGGAGAGCAGGCGGCCGAGGTTCGAAGTGGCGGTCTGCAGGGCGTAGAGAAGGAGGCCGGCTTTCTTGCTGTCGATCACATCCTGGAGGACAAGGCTCATGACCTGGCCGATGGCGGACTGGATGGAGGAGGCGTCCTCGAGGACGGGCAAGATGATCTCGCCTACGGGGTGAGGCATCTTGTGGTGGTTGAGCCAGAGGAACTGGGTCCGCCACTTGTTGTGGAAGTAGCAGAGGCGTTCGTTGCGGAGCGCGGGCGAGTTGCATTGCGTACCGTTGGTCTTGATGTGGTGGCAGCGGGGAACTTGGTATGAAGATGACATGAAAGATGACTCCTACCCCCTATGGGGTCGATCTAATGAATGCATGAAGTTAGCGGGAAATTGTCCGCAAAATCTTGGGATAAAAAGGGTTACAGGCAAAATCTTGGGAACAAGGGAGTTACAGGGTGTGAAGAGCATGTTGCCTGGGAGCTATCAGGATAGTGTCGTAATTATGGGAGGAGCGGGTCAAGGTCATTGGTCACAGGTCAGGGTGATAACGGGCCGAAGTGGGAATGGTGAGGAGGAGTAAGTTTTCCAAGATCCCACACAACGAAATGCGCGTTGTGTGGGGCACCCGGCTGCTTATTTGTGCCATTACTAGTGACTGTGTGACGTTCGTAGTGTAGAAGTGAAGGGTATTGTAGCTTCCGTCTAGCCCGCGGCTTTCGACTTATTTGTCCATACGTACTACCACCTCCCGTTGTTCTCCTTCAGCAAGACGAATTCTTTCACCGCCTTGAAACAAGGTCGGACGATATCCCGATGCGGTGGCACTAATTCGAAGAGGCTTCGGTGGAACGACAAACCGGAAGCGACCTTTTTCATCTGCCGTCAGTTCGACGAAGGCGGAAGGTCCATCGGCATCTTCAATCTTCACCGTGACATGAGGAACGGCTTGCCCGGAGTCGTCGACGACGGCGCCTAGAAGGGTTCCTCCCTTTGCGCCGAGCGCAACCACCAAGTCGGCAATATTGGCATCATGCACTTGTACTTCTGGAAACTTCGCGGCAGAATCTGCGCATAGTAAAAATGTTGGATCGGGATAACCATCCGCTTCTTTCTTTGCTCTGACCACATAGCCGCCGCGCTTATGCACGATCAGGCGAAATTGTCCCAGCTCATCGGTAGTAACCCAGTTGAGCTCACCTGCGTTCGACATGCCGTCAACCTGCATTGCCGACACTGATGCTCGTGCGACAACTGCGCCGTGAGAGTCTACGACGGTGCCCTGGAGGGTATGCTGCTCATCTGACCACCCCGAGAGGCGGATAGGAGCACTCACAGTTATGCAAAGCAATACAGTCACTATCCGCGTTAGCCTCATTCCTTACCGCCCATCAATTTTTATGGAACTGCACTTGTAGACGAGTCCGTTCGTATGGAAGAGCGGAATTCCACCCACGACCCAGTTCTGAATTGCGTCGCTCTCGCCGGAACTACCGGGACACGCAGTAGAACAGACAAAGTATGTATCCGGGAAACTGCCGTCACCCGTTGTAGGAGTATGGCCTGTTTGGGAACTAGTTATTCCTAGATCATTTCGTGAGCCCAGAGTGATGCCGTCAGAAACCGTCAGACCTGACACGGCGTAGGGCTGGCCTCCCAAATATTGAACTTGATTAGTGGTATTGCGAACCCAGCCCGATCGTCCTGATGTACAGTTTGCGGGTCCCTGAGAAGCAGTAGAGATAGGTTCCACTTGATATGGGCCGACGTTTCCTCCTCCTCCTCCGCCCACATCCTGAAATACGCAGCTGCCGAATCCATCGTCGAGGCGAGCGCGAAAGTAGCCTGTGATGTTGCTGCTGCCGGTGCTAATGCCGTTCATCCAGCCTTTCCCTGGGCCCATCGTCGCAACGCCCGTGTTGCTACTGCTCCAATTGTAAGAGGTGCCGGTTCGCTTTGTTTGAGTGCCAAAGCACTCGTTCGAGCCCCACAGATCATCCTGCGCACCTGTGCCAACAGCGGTTGCCAGTGGATCAGGGTTGAGCCAAGCAAAATCGTCGCCGCAGCATTGCGTACAACCATAGGTCGCGTGGCCGAAGGTTTTATCCACGGTCAGCTTACCGCTGCATGAAACTGCAGATCCCTCGCGTTGCTCGGGATGACAAGCCAAAAAGGTCTAGTTTTGGGCGTCAGGCTTTGGGTTGTCGACGGCGTCTTCTGGCGGTGATTGTTTCTCCGGCCTTAGCAGCGGGAACAGGATTACGTCCCTTATGGTGTGGCTGTCGGTTAGGAGCATGATTAGGCGGTCGATGCCTACGCCGCAGCCTCCGGCTGGGGGCATGCCGTACGACAGGGCGCGGATGTAGTCTTCGTCCATCTGGTGGGCTTCTTCGTCGCCGCGCTCGCGCTCTTTGAGTTGGGCTTCGAAGCGGCTGCGCTGGTCCTCGGGATCGTTGAGCTCGCTGAAGCCGTTGGCAATCTCCATGCCTCCGATAAAAATTTCCCAGCGCTCGGTCCACTCGGGCTCGTCGGGCTTCTTCTTCGATAGCGGCGAGACGGCGAGCGGGAACTCGTAGATGATCGTCGGCTGGACTAGATGTTCCTCCGCAACCGCCTCAAACAGGTTGGCAATCGTCTTTCCGGCAGGCTCGTTGGCGTCGTACGCCATGTGCGTGTGCGCGGCGTTGAAGCGGGCCACTAACGCCTTGACTGATTCGTGCGTGGCGAAGTCGGCGAGTTGCGGCTTGGGCGCGGCTTTCTCGGGCCAGTAGTGAATGATGGCTTCGCGCATGGTCATGCGCTGCCAGTTCGACCAGTCGAGTTCGGTGTCTCCCCACTTGGTTTTCGTCCCACCGGTTACGTCGAGCGCGGCCTGGCGCACGATCTTCTCGGTGAGGTTCATCACGCCGAGATAGTTGGTGTAAGCCTGGTAGAACTCAAGCATGGTGAACTCGGGATTCCAGCGCCATCCGATGCCCTCGTTGCGGAAGTTCCGGTTGATCTCGTAGACGCGGTCGAGGCCTCCGACGGTGAGGCGCTTGAGATAGAGCTCAGGCGCGATGCGGAGATAGAGATCCATGTCGAGGGTGTTGTGATGGGTGACGAAGGGGCGAGCGACGGCGCCTCCGGCGATGGGCTGCATCATGGGCGTCTCGACCTCGATGAAGCCTTCGGCGTCGAGAGAGCGGCGCAGCGACTGAATGAGACGCGAGCGCTTGAGGAAGACCTCGCGGACTTCAGGGTTGACGATGAGATCGAGGTAGCGCTGGCGGTAACGGAGTTCGACATCGGAGAGGGCGTTGCGGCGTTCGGCATCGGCTTCGGGAGAGTCGCTCTCGATGGTCTTGCCGATGGGCAAGGGAAGCAGGTCTTTGGAGAGGAAGGTGAGGGTTTCGACGTGGACGGAGAGCTCGCCGGTGCGGGTGCGGAAGAGGTACCCGGTGACGCCGATGTGGTCGCCGAGATCGAGGAGCTTGTAGAGGTCGAAGCCGCGGTCGCCGACGGCGTCCTTCTTGACGTAGATCTGGAGGCGCTGGCCGTTTTGCTGGAGGTGGGCGAATCCGGCTTTGCCCATGAGGCGGATGGCCATGATGCGGCCGGCGATGGAGACGTTCGTGCGAGGGTTTTCGAGCTGCTCGGCGGACTTGTCGGAGTAGTGCTTGAGTATGTCAGGGATTGTGTGAGTGAATTCGAAGAGGCGCGGATAGGCTTCCTGGCCGAGGGCTTCGATCTGGCGAAGCTTGTTGCGGCGAAGATCGTAGATCTGGTCGTCGAGAGACATGGAAGTGGAGATTATACAAGTGGGACGACTTCTACCGCCGAGAGCGCGGAGAGTTCGTATGTCCTTGTGGGCAGGGAAAGTGGCGGATTTGCGGGAACGTGGGCGCGAGGTGGTGCATCCTAAATGACATCTCATGCACCGCAGGGGTCTAGTTCGCTGGAGTGAGTGGAAGATCCGGAGAAGCTCGTGGTGTCTGGTGACGGCGGTTTGCATGATGGGATGGAACGGACACGCGGCAGCGCAACTGCATTGGCGCACAGCGAAGAAGGAGCCGATGAAGCTGCGGCTGGTGGCGCTGGCGTGGAATCATCCGAGGGGATCGGCGTTTGCGAATGAGGAAGTGTTCATTGCGGAGAAGGAACTGGATCCGGGTGAGTGGCGGCTGGTGAAGCTGGTGTATGAGTTTCTCCCGTATCAGCCGAGGTTGTCGGACTATGGGCTGGATCATGAGACGGTGCACGAGCTGCATGCGGTGCGCGACGAGAGTTGTGATGAGCCGCTGCGGCAACTGATGTCGGGAGAGACGGGTGACTGGAAGGGAGACCGGTCGCATGTGCAGTGGTCGACGGAAGCGCCATCGGTGAATCCGGAACGTCAGAGGGCGCCGCTGCCTTGCTATGAGACGAGCGCGGATGATTATGATCGGGCGATGCAGAAGCCGGAGTGACATCTCTGTCCTTGAACGTGCGGGAGAGGGGCGGTAATATAACCTGCTTCGCGATTTTGGTATCGCGAGATGTTCGAGGGGGTAGATGCCGCAGAACTACGTTCCTATCTTCTTATTCATTGCGTTGATCGGAGTGCTGCTGCCGGTGACGCTGCTGGCGGCGAAGCTGGTGCGGCCGGAGAATCCCAGTAAGACGAAGTTGATGCCGTACGAGTGCGGGATTGATCCGGTGGACAGCGCACGCGGGCGGTATACGGTGCGGTTTTATATCGTGGCCATCCTATTTGTGGTCTTCGACGTGGAGACCATCTTCCTGTTTCCCTGGGCGGTGAAGTTCAAGGCCCTGGGCATGTTCGGGCTGCTGGAGATGCTCATCTTCCTGGCGATCCTGGTGGTGGGGTACATATGGATTTGGAAGAAGGGAGCGCTGGAGTGGGTGTAGACAGCAGCCGACAGTCGTCAGTCTTCAGCTCTCAGCTAAAAACCTTATGAATTCCGCGGGGGAGATGTTTGCGGCAAGCCGGTGGACGAAGGGAAATCTGTTCTTCCCGACGCGGATCGTGGTGACGCGGGAGCATGTGCTGCGGGTGAAGCCGCGGCTCTTTGGATCGACGCAGGAGAGCATTGCGATTCCGGCAGTGGCGTCGGTGCAGATTTCGACGGGAGTGTTCTGGTCGGATATACGGATTGACTCGGCGGGAGGGACGAATCCGATTACGAGTCATGGACACCGGAAATCGGACGCGGAGCGAATCAGGGATTTGATTGAGGGGTATCAGGCGGAACGCAAATGAAAACCGCGGGGGACGCTGAGGTCCCGAGGTCTTTACCGCCGAGTACGCCGAGAGCGCCGAGAAAGCGCTGACCACAAAGAAAAGGAACACAAGGACCGCGGAACGAGCAGACGATCGAAGCGGGTTCGGAGGCGTGTGACGTCGAAGTCACGCTAGAACATGCGATGAAGCGGACTCCAGCTTTGCTTATCGCAGTATTTGCGATGGCGGTGGCGTGGCCCGTAGTTGCGTGGTCGACGATCTGGCTGGGGCACCTCGTGGACCCGAAGAATATTCACAATGTGATCTCGCTTTTCGGAGCATTGATTCTCGGTCCTGTGTCCGGAATTTGTGCTGGAATTGCCATGTATCGGGCCCTTCGGAAATCGAATCCAGCACTAGGTGACTGACAGTCCTCTGCGGCGTTGACAGTGTGCTTGCAAGCTGTTAGAAGTTAACGTTCTTCTGAGTGCATCTGCTTCGTTGCGTTTCGTTGTATCCCTATGCCCGACGAGACCAAGACGCCACCGCCAAAGCCCGCCGACAACGCCGATAAACCGGGGCAATCCGGGTCGGTGGAGCCGGTGCCTCCGGCGGATAAGCCTGCACCTCCGGCTGTTCCTCCGAAAGCTGCCGCTCCTGCTGCTCCGGCCAAGCCTGCCGGACCTGCGCCTGTGGCGTGGGAGTCGTTGATGGTTGACGAATTCCGGCGGCAGTATGGATCGGGAATTCGCGAAGCCAGCACCTACATGGGGCAGAACTATATGGTCGTTGAGTCGGCGATCGTGCACGAGGTTCTGCAAATCATGCGCGATCGCGAGTCGTTCGACTACTGTGTGGACGTCACGGCAGTTCACTATCCGCAGCGCGAAAAGCAGTTCGATGTGGTTTACGTCCTTTATTCCTTTGCGCGTAATGAGCGGGTGCGAATTAAAGCGGAGTTTGCGGATGGGGAGAAACCGCTGAGTGTCTTCGATATCTGGCCCACTGCGGATTGGCTGGAGCGGGAAGCGTACGACATGTTTGGGATCGAGTTTGAAGGGCATCCGAACTTGAAGCGCATTCTGCTGCCGGAGGACTGGAAGGGGTATCCGCTGCGCAAGGATTACGGGATCATCCAGCAGGATTCAGAGTGGGTGAAGATCAACCTGGGGATCGAGAGCGGCCAATGAGCGATCGGGAGTCCCACCTGGAACTGCAAGAGCACGACCAGACCTTTCTCGATAGCAACGAACTCATTATTAATATGGGTCCGCAGCACCCGGCTACTCACGGGGTGTTACGCGTCATCCTGAAGCTGGATGGCGAAAAGGTGCTGGGGACGGAGTGTGTGATCGGGTATCTCCACCGCGGGGTGGAGAAGATCGGCGAGAACCGTACCTACACGATGTTCAATCCGTATGTAGACCGCATGGACTATGTGGCGGCAGTCTCGAACGGTTTGGGCTACTGCGAAGCGGTCGAGAAGTTGATGGGCCTGCAGGCACCCCCGCGGGCCAACTACATACGGGTGATCCTGACAGAGTTGAACCGACTGGCCAGCCACATGCTTTGGCTGGGCACGCACGCGCTCGATATCGGCGCTATAACGCCGCTCTTCTATACCTTTCGAGACAGGGAAGAAATCCTCAAGATTTTCGAGAAGTATTGTGGCGCACGGCTGACCACCCACGCATTTCGCATCGGCGGATGCCAGTACGAAACGTATGAAGGGTTTGAGCGCGATGTACAGAAGTTCTTGAAGTTTGTTGCGCCTAAGATCGATGAGTACGAAGAGCTGCTGACGACGAACCGCATCTGGGTGGAGCGCACGAAGGGTGTCGGATTCATCACGGGCGAGCAGTGCATCGCGTTGGGCGTGACTGGTCCGGTGCTGCGGGCCAGCGGCGTGAAGTGGGACATCCGCAAAGCTCAGCCGTATGCGGCGTACTCGGAATTCGATTTTGAAATTCCAACTGGGACGGCGGGCGATACGTACGACCGGTACCTGGTGCGCATGAAGGAGATGCGGCAATCGCTACGGATTATCGATCAGGCGGTAGGGAAGATTCCCGAGGGCCCGATCATGGCGAAGGTGCCGAAGGTCATGAAGCCACCGGTCGGGGAAATTTATCACTCGATCGAGGCACCAAAGGGTGAGTTGGGATACTTCCTGGTGAGCGACGGGTCGACGCAGCCTTATCGGGTGCGGGTGCGGCCTCCATCGTTTGTAAATCTACAGGCGCTGGACATGATGGTGCGCGGAGCCCTCGTCGCTGATGTGGTCGCGGTGATCGGTACGCTGGACATCGTGCTGGGTGAGGTGGACCGCTGATGCTCGACTACATCACCTCATATTTGAAGAGCGATGTGACGCCGGGTGCAGCGGGAAATGTACTTTGGGCCTTCATCTATATTGTGCTGATCTTCCTGGGCCTATCGGTCGCGGTGATCGCGATGAACTGGCTGGAGCGGAAGATCCTGGCTCACATGCAGGTACGGCTCGGTCCGATGCGTGTCGGTCCGCACGGATTGCTGCAGCCGATCGCCGACGCCATCAAGCTGCTGATTAAAGAAGACATTATGCCGTCGGAGGCCGACAAACTGGTCTTCTGGGTCGCGCCGCTGATCGTAGTGATTACGGCATTCACCGTCTTTATTGTTGTGCCGTTCGGGCCGACGCATGCAGTTACGGACATGAACATCGGAGTGCTGTTCATGCTTGGCGTTTCGTCGCTGAGCGTGCTCGGCGTGGTGATGGCAGGGTGGGCGTCGAACTCGCACTATCCGTTGATTGGGGCGCTGCGGTCGAGTGCGCAGATGGTCTCGTACGAGATCGCGATGGGACTGGCAGTGGTTTCAGCCATCCTGATGACGAGCCTGCATGGGACCGGGATTTACGGTGTAGCCAGCACGGGTTCGGGTACCGGCTACCTGAGCATGATTGAGATCGTAAAGGCGCAGGCGGAACAGCAGACATGGTTTGTCTTTAAGTTCTTTCCGATGGGACTGATCGCGTTCGTGGTGTTCGCCATCGCCATGGTGGCGGAGACGAATCGCGCGCCATTCGATTTGCCGGAAGCGGAGTCGGAGTTGACGGCCGGGTTCCACACCGAATACAGCGGCTTCCGCTGGTCTTTATTCTTCCTGGCGGAATACTCGGCGATGATCGCGGTGTCGTCCATTGCGGTGACCCTGTGGCTTGGCGGTTGGTTACGGCCGTTCCCGAATGCGCTGTCGGGCGAGACCTGGGACCTGGTGTTCTCGTTGTTCCCCGGGTTGACGTTTCTGCTCTTGGCTGGGTTGGCGTTCGTCGGCGTGATTCGCATGCCCAAGCATCCTTTATTCCGGCTTCAGACAATCGGATTGGCGGGATTCGCGGCGGTGTTGGGATTGATCGGCTTGATATTGCTTGTCCCAGCCGTGCGCGACCGAATACAGGACATCTATTGGTTTTCGATCAAAGTCGCGGCCTCGATGTACCTCTATATATGGTATCGAGGCACCTTCCCGCGATATCGATTCGATCAGTTGATGAAGGTGGGGTGGAAGGTCCTGCTGCCGATCGGAGTAGGAGTGCTGATCGTGACGGCAGTCATGGGAGTGGTGCTGTAGAGGACAGTGGGACTGGTCTCATAATTGTTTTTGGTGCGAGGAGGCGACCCTCAGGGGCTAAAGCCTATCACCAGGGCGTTTTGGGCGGCGCGGCTGAAGCCGCGCCCTTTCAAAGCAATATGAGACAAGTTCTAGGGACAAAGGGCGACACGCAAGTTTGAACTTATGGAACCGGTAGCGACAACATTCTTCTTTTATCTGCTCTCAGGGCTGGCGATTTTAGGCGGCGTCCTGGTGATCACGCGGAGGAATGCGATCCACTCGGCGCTGGCGCTGATTTTGACTTTGCTCGCGCTGGCAGGGCTGTACCTGATGCTGTATGCGCCGTTTGTCGCTGGCGTGCAGATCATTCTCTATGCCGGCGGGATCATGGTGCTGTTCCTTTTTGTCATCATGCTGGTGAACCTGGAACGCAGCGCGAAAGAGGAGCAATTCAACAAGCAATGGATCGCGGGCATTGCCGCGGCGGTCGCGCTAGGTGGTCTCTTTATTTATGTGTATACGAAAGGAAAGGGCCTGTTCCCGACGCATGTAGCGACTTTGCCGGAACAGTCGAATACGCAGGAGATCGCCATCCTGCTGTATGGCAATTACATGTTTGCGTTTGAAATCGCGTCATTGCTGCTTTTGGTGGCAATTATCGGCGCAGTCGTGATGGCGAAGAAAAGAATTTAGCAATTGGTAATTGGGTAATTCGTAACTTATGGCAGAGATCGGCATATTGCATTACCTGGTTGTAGCGGCGGCGCTGTTTGTGCTGGGCGTCATCGGTGTGCTGACACGCCGAAACGTCGTTGTGGTGCTGATGTCGATTGAGCTGATTCTGAATGCCGTTAACCTGAACCTGGTGGCTTTTTCGCGGATGTATGGCTTGCACGGGCAGGTGTTTTCCATCTTTGTTATTACAGATGCGGCGGCGGAGGCGGCGGTCGGGCTGGGAATCCTAATCGCGTTCTTCCGTAATAAAGAGACGGTCAATATTGACGAAGTGGATTTGCTGAAGTGGTGAGAAGGCAGTCGTCAGCTATTAGTCGTCAGTCGTCAGCGAAAACGAAATTCGTCGTTGGTCATTGGCCAAACGATCAGGTAGCAAAAGCTGATGGCTAACGGCTGAAAAGCATTAACCACGAAGGACACAAAGGATCACGAAGGAAGACCTATAAATCGAGTTCCAGGGCTAGACGATGGAGACGAATTGAGCTAATCCCAACGGCTGTAAGCTGACCCACGACTAAAGGGCTGAGGACTGAAGACTAAAAACTGACGACTGAATCAATGTTCTTTCTCGACAAAATCTGGCTGATTCCGTTGCTGCCGGCGATTGGGGCGGCGATCATGCTGTTCTTCGGGCGGAAGATGCAGAAGTCCGCCATCAATGCAGTTTGTGTCGGCGCGGTTGTGCTGGCATTCATCTGGTCGTGCCTTGCCGTGGCGCAGTACACGGGAACGATTCATGACGGGGGGTATCACCCGTATCAAAAGATTATCTACACCTGGCTCGGTTCGGACACCGGGCATCTGAACTTTATTACCGCTTCAGGTTCTCCAGCCCATTTCGCTGCCGACGTGGGATTTTTCCTAGATCCGTTGTCCAGCATCTGGTTGCTGTTCGTCACCGGCGTCGGGATGCTGATTCACATCTACTCGACCGGTTACATGGCGCATGAGGGCGGATATTACAGGTTCTTCGGATATCTGAACCTGTTCATGTTCTCGATGCTCACGCTCATCCTGGCGAATAACTATGTGCTGCTGTTCGTGGGATGGGAAGGCGTGGGGCTGTGTTCGTATCTACTAATCGGATTTTATTTTCATCGCAAGTCGGCTAGCACAGCGGCGAACAAGGCATTCATTGTCAACCGAATCGGCGACGCAGGATTCATCCTGGGGATGTTTTTCATCGCCTGGTTGTGCGGGTCGCTGCGCTTCGTGGATGTAAATGCGTTTGCGCATGGAGGCCCATTCTCGCCGGAGACATTGAAATACATCACGGCGGCGACGCTGCTGCTGTTCGTTGGTGCCTGCGGAAAGTCGGCACAGCTACCTCTTTATGTATGGCTACCGGATGCAATGGAAGGCCCTACGCCGGTTTCGGCATTGATCCATGCGGCAACCATGGTGACTGCGGGCGTGTACATGGTGGCGCGGTCGAACGCGCTGTTTGTGCTGGCGCCAACGTCGATGAAGACGGTGGCGATCATTGGGGCGCTGACGGCGATTTTTGCGGCGTCAATTGGGCTGGTGCAGAACGATATCAAGCGAGTGCTGGCGTACTCGACGGTATCGCAACTGGGCTACATGTTCCTGGCGCTTGGCGTCGGAGCGTTTGCAGCGGGCGCGTTTCACGTATTCACGCACGCGTTCTTTAAGGCGCTATTGTTCCTTGGATCAGGGTCGGTGATCCACGCCATGAGCGGGGAGCAGGACATGCGGAATATGGGTGACCTGAGAAAGAGGATTCCGGTCACCTATTGGACGATGCTTATTGGCACGCTCGCCATTGCAGGTATTCCGCCGCTGGCTGGATTCGTATCGAAGGACGAAATTCTGTGGCAAACGTGGAGTTCGGAGCACGGAGCTTACATCTGGGTGTGGGTAATTGGATACGCCACGGCGCTAATGACGGCGTTCTATATGTTTCGGCTGGTCTATCTCACGTTTCACGGTAAGCCGCGAATGAGCCATGACGTGGAGCATCACATCCACGAATCGCCGCGATCGATGACGGGACCGTTGGTGATCCTGGCGTTTTTCGCGATCTTTGCGGGATTCCTGGGGTGGCCGCGGGCGCTTGGCGGATCGAATCGGTTCGAAGCGTATCTCGAGCCAGTCTTTGCGCGCGAAGCGCATGTGCTCAAGGTCGAAGGAGAGACTAGGCAGTTGGCTGCCGGAGAGAAAGAAGAGGAGCACACGGGCAGCATCGAATATTTGCTGATGTTCCTGTCGGTTGCGGCAGGCTTAGCTGGTTGGGGACTCGCGAAGAGATCCTATAGCCATGCGGATAAGGGATACACAGAACCAATCGCAGCGGCTGCGCCTCCGGTGTATGACGTGTTGCTGAACAAGTACTACGTTGATGAAGCCTACGATTACGCCTTTACCGGGCGGCGTCCCGTGGGTGAAGTGCGTCTGGGAGCGATGGGGTTAGGAGAGGCGTCGTCGTGGTTTGATTCGCACATCATCGACGGCGGAGTCAATGGTGCGGGCTGGGCTACGCGCCTAGCTGGAACGCTTTCGAGTTGGTGGGATAAGTACATCATCGATGGCGTGCTGGTGAACGGGCCGGCGGTGCTGTCGAGGATATTGTCTTATCCTGCGCGCATTGTGCAGTGGGGTTTGGTGCAATGGTATGCGCTGGTAATGGTGACGGGCTTAGTTGGGTTTGTGGCGTATTACGTGTGGAAATGAAAATGGCTATCAGCTCCTAGCTGCTGGCAAGGGGCTGAAGATGCGAAAGCTAGAAGATAAGAGCCAGCTAAAAGCTACTTATGCAGAACCACATACTTTCGATCATTCTGTTTACGCCGCTGGTGGGCGCGTTCGTTCTCTTGTTTGTGCCGAAAGAGAATAAGGATGCGATCCGCTGGATTGCGAATATTTTCGCGGTGGCCGGGTTGCTGGTCTCGATTCCGCTGGTGCCCATGTTTTGGGCGGTGCGGTTCGAAGGCGGCTTCAAATTTCTCGAAGGCTCGGTGAATAACTGGATTCCGTCGATCGGCGCGGGATACCAGCTTGGAATCGACGGAATTTCGTTTCTGCTGATCATGCTGACCACGCTGCTGGGATGGATTTCGATCCTGTGCTCGTGGACGGCAATTGAGAACCGGGTAAAAGAGTACTACATCTGGTTTCTGGTGCTGCAGACCGGCATGTTGGGCGTGTTTATGGCGCTCGACTTTTTTCTCTTCTTTGTGTTCTGGGAAGCGATGCTGGTGCCGATGTATCTGCTGATCGGGATTTGGGGTGGGCCGAGAAAGTTATACGCGGCGATCAAATTCTTTCTATATACGCTGGCCGGCTCGGTGTTGATGCTGCTGGGTATTCTGTTCCTTTATTTCCATCATCACGGAGCGACGGGAATTTACACGTTCAGTATTCCGGCGCTTTATCAGACTGCTCCGCAGATTCCGTTCAATTATGCGATCTGGCTGTTCCTGGCGTTCTTTCTGGGATTTGCCATCAAGGTGCCGATGTTTCCGTTCCACACATGGCTTCCGGATGCGCACGTGGAAGCACCGACAGCGGGGTCAGTTATCCTGGCCGGCGTTCTGCTGAAGATGGGGACGTACGGGTTCATACGGTTCTCATTGCCATTCTTCCCACAGGTGGTTAACGATGCGCAGCACGCGTGGCTGGGCGTGACGGTTCGTGGATGGATGATTGGGTTGTCAATTGTCGGAATTCTGTATGGCGCGCTGGTTTCGCTGATGCAGAAGGACATGAAAAAGCTGGTGGCGTACTCGTCGGTAAGCCACCTGGGATTTTGCACGCTGGGGATTTTTGCGCTGAGCCCGGCAGGATTGAGCGGGTCGGTATTGCAACAAATTAATCACGGGATCTCGACGGGCGCACTGTTCTTGATCGTTGGCATTTTGTATGAACGGCGGCATACACGCGAGATTGCGGAGTATGGCGGTGTCGCAAATGTGATGCCGCTTTATGCGACGATCACGCTGGTCATGTTCCTGTCGTCCATGGGGCTGCCGCTGTTGAACGGGTTCGTGGGAGAGTTCACGATCCTGCAGGGCGCGTTCATGGAAAGGTGGCAGTGGGCAGCATGGGCGGTGCCCGGAGTGGTGCTCGGTGCAGCCTACTTGCTGTGGTTATATCAGCGAGTGTTCCTGGGGACGGTGACGAATCCGAAGAATGAGAAGTTGCACGACCTGACACCGCGCGAGG
This sequence comes from Terriglobales bacterium, assembly GCA_036558645.1. Classification (GTDB taxonomy): domain Bacteria; phylum Acidobacteriota; class Terriglobia; order Terriglobales; family Acidobacteriaceae; genus DATBFG01. The sequence goes on from DATBFG010000086.1 coordinate 122,697, forward strand.
TGTTGACGTTTGCGCCGCTGATTGCGATGGCGCTGTGGATCGGGCTGTATCCCAAGCCATTCTTTGAGATCCTCGAGCAGCCGGTTAATAACCTGGTGCTCACGGTGCGGCCGGATTATCCGGGCATTAATAAAGAGGGAACTACTCCAAAGGTGTCGCACAACGCGAATACGTCCGGGACGATGGCCAGCGCGGGAGGGAGCAACTAAGTGGGTAACATGTCACAGATGTTCACGGGCATAGATTACCTGCTGTCGCTGCCGATCATCCTGCTGACGATGTTCGCGCTAGGCATTTTGTTGATCGATCTCATGCTTCCGCCAGAGTGGAAGTGGGTAAACCCCATGACAGCGTTAGCGGGGATTGGATTTGCAGTCGTTGGAATAACAGGATCTCCACGGATCTGGAAGTTTGAAGTCTTGGGAATTTATCGTTTGGTGGAGGCTCTTAACGCGCGAGGATTGGGTGGTCGCCCGGCTCTTGCGGGCGCAATGTATGTAGACACTTTCGCTGTGTACTTCTGGACGCTATTTCTTGTCGCGGCTGCGGTTTCGATCTTGATTTCGATTCGCTACCTGGAGATCGAGCGCGAGAACCATGGCGAGTTTTATGCGTTAATCCTGTTCGCCGTCGTCGGCATGATGTGCATGGCGGCCGGCATCGATATTGTTCTCATCTTTATTGGCCTGGAGTTGATGGCGATCTCCACGTATGTACTGGTGGGATTCCTGCGGAGTGATCGCCGGTCGAATGAAGCCGCGCTTAAATATCTGCTGCTAGGCGCATTCTCGTCGGGAATTTTTGCCTATGGCCTGTCGTTGCTTTACGGGCTTAGCGGTAGCACAAATTTAGTGATGATTGGGCGGGCGCTGCAGACACGCGTGGCAATGAATCCAAATCATATGGATCCGATTGCCGTAGTGGCCCTGCTTACCACCGCAACTGGATTATTGTTCAAGATTGCCGCCGTACCATTTCATCAGTGGGCACCGGACGCTTATGAAGGCGCGCCGACGAACGTTACGGGATTCATGTCGGTGGCGGTCAAGGCGGCGGCGTGGGCGATGATGCTGCGGATTCTGCTCTGGGGGCTAAATCCGCTAAGGCCGGTATATCTGCCGCTGCTGATTTTTGTTTCAATCGCAACAATGACTGGGGCAAACCTGGCAGCGCTGACGCAGAATAACCTGAAGCGGCTTCTGGCGTATTCATCGATCGCTCATGTTGGGTACATGCTGCTGGGACTGGTCGCGGGAGACGCGACGGGCCCGCTGGCAGATGGCATCAAGGGGATTCTGATGTATCTCCTTGTATATACGTTTATGAATTTGGGCGCGTTCGCGGTGATTACGTCGTTGCGGCAACGAGACATTATTGGGGATGAGATCGACGATATCGCAGGGCTGTATCAGCGGGCACCGGTGGAAGCGGTGCTGATGCTGGTGTTTTTGCTATCGTTGGCGGGGATTCCGCCACTGGCGGGGTTTTACGGGAAGTACTTCATCTTCCTGGGACTGATCGAGAGCGAGCACTATGTGCTGGCGGCGTTGGCGGTGCTGTATGCGCTGTTCGGACTGTATTACTACATGAGGATCGCCAATGCGATGTTCATGCGTGATGCTCTCGACAAAACGCGGTTGCCCATCAGCGCCGGGATGCGAGTTGCGCTGGGTGTGACCGCGTTAGCAACGATAGTTGTCGGCGTTTTCCCGGAGCCGTTTATTCGAGCAGTGAATTGGTCATTGAATATCTCGCAGGGGAATCCGTTGGTGGGGTGGCTGAGATAGGGGCTAGTTCTCACCAGTCTACTCACACTGTCGACGTCCACTACAGAGGTGCTAGGAACATTTAGAATCCACTACGGCCTGACACGGAATTGCTTGTTACTCTTAAGCACACCAGCACTTGTCGTCACAGTTATGAAACCTTTGGTAGCGCCTGCGGGAACAATTGCAGTTAGAAAAGAATCGCGCAGCACACTGAAGCTGGCTGCAATTCCGTTGAATGATACGTTTGTTGCGGTGTTAAGGCCTTGACCTAGGATTTGCACGGTGCTACCGACCTCACCGGAATTGGGGAGAAATGCAATGAAGGGCGGTTGGTTCACGGACACACTATAAAAAACTCCACAGTCGGTTGCGACACACCAGGTTAGCTGCCCCACGCCACCATAATAGGTATCTCCATAAAAGACTCCGTTGGTATGCTGAACGAGGCTAGCAAGAGGTTGGGCTCCACTGGCCATATCAAAACTGTGGATAATGGAGAAATTGCCATTTGCCGTGAGTGTGAATAAGGTTCCAAATCCAAGCGGTCCCCAATACCCGTTAGCACCATATAGCTTTCCGCCAGAAAGGAGCAATGTAGAGGTCGGGAATCCGCCATCGGTATCCGACGTCATGCTATGGAGAACCGACTGCACCCCTGTTGGAGTTACTTTGAAAACGACCCCAACACCGCCGGCTCCGCCGCTTGTAGTAGTTCCGTAGAAGTTTCCATCATCCAGTTGAGTGAGCGAACCGTAGGGATGGGAGCCATTCGGATCATCGAAGTTGTACAGAACTGTGAGTGTTCCGGCTGGAGTGATTCGAAAAAATACGCCGCGAAGATTATTGTTGGTTCCACCGTAACTCGCGGTTCCGTAAAAGCTGCCATCTCTGCCCTCAATCAGCGGGTCTGTTGGGTTCCAGCCATGGGTCTGGTCGAAATCATACAATTTGGTAAAACGTCCACCCGTGATTTTGTACACAGTCCCGCAACCGGCAGAACAAGGGCCAGTGCCCCCTTCGTATGTCATCCCATAAAAGTTGCCGTCGCTAGCCTGCATCGGGCTAGAGGTAGGATGCGCGCCATCCGGGCCTGAAAAGTTATGCAGCACGATGAGATTGCCGGCTGGTGAAATTCTGAAGATCGTACCGTTGTTAGTTGAACCTCCGTAAAACGTGGTTCCATAGAAATTGCCATCTGTTCCTAAAGTTAAGCCGCCTGATGGATATGACCCATGAGTTCCATCAAAACTGTAAAGAACGGCTAGCTTTCCTGCAGGTGTGATCCGGAATACAGCTCCGAAGCCACCTACGCCTCCAATGGTGCCGGTACTATAAAGGTTCCCATCCCGACCTTGAGCGATGGTACCTGAATTGCCGGGCCGAGCTGGATCATCACTTCCAGTTCCAAAGTTGTAACGGACTGAAAATCGTTGAGCGAACGTAGATGGCAGGAAAATGAACAACGGTAAAGCAAGAATTGCGTGAGTAAAGAATCGTCGAATTGCTCTATCTTTGTGTGCAAGATCATTCATACTGGTCCTGTTACTAGGTATGCGCCGAGCTTGGCTGTTTGCTACAAAAGGGCGAGATCATAGTTCATTATGATTTGAAGGTCAAGCCAGAAGTAACCCCGTGATAGCACCCATTGTAGTTCGCTGAAGGATCATGTTTTTCGCGAACGTAATTACCTTGTGAGGATAGTTCGAAAGACACTCGAATTATACTCGCGATAGCCATGTGTCCAGTGATTGCTGGGAATGCCTATATACCGTCGGCAGGGTATGCCGCGCGGCTGCGGGAAGAATTGAGCTTCCGCGGGCGGGAGTACGGGCTGAAGCACCGGCTCGTGATGTGCGAGAGCTATGGGCGGGAGCCGGTGGTGTGCTACGAACCATCGGAGGATGGGACAGCGCACGGGAACTTTTTGCGGGAGTCGTATCGGGCGATTGCGAAGAATTCTGAGTGGCGGAAGCGGCTGGAGAAAGTTCACACCCAGGCGTCGAGCATGTTGCCGCGGCGGGATCGCCGATGGCGCGAGCTTGATACGTGTAACAGTTCGGATGCGCTGTTGATGAACATTTTCTGTCATCCACGAATATTGAAGTCGCAAGGCGTGCCGGGTTTGCTGGGAGTGCAGGCCGGAGCGACACCGCAGTTTGGTTATCGGGCTCGGGTGCCGTTCGCAAACGGCAGATTCGATCGAACGGAAGTTGACATGTTGCTGGGCGACCTTCTGGTTGAGGCGAAGCTGACAGAATCAGATTTTCAAAGCAAGGATGTGGCGGCGGTCGAGTCGTATCGGGATTTCACGGAAGTATTTGATTCGCATGCTCTGCCGCGTGTTGACAATCGATACTTGTCTTATCAGCTGATCCGCAATGTACTCGCGGCGCACGCGAGCAGGGCGTCGTTTTGTGTGATGGCGGATGAGCGCCGTCCGGATTTGCGGGAGGCATGGTTCAGTGTAATGAGTGCGGTGAAGCCGGTGGAGTTGCGCTGGCGATGCAAGATGGTTACATGGCAGGAGTTGGCGTGGGCGCTGCCGGGGAAGCTGCGAAAGTTTTTAGCGGAAAAGTATGGGATTGTTGAAGCGGTCGTTGGTCGTTAGTCGTTGGTCGTTTGGGCAAGATTACTTTGCAACCTCATATCGCAGACGCACTACGCCATCGGGAAAGGATCGGGCGGAAAGCAAGCGCAGCGGAATATCGCGATGACGAGGCGCGATCAGCGGGATGCCCTTTCCGATCAAGGTGGGAATGACGTGAATGTCGAACTCATCGATTTGGCCGATATCGAGGAATGAGGCAATCAGTTTTCCTCCACCCATCATCCAGATATTTTTGCCGGGCTTTGTGCGCAAGCGGCGGATGAACGTTTTGAGAGGCTCGGTTACGAACGTAGCGCCTGAAGCCACACGTTTGGGCGGTTTCTTCGAGAAGATGTAGTTGGCGACCTTCGAGTCAAACATGCTGCCCTTGATGCCGTGCTTTTTCTGATAGGCCAGAGCCCAATCGTAGGTCTTGCGACCAAAGAGGATCGTATCGATCGTGCGATAGAAAGCGCGCATGCCGTAGTCGATGTTGTCCGGCCGGCGATTGAGCCATTCGACATCGCCGTCCGGGCGTGCGATGAAACCGTCGGCGCTGGTGGCGATGTAGACGATGATCTTCCGCTTTGATTTCACGATCTGTTTCCTATTGATAGATAGTATGTTGGGTGAATGCTGCTTTCGTTTCAATTGGAGCTACGGAGCGAGCTGAAACACAGTGCCAAGGTTTGACAGTCCTCCCGAGGAAGTAGTGCCATACAGCGCACGTTGTCCGAGGATCACTCCGGCGCCCGGACCGGAGGCATCAAAGCCGCCTTTGAACTGGTAAAGCGTGGTCTTCGTCCATGAACCGCCTTGCCGCGGAGACAGCCTAAAAACGGTCCCGGAGTCGAAGGCACCTCCGCTTGCGGTTACGCCGTAGAGTCGGCCGGATCGGTCGGCGACCAAGCCGTTGAGGGGATACCATCCATCGGCTCCTCCCTTGAATTCGTAAAGCGTTGTTGCATTCCAGGAAGTCCCCGGCTGGGTTGGTGGGGTCAGTTGAAAAACTGTACCGTCGTTGGTAGCGCCACCCAAGGCAGTCGTGCCGTAAAGCGCAGTAGGATGTCCAACGAGTAAGGGACCGACCGCAGCAATAGACTCCAAGCGGTAAAGCACATGCATCGACCATGCGGTTTGGCCCGGTGACGGTGGCTGCAGGCGAAAGACAGTGCCGCTATACGTAGTGCCATACACTGCACCGCGACTGTCGAGAACGACGGCTCCGAAGGGATCAAGTCCATCGTTGGTGCCCTGAAAAGCATGAAGCACGTTCAGGGTCCAGGTCTGTTGTTGTTGCGGTGGCACAAGTTGGAAAATCGTGCCTCCTCCGTAAAGCCCGCCGAACAGAGCCGCACCATAGAGATTTCCAGCGGGATCGATGGTCAGATTGCCGAGGCAATATTCGCCATCAAGATCTCCGACGAAATTGTAGAGGACGGTATGAATCCACGCAGCGCCGGGGTTGGCGGGTGGGGTCAAGCGGAATACCGTCCCATCGTCGTTCGTTCCGCCGTAGATTGTGGCGCCATACAGGTTTCCGGACTGGTCGAAAATTACCCCTGTGTTTGGAAAGGCACCGTCGTCCTCGCTCGCAAAACTGTAGATCTGGGTTTCAGTCCATGTGCCGTCTCCGTTCGGAGAGAGTTCAAAGACCGTACCGCAACCGTCTTGACACGCGCCATTGCCACCGCCGGAGGTAGTGCCGTAGAGGTGTCCATTTGGCCCGGAAACCAGACCGCCGATAGGTTCAGCGCCGTCGGTTCCACCGGCGAAGCTGTGAAGGATGGTTTCTCTAGCGCCAGCCGCATGGGCTATGCCAAGCAGAATCAGAATAGAGACGATTGCCTGTGTAATGGTTGTTGCGGATGGAAGGCTTTTCATGAGGGCACCTCCGGTATGCGAATCACACAACCCCATGGGAACCTGCAAGGCCGGGCACTCACAGAGCGACGGCATTGTACAACGAAGGCTCGCTGGCGAGCACCTTGCCGGTTCGGATCATCTACAATTCACTGCGGAGAGCTATGACTGACGAGGACAATCCGAAGCAGATTGCGAAGCTGGCGAAGTATTCGGAGATTGGATTCATCATTCCGGCAGCGGTGCTCCTGGGATTTTTTCTCGGGAAGCTATTGGATTACTGGCTGCACACAAAGTGGATCTATATAGTCGGGCTGATTTTCGGGGCCGTGGTGGGATTCGTGGAGATGATCCGGATGGCAACGGCGTCGTTCAAGGATGAGAAGTGAACCCGGTTGAAATCGACGAGGTGAGTCCAGAGGCGGAGCGATTCTACGCGGGCGCGGTCCGACGGATTGTTCGGACACTGCTCGCGGTTGGCGCTCTTCTCGCTCCATTTGTGTGGTGGCGGTATGGGTGGACCGCGCTCCTGGGATTTGGTGCCGGGGCGATGGTCTCGTGGATCAATTTTGCATGGCTAGCGCGAGGAGTGGAGGCGCTGGCGGGACGCATTGTCGACCAGCGAAGTAAGGAACGCGGAGGCGCGGTGGTATTGAGATTCGTGCTTCGCTACGTCTTGGTCGGGATTGTCGCCTATGCTATATTCAAGGGTTCTTCTCAGGCGTTTCGGGCCTTTCTGTGCGGGCTGTGCCTGCCTGTCGCGGGGATGCTGGGTGAGGCCGTATTTGAGGCGCACGCGGTTTTCCGTCGAGGGCTGTAAACCTCAGCGACTGAAGTCGCTCTAGTGATGGCGGTCTTACGGCGCAGCTAAAGCTGCGCCCTTTCAAAGAAGAGATTGGCCCCGAGTTTTCAGCGACGACCGAGTACGTTCTTAAAGGGCGAGTACGTTCTTAGAGGGAAGGATCGAAGGAAGTCTGGTAACAATCTGAAGGCTCATCGTAATCGAGGTTAGTCTTCTCGTTGTGAAAATCTATCTGGGTTTGGAACGGATTGCATGCATCAACTTGCCTTTACAAGAGTGTTGAATCAGCTGTTTGCGGGACCGGTGATGGCGCTGTTTCAAATGCTAGGGATTCATTCCGCCCATCCGGAAACGCCGATTACGAACCCGGTTGCGATGCAGATCCTGGTCTTCCTGCTGCTGACGTTGTTTTTTATTGGTGTCCGAATGGGGCTTTCGGTGGACCGCCCCGGCGCGCTGCAGCATGTGATGGAGGGAATCGAAGGCTTCATCGGGGATTTGGGTGATGAGGTAATCGGGCATCACTACCGTCCGTTCGTGCCCTACCTTGTGACGTTGGGGGTGTATATCCTCACGTGCAATTTGATTGGTCTGGTGCCGGGACTGGAGTCGCCGACGGCGGCACCGATCGTTCCGCTGGGCTGCGCGCTGGTGACATGGTTCTACTATCACATCCAGGGTGTGCGGGCGAACGGGGTCTTAGGATATTTGAAGCATTTCATGGGACCGGTATGGTGGCTTGCCATACTCATGTTTCCCATTGAGATTTTCAGTCATCTCGCACGAGTTTTGTCACTGACCATCCGTCTTTTCGCCAACATGTTCGCCGGCGAAATGGTCACGATGGTGTTCTTCTCGCTTATCCCGATTGGAATTCCAGTGTTGTTCCAAGGCCTGCACATCGGAGTGGCGTTCATTCAGACATACATCTTCGTGCTGCTAGCGTGCGTGTATCTGGGTGAGGCGACGGCACACGAGCACTAGAAGCAGTCGTCGGTCGTCAGTCGTTGGTCGTTGGCCAAAAACGAAAATTCGCCAGCCGCCAGTAATCGCGGGCCCTACATAATTTCTTTTTCGCTGTTGCTAAATGTGCGACGTGCGTGCGGCGAACGACTAACGACCAATGAGCAACGACCAGTAGTTTGTAGCTGGGAGTCAGCATGAGTCTGGCGTCCAGCTACCAGCTACGGCTGGTAGTCCGCATAGCGTGAGGGCGTCTGCACGGTATGGCGTCAACCACCCACTGGCGGTCATTCATAAGGAGAACGAGTATGCGCAAAGTAGCGATGTTGGTTCTGATGTTGATGATTTGCCTGACGGTGGCCATGCCGGCCTTCGCTCAGGGCGGGGAAGCGGCGGCGCATCCGGCGACCAACTGGGTAGCCATCACTTCCGGTTTCGCAATGGCGTTGGCTGTCGCACTGGCCGCGTTGGGACAGTCTCGCGTAGGTGCGGCAGCATGCGAGTCGCTGGCGCGCAATCCTGCAGCGCGTCCGGGAATTCAGCTAGCGCTGATTCTGGGGCTTGCGTTTATTGAGTCACTGGTGCTGTTTACGCTGGTGATCATCTTCGTAAAGGTGGCGTAAGTCTCCAGTCAGCCTGAAAGAATGAAAGCCTCTGCTCGATTTGAGTAGAGGCTTTAGTTTTTGGATGAGGCTGAGCTAGACCTTACGGTTCCCGTCCCAGTCAGGGTTCTTGGTTTCAGGAGCGCGTTCCACCGCTTCGACGAGGAGTCGACGGAGACGATAGCGGCTCTCCAGGTCTGTGTTCACGATTTCGAATCCAACTTCGTTGACGCGGGCGCGGCGCAAAAGAACTTGTGCGCGAATGTGCCGCACACCGGTAGAGATATCGAGGTTAGCTTCCGAACCCACGCGGAGGTTGTCTTCTTTTGTGCCCATACCGCCACCCAGACTCAGCTCGCGCACCGAGATGCTTGACTTGCCCCAAGAACTGCTGATCGAGGCCGAGAAGGTTCGGGGAAGCACGATGCGTTCGTATCGACGCTGGCGCACCCATGGGCATGCGGGAGCGGCATCCAGGGCGGCGACGGCGAGTTCCGCGGGCTCCAGGCCACTGTCGGCCACGACTTGTCCACCATAGCGCGGGTCGATCTTTGCAAGAGCTTGAGCGGTTGCAACGCGCAGTTCGCGGTGGTGCACCCACTTCCACATCTTTTTCCCTTCCAGAAGAGTGCGCAAGACCGGTACGGAATCGGGATCGCGAAGGCGGCCCAATGATTCGACGGCCTTGACCTGAACGAGAGGCGAACGGCCCTGTGATTCTCCAGCTTCGGCCATGATGATAAGCGGCGGGACAGCGGTGCGGTCACCACTCATACCGATCTCGTCGATCGCTTGGGGAACGACCAGGGGATCGAGAATTTCAAGCAATTCGAGCAGAGTGCGTCCGCGGTCGTGAGCGGCGCCGTAGGCAATCTGACGCACAACAATGTCATGATAAAAGCGGTTCCACTCCGGCAAACGTGTCGGTAGGAGTTCAAGAAGCGAAGGCACGTCGAGACGGCTCATCAAGCCGATGGCGGAAGATGCCTGGCGAGGATGGCCGGTACGGAGCATCTCGCGAAGCTGCTGTGTGGCGCCGGAACCCAGCTCCCGAACGAGTTCGATCATGCGGTCGCATTCTTCGCGCCGCATGCAGCGGAAGAAGCGGTCGGCGAGGTGTTCGACGGCAGCCTGGGAAGTGAGACGCAGCACGCACAACAGGTCCTGCGGAACTTGTGTGACGTGCAGAGCTTCTTCGATGAATTCGGGCAGGCGATTCTCTATGCCGATGCGAGGGCGCATCTCGGAAGCGAGCACGGGACGCTGCTTAGCGACGATTTCGATTCCACTGCAGACCTCTGCAATCGCGGTGTAATGCTTGCGGGTGCCGGCCTCAGAACTCAAGCGAACGAAAGCGGCACTCATGAGGGCCTGGAGTTCGGAATCCGTTTCCCTCGTAATTGCCTGGGCTACGCTGCGGATCACCTCGGGCATGATGCTCCCGCCGGTCGCAGTGAACAAATCGGCAAGTTGGCTAAGGCCGATGGCTGTACGTCGGCGAGGCTCAGGTTCTTTGGCTTCAAGGCAAGAGAAGTAATTACGGAGGATAGCGGCGGAAGTTTCCTTGTCGCCCCGCTCGAGTAAGCTCTCGATGAACTGGCGAATATTTCGGGCGGGTACGCAGGGGGCTTCGTTTGAAAGCAGCACACTCTTCTTGCCGGCCTCCGGGACTTCCGCCCAGAACATGCGGTCAAGGATGTCGGCGTGGGATTCCACGAGGATCCCGGCCTTGCTCATCTTTTCTTCCTGAATCTTGAGAATCTGGCGCAAGGTATCCATCTGCCGGCTCATGTGTTCCATCATCTGGTGGACGGCATTTACCTTGACTTCGCCCTTTTGAAAACGCTCCAGAGCGAAGCGAATCGCCATGTGCTCGGCCGCCTTCATTAACAAAGGCGTGTCGGTCTGTTGATTCGAAGCGTTGGAAGCGAGGCTCTGCAGCAGTTGCTGGACGTTGACCTTGGTATTGGAGTCTACGTTGACGAGTTCTTTCTGGAGCACCTCGGGCTTGGAGAATGGGTCGCTGCCGACTTCGCCGAACTTTGTGAGCAAACGAATCGCCTGAATGACTTCTTCTTCCTGGAGCGGCACCACGCCACCGGTCCAGGCTACTGCTGTTCCGGCTGCCGCTGCACTCCCACTCCCGCGAACGGTGGGTACGCTGCCGATCGGAGCACCGCCAGGGGCACCGCCACCTCCACTGGAGGCTCCTTCAGCTGCAGCAATCAATTGCAGCAGCTTCTGGGGATCGTTCAACCATTGCTTGAACTCTGGGCCAAGGCTCTGAGAGGCGATTTGAGCCGCGATCGTGATTTCATTCGTGGAAGGATCAGCGGCGACAAACTTAACTTCGTTGATACGGATCGCTGACTGCTTGCTATCGCCGAAAGTTTCCTTGATCTGCTTGGCAATGTCGCCAGCCTTGGAGCCCCCGACGGAGAAAGCGCGCACCAGTCGGGCGAATTCGTCCACCGTCACTCGGTTTGAAAAATTGATACTTGCGAGCCCAGCCGTGTTGAGGAGCTGAGCAAAGCTTCGTTCGGCCTGACCACTCTCGAGCGGGATGCCATCAAGCAGGAGCTTGTTTTCGGAAACGCCGAGAAGGAAGCCCGCCTCCTCGCCCTTGGGAAGTCCATTTTGAAGTTCGTTCCAGGTGACTTCGAACTGCCCCTCTGTGCGTTTATGCTCAAAGCCGTAGAGCCGGACGTATTTCACCAAGATATTAAGGCTGTGTACGAAGGCGCGTGCAGAAGCGGTGCGACCCTGCTTAGTTGTGTCTGCGGTAGAGATACCTCTCTCCTGTACGCGGTGATAGTTAAGGTTAATGCGAAAGCGTAAGGGGGCGCACGTTACGGAGGTAATAGGCTGAACGGGGCTTCTGGAGCGAGTTTCAGGGGGCTTTGATTGTGGTTCCAAGCCGTCCGCTATTGTCGGACGGCCCTACGGACACTTGAATTCATTTTGTGAATCGTTTCCCAGCGCTGAAGCGCTGGGCCAAGCTTGGCCATCTTCTGCGAGTTGATCAAAGAGAGCTGCTGATCCTCCGTGCATGGGTTCTCGGTAGCGACTACCCTGACCATTTGGAGCCGTTCGGCATTTCAGATACTGTTATAGAAAAGGATCTCAATTGCATACCACTGCGCCCAACCTGAATTCAAATCCAAGGCCCACCGCCGGGCTGGGCTACTGGATGGAGCGTGTTCTCGAGGAATGCGAAAAGGCGAGAGTCGACTTTGCGGCAGATCCGGTTCACGATCTTCGAGTCGCGTTAAGGCGATGCCGGTCGATGGCTGACGGACTGATGGTTTTCGATCCCGACAAGTCCTGGAAATCCATGAAGAGGGCGGGGAAGCCACTCTTCGATGCACTGGGTGAGTTGCGCGACACCCAGGTGATGGAAGAACTCGTCCAGAAGATCGGCGCGGCGGATGATCCAGTCACCAACCGAATTCTTGATCATGCCAAGGGATGCGAGCACGAGCTGAAGGCCAAGTCGCTTGCGGAGCTGGACAAGTTTGATCGAAAGGCGTGGCGAGGGTGGTCGAAGCAACTTCCGCGGCGTGCAGCCCGCATCCGGCCAGGAAGTCTTGTGTTCCGGCACCTGGCGCTCGAAAAGTGGAACCAGGCGCGAGAACTGCAGCGACAGGCACTTCGCAATCGGAGCCAAGTGGGCCTGCATCGGCTGCGCATCGGTCTGAAACGATTTCGCTACATCGTCGAAAATTTCCTGCCAGAACTGCATGATGCGTGGATCAGTGACCTGAAAGAACTCCAAGACTTGCTCGGAGAAGTTCACGATCTGGATGTGCTCTGGAACAAGATGGCCGAGCTTAAGGCATTTCCAGATGTAGAGAGCCGGACGCGCTGGCGCGGCTTGGTTACCGAGGAGAGAACAAAGCGTATCAATCAGTATCGCGAGAAGATGCTGGGAAAAGACACGCTGTGGAACTCATGGCGAGGAGCGCTTCCAAAGGATGAGGAGGTACGTCAAGCCGGATACGAACGCATGCGTATCTGGGCATCCTTCCTCGATCCCGATGTGCATCAGTCGCAGCATGTGGGGCGTCTTGCACTGAAGCTTTACGACGGACTGATCCGGTCGAACGGACTAAGAATGCCCGAATATGAACGCACGCGCGATGTGCTGCGTGCGGCTTCCGTGATGTACGAAGTAGGAAAAGCCAAGTCGAAGAAGGGTCACCATAAGAAGTCGTCCAAGCTTATCGGTAAGGTGGGAGTTCCGTTCGGCTGGGCGTCGGAGGATTTGGCACTGGCCGCGGCCGTCGCACGCTATCATCGCGGCGCACTTCCGCAAGGCAGACAACCGGAACTCGTCAGATTGTCAACGGACAAGAGAAAGATTGCCGTCAATCTTGCTGCTGTGCTTCGCTTGGCGAACGCATTCGGATGTGATGGCAGGGAGTCAATCCAGGACCTCGAAGTTCGGCCGGCGGATAAAACCTTGACGATCCTTGCGAAGGGTTATTCGCCGCGCAACAAGATGGCCGAAAACATTGCGGCAGCAAGGCATCTGCTGGAGCTGGTCGCAAACCGTCCAGTCATGGTCCGCAGGATGCAGTGACGCGTAGCTACTCAGTCACTTTCTTGCAGGTCCTCAAGGAATTACAAAACATCCATGACACACGCTCAAATGGTCGAGTTCGCTGTGCGCTGGCTGCGAGGCTATCGCTGCGGTGTGGTTTTGTCGGAGCAGGCTTGCGTGAGCGGAGAGATGCCTGACGCCATTGGGTGGAAGCGAGCGTGCCACTCGGTGCTGGTTGAGTGCAAGGTGTCGCGCGCCGATTTTATCGCGGACCGTGAAAAGCCTTTTCGCAGGAAACCGCGGAGCGGCGTGGGATGCGAACGCTACTACATGACACCACGCGGGTTGATCTCGTCCGATGAATGTCCGGCAAGTTGGGGTCTGCTGGAAGTGCGCGGGCGCAGCGTGGAAATGATTCGAGCGTCGGCACGGAACCTAAGGAGTGCGGCGGGATTTCGTTACGAGATGAACCTGTTATTGGCGAGCCTGCGGCGGGTAGAAATTCGAATCGATCCGCAGAGCATCACGGAGTTTCTGAAGTGGAAGAACCGGATGGCGGAGTACAACCGCGGAACGATGCCGGAGGGACTGGAATCAGTCGAAGCGGAGGCGAATGTGTTTTTGGAAGGGTGAAGCTGGTCGTTGGTTGGTAGCGGAGTTCTTGGGGAGTTGCTTCCAGTGATGAGGTTAGAGGCACTGAGGAACAAAGGGTCCCTCGACTGCGCTTGGCTGCGCCTTCGCTTCGCTCGGGATGACAGAATCAATTGCATATCACGACGAGCCCTGCCACTCCACAGCTGTTGTCCTATTGAAGTCTTCATTTTCCACCAAAAACGAAACCGGGCTGGTTGGCCCGGTTTGGTTTGGCGTCGAGTGAGATGCGGTTACATCAGACGCGGCGCGAGCCGATGGATGTCATCCGGCCTCCTTGGTAGCCAGATCAATCCTGGTACCTCCTAGCACGGGAAATCCCGGGCCAGGATAGCTGCCGGGATGATTGTGCAAGCTCAATGCCAGATCATCTCTCACGAGCGTTATAACGTACCTAGCCAAGTCATTGATAATCGTGAAGCGATAGGTGTGATGGGAAAGAAATCTGGGCTGAGTATCGGCAAATATTTGCACATGCTAAACAGAAACTTGCACCATAATTGGGCAACACTGTTTCAGAGCTCCCGGCGTCCTTCCATCGCCTTCAACATGGTGATCTCGTCGGTATATTCGATGTCGCTCCCGACGGGGATTCCCATGGCAATTCGGGTCACCTTCAAGCCTGGCCGGCGCAAGTGTTCGGACAGGTAGACTGCGGTGGCCTCGCCTTCCACTGTCGGATTCGTCGCGATGATAACTTCGTCCACCTGATCGCCTTCCACTCTCCGCAACAAGTTGGCAGTGCGAAGATGCTCCGGGCCGACGCCATGTAGGGGGGAAATCGCTCCATGGAGGACGTGGTACACGCCATTGAAGTGGCGTGTCTTTTCGATAGAGGCAATATTGGTGGGTTCTTCCACCACGCACACGAGTCTTTGATTTCGGGTAGCACTGGTGCAATAAACGCAGGGATCGACATCGGTGATGTTGTTGCAGACCGAGCAGAGGCGAAGGCTGGCCTTCACATCGCGGACAGCGGCCGCGAGAGCCTCTGCATCTGCGTCATTCGAACGCAGAATATGGAAAGCAAGGCGCTGCGCCGACTTGCTGCCAATTCCGGGCAGCTTCTTCAATTCATCGATCAGGCGAGATAAGGGCTCAGCAAACTTGGACATAGAAAATTGGTAATTTGATAATCGGGTAATTCTGTAATCTAAAGGACAAGCGTTGCGCACGCCAGTGCAGCAAATTACCAAATTGCCCGATCACAAAATTATCAAAGTCTTAAAGTCCCCCAAGTCCCATGCCACTGAGCATTCCGCCCATGCTGGATTGAATGGAATCGTCCACTTTCTTGCCGGCGCCGTTGACTGCGGCAGTGATCAGGTCTTGCAACATCTCCAGGTCGTTGGCTTTCACCGCCTCAGGGTCGATGGTGATGCTCAACACCTGTTTGCGACCGTCCATCTTCACCGTAACGCTGCCGCCTCCGGCAGAAGCCTCAACTACCGTCTGCTCCATCTTCTTCTGCAAGACTTCGTACTGTTGCTTGGCTTGGGAAACGAGATCCTGGAGATTGAATCCTGACATGAGCACCTCAAGAGCAAGGTTTCAGAGTTGCAAGGTTTCAAAGTTTCAAGGCCGGAGTCGTCGTACAAGTGAACACACAGTAGTAAAGATCAATTTTCGACCCAACTGAGACACATTCAATTCTCGGACTTTGAAACCCAACTTTGCTACTCTGACACCTTGAAACCCTGCAACTCTGAAACCTTGCAACTTTAAAACCTTGTGGACTCTGAAACCTTGCGACGGCGAGCCTTCACCTCACCTCTTATCCTTGTAATCGATGATGGTGCGGATCTCGGCGCCGAATTTTTCCTTCATCCGCTGAACGATCGGTTCCTGCTCTGCTCGTCCGCGCCCCCCATTCGGAGAGGTCTTCAAGGGAGTGGAAGCCTGAGGCGATCCGCCCGGCAGGACTTTCACCTTGACGGGACGGCCGAGCGCTCCACTGGCCGCAGCCATTGCGATGCGACGCGACTCGGCGCTCAAGGACATGTCGATCATCGATGCCGAAGCCGCCACTTTGATCGTGACATCCTGTCCTTCGATCTTCCATTCGCCGGAAGCCAGCATGGAGGCAAGCATCGGCTGACCCGAGACGCTGTTAAGGACAGCCGCGCGGAGAGTCTCTAGTTCTGAACCCGGCGAGCCTGCGGATTCGGGCACGTGCTCTGGCTCGGGTGCGAGGGCGGCAGGAGCGGGTGCCGCGGAACCCATGATAACCGGCTGCGTTTGTGAGGTTCCAGTAACCGCGCGCGGACCGGCCGGGGGAGGATTATCTGACATTAGTTCGGGTTTTGTCTTGGTCTTACGGGCTGAATCCGCGGCGAAGGGAGATACAAAGTCCGGGCGAGCCGTAGACGTGGCATCGGTTCGCTTGGTTTCCGTCACGGGGACCGGCTTTCCCGTTGGGCGAAGCGTACCGACGTCGGCTCCGCTCAGGAGTTGCTCGATCGGCAGTAATTTCTGAGCGTGTGCCATCTTGAGCAATCCAAGCTCAAGGTGGAAGCGCTGCTCCTGCCGGTATCCCAACTCGCCGTGGGTGCGCAGGATGATCTGTAGGTGCCGCGCGATGTCTTCTTCGCTGAACAGGCTGGCCACGCGAACCACCCGCTGGCGCTCATCATTTGAAATCTGAAGCAGGGGAGATTCTCCACCCGCAACCTTGGCGACCATGGTGTTCCGGATGAAGCGGACCAACTGGCGGGCAAAGTGGGTAGGGCTGTGACCCTCACCAATCAGCCTGTCGATGAGACGGAGCAGTTGTTCACTCGATCCCTGTGCAACCGCCTGCATGACATCTTCAAGCACGCCCGAAGGAGCAGCGCTTACCAGTTGACGCACGGAGTCGGCGGAGAGGCGTCCGTCGGAGGAAGCGATAGCCTGGTCCAAGATAGAGAGGGCATCGCGCATGGAACCGTCGCCGGCTTCGGCGAGAAGGGCGAGAGCGTCGTCCTCGGCTTCGATGTTTTCGCGGCCCACTAGATCGCGCAGCTGGCCAAGGATCTGCTCAAAGCTGACGGCCCGAAAGCTGAAATGCTGGCAACGGGAACGGATGGTCTGAGGGATGTCCTCAGGCTGCGTCGTGGCCAACATGAATACTACGTGGCCGGGAGGCTCCTCGAGAGTCTTGAGCAAGGCATTAAACGCGGCGTCGGTGATCTGATGAGCCTCGTCGAGAATGTAGATCTTGAATCGGTCACGCGCCGGGCGGTAGCGAGCGGCTTCGCGCAGTTCGCGTATTTCGTCGATGCCGCGATTGGTGGCGGCGTCGATTTCAATCACATCGACGGAATTTCCGGCGCGTATCTCGAGACAGGAATCGCAAACCCCACAAGGCTCGGTTACTGGCTTGTCCGAGGAGCGGCAGTTGAGAGCCATGGCCAGGATACGGGCGATGGTCGTTTTCCCAATGCCACGATGGCCGCTGAAGATGTATCCGTGAGCGGTCCGGCCTTGTTCCAGAGCGTTCTTGAGGGTCCGGGTAACATGCTCCTGCCCTATGACTTCGGAGAACCTTTGGGGACGGTATTTACGCGCCAGAACCTGATAGCTCATGTTGGGGACACCTGATTATACGTGATGTGGGTACGGACCTATGAGGGTGGCTGAGGGCCCGCTGGATGCGGGTTTCAGAGTTGCTCTCGATCGAGTCTTTGCACGCCATGCTTCCAGTCAAAAGAGGGAAACAGCTTGCGCAAGCTGTTTCTCCGCTATATTCTTTTTGCAGCCAAATCTGGCCGCCTCCCCACGGCTACGAGGAACCCATGCAGCTCAGACTCAGCACCAGAACCATTGACGGTATTCTGATTATCGATTGCGCCGGCCGCATCGTCTTCGGCGAGGAATCCGCGCTCCTGCGGGACACATTCCGCAAACTCGTCACGCAAAATAACCGGATTGT
Source organism: Terriglobales bacterium (assembly GCA_036558645.1). Lineage (GTDB taxonomy): Bacteria > Acidobacteriota > Terriglobia > Terriglobales > Acidobacteriaceae > DATBFG01. The sequence continues at coordinate 140,387 of DATBFG010000086.1, forward strand.
ATTGAACTTGGGCGGCGTCAGCTACATCGATAGCGGCGGACTTGGGACTCTGGTATCGCTCTACACGACGGCCCACAATGCGAACGGATCTGTAAAGCTTGCGAACCTGACTCAGCGGGTCGGAGATCTGCTGCAGGTAACCAAGCTGCTGACGATCTTTGAGGTTTACGAAAGCGAAGAGGAAGCCGTACGTGCCTCTCGTAAAGGCGCCGCCGCTTAACGAGCAGGCAATTTGTCTGCGAGTGACTTTGTGGAGTGTTCCGCAAGGTAGTTTCCTACCGCGTCATCGTTTTTGTCTTTGGCATGAACAAGCAAATTCTGGATGTGATCCGGCGAATTCCGCGAGGAAAGGTTTCCACTTACGGCGCGGTCGCACGCGCTGCGGGTTATCCGCGCGGAGCCCGCATGGTGGCTCGAGCACTCCATGGGGGTTTTGATGTGCCATGGCAGCGCGTTCTGGGGGCCGGAGGAGAAATCAAGCTTCGTGGCGATTGGGCGTTCGAACAGAGATTCCGGCTCCAGGCAGAGGGGGTTGTCTTCCGAGGACGCAAGGTTGATATGAAATTGCACGAGCATAAGTTTCCGAAGAAAGTTCGCGTGCGTACAGGAAAGCCGAAGAAGAGCACTCGCTGAGGCTTGCTCTGGAGTTGTATGCGCAAGGACCTGATCAGCTAAGAGCGCGCCGGAGCGCCGTGCACCATTCTTGAAATCACTTCTTGAATTGCTGGTCGATTTCTACCTGGTAGCCCGCGACAAGGCGGTTGGTCTCGTTCGCCATCCCAACGACAGCCATCAGCTCTTTGAACATTGCGTCAGTCATGCCTTTTTTCTGCGCGGAGACGGTGTGCGAAGCGATGCAGTAGTCGCACTGATTGCTGACGCTGACGGCGACGTAGATCAATTCCTTGGTAAGCGGATCGAGGGCTCCGGGAGCCATGATCTGCTTTACGTCATCCCATGTGCGCTTGAGGGTTACGGGATCGTGGGCGATGGCTTTCCAGAAATTATTGATCCAGTCGGTTTTACGCGTGGCCATGATGTCGTCGTACACGACCCGAACTTCGGGGCTAGCGTCCGCGTACTCGATAAGTCCAAGGGTTGCCATGAAGTCTCCACAATGTTTTGAGGGCTAATTATTTGGACGGCGATTCGCCGCTGAGCAGTTTCTCGAGCGAGGCCGCGGGACAACGCACGCCGACATAGAACTGTCCGAACAGGGCATACTCAGCGCTCACCTGGTCGAACCGCATTTCGTAAATCAATTTCTTGAAAACGAGAGGATCGTCGGCAAAGAGATCGACGCCCCACTCCCAATCGTCGAAGCCGATAGAGCCGGTGATGATCTGGCGGACTTCTCCCGCATAGCGGCGACCTACCAGTCCATGCTCGTTCATCTGACGGGCGCGCTCTTCGATAGGCAGCATGTACCAGTTTTTATCTTCGCCGCGCCGGCGATCCATGGGATAGAAGCAGATATAGCGGTGTTTCGGGATCTCGGGATAGAGACGCGGTCGCATGGCTTCCTTCTGGCGAGCCAGGGTTTCGTTGATTTCACGTTTCCAATCGTCGGAATGGGGCTCGAGTCCGCGCTCGGTAAGCGAAGTGTAAGTCTTGGTGGATGATTCGTAGAGTCCCAATTCGATAATCGATAGATATGAAGTCGTAGGCTCGAAGAAATCACTGAGGCGAAGGCGAGAGATCGCGAGCTCAGCCTGATTCAACTCATCGAACGAGTTGCGGAAGTGGACGAGCATCAGGTCGCCCTTGTGTCCAATGAGGGAAAAGAGGGCGGATTGGCCGTTGGTTGATTGCTCCATGGAGCCGATGAGCGAAGTCGCTTCGTGGATGATGTCGGGTTTCTGGGCTGAATGGAGTTCGCGCCAAGCGGACCAGCGGATTCGCATCATCTGATGGAGGACGCTATAGCCCTCGACGGTTAAAGGGACCGCGGGTGTTTCGGTTTGTGCGGGAGCTGAGCGCGAAGTCGGCATGAGAAGTCCTTGAGTCTATCGACCACCATTGTAAAGGGAGAAACGCGGCACAGGCGAGAGTAGTAGCGACCGCGTTTCCGGGTTTGCCTGTAGGATTTCGGCGCTACGCTATTGATTGCTCAGCCAGATGGGTTTGGCACCCACGGGCACAGTGTTGTTCCTGATGGTGGTAACTTTGCCGGTGAGGTCGGTGTACTTCGTGTACTTGGTGGCGACTTTTACGTTGACTGTCGTGCAGGTGCCGTTGGAGCAGGATTGAGATGTATCCCAGATGGCTTGTCCCTGAAAGCTGCCGGTACCGGTATAACTGCAGGTCCAGCGTGTGGTGACATTGGCATCATGAGCGCACGAACTTGAGATGGTCCGGTTTACGGTCCAGCTATAGACCTGCTTGTAGGCTGTGCCAGCCTTGCAGATGAATCCGGTGTTGTCGGGAGTAGTGCAACCGTGGTTCTGATCGTCATCCCACAGCATTCCGTGCGTGGTGTTATCCCATTCGTACCAGAAGATGCGCGCGACGGACTTTGACTCCTGCAAAAGTAAATAGCGAGCGGCGAATGCGGCACGCAGATCCTGATCGTCGAAACCATTCACGTCGGTGCGTCCCCAGCTCCCTTCTGTGTTCCAGATGGGCAGCGTGACGCCATGATCGGCGAGTGCGCCCTTGAGGTTGTCGACCAGTTGGTTCATATCCTCGGCTATGGGCCAGACTCCAGCCTGATTCTTGTGGACGTAACCGTGGAAGTCGATAGTGTCGACGTACGCGGCGCCGCCCGCGTCGAGAAATTTGTTAACCCACTTATAGACGCCATTGATTCCACTGGTCGGCGGAGGAGCGTGAACCTTGGCGGTGGGATCGATGCTGAGGATGATGCTGCGAGCATCCTTGGCCATCTGCACTAACTGCTCCGTCGTACCTTGCCATTGGAAGGTGACATTCGGTTCGTTCCAGATCTCCCAATCGGTGATGTGTCCGGTATTGCTGTTCTTGCTGTGCGTGACGATGGCGGTAACGAAATCCTTCCAATGCTGGTTGGTTCCTGTTCCGTCGGAGTTGAGATCGTCGGGAGGGTAACAAGACCCGAGCGGATTAGGGCCGCAGCTTGCTCCAGGCTTGGACGAAGCCCAGGTAGGCGTGAGGCCAAAGGTGTACATGACGCCGACGTTATGCGTCTTCGCGGTTGCCAGCCATTTGTCGATGAGAACCCAATCGTAAACTCCCTTGCTCGTGTTTACGTCGCCCCAGGTAGTGTCTGTCCCCCACAATCGAATGGATGAAATCGTAGCGGAAGGCCAGGGCGTGGTGGTTTTGTTGATGTGCATGTCGAAGAATGTCGCAGGAGTGGTTTGACCTGCAGCAACAGCGAGTGAAGCGAAAAGCAGGAGAGCTGGGAATAGAATCGGCCGCATGAATCCTCCGGAGTTGCGCCGCAAACGGAAGGTGCGGCGCACACAGCATTATGAGTGCGCACTACGGCCAGAGAAAAAGATTGCGAAAGAGATGGCAGGACGAAGGGTGAGACAAACCTAGAAGAGGTTCTGCGACGCGTCAACGGCTCAGAGGTGCACGAGAAAAAGAAAAGGCGGCCGTGGCGGGCCGCCTTGGGAAGACACATTCATTCTACGGAATGCCAACTCCCTTAAGCACAATGGACACAGGTCCACCAGCGTCGTTGCTATTTACAGTTGCGTTAGCAACACGGTTCCCGGTCTGCGTAGGAGTGAAGGTGACTGTGAGGATGCAGGTGCCGCCTGGTGGAAGCGTGGCGGGAGCGATGGGGCAGTCATTCGTTTGAGAGTAATCCCCCGGATTTGCTCCCGTCAGCGTAATGCTGTTGATCGTCAAAGGAGTTGTTGGATTCGTATTGGTGAGCTGGTCCTGCTTGGGATTCGAACTGGTTCCCACCTTCTGATTTGGGAAGAGGAGATCTGCTTTCAAGAACGCAACGTAAGTGCCTCTGCCCTTAAGGGTGACGCGCTGCGGACTGCCAGGATCAGAGTCGGTAATGACAACTGACGCCTGACGAGCGCCGGCTCCACCGGGAGTGAAGGTCACCGTAATCTGACAGTTTGCTCCGGGCGCCAGAGTGCCGGGGCAGTTATCAGTTTCATTGAAATCGCCAGCGTTCGGCCCGGCAACCGAGATGTCGGTGATGGTGAGGCTCGTGGCGCCGATATTGGTCAGGATTGTTGCCTTCGGATTACTGGTCGTGGCGACCACCTGGGTGTTGTAGATCAGGCTGGTCTTCGAAAGCTGCACTCCACTGTTCTGGGGTGAGATCTTGGTGATGAAGCCATCGTCCTTGCCGCCGCCGTAGGTTGCCTGGATGGCATTCTGGAGCGGGAAGTCTTCGGATTCGGTGTAGCCGATAACGTAGATGTTGCCGTTGTTGTCGAGTGTAATGCTACTGCCGCCGTCACCACTGCGTCCGCCGAGGTAGGTTGAGAAAAGCGGTGCCGATCCCGTGGGATTCAGTTCCGTAACAATGACGTCTGTTACGCCCAACATACTCGTCTGCATTGGATTCATTAACGGGTAATTGGTGGAGTTGGTGCCGCCGGTGACATAGGCATCGCCATTCGAATCGAGCTTGATGGCGTTGGTGAAATCGGACCCGTTGCCACCCATGTAGGTCGCATAAGTGAGGGCAGATCCTGCCGCATTCAGCTTGGCAACGTAGCCGTCGCCGCAGTGCGTAAAGAAGCTAAAGTTGCAATTGATCGGCGCATTGTTTCCGTTATAGGCGGTTTGGAAGGCGCCGGCAGTAGCCGGGAAATTTGTAGAGTCGCTGCTACCCGTGACGTATGCATTGCCTGAGCTGTCGATCGCGACTGCGAATCCTTCATCACCCAAAGTGCCACCAAGGAAGGTGGAGTAGGTGAGAGCGGTCGCGTTTGAGTTGAGCTTGGCGACGAAGGCATCCCCTGCACCGGCGAGATTCGTCTGAAAGGCGCCGGCTGTTGTCGGGAAGTTGGAGGAGTTGGTTCCACCAGTCAGGAAAACATTGTTTGTGGCATCGAGGACGAGAGCCGCACCGGCGTCCTCGGAGCTTCCGCCCAAGTAAGTGCTCCAGATGAGGGAAGCAGCACCTGAGGCGGCAGGGTTCAACTTGGCCACGTAAGCATCACCACGGCTGGTACCACCGCCGAAAGTAGTCTGTAGCACACCCGCGGTGGTTGGAAAGTTGTTGGAGAGAGTAAAGCCGGTGATGTAGGCGTTCGCGCTGCCATCAAGCACGACTTTGAGAGCCTGTTCTTTCTTGCTGCCGCCAAGGAAAGTCGAATACAACAGCGAAGCACCGTTGGGATCGACCTTGGTCAGCGTAGCGTCCTGGCTGCCATGGAATGTGGTCTGGAATGCTGAGGCGGTGGTCGGGAAGTCGGATGACTGAGTGAATCCGGCGACGTAAGCATTGCCAGCGCTGTCGACTGCGATTCCGAGACCTGAGTCAACGCTGTTTCCGCCGAGGTACGTTGAGTAGACAAGGCTCGAGCCGTTGGCGCTTACCTTCGCGACGAAGTCATCGCTCGATGTCGTGCAGCCGCCACAGGTTCTGTCGAATGCGCCCGCTGTCGTAGGGAAGTCGGAAGAGAACGTCTGCCCTGTGACGTACGCGTTGTTGCTGGCATCGAGAGCGAGATCCTTGATGACGTCGGTCAGAGTGGCGCCGAGATAAGTCGAGTAGCTCAGTACAGGATCGATGACCAGGTTTCGCGAGCGATCGTACGATGCGACGTGAAACGAAACGCGATGGTTCGAAGCGATCTCATAGCGTGAGTCTACATAGTGCTTGTTGCCTTGATCGTCCATCTGGTAGACCTGCGGTTTGTGAAAGCGAAGCGGACTCGCGCCAGTCGCAACGAGAAGATCGCCATTCTTGTCGATCGAGATCCGGGATGAGGCGAAGTCAAGGGCAATCGTTGAGGGGTTCGATCCCGGCCGCACGATGAAGTCGTATTCGAGTTGCCGCTGATTGCCGTAGTAGACGAGATCGATGCCGGGATAGACGCCGGCATATTGCACGCGCGAGTACGTGGGAACATTCGTGTGCCACTTTTCGGGATCGTTGCCGATGAAATAATTCGCCTTGCCGGGAAGAGCTTCCAGAGGCGTGATTTCCGCAGAAGAGTTTGCGCCGAGAAGTTTCATGCGAACGATGGATGAGCCTTGTAGCGGCTTCAGGGCAAGCACGGCCTCGTTCTGGGTGAGCAGCAGGGTATAGCCGTGTCCTTGCGAGAGAAACTTCACTTCAGAACGCGCCTGGCCCTGATTTGGCTCGAAGCTCAGCGGCAGCTTGCCGTAGGAGTCCATGATCTGGTTTTTTGCGGAGGTAGTTGCAGCTGAAGCATTGGCACTGGAAACAAGACTTGTAAGCGATGCGAGCGCCAGAATGACTAGAGCAATAACGAAGGTCGACTGTCGAATACGCATAGTTCCTCACTGGCTACAAATTATTGAGTATTTCAGTGAAAAATCAGCCCCGGGTTAAGGAGGGGAGTAATCGCTGATGAAGAGCATAGCAGTTGCCGTGCCAGAACCCCCCTGTGAACTTCCAACGACAGCAAGCATTTACAGGCTAAGAGGAATGCCTGAAGTGCAAATTAGTTGCACATCAGAGAAGGGTTCTGCCTGCATAAAAGGGGAGGGAACAGAGGCGGCGCTGACCGCAGGTTGAACCCGTTGAACAGCGCCGCGAAAAGTTTTACTGCAGCTGAACGAAGGGCATAACAGATGGCACGCCGCTTGAGTTCAGGATGACCAGCATGTAGTAACCCGGAGGCGCATAAGACGCGCCGAGGGGGCCCTTGGCCGAAATCTTGCCGCCGATGATCTGGAACTGTAGATCGACATAACGCTGATCCATGTTGTTGGCATGCGTCGTTGCGGTCGCACGAATCAACGCGACGCGAGTGATGGTGGCAGCATCCGGCGTGATGATGTTGAATTTCTGGTTGTACGTAAGAGTCGTCGGAGCGGTGGTGATCACGGGGCGAGCACCGGCGAACAAGTAGGGTGGGCTGTAGATTTCGTAGCTCTGCTGACCAGCAAGCTTGGTGTCAGCACCTGAGGAGAGAACGCGTCCATCAGGCAACAGACCGGCGGTCGAGTGGTAGGTGCGGTTCACCGCCTGATCGGCCATCAAGGTCCAAGTATTGGTAGCCGGGTCGTAGAGTTCGGGCGTGAGGATTGGATTGTTAAATCGACCGCCTCCGGCGCCTCCACCAACCGCGAGCACTTTGCCATCGGCGAGCAGAACCAGGTTGTGGTTCATGCGGGCGATGTTCATCTTGTGACCCGCGGGCTGATCGACCCACACAGGAACCTGCTGTGACAGGTCGACGGTCTCAACCGTGTCAGTCACAGTTCCGGTGCCATTCAGCGAGACGGGCGAGCCGCCGGATACAAGCAGAGTCTTCAGATCCGGCAGCAACACGTGCGGGGCATAGTAGCGCTTGCCGAAGATGGTCTTGGGCCCCTTCTTCCACGTGTTCGAAACGGGATCGAACATATAGCTCGTGGGTGACGGAGCAGACAAGAAGACCTTGCCGTTGGTCATCAGCGTGACGCGCGGATAGGCGGTTCCATCGAGAGTTTCCGCCGGCATATTAGCGGTGCCAGGCAGTGCGGTCCAGGTATTCGCGGTGGGGTCATAAATTTCCATCACGTTCTGGATCTTTGTGCCGTCCTCGTTGGGACCGGACAGCTCAAGCATTGTGCCGTCTTTCAACTCGACGGCGGTGGGATACCAGCGCGCGAAGTTCATATCCGCGCCGAGACTCCAAGTCTCGGTCACCGGATCGAAGATCGTCGTGTTCCAGGTTCCCGAGTGGTTATTTTGCGCATGGGGTGCGTCGCCGCCGGTGACGATGACGCGTCCATCAGCGGTGATGTGAATGCCGGAGCAGAAGATGTCGCGAGACTCCGTCAACAGAGTGTCGTCAACGATACCTGTAGTGGGATCAAGAACGACGGAGCGTGAACCGGGGCCGCTGCCGGGCCGCGGGAAGTAATAAAAAAGAATTTTGCCGGTGTGCATGAGCGCGAAGTTGGCGCCGATAGCACAGTGACCGTTGCCATTGGTGGGACAGAGATCCGCAGCAGCGGTCCAGGAGCCGACTTCCGCGGGAGACTGAGACTTCGCCTTAGGGGTGTTCTTCGGTGTGGCAGCAGAGAAAGCCAGGGTCGCTGGCAGCAAAAGCGCGGCGCAAATCGCGGTGCAAAGCCGTCGTGATGTGCCGCTCTGTCGATTGTTCTTTTGCACGGTACCTCCGTCGTGAGTGCTAATCGGTGAAAGTCCCAGCCGTTGATAGGCACTGGAACGGGCGTTTGTTTGTGTGATCGAGACAGTTTACATAGCCCTAGAGCGGTCTGATTTTCGCTGAAGGGGGCGGGATTGCATTTTTAGCAGTACGAGAATACCAGTGTCAATGAGAAGAAAGTCTCCGAATCGCGTGGAGCACGGCATTGACGGGGTGTTTGGTGATTGTGCTGCGAGTTGCAAATGCACTTCTAAGACTCACGATGGTGCGTGGCCGGAATCCTAAAAAAGTAACGGTTACTTGAGACCGGTTGTCGGCCGCTGCTGGGAAAACGGAGCAGTCGCTAATCGTCCCATTTACAGGCATTTCCCTCCTTTGGTGACCTTCGCTTGAAGTGTTTTGCGAATTAGTCTCGGGCTGTTAGCGCTTCGCCACTTGCATGCGTTTTTCAGGAGGCTGAACGTGACAGCGAGGTTGGGGACCTGGATAACCGTTTTCTTCGCACTCGTAATTCTCGCGGGCTGTTCTGCTACTCAGCAGACTGCGGCCGTACCACAGACAAATAACAACGGGCAGCACATCGCCCCACCAGCCGGCAAGCCCGGCGGAGGTACGGGCGGAGGCGCCCCTATTGTCGACAACGGCGGCGGATCAGGGTCCGGTAGCGGTACCGGAACTGGCGGCACGACCGGCGGCGGAACCTCAGGCGGCGGCAATGCCGGCACGGGAAGTGGCGGCGGCGGTAGTGTCGGCGGAGGAGGAACTGGCGGCGGTGGGGATGATGGCGGAGGCGGTGGTGGTGGTGACGATGGTGGCGGCGGTGGAGGCGACGACGGCGGTGGTGGTGGAGACTGCGGCGTTGCTACTGCTGATTTCTATGTAGCGACCAACGGCAACGATAACTGGAGTGGAAGCATTGCCGCTCCAAACAACGATCACAGCGATGGACCTTTTGCTACGGTGGACCGCGCTCGTCGCGCCGTGCAAGGAATCTCCGGAACGACACGCACAGTCATGATTCGCGGCGGCAACTATTTTCTAAGCGCGCCACTGAAATTCACGTCATCCGATTCCGGTTCGGCAACCTCCCCTATCGTTTATGAGAACTATCCATGTGAAGCACCAGTAGTGAGCGGCGGAAAACAGATCACCGGATGGACCAACAGCGGCGGAAACAAGTGGACCGTAAAACTGAGTTCGTCGGCGTATCAGAACTTTGAAGCGCTCTACTTCAACGGACAGCGCCGGTTCCGTCCGCGGGCGGCCGGAGGCGCGTACCTCCGCAACGTGGGGCCGGTGAATGTGCCGAACCAGGCGAGCAATTGCAACGTGAACATTGGCGGACAGTGGCAGTGTTTTGACCGCTTCGTCTATGCCAACAACGATGTATCGCCGAACTATCACAGCATGGCGCTGGGAGACGTGCAGATTCTCGACTTCGAAAAGTGGACGATGAGCCGGATGCGGCTGAAGTCTGTCGATACGTCGAGCCACATCGCATATCTCACGGGCCCGACGCGCCAGATTGTCGGAAACTTCGGATTCATGGCAGGACACCGGTACCTGATCGAGAACGTCATGGAGGCGTTGAATCAGCCCGGGCAGTGGTATCTCGACCGTTGCACGAATCCGCCAAGTTGCACGAATGCAAACGGGACATGGACGCTGATCTACCTGGCTCAGGATGGAGAGAATCCGAACCAGGCAGAGGTCATCGTTCCGCAGCAAACGCAGGTGTTGACCGCGAACGGTCTGCAATTTGTAACGTTCCAGGGGATCACCTTCGCACATGACAACTGGATGCCGCCGGCAGCGGGATTTGGCGATCAGCAGGGAATTGTCGCCGTCTCGGCAGCAGTGAGCTTCACAAATTCCAGCAACATCAAACTGGATGGCGCAACCGTAGCGCACACCCAGGGATGGGGTATTGAATTCATCGGTACTGGCCCGGTGACAACAAAGCCGACCAACCAGGTTGTGAACGGTTTTCTGTACGACCTGGGAGCGGGCGGAGTTCGGATTGGGAAATTGCCGAATCAGAAGGATACGGATGGCAACGTTGCGCAGTATGTCCTGGTGCAGAACAACCTGATTACCGGCGGCGGGCGTGTGCAGCCGTCAGGAATCGGAACCGGAGTACTGGTAGGCAACGCGCATCACAACACGATCACTCACAACGAAATTAATGATTTTTATAACGGAGCGATTGGTGTCGGACTGACGTGGGGAATCGTCGGCGAGAATAGCCTTGCGCACGACAACATGATTTCCTACAACCTGCTTTACAACCTTGGACAAGGTGTGACCGACGATATGGCAGGCGTTTACTTTGCATCGTCGGCGACGATGGGGAACCAGGTGTTGAACAACGTCATCCATGACGTTACCCATGCCTGGCATGATTCGGACGGGTACGGTGGAAATGGAATTTATTTCGACCAGGGAACATCGAACGTAGTGGCGCGCAATAACCTGGTTTACCGAACGTCGTCGGCGTCGTTGTTCAATAACATGTCAGACCGAAGCAGCGATACTTTCCCGCAGAACAATGTCGCGGACAATAACATCTTTGCGATGGCGGCGGCCTATGCTTTCAACCACGGAGGCGTGAATCCGTCGTCCATCTCGATCACACGCAACATCGTTTACTACAAAAATAATCTCCAGGGCGGGAAGTGGACCTGCTATGACGTCGGCAAAACCAACAAGCCCGTGCCGTGTTCGACGCGGTTCTTGTTGGATAACAACCTGTACTGGAGCTATTCGAACAAATCTCTGAGCTTCATCACGACGGATCCGAATGATCCACGATCAAGGACGAAGTACTCGCTTAACCAATGGCAATTCGTGGGCGAAGATGTGCATTCGCAGAACTCGGATCCGATGTTTGTGAATCCGGCCTATCCGGCAGATGACTTCAACCTGCAGGGGGGCTCGCCGGGAGCAAAAATAGGATTCGTACCATTTGATCCCAAGCTCGCAGGACGCCTGACCACGCCTCAACCGACCGTAACTGTGCCAGCATCGTTCCCCACCAGCCCGATGTTGCCGCAGGACTTCTAAGCCCCCAAGCCGCGAGACGGAGAGCCTGGCCTAGGACTCTCCGTCCTCGCGAATCGGGGTCACAAGCAAGATCGAGACTGGCATCTCGGCAGGCTTGGCCTTGGCGGCAGCCTTGAGTTGAACCTTGACTTGAACCATGCAGTCTCCCTGATCGTCGGTAATCAACGCCGGCATTTCTGTGTAAGCAGGATTGACTGGCATCAGGTTGATTACGACTGGTTTCTTGGTCTTTGAGGAAAGGCGACTGACACGCAGCAGTTCGTCGAGCTTCATCACCTGGTCGGGATGCTTGTCTGCCCAAAGCGGTGAGGCCAGAACCGCGTCCTGGGGAGCCCCGTTGTCGGAATGCTCGGGATCCGCTTCCACCTTGGCGTAACGAAGCGTATAGAAGCCGGCTTGCATTTTCTGGTCGCGAGAATCCTCTCCCTCTTCTACAAAGCGGAGGACGCCTACCAGCGCACCGGTAGCGAGACCTTCGTAGGGAGTGGATGTCTTGGAGGTGGAGGTGTGACTCTCTATTGATTTTGCCCACCAGACTTCGCAGACGATGGTCGGGGCGCCGTTCTTAGCCTGAAGCAGGCGAACGCCCTTGGAATTCAACAAGGCACTTAGCGTCTTCGGAAGTTCCGCAGGGGCATCCGTAGGTTCCATGGTGTAGGGAGTTTGCGCTACCGCGAGTGATGCGCTGAGAAACAACAAAACAACGAAAGCAAGACAAAATTTTTTCATAAGGTAAGGACCTGCCCGGTGAGGCGAGGAAAACTCGCCTACCGGATTCTTAAACATCTTCCGGGGAGGTCAAAATTAAGTTCAGACGAGCATAGCTGGGCTGACACGGGGGTTGTCAACCGGGCAGGAGGGAGTCTCGTTCACTTCAGTCACCTGGCAAACGAAAAAGGAGAGAAGGACAGCCATCTCTCCTTTTTCATGCTAAAGCTCAGAGCGAATTCAGAAATGCCATGAGGTTGTCGTGATCTGTCTGGCTTAGCGCTTTGTATCGACCAATGACGATAGCTGCCTCACCCAATCCATCGAGACTGTGATCGCGAATCGCGGTATCGAGGTCAGAGGCTCGTCCATCGTGCAGGAACTTGCCTCGCACTGAGAGCCCCCACAGCGGCACGGTGCGCCACTGCGTGAGGGAAGCATTCTGGGTTACCGGCGTACCAGGAGCAAGCTTGCCTTTCAGGGAATTGCCCATGTCATGCAAGAGCAAGTCGGAGTACAGAGCGACAGTCTGGTTGCTAAGTGCGGGGCTTGGCAAGGTTGTACCCGAAAGATCGGTCTGCACGGTCACGGTTGCAGGAGTGGTGTAGCTCGCCTTGTGACACTTGTCGCAACCGATGGTTGTGAATATAACCTGTCCATCGTGTGATTGCTGCGTCGGAGGCTGGGGAACGGGCGGAGCAAGGTAGCGCATGAAGTGGGAGAGCGGAAAGACGCCTTGGCCTCCACTGCCGCTGTTCTGATTATTGGGAACCATGCTGTTTTCCACGCACTCCGGAGGAATCGGCTGTCCTTGCGGCAAGTCCTCATCCTGGAAGATGGGATTGGTAATACCGAAATCATGCGCGAAGGCAAAGGCGGCCATCTCCACCAGGTTCGCAATGTGCGACTTCTTGCCGAACCTGCCGACCATGTGTGGTGCAGCGGCGTAATAGGTTGGCACAATTTGAGCAGTGCCGTGAATTCCGTCCGCCTGGTAGTTGTTGGCCTGGAATGTGGCCTCGTTCAAAATGTCAGCATCAGCGATCGCGTCGATCAGGCCAAAGCCGAAGACGGGCGGCGCAAGCCGCTTCTCGATGCTGTTGGCATCGGCAGGAATCTGCTCTCCGGGAAGAGAGCAAACTCCACCAGGAATAAACGCGGCATTGGAGAGTGGTTGAAGCAAGAGACCTCCCTCGTTGTAGAGGGGATCGAAAGATTTGTCGGGGTTCGTTTTTCCAAAGAACGTCAGCAAACGAATACCGCCGCCTCCCAAAACGGGTGTGTTGTGGCAGCGTTTACAGGCGCCATCGGTTTCGACCGGGCCAACTCCCTCGGTCAGGCCCCACAGGCGATTGAATTGGGACTTGCCGTTGTTGAAGAACTTGGTCTCGGTTGGCTTGATTCCGGGAAGCGGACCCCCAAGTTGCGCTGCGGCCGCGGCGGAAAGAGCACATGTAATTGAAAGGAGAGCTAGAGCTGTCAGCAGAGATTTCGAGGATCGCATTGACTTCACGTTGATCGACGCAATTGTTGATCTGCCTGCCTCAGCCATAGTCTGTAATCTCACCGTCAAGATTTCCTCCCTAGTCCTCAAGCCAATTCAGAACGCATTCCTAATTGGCGCTCCCTGGAAGCCTGAGCGCAAACTTCTTTCACATTGGTCGTCCTTTTTCGCGCCCGGAGGGATCAAGCGTCGTCTGATGCGACCTCGTAAGGGGATCAACCACGGACAGTGTTGCTTCTCCGCCGAGGTTGACTGTGATCCAGTAACACAAGCAGATGCAACGACGAGTGCCGACATCGCGGGAATTCAGCTTGGCCCGTAAACCGTTCAAGCTGAAGTGCGCCACACTGCGTCGCTGCCCCCAGGATGCAAACTCTGGTTTGGAAACAGCACTTCAACGTCCAAAGATCCTGGATTCGAACGGGGGGACGAAATGCGCCCGATCTGCGGCCTATTTAGTGGCACATACTCAGCCCAAAATGGGCTGAAGCGATGAGTCAAGAAACCGCAACTTTTGATCGGATTTTGGGTTTAATCCATTACACATGAGAAGGATACGAATCAGCGGTATTGCGCTTGCGGTAATAGGGTTTCTTCTACTCGGAGGATGCGGCGGAGGAGGTATGTCGAATACTCCTGCCCCGAACAATCCTCCGGCTGGGCCGACGGCCCTAATGGATATGACTAGCGGGGCGACGTATCTGGGGTTTGGCGGCGGTCTTTACGAGAATTTTTCTGATGCCGTGCCGTCGGATCATGACCTGGCCGGCAAGCAGATGCTGGCACAAGTGCAAACGCTCGACGGCAATGGGAACCCCAGTCCGAGTGGGAAGGTCGTTTTCCTGGGAATGGGAATGTCGCACGTGTATTACGAGTTCGGCGACTTTGTAAGCAAAATTCAAAACGACTCGCGGGTTAATCACACAACGATGGTGGCGATCAATGGAGGACAGCTGGGGAAAACGGCTTGTTTCTGGACGGTCACAACCGGCGTTCCAAGTTGCGATCCGCCGGATCCCGAGCCGCCATGTACAGTTTCAAGCAGGAACGCCTATGACATCGTTCGTGACTGCTATCTGACGCCTGCAGGATTGACTGAGAAGCAGGTGCAAGTGGCATGGCTGAAGCAAGCCGACAAGGAGCCGGCAGTAAATGGGTTGCTGCCGTTGTGCAATTCCACGGATCCGAACTGCGCAGATGACGACACGACGGACGCAATTCATTACGAACGCCTGTTGGGTGACATTTTGCGCGCGGCCAAGATCCGCTACCCCAATCTGAAGCAAGTGTTCATTTCATCGCGCAGCTACGGTGGGTACGCCACAATTCCGTTGAATCCAGAACCTTTCGCGTATGAAAACGGATTTGCGGTGAAGTGGCTGGTGCAGGCGCAGATCAATCAGGCGCGAGGAATGGGCGTTGACTCGGTTGCGGGGGATCTAGACTATGCCAGCGGCAAGGTTCCATGGGTAGCGTGGGGACCGTATCTGTGGGCCGATGGCCCTCATCCGCGGTCGGATGGGTTGGTCTGGTGCAACGGGCAGCCCGACCCGCCATGCAACGGCGAAGAGGATTTCCGAGCGGATGACCATACGCATCCAAGCCCCGAAGGGGAGGCAAAAGTGACCAAGCTGCTGTTGGACTACTTCCTCAATTCCCCGTACTCAACTTGGTTCCGGCCGTAGCGCCTAGGCAGTGCTGAAGCCTTCAGAGACGAAAGTCTACAGAAGAACAGCTTATTGATGTGAGGCCCGTAACCCGTGCTCCCAGCACGGGTTTCGCGTTCTTGGGGTTGGGGTATCCTGCGGCTTTCGCTAGTTCGTGACCAAATTGTGCAAAAGTTTGCGACATAGCTCTGAGGGGCAGTCCGGTTTGTGAATTTTTTCCCTACAAGTCTCTTCACTTACAAAGGGTTGCGTGTTAGAACCTTGGGTACTCAGGAAGTCTTGGATGGCAGAGGACTTGCAGAACCTGAGAACAGCAGTTGTTGTGCTGGTGGGCGCACACTGAAGGCCGGCGCGAAATAAAGCTCGCGCGACCCCCCTTTTGGTTCCTTCAGTAGTAACGCAAGCAAGAGTTGCAGGAGAGGCTCTCCTAATGGGCTGAGGCCTTTTTCTGTTGTGACCTCCCACACAAAAACCAGGAAGGTGTCTTGATGCGGCATTCCAAGTTATTTCCCGCGATCGTCGGCGTGGCAGCGCTCTTGATCAGCGTTGCATTTGCACAATCGAACACGCCCGCGACACAGCCCGCCCCGGCAAACAGCTTCACAACCACCAACAGCACACAGTCGAATACGCCCACTCTGCAGGAACGTAATCCGCGTTATCGCATTGAACAGGGAGACCAGCTGTTGCTGGATTTTCGTTTCACTCCTGAGTACAACGCGAATGTCACGGTGCAGCCCGACGGCTATATCAGTTTGCGCGGCATCGGCGACATTCACGCGCAGGGGTTGACGCTACCTGAACTGAACACCGCATTAGAGAGTGCCTACTCGAAGATTCTGCACGATCCCGTCATCACGGTGACTCCCCAGGAATTTGTGCATCCGTCGTTCTCTGCAAACGGCGAAGTCGGGAAGCCCGGAAAATATGATCTGCACGGAGATACGACAGTAACGCAAGCCATCGCGATCGCGGGCGGATTCACTCCGAACGCAAAGCACTCTCAGGTAGTTTTGTTTCGCCGGGTACCCGGCGATATGGTGCAGGCCAAGGTTCTTAATGTGAAAGAGATGCTGAACTCGCGCAATCTCAGCGAGGACGTGCATCTGCAACCTGGCGACATGCTTTACATACCCAAGAATCTGATTTCGAAGATGCAGCCGTACTTGCCGTTAAACACTTTCCGCATGACGTATCCAATTGACTAGCCGAACAGCCGACATTGTCGGAAAAGTGAGAAAGCGAGAGCAAAAATGGACGACATTCGCAACGGACACAATGGGAACGGACACAATGGAAACGGCAACGGAAACGGAAACGGTCATGCGGTATCGGAAGGACCGCGATCGATTTCTTCGAGACTGCGCGACCTGGTAGCGGTGGGTTTTCGTCGGCGTGTCCTGATGCGCCGCGCGTTTCTGGTCAGCCTCATGGGCTGCCTGTTGGCTGTGATGATCTTCGGCATCCAGTACCAGTCGGAAGTGGAGATCATGGTGAAGCGCGATACACGCGTCGAACCTTCGGCGACTCCTGATGACAGCCCGCGCCCGATTGCAGCCGGCGATTCGAACCAGACCACTCTCGAGATCAACACTGAGCAGGAGTTGTTCCTGCAATGGGATGTTCTGGCCAAGGTCGTAGATGATTGCCCCGTGCTCTGGCAGGGACACGATAAACCTTGGACTCCGTTGGTACGCGCTGTAAAACGCGCCATCCCGGGTTACGAGCAGAAGGAAATAGGCGATGCGGCAGTGAAGTTGAGCAAGGCACTGACAATCAGCCCGATTCCCACCTCGGGGATTCTGCAGGTGCAATACTCCGCCAGCGATCCGATCGACTCGACATGCGTCATGCAATCACTGACGCGGAACTACATGGCGAAGCACCTGGCGATCAATCGTCCGCAAACGAAGTTGTATGACTTCTTCTCGCAGCAGACAGACATGTACCAAAAGCGTCTGCAGAATGCGGAGGCTAAGCTGCTTGAGTTGGCCCGGAAGCAGGACTTGGCGTCCGCCGGCCTGCAGCGAGATCAAGCGGTGCAGCAGGAATCGAACTTCCTGGCAACGTTGCGCACGACAGAAGCGACGATCGCACAGACCAAAGAACAGATCCGCCAGTTGGAGAGCGCCAAGGCCACAACTGATCCGCGTGTGAGCACGGTTCAGCGCAGATCGGATAATGCGGCATTACTCTCCACTTTGAAGTCATCGTTGAATCAGTTAGAACTGCAGAGAAGCGACTACCTGTCGAAGTACGACCCGAGCTACCGCCTAGTACAACAGGTTGAGCAGCAGATCGCGGAGACCAAGACTGCCATTGCCGCGCAAGAACAAGGGCAGTTGCGAGACGACACAACGGATCGAAACCCGGTCTACGCATGGGCCGACAGCGACCTGGCAAAAGCCCAGGCGTCTTTGCCGAGTCTTGAAGCACAAAGAAACGCTAACGCTCAGAACGTAGCGAAGTATACGAAGGAAGCCCTCGCCTACAACGAAGGCGAAGTGGCAGTTTCGGACCTGATGCGTGAGGTAAAGGCCGAAGAGCAGAACTACCTGCTTTACCTAGGCAAGCGCGAACAGGCGCGAATCTCCGACAAACTCGATGAAGAGCGTGTCTTGAATGTTGTGGTTGCCGAGCCGCCGACTCTACCCGCGGTTCCTACTTACTCCCCGCTGCTCCTGATCGTCGTTTGCTTCATCCTGGCAGGGTTGGTGGCGGTGGGTTCCGCTTTGACTGCCGATTACTTGGATTCGTCATTCCGCACGCCGGACGAAGTCCGGGAAGTCCTGCGTATACCGGTGTTCGCCTCAATTCCTGTGTCGGACTCTGCTACCGGTAACGGACATGATGTTTCCGTAGGCTCTATACCGAGAAACGGCCACTAGGAATCCGGCGAACCTGCCGGAGTGGCCTGCTTTCTCTTCACCAATAGGTTCAGGGAGGATCCGTCTTGAGTCGAACGTACGAAGTTCTTCAACAAATAGAAAGGGACCAGAGATCGCCCCTCTCTGATTCCGGGAGCAACGGCCGTGGTCCAGCATTGCCGGTAGCGGCTGGGGAAGAAGTACTGCGGTTGGTACAGCAGGTGTTTCGCACATCGGCTGAGCAGCCGCGAGTCGTGGTTTTTTCGTCTGTGGCACCGGGAGACGGTTGCACATGGGTTTGCATTAATTCAGCGCTGACCCTGGCGTCGCAGAACCCTGGATCGCTTTGCCTAGTTGACGCAAACCTGCGTTCTCCGGGTCTGCACAAGGCGTTCGGGATTGAGAATCAAAGCGGATTGTCTGACGCGTTAACCCAGTCCGGTTCCATTCGCAATTACATCCAGCAAATCGCGGGAAGCAACTTGTGGGTTCTGCCTGCAGGTTCGGCCAACGGGGTTCAGCCGCAGCTCGTGTTTGAAACGCTGCGAGTGCGGTTGGCGGAATTGCGATCTGAATTCGAGACGGTATTGATAGATGCGCCGCCGGCGAGTCTTTATTCCGACGCTGTTCAGTTGGGACGGTTGTCGGATGGAGTCATCCTGGTACTGCAGGGAAATACCACGCGGCGGGAATCTGCGCTGAGCGTGAAAGACAGCTTTGACTCGGCGAATGTGCGGCTGTTGGGTGCAGTTTTGAACAAGCGCACGTTTCCCATTCCGCAAAACCTTTACAACCGGCTCTAGTCGTAAGGAGCCGCGATCGAGTTTAACTAGCAGCAACAGGCACACTTTTCCCAAAGCGGTCTGTGGACGCGATGGGACTGAGAGGGCGGAGCTATGCACCTGGATGTATCGCAAGCCACTTCGGCACCCATGCAAGGCGATGGCCTGCAGTGGTTTGCGTTGCGGACGCGGTCGCGACACGAAAAAAAAGTCGCTACTGAGGTCGCGGCGAAGGGCATTTTTGCTTTCCTCCCAATCATCACGAGGAAACACAAGTGGAGCGACCGGTACAAAATGGTCGAGTTGCCCTTGTTTCCTTGCTACCTGTTTGTTCGAATGGATAGTTCGGCGGAGACAAGAGTTACTGTCCTGCGGACATCGGGTGCGGTTGGATTTATTGGCAACGGGGGTCGTGGGACGCCGATTCCCGACGCCCAGATCGATTCGGTGCGCAGCATTCTCGAGCAAGGGGTGGAGTTCTCCCTACATCCCTATCTCGCCATCAACCAGCGAGTGCGTATTCGCGGTGGCTCATTGGACGGTGTGGAAGGGGTGCTGTTAGCAAAAAATACAGATCAGAGTCTGGTGGTATCGATTGACCTGATTCAACGCTCGGTGGCCATCCGCGTGAGCGGTTATCAGTTAGAACCGGCGTAGGCGCTGGCAACGTACCCGCGCAAATCTTCAACTATCAAAATTCACTGAAGGGTAAGTAGGGGGGATTGGATGTCTGAAAGAGAAGAAATGAGTAACGGCACAGCTAGCCGGCCGCGAATTGCAGTTTTGGGAATGGGACACGTTGGACTTCCGACAGCGTTGGGCATGGCGGAGCTCGGCTGGGAAGTCATTGGCGCGGACGCGAATGCGGAAGCGATCGCACGCCTGCAATCGGGCGTCTGCACTTTTTATGAACCTGGACTGCAGCCCCTTCTTACCAAGCACTCCACCAACAAGAATTTCCGGCTTACCACCGATGTTGCCGCAGCTATCAGTGCTTCAGACGTCTTGTTCATCTGCGTGGGAACTCCACAGAAGGAAAACGGCGAGGCAGATCTTACTCAAGTGGAAGGAGTCGCACGCGTCGTAGCGCGCAATCTGAATGGCTACAAACTGATCGTTGAGAAGAGTACGGTTCCGGCGATCACGGGACAGTGGATCAAGAAAACGATCGAGCGCTTCGCGCGTTCCGAATCCACGGCGAAGACGAACGGCCACCGTCCGGCAAGTGAGGAGATCAGTTTCGACGTCGCTTCCAACCCGGAGTTTCTGCAGGAAGGCAAGGCGGTGGATGACTTCTTCCGGCCGGATCGCATCGTGATCGGCGTCGAGTCAGAGCGGGCGCGAGAGTTGTTGGAAGAGATTTACAGACCGTTGAAGCGGCCTATCGTAGTCACCAATCTATGCACGGCGGAGCTGATCAAGCACGCGGCGAACGCGTTTTTGTCGACCAAGATTTCGTTCATCAACATGGTCTCTGACGTCTGCGAAGCGGTGGGGGCGGACGTCGTGCAGGTAGCGGAAGGAATCGGGCTCGATGCACGGATTGGGCCGCAGTTTCTGAAGGCCGGCATCGGATTCGGTGGCTCCTGCTTCCCGAAGGATGTACGAGCGTTCATTCATTTGGCGGAGACCCAGGGAGTCAACGTCTCGCTGATGCACGAAGTCGAGCGGGTGAATCGTGAGCGGATCGGGATCTTCATGAAGAAATTGCGCAAGCTGCTGTGGGTCTTGCGCGATAAGAAGCTTGCGGTTCTGGGTTTGGCATTCAAGCCTGCTACCGACGACATCCGGGAAGCGCCGGCGTTGAAGATTATCGACGCACTGCTCAAAGAGGGGGCGACTCTGCGCATGTACGATCCGCAGGGCATGCCCAATACCAAGCAGGTGTTTCCGGAAGAACCGGGACGCGTAGACTACTGCGATTCAGCCTACGACGCCGCCAAAGGCGCACATGCCTTGCTGTTGCTGACAGAGTGGGATGAGTTCCGGCGGGTTGATTTCGACCGTCTTCGTGAAGAGATGGAAGTTCCCATCATTGTGGATGGGCGTAACCTGTATGACCCCGAGACTGTCCGAGAACACGGTTTTGAATACGTGTGCATAGGGCGGCCGGAAACCGAGTCAGACGCGAACATTCCGCCGAGTCAGCGCAAGAGCCATGTCGCGTTCCGCAAACCTTCGATGCGCGGAGTAATTTCCTAAGGCCCGTACGCCATAGTTGGAAGCTGTCTCACGCTGTAAGGCATCACGAATGCCGCTACCAGTCGACCCTCGAGAGCTTTCATGAGTCACATTCGCAGGCACATTCTTGTCGAAGCGTTCAAGCTCTTCGACATCTTCCTGTTCGTCGTCTCGTTCGGACTGGCGACCCTGCCTGTCGTCCACGAGGCCCGTGTCTTCCGCGTGACGGAATTCCTGTCGATGCGCGTCAAGGTGCAGAACCTGGCGATGTTCATCGGCTTCCTGGTTCTCTGGCACGCGATTTTCAAGGCGGTCGGACTCTACGAATCAAAACGACTGAGCGGTCGTTTGTCCGAAATCAAAGACGTCCTCAAGGCGACGCTACTAGGGACGGCTTTTCTAGGCGTATCGGGCGAACTGTTCGGAATCCAGATGGTGGACACAGTTTTTCTGGTCAACTTTCTAGTGATCAGCAGCGGCTTGACCATCATCAGCCGCCTGCTTTTGCGGATGGCACTGGGCAGCGTACGAAGACACAACCGCAATTTGCGTCACATGCTGGTGGTCGGCAGTAACCCGCGAGCGCTGCAATTTGTACGGAAGATTCAATCGCGACCCGAGTTGGGCTATCACGTCATCGGATTCGCTGATGAGAGCTGGCCCGGAATGCAAGTGTTTCTGAAGACCGGGTATCGAAGGGTCTGCGATCTTGAGAATTTGCCGGCATATCTTAGGCAGAGCGTGGTCGACGAAGTCATCATGGGGCTGCCGTTAAAGTCTCGCTACCAGCAGGCGTCGCGCGTTGCGGCATTGTGCGAGGAACAGGGAATCGTAGTCCGGTTCCCCTCCAGCATCTTCGACCTGAAGCTGGCAAAAACCAAGGCGTATGAGTTTGATGGCGATTCGCTCATTACGCTGTTGACTGGCGGCATGTCAGAAACCGGCTCGACAATCATTAAACGCGCCATGGATGTCATAGCATCGAGCTTCCTGATCCTGTTGCTCTCACCGGTTCTGCTGTTGGTGGCCGCATTGATCAAGCTGACCTCACCTGGTCCGGTATTCTTCGTTCAAAAGCGAATGGGATTGAACAAGCGAGTATTCTCCATGTGCAAGTTCCGCACTATGGTTCCGGATGCGGAGCGACGCATGGCAGAAATTGCGCACCTGAACGAGGTGAGCGGCCCGGTATTCAAGATCAAGAACGATCCACGAATTACGCCAATCGGACGGCTACTCCGGAAGACCAGTATCGACGAGCTGCCGCAGTTGTTTAATGTCTGGAAAGGCGATATGAGCCTGGTAGGCCCGCGACCTTTGCCGGTTCGCGACTACGAGGGATTTGATCAGGATTGGCAGAGGCGCCGCTTCAGTGTGCGTCCCGGAATTACCTGCTTGTGGCAGGTTGCGGGAAGGAGTTCCATTTCGTTCGAAAAGTGGATGGAACTCGACATGGAATACATTGATCAGTGGTCGATCTGGCTCGACCTGCAGATCCTGGCCCGAACCATACCGGCAGTATTAAGGGGAACGGGCGCGGCTTGAGAAACGTAGCTGAGCGCCATCGAGCGCGTCCAAGAGATATGAATTGTGAATAAACACTCTTAACGAATCCAGCGTTTCCCTGGGTCCTCCCGCCTCGCTGTCGCGACGCCATGTTTCCGGAGGCGCCGTTACCGTACAAAATCGATAGTGCGTGCCAGCCGTTGGGAAGAGTTGTTTCTAACGGAACCAAGTGCGAAGCCGTCGCTAGCCAAATAGAGAAAAACGAATCCAGATGGCGACAAGTCAAGTACCAGAAACACCTCGAAACGTTCCCGACGCTGTGCTGGGCACCGCAACCGCGGTGGCCGATATTCCAGCGCCTAAGCAGCAGGACGTAAGCAAGCTTGCGGCCGGGGCGGGGGTTGCGCTTACGGGAAGAATTGTAGGCCGGGGATTGCTTCTCGGGATCGACGTGGCGCTGGCCCGGTTGCTCGGGCCTGCTCAGTACGGGTTCTACGTGATCGGATGGACGATTACGCGGCTCGCAACACTGCTTTCGCCGCTGGGGTTGAATGCAGGCGTCATTCGTTTTGGGGCGCGATATGGGCGCCAGGATGAGGCGCGTTTCAAAGGCGTTCTGCTTTTCTGCATTGGAGGGGCGGCTTTGGTTGCGGCCGTTTTGGGGGCAGGTTTGTTTTTTGCCGCTCCCTGGCTAGCCGGAGAGGTTTATCACAAGCCGGACTTGGCAGGGTCGTTCCGATGGTTCGCATTGGGGTTTCCGGCGGCTGCAACAGTAACGGTGGCGGCAGCCGCGACCAGAATCACACAGCGCATGAAGAGTGGGGTTATTACCGAGGATCTGAGCCAGCCAGCGATTGGTTTATCGCTGATTCTTATCCTGGTCGGAGTGTTCAAGCTTGGTATTAACGGTGCCCTGATCGCGTACCTGGTTTCTTTCCTGATGGCGGCCGTTATAGGAGCGTACTACGTAGCCAAGCTGTTCCCAGTGGTACGCAAGTCAAGCGTGAAGGCGATCTATCCGGGTAAAGACCTAATAGCGTTTTCGTTGCCGGCATCACTGACGGGCGTGCTGGGTGTGATGATCATCTGGGTAAACCGCCTGTTTGTGGGCTACTTCCGTTCGACAAGCGAAGTCGGCATTTACCAAGTTGCGTCGCAGGTTCCTGTGACAGTGGCGCTGGTGGTCGGAGCAGTATCGGCCATTTTCTCTCCAATGGTTGCGGATTTTGCGCATCGCGGGCAGTTTGACAAGGTGCGAGAGATTTACGTCATCGGTACGAAGTGGACGCTGTACTTCAGCATGCCTGCATTGTTGCTGATGGCGCTCGCGCCGAGAGAAGTGATCACAGTACTATTTGGCGCCTCCTACGCGGATGGCGGCACAGCTCTAAAAATTCTGGCGCTCGGGCAGTTGTTTAATGCGGGCAGCGGGTGCGTGGGTACCTTGCTGGTGATGACCGGGAACCAGAAGATCACGTCAGCCCTATACGCAATTATGTTTGCGGTCAATGTGGCAATGTCGGTGCTGCTGATCCCCCGCTATGGCGTTCCCGGTGCGGCGTGGGCGACAACGCTGACCGCTTGTGGATTATTCGCGCCGGCGCTGGTTATTGCATGGCAGCGTTTGAGGATGGTGCCATGGGATGGCCGCTACTGGAAATTGTTGATGGCTACGGCAATTTCCGGCGCTGCGATGCTCATTCCGCTTCCAATGCTCAAGGTGCTGCCGCATCTATTGGTAGAAGGTTTCTTCGCGACTGTGGTTTTTTGGGGAGTGATGTTCGCCGCGGGCTTCGACGCGGAGGATCGTCACTTCATGGGTATGATCCGTGCCCGCATCAAATCCAATTTCTCCCGGAGACAAGACAGCTATGTTTCATGAGCTTCGCCGCTTGCGTCATAAGGCATCGAAATCGGTTTTGCGAGGACCTCTCATCTGGTTACGTCACCGCGGCCTGGACCCGGCTGATGTGTATCTGGCTTCCTATCCGAGGTCGGGGAACACCTGGCTACGATTTCAATTGGTCGAGATCCTGGCTGGTCGTTCGGCCGAGTTCGACAATGTGAACCGGCTGATTCCAGAAATGGGTATCCACGGCACGACGCCAACCTTGCTGCCGGGCGGCGGACGCCTAATCAAGACGCATGAACCCTATCGCTCGAACTACAAGCGCGCGGTCTACATCTATCGCGATTTGCGCGATTGCATGCTCTCAATGCACTCCCGGGAAACAGAGTTGGGGTTGATCCATATTGACCTGGATACGTTTCTTCCGCTGTTTTTGGAAGGGCGCGCCAGCGGATTTGGCGCGTGGCAGGACCACGTAAACTCCTGGATGTCGAGCCCGCTTCCCAAGCGCGGCGATATGTGCGTCATCCGTTTTGAGGAACTGAGAAAGAGCCCGGCCGACGCGCTGGCAGAGATCACTGACTTCCTGGGAGTAAAGGTGGATCGCGGCGTAATTGAAGCGGCGGTTGCTAACAACAGCCTCGATCGCATGAAGGAGAAAGAGAAGCGCTCACTCAATCTGCCGAAGAGCAACACCGAAGAAGGGCGCTTTGTCCGCAAGGGTGCGATCGGAGGCTGGCGTGCCCGGTTCTCAGAAGACCAGATTCGACTGGTTGATCAATTTGCCGGTCCGGTTCTGGAGCGGCTTGGATATCCGACGGCCAAGACTTTGCTAGAGGAAGTCAGCATGGATGCGATTCGCGCGTAACACCTCGATCGGAGACTAGATATGCAGCAAGGAAATCAAGGGATGAAGCGGCCTGCCGGAAGCGAGACCATATCTGGTCCGCGCTCGGTCAACTTTGAATGGAAGAGCCGTCCGGTGATGAGCGACAGAATGTCATTGTTGAGAAAAGTTCGCCGCAAAGTAGGTGGACTGGTGGCGTATGGTGCGACGTTTTATCGAACCGCTGCGAAGTAAATACGTAAGCCGGTATTAGGAATGGTCGACTGATTTACCGCTAAGACGCGGAAAGGAATTAGAGAGTGGCACAACGAAGTAGAACCTGGAACCTGACGGGAGATGCCGGGCCGGTATGGCAACTGGCGCTATTCGGGCTGATCGGGATGGCAGCATGCGTCACGCTCCTGTTCATCATGAATCATGGTGGTAGCAGTGCCGGCACGGTGGCAATTCTCGCCATTGTCGCGGGCCCCCCTTTGGCGGTTTGGGGCTACTTCGTCACAAAGCAAGTTTGGGTGGCAGAGTGGGCGTTAGTCACCAATCTGAAGTGGTGGCACTGGTTGTGGTTCGTGCTATTCGCAAGCGGCCTGGTGTTGCGCGTCCGCGCCGCCACGACGGTTTACAACAACCCGGTGGATAGTGCTGCGGTGTATCGCATCGTGTTGGTTTTCTTTGCCGCAGGGTGGCTTTTGATCTTGCTTTTTACTCGTGCGGTGGACTGGGCGGAGTCGCTGTTCACGGGGCTTGTGGGCTGCCTAACGATCTTCTCTCTCTATGCCGCCGTTACCACAGTCTGGTCGGTATACCCGGCCTGGACTTTGTACAAGGCGTGTGAATACTCAGTCGATATCGCAGCGCTCGCTGCCATTCTGCTGGTGGCGCGCGGAATTGAGGATTTTAGGAGCCTGTTTAATTGGACATGGACGTTTTTCGGTCTTTGCCTGATTTCTGCTTATGTTGGAATTGTGGTCGATCCAAAAGACGCGTTAGAGCACGGCTATTCCTTGGGCGCCCTGGGCGTGCGGCTGAAAGGTGTTTACCCGGCGCAAGGCGCGAATCGTATTGGAGATCTAGCAGCGATTATGTGCGTAATCGCGCTGGTGCGCTGGCTTCCGATGGAAGGAAAGTGTCGAAAGAATAGCTTCTATATCTTCCTCGGATTGTTTGGTGGTTTGTCGCTAATCCTTTCTCAGACGCGGACGGCCATGCTGGGATGTGCGGTCGGGGCGTTCCTGGTCCTGTGGCTCTCGGGAAAGATTGGTCTGCGCAGCATGCTTACGGTGGGCGCAGCAGGAGCATTATTGCTGACATTTATCATGGCGGCGACACCGATTGGTGACATCGTTCTCAACTTCCTTCGCCGCGGCCAGACAGATGCGCAGATCAGCTCGCTGAGCGGACGTTTGTTGTGGTGGGAGACAGCGTACGACCTGTATTCAAGAACTCCGCTGGGTATAGGGATGGGTGCGTTCGCTGCAGAAAAAGTGCCGGTGCTAAACGCGATCGGTCTTGCCGGTGAAACTCTGCATAGCGATTATATGGAGACCATCCTCGGAACCGGCTACTGGGGAATGACACCTCTTCTCGCTTCGTTATTCGGAACCTGGTGGTACCTGCTTAAGAATGTGCATCACCCAGGGAGAAGCCCGGCGGAGCGACAGCTCTGTCTAGAGGCCATAGCAGTACTGGGTGTGATCACGGTGCGAACTGTGTTCATGGTGATGATGACGTTGCATCCAGCACAGCACTATTTCATTATCTTGGGATTGGCGGAGTGGTTCCGGCGTAACCGGCTGCCGGATATCAACGTCAAGACTGGAAACTTATTCCTCGGGTATTCGAAGTCAGGAGTGTAGTAATGCGTGGTGTGGTTATCCCCCTTAGTATTTGCTGCTTGTTGTTCGCGGCAGTAATGGCTGTGGCCGGTGGGAACGCAGTGGATGATCGGTCGACGCTGCGGCAGTACGCCGACAAGATCAACTTTCGTATCGGCACGCTGTATGAGCGGAAGGGCGCGGCAACGGAACCGGGGTACAACCAGACGGTGTCGCGAGAGTATAACTCGCTGATTTCCACGACATTCTGGAAGGCCATGCAGCCAGAGCAGGGGCGATTCGATTTTCAGGCCTTAGATAAGGATATGGAGTTTGCCCGCCAGCACGATATGAAGCTGCTGGGAGCTACGCTGATCTATCGGCCGAGAACAGACCCCGATTGGCTCATGAAGTACAAGGACAGCGCGAAGGATCTGGACCGTCTGATGAAGGAGCACATTCAGACAGTCGTGAAGCATGGTGGGGATACGTTCTATGCGTGGGAACCAGTCGATGAGCCGCTAACTACGTTGAATCCTCCGTTCGGGAAGACGATGGGACGTGAACAATACATCGACAAGGCCTACCGTTACGCAAAAGAGGCAAATCCGAACGCGTTAATGGTTCTGAACCAGGCTTTCGGGCATGACGGTGTGCACCGAAACGAGGTTGACGAGTTCTTCGAATTGCTGACTAAGCTGAAATCGTCCGGTACCCCAATTGACGTCGCTGGGATCGAGATGCACCTGCAGGCGCAGGAACTGGACCCGAAGTATCTCGACGATTTCCGCTATTTCCTGCAACGCTCTGCGAAGGCCGGCGTGAAGGCGATGGTGACCGAGATGGATGTATACCAGGGTCCGGCGGGTAGTTCACCAGATCCGATGAAACGGCAACAGGACATCTATCGCGACACGGTGGCGGCGTGCCTGGCTGACTCGAATTGCATTGCCTTTTACACATGGGGTGTGACGGACGGGCACAGCTGGTTGAAAAACCGTCCCAACAACGCGCTGCCCGACGCCAAGCCGCTGCTGTTTGATGAGAACTATAAGAAAAAGGGCGCGTATTACAGCGTGCTCGACGCGCTGAAGAACGCGCCGTCGCGAAACAACTAATCCATGAAGATTGTCACGACCAGCTGGGATGACGGCGACATCCGCGACCTGCGAATTGCGGATCTCCTCTTGAAGCACAGGATGCGGGGCAGCTTTTATGTGCCGTTAAAGGCCTTCCGCGGGCAGCCGTCGCTGAGTCACGATCACATGCGGCAGATGACGTCCTGCGGGCTTGAGATCGGCGCGCACGGCGTGGACCACGAGATCATGTCGGAAATCCCGGAAGACGTAACCATGCGGGTGGTGACGACGAGTAAGCAGGTGCTGGAGCAGACGCTGGGAGCCGAGGTTCCGATGTTCTGCTATCCGCGTGGACGGTTTGCTTCCTATACGATTCCGTGCTTGCAGAAGGCGGGATACCGCGGGGCACGAACAACTCGCATGCTTTCGACATCGACCCAGTTCGACAAGTTCATGATGCCGACGAGTTCGCAAGTGTATCCTCACCCGCCGGTCCGATACATGCGCAATTTGGCGCGTGCGAAAAACGTCTCAGGGATGTTCGACTACGTTTTCCGGTTGCGCGGAGAAAACGATTGGGTAAAGATCGGAAAGACACTTTTTGATCGAGTGGATGCGGATGGTGGAATCTGGCATCTGTACGGTCATTCGTGGGAGATCGACGAGTTGGGCTTGTGGGATGGATTTGAAGAACTGCTGAAGTACGTCAGCGGCAGGAAAGATGTGCTATACATCACAAACGGCGAGGCGCTGCAGTATTCGGCAGCCTCTCACTGGAACTGAGCCTCCAGTTCCATAGCTCGACAATATCCAACAAAACTACGCAGATACACATTTCAGGCCGAACTCTCGCATGAAGATCCTGATCGTGCACAACTCTTATCAGCAGCCCGGCGGCGAAGACACAGTCTTCCGGCAGGAACAGGATCTGTTGAGGCGTCACGGCCACGAAGTTGTTACGTACGAGAAGAGCAATTTTGAAGTAGATGCCTTCGCTGGACTGAAGAAGATCGCGTTGATTAAAGACGTGATGTGGAACAGCGCTACGCGACAGGAATTGAGCGTCATTCTTAAACGGGAACAGCCGGATGTAGTGCACGTACACAACACGTTCATGCGGATATCACCGTCGATTTATAGTGCCTGTTCGGAAGGCAGTATTCCAGTGGTGCAGAGCTTACACAACTACCGGTTGCTCTGTCCGGCAGCGAATTTCTTTCGCGAAGGCCACGCATGCGAGGAGTGCCTGGAACACAGCACCTGGCGAGGAATCGTACATGCCTGCTATCACGAGTCCTCAGCAGCTACAGCGACAGTGGCAGCAATGCAAGCGCTGCACCGGACGTTAGGAACGTGGGAGAAGCACGTGCACACATTTGTCGCCTTGAGTGAATTCTCGCGACAGAAGTTCATTGAAGGCGGATTGCCAGCAGATAAGATCACGGTGAAGCCGAACTTCGTGGATCCCGATCCCGGAGCTCGAAGCGCCGACGGCGATTACGGAGTATTCGTCGGACGCATGTCGGAAGAAAAAGGACTTGAAACTCTGCTGGCTGGATTCGCGTTGACCCCAAAGGTGCGACTGATCATTGTGGGCGACGGTCCTCCGATGGAAGCATTGAAGCAATTCGTGTCGAGCCGGTCGATGACCAATGTCGAGTTTCGTGGACGGCTGCCACGCCAGGACACGTGGTCTCTGGTGAAGGGCGCGCGGTTTCTGATTCAGCCCAGCGAGTGCTATGAAAATTTTCCGATGGCGGTGGCGGAAGCATTTGCGTGTGGGACGCCAGTGTTGTGTTCGCAGATTGGAGCGTTACAGGAGATTGTCCGCGAGAACGTCACAGGCCTGCAGTTTACCGCAGGAGATCCGCAGGATCTCGCGGCCAAGGTGCTATGGGCTTGGGAAAATCGCGCTGCCATGGCCCGCATGGGTAGGCAGGCGCGTGCTGAGTTTGAGTCGAAGTACACGGCTGAGAAGAATTACCTGATGTTGATGGAGCTTTACCAACGCGCCACCGGATCGTCCGTTGTAGAGGCTGATCTGGTAGCGGTTGGAAATTGAAAGTTCAATAGGGGCAAGGTAAACCGCACAATGAGTGTTGCCATCATCACTGGATCCGCAGGCCTGGTTGGTTCGGAGGCGACTGCCTATTTCTCGTCCCTCGGCATGGACGTCGTGGGCATCGACAATGACATGCGCGCCAAGTTTTTTGGTGCAGAAGCCTCCACGCGCTGGCAGCGGGAGCAGTTGCAAAAGGATATTCCGGGCTACATCCACCACGACGTGGACATCCGGGATCAGAATGAGATCGCGAGAATTTTCAAGCGATACGGGCGCGACATCTCGCTGATCATTCATACGGCAGCACAGCCTTCTCATGATTGGGCAGCGTCAGATCCCTATGCTGATTTCACAGTAAACGCCAATGGGACGTCGGTGATGCTCGAATCCACGCGGCTCCATTGCCCCGAAGCTGTTTTCATTTTCCTGTCCACGAACAAGGTGTATGGCGATACGCCGAACCGCTTGCCGCTGGTGGAAAAGGAAACACGGTGGGAGATTTCCGATGATCATCCGTATAAGCCGGGAATTCCGGAGACGATGAGCATCGACCACACGATGCATAGCCTGTTCGGGGCCTCGAAGGTCGCGGCGGATGTGCTGGTCCAGGAATACGGACGCTACTTTGGGATGAAAACGGCATGCTTCCGCGGTGGCTGCTTGACAGGGCCTAATCACTCGGGCACACAACTACATGGATTTCTCGCGTACCTGATGAAGTGCACGGTAACCGGATCGCCGTACACAATTTTCGGATACAAGCGCAAGCAGGTACGCGACAACATCCACAGCAATGATCTGATTCGAGCCTTTCACGCCTTCTATGAAAAGCCACGCTCTGGGGAGGTCTACAACATGGGCGGCGGGCGTTTCAGCAATTGCTCAATGATCGAAGCGATCGACTACTGCGAGCAGATTGCGGGCACACGGCTGAACTGGAGTTACAAGGAAAATAACCGACAGGGCGATCACATCTGGTGGATCAGCGATCTGGCGCGCTTTCAGAGCCACTATCCGGAGTGGAAGCAGCAATACGATGTGCCCGGAATTCTGACGGAAATCTACGACAAGAACGTCGAGCGCTGGAGGCAGCCCGCGTGATCCATGCCGGAAAAGTGAATGTGCTGGGTGTGCTGATGGACGTTGCCGATTACGAGGGCGCAGTCGAGCACATTATTAATGCAGCCAAGGAAGGCCGTGGAGCGTCGGTATCAGCGCTAGCAGTGCATGGATTGATGACCGGTGTGCTCGATCGGGAGCAGAAGTACCGACTGAATCATTTGAGCCTGGTGGTTCCGGATGGCCAACCTGTGCGATGGGCCATGAACCTGTTACATGGAACGGGGCTCAAGGATCGAGTGTACGGTCCGAATCTGACGAATTACGTTTGTGCGCGGGCCGAAAAAGAAGGGCTGCCGGTTTATTTCTATGGCAGCACTGCCGCGGTGTTGCAAGGCATGCGGAACAAAGTTCGCGAGCTGTGGCCGAACCTGATCATCGCTGGAGCCGAGCCTTCGAAGTTTCGGCAGTTAACACCACAGGAAAAGGTCGAACTGGCCGAACGCATCAAGGCATCAGGCGCGCGAATCGCATTCATCGGCCTGGGATGTCCTCGCCAGGAAGTATTCGGTTACGAGTTTCAGGATGTTCTCAACATCCCGATACTGGCGGTGGGCGCAGCGTTTCCGTTCCTAGCAGGCGAACTGCCGCAAGCGCCACCTTGGATGCAGCGACTGGGACTTGAGTGGTTCTTTCGTTTGAGCACGGAGCCGCGGCGGCTATTTCGGCGTTATGTATTTCTTAATCCGGCTTACTTGATGTTGCTGGCGTTGCAGGCTACCGGGTTGCGGTCATTCGACACCATGGGGCATGCACCGTCTTCTGAATTGTTATACGGCTAAGCAATATAAAACTTTCTGATTATCTATGGAGGAAGCAATGGGATTCGTTTCAGGAACAGTCCGGCGTTTCGGCATCGCGGGTGAGTTGCTGGGCTTCTTCGGCCGCGGCAAGCGCTGGTGGCTGGTGCCGATGATCGTGGTGATCTTGTTGATGGGCGTGGTAATGATTCTGGCCCAAAGCTCCGCCATCGCACCGTTTATCTACACGTTGTTCTAGGGGATCTGAATGTTCAACTCTATGTGGGCATCAATCAAGCGCGGATGGGCGGCCTGGACAAAGATCGCGCACAAGATCGGCAACTTTCAGGCTCGCGTATTGCTGACCATCCTCTACGCCATCCTGGTGCTTCCGTTCGGGATCATGGCACGGCTTTTCAGCGACCCACTTCGCATCAAGAAGCGGCCTGAAACCTGGCTCGATCATCCGACGGAAGCCTATGACATGGAGTGGGCGCACCGACAATGAGTGCACACCAGAGCGTACTAGAGAGGCCTTCGGTTGCGGCAGGATCGTCTGCTGCATCGCGGGGACCTCTTTTTCTAGTGGGCATCTGGCGGTCGGGTACGTCACTTCTATACACGCTGATGAATCAGCATCCGGACATCGCCTTGCTATACGAGGCGGACCTTCCGATGCTGCGTCCATTGTTTTTCGTTCCACGGAAGAAATCGAATTGGTTGGCCCGATGGGATTTCTGGAACGAGTCGCTCAAGCGTCATCGAATCGACACTGAGCAGATCGAACCGGAATCCAGAACGGTAGAGGCGGCTACAGCGGCGGCGTATCGCGAGTTTGCGAGATCGCGCAACGCGGAAGTTTGGGGAGAGAAGTCTCCGAACTGGTTCGATGGACTGAGCGCTGTCGCGAGAGAGTTTCCGGCCGCAAAGTTCATTGCGATATGGCGGCATCCGGCCGACATCTGCCGCAGCATCGTCCGGGCGGTCGAACAGGACGAGTGGTTTGACAAGAAGGGAATGATGCTGCGCTGCCTGCTGGGCTGCGAAGCATACAAGCAGGAATGCGACAAGCTGGTAGAGGCTGGAGTACCGCTTTACCAGATCCGGTATCGCGACCTGGTGAGCGATCCAGAAAGCACCATGAAGGGAATCTGCGCGTTTCTTGAAATACCGTTTGATGCGCGCATGACCACGCTGGAAGGAGCCGACCGATCGACAATAGACCAGGCTCCCCAGCACGAACTGGTGAGAAGCAATCGCATCGCCCGGGCAGAAAGAAAAGAAGTACTGAGCCCGGAGACGAAGGCGAAGATCGAGCGCTACATGCGCTTGTGGCAGAAGAAATACGGAGATAGCTGGCTGCTATTGCAGGGCCGCACGATTGAACCGGGCGACATGCCGGGATCCTGGGAACAATTCACGGACCGCGTGTGGTACCGGATATTCAGAAGATTCGATTCCATGGTTGTCATGATTTACTCCTTCGCTCCGTTGTGGTTGTTGCGGGCGTACCGGGCGTCAAAACCCAGTGCAAACGTGGCAGCAGCAAAGGCTGAAGGCGGCTCGAACGCCTGATGACGACCGAAGATCACGGGGAGATCACTTGTACATTCTAGGTATTTCCTGTTACTACCACGACGCTGCCGCCGCCCTCCTCAAGGATGGGGTGCTGGTCGCCGCGTCCGAAGAAGAACGCTTCACGCGGAAAAAACACGACTTCGATTTTCCGAAGAATGCAATCAAGTTCTGCCTGGAAACGGCAGGCATTACGGGCAACGATCTCGACCACGTCGTCTTCTTCGAGAAACCGTTCCGGAAACTCGACCGAATCTTGGCGACTGTTCTGCAAACCTATCCGCAGTCGTGGAAGGTTTTTCGCGAATCGATGATCAGTTGGATCATCGACAAGCTTTGGGTCGCATCGACCCTCGAAGCCGAGTTGGGAATTTCGAAGGACAAGGTTCTTTTTTCCGAGCATCACCTCTCGCATGCGGCTAGCGCCTATCTCTGCTCGCCCTGGGACGAAGCCGCGGTCATGACGGTAGACGGCGTCGGCGAATGGGTGACAGGCACCTATGGAGTGGGCAAGGGAAATGACATCAAGCTGCACAAGCAGATCGAGTTTCCACATTCCATTGGTTTGCTATACAGCGCGTTTACGGCGTTTCTCGGGTTCGAGGTTAACGAAGGCGAATACAAAGTCATGGGTATGGCTCCCTACGGCGAGCCGCGCTATGTCGACAAAGTATGGAAGGTCGTCAAGCAGAACAGGGATGGATCGTTCTCGCTCGACATGGATTACTTCTGCTTCCATCACTCGACGGATAGGACATACAACAACAAGTTCGTGCAGCTGTTCGGCGATCCACGTCCGGTCAATCTGAACTTCTTCACCGCGGACACGGGCTTCCCGGCGTACTTCGGAGAGAAGCCAGGTAACTACCAGGAGCTATGCAAGCTGAACCAGCACTATGCCGACATTGCGGCCAGCATCCAGAAGGTGACGGAGGAGTTGCTGATTGGAATGGCAAACCACGTCCAGCGCGAAACCGGCATGAAGCGCTTGTGCATCGCGGGTGGCGTCGGATTGAACAGCGTGGCGAATACTCGCATCCTGCAGGAAACTGCATTCGAGGAGCTCTACGTTCAGCCGGCAGCCGGCGACGGCGGCGGTGCGCTCGGCGCTGCACTTTGGGCCTACAACACGTTGCTAGGTAAGCCACGCAACTTCCGCATGGATCATGCGTACTGGGGACAGGAGTATCGCAACGGCGCGGTGAGCTCGTTCGTGCGTGACAACAACATCCGCCACCAGCATTTCGAAAATGAAGACAAGCTACTGGATCAAGTAGTGGAGCGTTTGAGCAGCGGGAAAGTCGTTGGCTGGTTCCAGGGACGTTTCGAGTGGGGACCGCGAGCGCTGGGGAATCGCAGCATTATCGCCGACCCGACGAATCCGAACATGAAGGATATCGTCAACACCAAGATAAAATTCCGCGAGCCCTATCGGCCATTCGCACCATCGGTTTTGGCCGAGTCGGCCGAAAACTATTTCGAGTTGCCGCACGCAACGCAACACTATCCGGCGCGGTACATGTTGTATGTGGTGCCGGTGAAGGAAGACAAAAAAGAAAAGCTGCCGGCCATCACTCACGTCGACGGAACAGGCCGCCTGCAGACCGTGTTTGAGACCCAAAGCCCTCGTTACTACAACCTGATCAAGCGTTTCGGACAAGCAACAGGAACGCCCATCATTCTGAACACTTCATTCAACCTCAGGGGCGAGCCCATCGTTACTACCCCTGCCAATGCTTACAGCACGTTCTCACGCAGCGAAATGGACAGTCTTGTGCTCGAGAACGTGATCATCGACAAATAGCTGTCTCCTGATCCAGCCAACAGATTCGCGTCTCCACGTGAATCTGAAAAGGAGCCATTGTGAAGGCCGAACCATTTCATGGGGAAGTACCCGTTCCTTCGGGAACGTGGAGTTACGAGGAAACCACATTGCAGAAGCCGAAATGCCTGCGTTGCAACACCGAGTTGCGGGACTACCGGCTGCTGCGCTTCAACTTTCTGCCCTACGGCTTAAGCCGCCAGAACGCCATGCTGGTTTGCGCCAGCTGCGGACACATTGAGTTCGTAACCAAAGACAGCGCGTTGCTCAAGAATCTGAATGCGATGCCGAGCGCTGGTGGCGACGACGACTAATCAAAAAGTAAGCTGCGGACCCGGGTGGGGGAACCTATGCTGATTCTTGGATTATCTCCGTTTGAGCACGATACGGCTGCCGCGCTTCTGCGCGACGGAGCCGTTGTGGCTGCGATCGAGAACGATAAGTTGGAACGATCGCAGACTCACGGCGTTCCGAAAAAGGCAATTGAATACTGCCTGAAAAAAGCGGGCGCAACCTGGCACGAGCTGGATGGGATTGCAGTCGCAACCAGCCCGGTACAGGGCTTGATGCGGCGCTCCACGCTGCCCGCGAAAATCTCGCAATATTCACCGTTGGCGTTTGCGTATCACGGGGCCAGTGAATTGGGCGGATACGTCCGTGACCTGGGGCACTTCCGTGCCTTGCGGCAAAACAATGGCCATAGCCGCGATCTGCGCTTTGAACATCATCTATGTCACGCCGCGAATGCCTACTTCCTTTCACCGTTTGAGCGCTCGCTGATCGTCACGCTGGACGAAGAAGGCGACGGTAGTTCGATCATGGTGGCCATGGGCGAGGGCAACGCCATACGGGTGCTGCGCCGGGTCGCATTCCCGCATTCCCCGGCATGGATGTATTCACAAGTTACTGATTTACTGGGCTTTCAGCCGCATAAAGAGGAGCATAAAACGCAGTGGCTGAGCCTCGGCGGGGAACCTTCCCACAAGGGAAGTTTTTTGGAAATATTGAGGCCGCGGGGAAAACATTTGCCCCGCCTGGATGGGCAGTATTTCACTCCCGGTTTGCACAGTCGACCAGCCTTTTCCTCCAAGTTTTACAACAAGTTACAGGTCCCCGCTGACCGTTCTCAGATGGGGGATGATCAGCGCCGGGATTTGGCCAGCAGCTTGCAGCATGCCATTGCAGACCTAGTCGTGGAACTGGTCGATCATTTCAGGGATCAAGAGAACGTGAGCACCGTCTGCCTGGCAGGCGGTCTTATGTTTAATACCCTTCTGGTGGCGGTTCTGGAGCAGAGGCTCGGAATGAACGAGGTGTTTGTGCCTCCCGCACCCGGCAATGCTGGATGCGCAATTGGCGCTGCCATGCTGGCATGGCACCAAACGTGGGGAAAACCGCGCGAGGAAAAGGATCAGGCTTTGTATGCGGGTCCCGCGTTCAACCGATCCGATATCAAGGAAGTGTTGGATAACTGCAAGGTGCGGTATTCGCTCCAAACAACGGAGGATCGAAAGCTGGAAGCAGCTTTGCAACTCCTTGAGGCGGGAAAGATCGTCGGATGGTACCAAGGAGCAACTGAATTTGGTCCGCGCTCGTTGGGGAACCGCAGCATTTTGGCTTCTCCGTGGGCAGCGTATGTTCGCGAAAACCTGAACGACTTCATCAAGCACCGCGAGTGGTTCCGGCCGTTCGCATTGGCCGTTCCGGAAGAAGACGCGGATCGGTACTTCGAATGTTCGAAGCTGTGTCGTTCCATGAGTTCGTTGGGGCGGGTAAAACCAGAGGCCGCGGAGCAGTTTAAAGACTTTACGCTGCCCGGCAACCTGGTCCGTCTGCATGTGGTAAGCAAGCAGGACAATGGGCATTTCTGGCGTCTATTGCGACGTTTTGGGGAACATGCCCCAGCACCGGTACTGGTCAACACGTCATTCAACTTGTTCGGAGAGCCGATGGTAGTGCGACCGCGCGATGCGGTGCGCAGCTACTTCTGCTCCGGAATCGATGCGCTTGTAATCGACAACTTCGTGCTAGCCAAGGCTGGAGCGATCCAGGCTCGGATGGCATCGTGACAACTCGTCGCTTTTGCTTGGATAGAGGGTAAAGCTGCCAGTGAGCTCTGCAAACAGTTCTGTGGTTGAGACGGGCGTTCCTAAAAAGAAGAAACATCGCTTCGCGCGATTCATGGCCTGGTTCTTCGGAATTATTCTGGGCCTTGAGATCATTCTCCGCCTTTTCGGTTACGGTTCCTACGTCCTGTACCAGCCTGACCCGGAGCTCCTCTGGGTGCCAGTTCCCGGATCGCACAAGATCACGGAAACGAATCACCTGCCGATCAACATCAACGATGAGGGCTTTCGATACCCGCGCAATGTGAGCCAGCAGCATGATGGCATCTATCGCGTCATGACATTCGGGGACTCGGTGACGATGGGCTGGGGCGTTTCCGACGATGCCACGTACAGCTTGCAACTTGAGAAGGTGCTGAATGGCGGTGGATGCGGCGGCAAGCGGGTAGAGGTCATCGATGGCGGTGTGAATGCGTATCCGAATGCGCTGGCGGCGGCGCGGTTGAAAAAATCGATTGTCGACAACTACCAGCCCGATGCCGTCGTGTTGGCTTACGCCTTCAACACTGGGTTCGAGAAATTCGCGGAGCTGCAGGGGAAAGATCGCGAGCAGTTTCTGCACCGTGTTGAGATGAAATCAGTCGCGCGACGCAGCGCGCTCTATAACTTTCTGATCGAAGATCTGCTGCGGCAAGTGATGTACTACCGATTCCGCGAGTTGCTGCTGCAGGGATCGTGGGATACGGCCAAACAGCACCAGGTTATCGATGTAGACAAGTTCACCGCCGGGCTGACCCAAGCGAAGCAAGCAGCGGATTCACATCATGCGCAAATGGTGTTGCTGTTGCTGGGGTCCGAGGGAGAAACATCGCCGGCGCATCCGTATCAGAAGGCGATGCAACAGTTCGCCCAGCAGAACAATGTTCCGATCGTAGACATGATCGCCTGGCAGAACGGCAAGAACCAAAAGGGCTTCTTCATGGATCATGTTCACCCCACGGCGGAAGGGCATGCGTTGATTGCTCAGCAGATAGCCAGCACGATGCAGGGGCTCGATTCTTACAAAGCAGCCTGCCAGGATGCGCAGAGCGGATCGATGGTCATGTCGAAACAGCAGTAGCCGAATTCTCAGCGCCATTTTTGAAGGCACATTTTCATGGCAGTTTTTGAGCAGTTGAGCAGAGAAACCGGGACCTTATGAGCGAGCCAGTAACACCGGAAGAAAACCGAGACATACAGGCGACCATCTCTGGGAACGGCAACGGGAACGGCCACCAGCCGGGCGCACATTTGCCTGCACCCGTAGGAGCCAACGGCCACGGCGGTGGAAACGGCACCGCAAAGTCTGCTGCGACGCCGTGGAACTGGCGCGATAGCTGGAAGCAGACGGCGAGCTATCCTGCGATTGCGAAGCGTCCCGAAGGTGGCGCAACTCCCACGTCTACACGGCAGGAAGAGATGTGGGTTCTCTGCCAGTTTGAAGATGCGAATCCCTGCTACAACATCTACCTGGCCTGGCGGTTGCGTGGCGCGTTGAATTTGCCGGCACTGCAACAGTCGCTCACCGAGATCGTTGCGCGTCACGAGAGCCTCAGGACAAAGTTTCCGGCAGTTGATGGTCAGCCCACAACGGTTATTTCTACGCCTTATCCGGTCAAGCTTGAAATTGTGGACCTGCAGAAGTTCGGGGTTAAGGATCAGCAGAAGCAGCTCGATGATGCGATCCAGAAGAGAATTCAGCATCGCTTTGATTTCGACAATGAATTTCTGTTCCGGCCAACTTTGTTCAAGCTGGGAGCAGAAGATCATGCGCTGCTGCTGCTAAGCCATCACATCATCACGGATGGAACGACGGCCGGTATTCTGACGAAGGATCTGACGGCGCTCTACAACGCCTTCTGCAAGGGTGAGCCCTCACCGCTGCAGCCGAACACGATCGACTACGCGGACTATGCTGTCTGGCAGCACGAACATCTGAGCGACCGCTACTCGTCGCAGCTGGACTATTGGAAGACACAGATGAAAGGCGCTCCAGCCTTGTTGGAGCTGCCCACAGACCGGCCGCGCCAAGCCATGCCGGGTTACAAG
Source organism: Terriglobales bacterium (assembly GCA_036558645.1). GTDB lineage: Bacteria > Acidobacteriota > Terriglobia > Terriglobales > Acidobacteriaceae > DATBFG01. The sequence goes on from DATBFG010000086.1 coordinate 179,975, forward strand.
GGCGCGATGTATTTCACGTCACTCGAGCCGGAACTGGCTGCGCAGATACGCGCACTCAGCCGTCGCGAGGGCGTTACCGTTTTTATGTTCCTGCTGGCAGCGCTGCAATCGCTGCTGGCGCGTTACAGCGGACAGGAGCAGGTGGTTGTCGGATCTCCGATACAGAATCGGCACCGGGTTGAAATCCAGAAGACGTTTGGATTTTTCATCAACCTGTTGCCGCTTTATACGGATTTGTCCGGCAATCCTACGTTTCGCGAATTGCTTAAGCGGGTTCGCGAGGTGTCGTTGGGGGCATTCGCCCACCAGGATGTCCCCTTCGGCCAAATCGTGCAGGAGCTCCATCCCAACCGCAACCTGGGAGCGAATCCACTGGTGCAAGCGTTCCTGGTGCAGGAGCAGAACAAATGGCGACGACTGCCGCTGGATGGACTCGAGACCGAGTTCATGTGGCTGCACAACCGGACGGGTAAGTTCGATCTCATTATTTACTGGGCGGAAGACGAGGCCGGTATTCCTTTTATGTGGGAATACAACGACCTCTACGATGAATCGACGATTGCTCGTATCACAGCGAACTATCGTGAACTGCTGCGGTCGATTGTGGCGGATCCAGGACGCCCGCTTAACGAGTACTCGATTCTTACTGAAGGTGAGCGGCAGCAGGTTGTTGTTGATTGGAATCGAACCGACGAAGAATTCCCGAACGTTTGCCTGCACGAGTGGTTCGAGGAGCAGGTCCGGCGGACGCCAGAGAAAACCGCAGTCGTATTCGCCGACACATCGCTGACCTATGCACAATTGAATGCGCGGGCAAATCAGCTTGCCCATTATCTGCGGAAGCGCGGCGTGGTCAGCGAAACCCTGGTCGGCCTGAGTATTGAGCGATCGCTCGAGATGATGGTTGGGCTGCTGGGCATTCAGAAGGCCGGGGGCGCCTACGTGCCTCTGGATCCGGCATTTCCACGCGAGCGCCTCGGATATATCGTTGAAGACGCCAAAGCGCCGATCCTTATTACACAGGAATCGCTGGTCACTTCATTGCCGGAGCATTCAGCTGAAGTCATCTGCCTGGATGCAGACTGGGACGCGATCGCACAGGAGAGTACCGAGAAGCTACCTAGTATCTCTAAGCCAGAGAACTTGATTTATGTGCTCTATACGTCCGGATCGACGGGGAAGCCAAAGGGCGTGCAGCTCGAGCATCGCAACGTAGTCAACTTTCTGAACACGATGCGGAAGAAGCCCGGGATGAATGCGGACGATGTGCTCCTTGCCGTCACGACGCTTTCATTCGATATCGCCGGTCTAGAGCTTTATCTGCCATTAACTGTGGGCGCAAAGGTTGTGATCGCTTCGAAGGATGAGGCGCAGGACGGGTCGCTGCTGATGCCGATGATGAGCAAGCATCATGTGAGCGTGATGCAAGCGACGCCTGCAACGTGGCGAATGCTGCTAGACCTGAATTGGAGCGGTGACAAGAAGCTTAAGATTCTTTGCGGCGGAGAAGCCCTCCCTCACGATCTTGCCGAACAGTTGCTGCCACGATGCTCTGCGCTGTGGAACATGTATGGGCCGACCGAGACGACAATCTGGTCGTCGATTTACAAGGTTGAGCACAACATGCCGGGTGTAGCGCCGATTGGGAAGCCAATCGGGAACAACACCATGTACATCCTGGATACGTTAAAGGCACCGATGCCGGTCGGAGTGCCTGGCGAGTTGTACATCGGCGGGGATGGCGTAGCGCGGGGATATAACAACCGGCCGGACCTCACTGCTGAGAGATTTATTCCAGATCCATTCGGCAACAAGCCCGACGGGCGGCTGTATCGAACGGGCGATTTGGCTCGGTTCCTGGCGGATGGAAATATTCAATTTCTCGGACGCGCAGACTTCCAGGTAAAGGTGCGCGGGTTTCGTATTGAATTGGGCGAGATTGAAGCCGTGCTCGGCAAATTTTCTGGCGTCATGCAGAACGTCGTAGTCGTTCGCGAGGACAAGCCCGGGGATAAGCGGCTGGTAGCGTACGTCGTTCATGACGGAGAAAATGTGCCGTCAATCGAATCGTTGCGTGAACACCTGAAGCAGAAATTACCCGAGTACATGGTGCCCTCGGCATTCATGTTCATGGACGAATTTCCGCTGACGCCGAATGGAAAGGTGGATCGCCGGGCATTGCCGGCCCCGGAATACAAAGCTGACGAGACGGCAGCATTTGTAGCTCCTCGCAATCGCACAGAGGAGCGTTTGGTAGAGATATGGCAGGAAATCCTGGGTGTGAGCCCGATCAGCGTTACTAGTGACTTCTTTGAATTGGGTGGGCACTCACTACTTGGATCCCGTCTGTTCGCGCGCGTGGACAAGGTATTCGGCAAGAAGCTTCCGTTGGCCACAATCTTCAGCGCGTCAACGGTGGAAAAGTTGGCTGCGCTGCTGGGTGATGAGCGATCGACTCATAATCTGATCGAGATTCAACCAGGCTCTCATTCAAAGCCACCATTCTTCTTCGTGCATACCCGCATGGGGTACCGGTTGCTGGCGCAGGGGATGGGATCGGATCAGCCAGTCTATGTGTTGCCTTACGACGATGTTTTCAAGGACAACCTGAACCGCTCGCTGCGGGATGTCTCGCGCGAAATGGTTAATCGGATGCGAGCTCTGCAACCAAACGGTCCTTATTATCTGGGCGGCATGTGCTTGGCGGGGCGCGTGGCGTATGCGATTGCCTCGGAACTGTTCGAGCAGGGAGAGGACGTGGCCCTGCTGGCTTTGTTCGATGCGCCAGGACCGGGGTATCCGAACCTTGAGAGCAAGGGCGCACGTATGCGCTTCCTGACGCAGAAGATCAAGAAGCATTTGTTCAACTTCTCACAGCAGGAAGGCGAGGACGGCTCTCTCTTCGCCTGGCTGCGATGGCATTTCAAGAACAGCATGTTCAAAGCTGGTTTCAAGGTTTCAAAGATGATTGGGAAACCGTTGTCCATTGTTAAGGACGATAACCTGCGCCTGATGGGACGCGCGGTGCTAGCTCACAAGAACAGTTTCCACTACCCGGGTTACATCGCGGTGTTTCGTCCCGCGAGCCAAGCACGGATGCGGTATCCGGATCCGGATCCCTCGATCGGATGGGGACGAATCGCCAAGGGCGGAATTGAAGTGAATGAAATACCCGGTGGACATACGAACTTCCTGAAAGAACCGGCCGTGCACAATGTCTCGGCCGCGCTGGCGGCGTGCCTGAAGAAAGCACAGGCCGCGGCGGCAGCAGCGCTGGAAGAGACGGAATCGGTGGCATGACGGCCCGGGCAATATTGTAGTTTTGACACTTGTAGATTAGGGGAGAGGAACGACTTGGATTTCGCCTGGAACGACGACCAGCAGGCCTATCGCAAAGAAGTTATCCGGTTCGCAAAGGAAGAACTGAGCTCCGATATGATCGCGCTCGATGAGCGCTCGGAGTTCGACCGCGAGAGTTGGAACAAGTGCGGGCGTTTTGGCATTCAGGGCTTGCCGGTTCCGATCGAATACGGCGGCGGCGGCGCGGACATTCTGACTACAGTCTGTGCGCTCGAGGCACTTGGTTATGGCTGTCGCGACAACGGGTTGCTGTTTTCTATCGGCGCGCACATGTGGGCGGCCGAGATCCCGATTCTCCAGTTCGGCACGGTAGAGCAGAAGCAGAAGTATCTGCCCAAGCTGACGAGCGGTGAGTGGATCGGTATTCACGCCATGACGGAGCCGATGTCGGGTTCCGATGCATATAGCCTACGCACACGCGCCGAAAAGCATGGCGAGTGCTACGTTCTCAATGGCAGCAAGACGTTCATCACGAACGCAGTGTATGCGGATGTGGTGATCGTTTTCGCGAACGTGGATCCGGAGAAAGGCCCTGCGGGCGTCTCTGCATTTTTCGTGGATAAGGGCACACCCGGATTTGAGGTCAGCCGCAAACTGAGCAAGATGGGGCTGCGGACCTCCCCGATGGCTGAGTTGTCATTTGTCGATTGCGAGATTCCTGCCTCCAACCTGCTTATGAAGGAAGGAGCGGGGAAGGCTATCTTCACGGCATCGATGGAGTGGGAACGGACCTGTATTCTCGCCACGCACCTCGGCGCGATGCAGCGGACGCTGGAAACCTGCGTGAAGTACGCCAAGGAGCGTACGCAGTTCGGGCAGCCGATCGGCACATTCCCGGCGATTGCCGACAAAGTAGCCGATATGGATGTTCGGTTGGAGACAGCGCGCCTGATCCTCTATAAGGCAGCATGGCTGAAGTCGCTGGGGCGGCACCCGATGCGCGAGTCATCGATGGCAAAGCTCTACGTCAGCGAGGCGTGCGTCGCAAGTTGTCTCGATGCCATCCAGATTCACGGTGGCTACGGATACATGACGGAATACCAGATTGAACGCGAGCTGCGGGATGCAGTCGCGTCGAAGATTTACTCCGGCACTTCCGAGATTCATAAGCGGATCATTGCCGGGCTGCACGGGTTATAAAGAAAACTCTCGAGTACGGGGACCATGGCATACATTCTGCAGCAGTTTCTGACCAACAGTGCGAAACAGAATCCTGACAAGCCTGCGGTGTGGGCACGCGGGCGGACCCTTAGCTATCGCGAATTGAATGAGCGCTCGAACCAGGTAGCGAATCTTCTGCGCAGCCGCGGTATAGAGAAGGGGGACCGGGTCGGTATCTATTTCTCGAAAGCAGTTGAGTCACTGTGCGCGATGTTCGGCGTGCTCAAGGCGGGTGGCGTATATGTGCCACTTGATCCTCTAGCACCCGTGGAGCGCATTTCGTACATCATCAGCAATTGCGAAATGAAGGGGCTGATCACTTCGGGCGAGAAACTGCGTGGGCTGGATACGAGCAAGATTCCTTCTGTGAAGACTTTCCTGATCACCGAGGACAAGGCAAACGGACTGGATCGGCCGGAGGTTGTCTCCTGGAGCGAGCTGGAATCGTTTCCAAAGGGCTCGTCTCCCGAGCTTCAGACGACGACCACGGATCTGGCTTACATCCTCTATACGTCGGGCTCGACGGGCCGTCCGAAGGGTGTCATGCTGACGCACCAGAATGCCCTGACGTTTGTCGAGTGGTGCGCGGAAGAATTCCAGGTCACTAGCGACGATCATTTGTCGAATCACGCGCCGCTGCACTTCGATCTTTCAGTCTTCGACGTTTATAACGCAATCAAAGCAGGCGCCACGGTTCACATGGTTCCGGAAGAAGTCGCCAAATTTCCTGCCAGCCTGGCGAAGTTTATCGAAGAGCAGGGAATTACGATCTGGTATTCGGTGCCGTCGGCGCTGGTGTTTCTGTTACTGCATGGAAACATGAAGGCGGAAAAGCTGGCGAAGATGCGCGTGCTGCTTTTTGCCGGCGAAGTCTTCCCGATGAAGTATCTGAAGCAACTGGCTGAGTTTCTCCCGAGTGTCGCTTTGTATAACTTGTACGGTCCAACCGAAACCAATGTCTGTACTTATTACAAGGTGGGCCGGGAGCGGCTGAAGACACAAGAAAAGTTACCGATCGGCCGTGCGTGTGCGAATACCGAAGTATTTGCGGTCAATGACCAGGATCAGATCGTAAAGGCACAAGGCGAGACAGGCGAACTTTACGTACGCGGGCCAGCGGTCACTCCGGGTTACTGGGCTGACACGGAGAAGACTCACAAGATGTGTGTGCCGAATCGCTTCCAGCCGCACTTCGAAGAGAAGATGTACAAGACCGGCGACCTGGTGATGTTCGACGAGTACGGAGATTACCTATTTCTGGGGCGTCGAGACAGCCAGATCAAGAGCCGTGGGTATCGCATCGAACTTGGCGAAATCGAATCGGCGCTGCTGAGCCATCCTGGTGTGCGAGAAGCGGCCGCGCTGGCGATCCCTGATGAAGAGATTGGAGCCCGGATCAGGGCGGTAGTTGCACCCCATGAGCCGGGCACTTTGACCGTGGTAGATCTGCAAAAACATTGTGCAGCTCGAATTCCCAGCTACATGATTCCGGAAACGATTGAGTTGCGCGATGCCCTCCCCAAGACCTCTACCGGCAAGATTGACCGCGTATCGCTCGTGAACGCGGCGGTAGCTCCTGCCGCTTAAGAGCCAGAAGGCTCACAGTTTTGTAGTCCTGCTGTACTTACCGTTTCGGCTTCACTAATTCTGTTGGAGTGTTTAAGGAGAACATGATGGCGAACGATCCCAAGGTGCAGATTCGACAATTTGTGATGGAAAACGCCCAAGGGCGGGGCATTACCGAGCTAGGAGACAACGATTCGCTGATCGAGAGCGGGATCGTGGATTCACTCGGTATTTTCCGCCTGGTTTCCTTCCTGGAAGAGACCTTTGGCGTGAAGATCGGCGATGAAGAGATCGTCAACGAGAATTTCCAGACGATTAGCGACATTGAGCGATTCCTCGCGCAGAAGCAGGGTCAGACAACCGGACAGGCCCGGGCGACAGCATAAGGACTGCGAATACTGCGCCAAGTTGAGAGCGCTGACTCGTCTAATTCATTCTGCGTTGAGGTGTAAAAATGCTGTTCCGTCGATTGTCTGCATTCACGTTGGCCACCATCCTGTCCCTCCCCACAGGAATGCAGGCTCAAAGCACGAAGAAGTCCGAGCCTGTGTTGCGTTCGGGAGTGTCAGTCATTCCCGCCACCGAAGGCGGGAAACAGGGTGTTTTGCTCATGGCCTCCAATCGCGGAGGGGCGCCCAACTTCGTCATGCAGGATTCGCAGGTCAACACCGGAGGCAATGCCGGAGCTGCGGATATCAACGTAATCCAACACATCGTATTCATCGTCAAAGAGAACCGCAGCTTTGACAGCATGTTCGGAACATTTCCTGGCGCAAACGGCGTTACGCAGGGCGTGATGTCGACCGGACAGAAGGTAAATCTGGGAAGAATGCCGGACGCCTTGGCGCGAGACATTGGCCATTCGTGGGGCGATACGCTCGACGCCATGGACTACGGCAAGATGGATGGCTTCGACACCATCAATGAAGTCGGGTTCCAATGCAGTGTCGACGGAGACATGCTTTGCTTCACTCAATATAAGCAGCAGGACATTCCAAACTATTGGACGTTGGCGACCAGTTTTACTCTTGCCGACAACATGTTCAGTTCCATGCATGCGCCGAGTTTCCCGAACCACGTTTTCACTGTAGCGGCTCAGTCCGGCAATATCATCTCCCAGACGAAAAACCCTATCGATCCAACGGACAAGCCGGCGGCGTGCGCGGACGCAGGTCCCGGCGCGACCGTAAAGATCATGGATCCGCGCGGAGACATCCTGGATGTGTTCCCATGTTTTGACTTCGAAACCATGGGCGACCGCTTGAATGATGCCGGTATCAGCTGGAAGTCTTATGCGCCGAAGGGATTCGGCTGGAGCGGATTTGTTGCCATCAACCACATCCGGAACACGGACCAATGGACGCAGCATGCAGTGCTCGACAATCAATTCGCAATTGATGCTGCAGCGGGCAACCTGCCGGCGGTCAGTTGGCTGGTAACCCAGGGCGGCGTGTCTGACCATGCGCCCTGGAGCATCTGCGAAGGTGAAAACTGGATTGTCGACCAGATCAACGCGGTGATGAATGGGCCACTCTGGAATTCGACCGCTATTTTTCTGACCTGGGATGACTTCGGGGGGTTTTACGACCACGTGCCCCCGCCGCTGCCAGCGCCGGATTCATTCGGGTTGGGTCCGCGTGTCCCTCTGATAGTTATTTCGCCTTATGCGAAGGCAAATAACGTCAGCCATACCGTATATGAATTTGCCTCTGTCCTGCGGTTCATGGAAGAACGGTTCACGCGGCCACTTGGCCTCGACTGGCTGACGTCGCGCGACCTGAACGCGAACTCAGTCGCTGATGCGTTCGACTTCAATCAGTCTCCCTTACCGCCGATTTCGCTGACCAAGCGGAGTTGCTCGCCAGTGGCGACGACATCCGTTACCTTCCCGCCGGCACAACCGGGTAAAGTAGGGGTAACGCGAAGTATTCTGATTGCCAATTACGATACACAAAAATCCCTCTCGTTCACTTCATTCAATCTGTCGGGGGCTGATTTCTCGGTAACAAACACCTGCACAGCACCGCTGCCTCCGAACCCCGGCCGTCCTTTTTTCTGTAACGCGAACGTTACTTTCAAACCGACTGGACTTGGCACTCGGACTGGCACGTTAACCATTACGGATAGTGACGAGACAAGTCCGCAAACGGTCTTGCTCTCAGGCATAGGCTCTAACCTGGTGGTATCACCATCGCTGTTAAATTTCGGGACGGCGCAGGTGGGCTCTACGACCTCCAAGTTGAATGCGACTCTGACGAATGGCGGGACGACGGCGGTGACTTTGAATGCCATCAGTCCGTCTGGCGACTTTAGTCCCACCACAACCTGTCCGGTGCCGGGCACATTGAACCCGGGGGCGAGTTGCACTCTGAGCGCGACTTTCTCGCCTACAACACCGGGATCGCGCTACGGCTCGATGACGGTCAGCAGCACTGACCCCGCGAGTCCCACTGTGTTGAACCTGACGGGAGAAGGAACCAACGTTACGCTAACGGGCGGGCTGAACTTCAGTGCTCAACCAGTTGGTACGACCAGTACGCCGCAAACCGCGACGCTAACCAACCAGGGCTCAAATACGATCACAATTAACAAGATCTGGACGGTCTCAACAGTTGTTCCTCCAATCGGAAAACGCGTCATCCTGCCGCAGCCAAGCGCCGAGTTTGCACAGACGAATGATTGCGGAACTAACCTGGGACAGGGGCAAAGCTGCACGATTACGGTGACGTTTACTCCGAACACGACGGGCACGCGTGCGGCACAAGTGCAGGTGGAAACGGACCAGGCAGACAGTCCGAATCTTGTAGTTCTTACAGGCAACGGGGCACCCGCGTTGACGCATGCTGAGCCCTATATCAACCAGCCACTCGTTCCGTCGGCAGTCGCACCCGGTGCTGGAAGCTTTGCGTTGAAGGTGAACGGGTTCAACTTTATCTCCGGCGCAACGGTGAACTGGAACGGGGCGCCGCTATCGACAACATTCGTGAATGATGATCAGCTAAGTGCCACCGTGCCAGCGGCAAATGTGACAAGCGCTAAAACGGCCCTGATTACGGTGACGAATCCCAGCCCAGGCGGTGGAACCTCGAACGCGGCACTCTTCCATGTGGTGACTTCGTTGACCTCAATTACCCTCACGAAGAATGATTTTGCAGTAGGACAGAATCCGCGATGGGTGACTGCCGCAGACTTCAATGGCGATCAGAAGCTCGACCTGGCTGTCGCGAACTTCAATGCCAACACGGTTTCCATCTTCACCGGCGTTGGAGATGGAACATTTACGTTGAAGACAACTCTCAACGTGGGAGCAGGTCCTATCAGCATAGCCGCGGCGGATATTAATGCAGACGGCAAACTGGACCTGGCCGTCGCCAATCAGACGGAAAATGATGTCTCCATCTTCATCGGCAACGGGGATGGGACATTCACGCCGATGCCTGGCAGCTTATTCCAAACGGTACAGCCTACGTGGATTTCGGCTGCCGATTTCAATGCGGACGGCACGATCGATCTGGCGATTGCCAACAACATCGATCCTACGGTTTCGATCTTCCTCGGTTTGGGTGACGATACGTTCTACCCGACGCCTTCACCTCCCGTGGGCCGCGCAGGGCCAATCTCAATTGGAGTCGCTGACTTCAACGGGGACGGAATTGCGGACTTCTCGGAACTGAACAGCACGGACAGATCGGTGAGTACGGCCTTGGGCGTGGGGAATGGAACCTTTACTGCAGCTACGAACCGTCCGGCGGTAGGTCGTGGACCTAGTTCGATGGTTACGGCAGATCTGAACAATGATGGGAAGATGGATCTGGCGCTCACCAACAAGACAGATAACACCATCTCGGTCCTGCTGGGTGTAGGGGATGGGACATTCCTTGCGAATCCCAACCTGACAACAGCCAACGGGCCGCAATTCATTGTCGCCGGCGACTTCAATGGCGATAACAAGATTGACCTGGCCAGTATCAATCAGACGGCGAACAGCATGTCGTTGTTTCTGGGCAACGGAGACGGTACTTTTAAAGCGAAAGCTGATTTCCAGACAGGAGCAAGCCCAGCCGCAGGAGCTGTGGGCGACTTCAACAACGATGGCTTCCTCGATCTCGCCGTCGCCGACAGTAGCGCGAACAATATCTCAATCATGAAGCAGGGTGGCGGCGGAGGAGGGCCGATTGTTTCCTTCACTCCGACGAGCCTGGCGTTCTCGGTGGTGGTTGTAGGTCAGAACTCAGCGCCGAAGAATGTGACCATGAAGAACACTGGCAATGGAGTGCTGAACATCACCAGTATCACCAGTACGACGACTGATTACACCCAGACGAATAATTGCGGCAGCAGCCTCAATCCGGGAGCAAGTTGCACGATCTCTGTGACTTTTGCGCCCGGCAGTGCGGGATTGCTGAATGGGACAATCTCGGTCACTGACAACGCGCCAGGCAGTCCACAGACAGTGCCGCTCAGCGGACGCGGCACTTTCCTGAGGATCGCACCGGGCACGCTGAACTTCCCCAACACGCCAGTGGGACAGACCAGTGCCCCGATGCAGGTGAGGATGATTAACCTGGGCACGACGCCCATTGCGATCAGTTTCCAGATCACGGGAACGAACGCCGGGGACTTCGCGATCGCCAACACAACCTGCGGACCGAGCCTGGCAGCGGGTGCGCAATGCCAAATCCGCGTGACGTTCAAGCCACTACAGACGGGTGCCCGAAGCGCCGCCGTTTCGATCAATGATGGGTCGAGTGGCGGCATCCAGAAGGTGAACCTGGGAGGAAGCGGCACGTAACGACAACTGCATTCTGTTGTATATTCATTGCCCGGCCGCGCTCAGATCCGCGTGGCTGGGCATTATGTCATCCGCCGCATGGGCGGAGAAGAAAAGTCCGCGATAATTCCCACCATTAGTAACACCCTAAGCGGCCCTCCCCATCCGCATCCTCACACGATCAGGCCGAGCCTCGGCAGACCCATAAAGTGCAAATTCTGTGCCGAGTTCAGAAGGCTCCGACTCGGCGGATTCACACTGCGTTGAGGTGTAACCATGTTCCTCCGTCAATTTTCAGCATTCATACTGGCTACCATCCTGTCCCTTCCTACAGGAATGCAGGCTCAAACCATAAGCAAGCCTGAGCCCATATTGCGTTCAGGAGTGTCGGTCATCCCTGTCACTCAAGGCGGGAAGCAGGGTGTGTGGCTAATGGCCTCCAATCGCGGAGGAGGGCCTAGTTTTGTGCAGCAAGACTCGCAGGCCGGAAATGGCGGCGCTGGAGGTCAGGCCGGAACCGAGTCATGCCTGCCCGAATGCGGCGTGATCAAACACATTGTATTCATCGTAAAGGAGAACCGCAGCTTCGACAGCATGTTCGGAACGATGAGTCTTACGAATCCGAATGTAGAAGGGGCAACGAGCGGTTTCATGTCGACCGGCCAACCCGTGCAGTTGGGCCAGATGCCGGATGCATTGCCGCGCGATATCGGACACTCGTGGGGCGATACGCTCGATGCCATGGATTACGGGAAGATGGACGGATTCGACCTTATCCAAGAAAATCCGTTTCAGTGCACGGTGAACGGAGACATGCTCTGCTTCACGCAAAATCATCAGGAGGACATCCCTAACTACTGGAAGCTGGCAGAGAGTTTTGTTCTGGCGGATCACTTCTTTAGTTCTATGCATGCTCCGAGCTTTCCGAATCATGTGTTCACGGTGGCAGCGCAGACTGGCGGCATCATCTCGCAAACCAAGAATCCGATGGATCCGAGCGACCGGCCGGCAGCTTGTGCGGATGCGGGACCCGGAGCTACCACGAAGGTGATGGATCCACGCGGAGACATTCTCGATCAGTTTCCATGTTTCGATTTTCCGACCATGGGCGACAGCCTCAATAAAAAGGGCATCGACTGGAGATCGTATGCACCGAAGGGTTTCGGCTGGAGTGGCTTTGTCGCCATCAATCACATTCGCAATACAGATCAGTGGACGCAGCACGCAGTGAACGACAGCATCAAGATCAATCAATTTGCCCAGGACGCCGCGGCGGGGAACTTGCCGGCTGTTACGTGGCTGGTGGCTGAAGGCGGTACGTCGGACCACGCACCGTGGAGCATCTGCGCCGGCGAAAACTGGATTGTCGACCAGATCAACGCAATTATGAACGGGCCGTTGTGGAATTCGACAGCCATCTTTCTAACCTGGGACGATTTCGGCGGATTCTACGACCATGTCTCCCCGTCAAAGAAGGATCAATTTGGATTAGGGCCACGGGTTCCGCTGATTATCATCTCGCCTTATGTAAAGGCCGGTACTATCTACACGAGGCAAGCAGAGTTTGCTTCGGTACTGAAATTCATGGAGAACGTTTTTAGTCTGCCGGCCTTGGTCGAAAACAGGGACGGTGATACAGACTTAAGCGATCTCACCGATGCCTTTGATTTCACGCAGGCGCCGCTGGCACCGATTCCGCTGACGAAAAGCTATTGTTCGCCGGTGGGGACTAAAACGCTGGATTATCCCGCAGCATTACCAAACAAGCCAGGTGTTACCCGCAGTGTGCTGATTGCGAATTATGACCCTCAAAACTCGCTGACGATTGATTCGGTGGTTTCGAATAGCCCGGAGTTTGTGGTTGTTCCGGATCGTATATGCACACAGTATCCGCACACGCTCATTCCGAATCCTGGACGACCCGCGACATGCACGCCGAATGTGACATTTAAGCCATCGGACCTCGGAACCCGGACGGGGACCGTGACCATCACGGACCATTACGGTTCGAATATCCCGGACCCAGGAAGTCCGCACATTATCACCCTAACCGGAGTCGGATCGGCGCTTACGTTATCGCCCGCTCTACTCCGGTTTGGAACGGTGCCAGTCAACTCGACAACAGCAAGGCTGAATGCCACGTTGAAGAATAATGGGACGTCGGCGATTACCATCAACTCGATTCAATCCAGTGACGTCATCAATTACACAGCGTCGAGTACGTGCCCGGTGCCGGGAACGCTGGATGCAGGAGCAAGTTGCAGGTTGAGCGGGCAATTCCATCCATTAACAGCTGGAACGAAATTTGGCAGCATTAGCGTCAACAGCAGTGATCCTTCCAGCCCAATCGTGCTTGGGCTTACGGGTGAAGGCACGAATGCGACGCTGAACCCAACTTCCTTAGACGACTTCAGCAGTCAGGTCGGAGTTCCTGATGGTCCGAAACCAGTCACGCTGACAAACAACGGCCAAGGGAGCATTGAAATAACCAAGATTTGGGATGTAGCGACGGTGAAGCCGGACAAAGGGCCCCCGGTGATCTTGCCCCAAGATAGTGCCGAGTTTGCGCAGACTAACAACTGCCCACTCAGTCCCAACTTTCTGTTGTCCGGGAATAGCTGCACGATCAATGTGACCTTTACACCGAATACGACTGGGGTACGGTCGGCCCAACTTCAGATCGAGACCAAGGAGGCCGACGGCCCATATCTGGTGCCACTTACAGGGACTGCTACGAAGGCGCCCACCAATGCAGAACCGTTTATCACACAACCCCTGGTGCCGACCGCGGTGACTCCGGGTGCGGCGAGCTTCACTTTAACCGTGAATGGGTTCAACTTTATCCCAGGAGCTGTAGTTAGTTGGAACGGAACACCGCTTTCGACAACATTTGTCAACGGGGACCAAGTAAAGGCCACAGTGCCCGGATCGAATGTCAGTGCTGCGAAGACGGCGCTCATCACCGTGACCAATCCAGGTCCCCTCGGTGGAGGAACCTCGAACGCTGCAAACTTCCACGTCGTGAATCCGACTGGATCAATCACTCTCACCAAGAGCGACTTTCCGGTTGGAAACAGCCCCAGGTGGGTAACTGCCGCTGACTTCAATAATGACCAGACGCTCGATTTGGCAGTTGCGAACTTTAACGACAACACGGTTACGGTCTACACGGGCAACGGTAATGGCACTTTTACCCTGAAATCGACTCTACCAACCGGTGCTGGACCAATCAGCCTGGTGGCGGCAGATTTCAACGGCGACGGTATTCTGGATCTGGCGGTCGCGAATCAGACGTTGAACGATATCTGGACCTTCAGTGGAAACGGTGATGGAACCTTCGTTTCCAAGGGTGAGGCCTTCCAAACCGTGCAACCGACGTGGATTGCCGCAGCCGACTTTAATCAAGATGGTGCCATCGACCTAGCGATTGCCAACAACGTCGATCCGACGGTATCGATCTGGCCTGGTCTTGGTGACGGGACGTTCTATCCGACAGCTTCGCCACCCGTGGGGAGACCGAATCCGATCGCGGTGGCGATTGCGGATTTCGATCCTCTGGCGACAACTCCAGCCCCGTTCGGCGTGCCTGATTTTGCAGAACTCAACAGCAAGGATAAGCCGCAGCCAACCGTGAGCTACGGATTAGGTCTAGGAAACGCTACGTTTACCTGGACATTTGTCGATCCTCCGCCTCCGCCGCACTGGCCTACGACCGGTCGGGGCCCGACCTCAATGGTGGCGGCAGACTTCAACGGGGATGGATTCGTGGATTTGGCCGTTACAAACCGGACCGATGCTACGGTTTCGATTCTGCTGAATCAAGGAGATGCTAACTTTATCGCCAGTCCGACGCTGACGACCGCTGTTGGCCCTCAGTTTATTGTGGCTGGCGACTTTAATGGCGACAGCAAGGTGGATCTGGCCACCATTAACCAGGCCACGAACAGCGTTTCGATCTTCCTGGGGAATGGAAATGGAAGCTTCCAGGCCAAAAACGATTTCCAGACTGGTGCAAGCCCAGCTGCCGCAGCAGTTGGGGATTTCAATAACGATGGTTTCCTCGATCTGGCAGTCGCGAACAGCAATTCGAACAATATTTCGATCATGCGGCAAAGCGGGACCGGGGGACCTGCCGTTTCGTTCAATCCGACGAACCTGTCGTTCTCGGTCGTGACGATTGGCTCGAGCTCCTCGCCGAAGGGTGTGGTCATGACGAACACCGGCAATGCGGCGTTGAACATTAGCAACATTGCGACGACTACGGCTGATTATTCGCAGATGAATGACTGCGGAACCGGTCTCAACGCAGGAGCGAGCTGTACGATCACGGTCACGTTTACGCCGACGCAGTCGGGCTTGCTGAATAGCACGGTATCGGTGACGGATAACGCGCCGGGCAGCCCGCATACAGTTCCGCTAACGGGACGCGGTACTTTCCTGAGAGTGTCGCCAGTCGGATTGAGCTTCGGCAACCAGCAAGTGGGCACAACAAGTGCTCCGCAACAAGTGAACCTGCGCAACACGGGTGCGGTGGGGATGCCGATTTCGTATCAGATCACCGGGACGAACACGGGCGACTTCAGCATCCAGACCACGACGTG